>JBEBTY010000006.1:0-147756 GCA_040393525.1 Victivallis vadensis | reverse complement strand
CTCGCCGGTGATTGTGGATAAAGGGGGCGTGGGGGAAAAAGCATTTCCCCCACAATGCCCACGGCATTGCCGCTCTATCGCCCGAGCAACACCATGAAACCCGTGAATCGCCTTCGCGCCTTGGTTTATCTCGTAGTCAATGAAATTGTGGAAGAACCCTGGTTTATCTGGCAGTCAATGAATTGTGGAAGAGCCTTGGTTTATCTGGCAGTCAATGAATTGTGGAAGAGAGGGGAAGGAGAGGCTCCGGCTTCGCCGCGAGCGGGTGAGTTGGCTTCCTGCCAACTCCACCGCGGTCGCTCCCTGCAAAATTTTCAATTTTGCTGTTGAGCTATTTCGGGGCGACCGGTTGCCTCCGGCAGCCAAAGGCTCCGCGCCTTTGGAAACCCGCCAACGCTTTCGCCGTTGGATCACGACCAGCCGATGGGCTGGACCACGGCATCTGCGATGCCTTGACTGTGGTCTGTCGTCGGTTATTTCAATTCGCCGCGTGCGGCGAAGCATGGCATGGCGGCGGATGTGCCTTCGACAAAGAGTGTGTTTGCGGAAAGCTCCCCCCCGATGGAGAGCATGTCCGGCATCTTTACCGCGGAGAGAAAGTGGAGTTCGACCGACCGAAAACACGGCGGTTGATCCGGTCGTTTGATCGCTGCGAAGTCTTGCACCATCCCCGCGTATTCGGCGTTATTCAGGTGTTGGTTCACGTCTTCCATTGTGTAGCGGATGGGCACTTGCATCTCCGGCGGCAAGCCGCGTGTCGGCAATTTTTCGTCCAACGCAAAGTAGTCCGGCCGCGCCGCATTGTCCGGCAGGCGGAGCGGCAGCGTGTCCAACCGGAGCGGTCGCATGCGAGGCGTATCCAGCATCAACCAACGACTGGAGGCTCGCCCGATTTCATCGCCGCTTTCTCCGAGAATTCGGAATTGGCGCGCCGCATGCAGGCGACGGAATCCGTTTGGATAGGTTTCCACCTCAACCGTTTCTCCGATGTGCGGCGAACGGTCGATTTCCAGCTTTAACCGGGAAAGTACCCAGATCAACTGCTTTTTCTGCAATGCCTCCATCCCGACGCCGAGCCCGGCGGCATGATTGGCCGCCGCCTCCTGGAGAAAGTCGAACCACCCGGCCAATCGAAGGTCGCCGTTACGGTCGGCCTCTCGATGGCGGACCGTAAAGCGTTCCCGGTGAATGGCGAGTGGTTCACTCATACGTTGGTTCTCCCCGATTAACGAACGGGAACGGCAGTGTCGAACGGCGCGGCCGGGACTCCGGCGCGATTCACCAGATTCGGGCTCGCGACATGATCCCAGCCGAAACGGAGTCGCACCGGTTCCGAAACTTGCTCGGAGCGGACTACCAAGCGATCATTTTCAATCACGGCGGTTGCGGGGTGGAACACGTCGTCCTCGCCCGCCAGCATCAGCTCCGAAACCGGTTGCCCATCCCGGGTTTTCAGGCCGTTCGGGTAGAGGAATTCGACCTCCAGAGTTCCGTTCTTTGGCGTTGCCCGGAGAAATTCAGGGGCAAACACCTCTTCCGTACCGATTCCGTAGCTCTTGTAAAGAACGAGGTTGGCAAGGCGACGCGCCAACGGAACTTTATCACGCGGGTGAATGTCTTCCGCTAGACCGCAATCGGTGGCGGTGATAAAGCCGGAGTTGGGGTCGTTCACCGCGAAACGCTGCTGCGCAACCTGAAAATTCGGCAATCGGTGCGGTTTGTCCTTATTGTAGCGGAACGGCGGAAGCTGGATGATGTAGATCGGCATCTCCGGATTCTCAAAGCCATTGCGCCAGCTCCAGGCGAGCGCCTTGAGCTTCTCGGTGTAAATCGCCCCTTCGTAATGATTGTCTTCGCCCTGATACCAGAGCAACCCTTTCACGCTGAAAGGCATCAGCGGGTGTACCATCGCGTTGTAAAGCGCGGTGGGAAGGCGCTGTTTATCTTTGCGGAGTTCCTCGTCTTTTTTGGCGTTCATGTCAGCGATCTGGCGTTCGACGTCTTCCTGCGTCTGCTTGAGTTCCGGGAAATGCTGGAACGACTCCCGGGCGCTCATCGATTCGACCCGGCAGCCGCCCCATGAGATGTTGATTAAGCCGATCGGTACATTGATCGCTTTCTGAATGTCCTGTCCGACGAGATAGCCGACAGCGGAGAAATTTCCGGCGGTGTTCGGTGTACTGGGCAGCCACTTTGCGTTCGCAAGTTTTTTCTCCGGCGTGCGGCTCCAGACGCATGGAACCTGATAAAGGCTGATTTGCGGATTATCGGCTCTGTTCACGATCGCTTCGGCTCCGGTGATGTGTTTGAGCGACCACTGCATGTTACTTTGCCCGGCACAGAGCCAGACGTCGCCGACGCGGACATTTTGAAATAAAAGTTTGTTGTTCCCGGTGACCGAGAGCGATTTCCCTTCGGCGGAGGCTGGGCGGGCGGCGAGTTCACTCCGCCAGTTCCCGTTCGCGTCAACCGTCGCATCGGCGGATTCATCGCCGAAGGTGATGCTGATCTTTTCGCCGGGCTGCCCGGTCCCCCAGACGCGGATCGGCGCATCTCGCTGTACTACCATATGGTCGGAAAAAATCGGGGCAATCTCTACCGCTGCCAGCGGCAGGAAGGTCAGGGCGGATGCCATGAAAACGAAGCTTGACTTCTTCAACATGATATTCTCCATAATTTAAGGGTTCAATAATGGATTAGTATAGCATTTTAGAAAAGAAAAAGCAAGCGAAAATGAAGAAACCTTAACGGGAAGCCGCTTTATCCGAGAAACGTGGCTTGAAAACGTCGATTTCCGGGTTTATGTTCATGGAAGCCGTAGAATTGCGGCAGAAAGGGAATTGAAATTTGAGGCTGGATAAAGACGATCCGGTAACACGGGCCGGTCATATGGCGCGTTATGTGCGGCGGAAGTTCTTCGCCGTACTCTTTCTGTATGGCTTTTTGCCGGCTGCCGGTGTTGCCGCGTTTTTCGGCGGCGGTGCGATTCTGGTTTACCGTTTGCTGACCGGGGAATTTCACGGAGATCTTTTCGCCGGAATTGCCGGGTTCGCTTTGTTGTCGGCAATGTTGTCCGGTATTGTTTTCGCGTGGCGGAAGTTGCCGGATTCCCGCCGGCTGCTGATTTGGCTCGATGGTGCTTCGCATTGTGGTGGATTGCTGACCACTTCGTTGGAAATCGACCCGGGGGAGTGGCGACGCTCGATTGCGCCGGTGGTGAAACCGCGCATTAAATTTTCGTCCGGTCGCGGCTGGGTGATGCTTCCGGTGGGGCTGTTGTTTTTTGCCGGTGCTTTTCTGTTGCCGGAATCCGCCATCAGCAAACCGGAGCGCCATACGCTGGATCTCACACGCGAAACCGCCGAGCTGGAACAGAAAATTGAAATTCTGGAAGAAGAGGCTCTGATGCCGGAGAAAGAACTCGCCGACCTCAACGACGGAGTGGAAGAGTTAAAGGCGAAGAACGACGCGACTAACCCCGCTCGCATGTTTGAAATGCACGAGGCCTTGTCGCGCCGCGTCGGATTGGCCGGAGAGGAGGCTGCTTCGCGTATCCGCGAAGAGAGTCGTACGATGCAGATGCTTTCTTCCGCGTTGGACACGCTCGGCGCGCTCCCCGCGGAACAGTTTACACCCGAAGCGGCGGCGCAGATGGGCGAGTTGTTACGGAAACTTGCCGAAGATAATCCAGAGCTTGCCGAATTGTTGAAGCAGGGTGCCGCTTCCGCGATGTCGCTTGATCCGGAGAGCATGAAACGCCTTGCCGAGGCGATGCGCGACTCCTCCGGGAAGCTGGAGCAGCAGCTGGCTCGGATGATCGAAGCGAAACTTGCTCAAGCTCAGTGCGCCAAACCGGGCAGTCAGCCGGGCGGGTCCGATGGGGAGCGAGGCGGTTCGCCCGAAGAGGCGGCGGCGGATCTGGCGGAGTGGCTCGCGCAAAACGCACCGGGTGCGGATGAGCTGGAGGCTGCGATGATGATGGGATACGGCATCGGTATGATTCCCGGTTTTGGCAGCGGGGAGCCGGGTCGCGGGCGCGGAGACGCCCCTTTGTTGTTCTCCGGGAACACGCCAGGTTTCGGCGGGAAAGAAGTCGACTTGGCGTTGGCTGGGGAAATGGACCCGGCTCGAAGCATGTCCGTGCAGCAATTTGCCTCCGCCCCCGATTCGGCGGATGAGGAGCGTGCGGCGGCTGCCGCCGGACATTTACGTGGCGGTGATGCGCGTATCGACCGAAACGAAAATCGTATTTATCCCGCCCATCGCGGTGCGGTGGAGCGTTATTTCAATCCGAAAGGGGAACGGAATTCCTTATGAGCAAATCTGAATTGATTTCACCGGAAGAGATGCTTCCGGTTCGTGATGCCGCCAACCGGATTCTTGAAGAGCTCGACCGTATCCTGCTGGGTCATCATGAGGTGCATCGGTTGTTGCTGATCGGAATCTTGAGCCGCGGGCATATCTTGCTGGAAGGACTTCCCGGCGTCGGCAAGACGGCGCTGGTGAAGGCGCTGGGGACGTTGTTGTCGCTCGACTTCAAGCGAATTCAGTTCACGCCGGACCTGTTGCCGAGCGACATTCTCGGCTGCAATATTTTGCAGGTGTTACCGGACGGGCGGCGGGAGATGGAGTTCCAACCCGGCGCGATTTTTACCAATATTCTGCTGGCGGACGAAATCAACCGCGCATCGCCGAAAACACAGTCGGCGATGCTTGAGGCGATGCAGGAACAGGCGGTGACGCTGCTCGGCGAAACGCGTCCGTTGCCCGACCCGTTTTTCGTGCTTGCGTCGCAAAACCCGATTGAGTTGGAGGGGACGTATCCGATTCCCGAAGCGCAGCTTGACCGCTTTTTGTTCAAGATCGCGGTGGGCGGCGTCGGCTCCGAGGTGCTGACTGAAATCATCGCCCGTCGCCGTCGCGGGGAGCCGCCGAAGCCGGAATTCCGGATGGCGCGTGAGGAACTTTCTTCCCTGTTCCGGGCGATGGAGCGCATTCATCTCAGCGAACCGGTGGCGAATTACATGGCGCGGTTGGTGACGGCGGGGCACCCGGGTTCCCCGGAGGCGTTGCCGGAAGTCGAGCGCTTTGTTACGTTTGGAGCCTCACCCCGCGCCGCGATCGCGCTGGCCGAGTCGGCGCGTGCGGCGGCGCTGCTGGCCGGTCGTCCGTCGGTCGGGTTTGAGGATGTGAAGAGTGTTGCCCATGCAGTGTTGAATCACCGGTTAATTCTGAATTATCAGGCGAAGTTGGAGAAAATCACCAGTTTCGACTTGATCGACACCCTGCTGGAAAAAGTCGACCCCGCCGGGCTGACGTTGCCGGATGGGGTGTCGCTGGAAGCCGGGAGGGGGTAAGCATATGAAGCGAGCGGCTGCCGCGATTCTCGGTTTCGCCTTTTTCTGCGTCACTCTGTGCGCGGAGCAGTTCGGCGCGGTCACGGTCGAAGCGGTTCCACAGGCTGCCCAGAGCAATTCCCTGGGATATTTCATTCAGGAATACCGGATTGCGAATGATGGGGTGAAACCGGCGGAGCTTTCTTTGCGCCTTTCCATGATCGGGAGCGTATACCGCTCGACCTCCCGCCGACTGCTCGTTGCGCCGGGTACGGTGCAGAATGTCACGCTCTACTGGCCTTCCGCAACACAGACCTGGCGGTACGAGCACGGTGCGGATGTTGTATTGGAGCTGGTGATTGACGGCCGGCTGCGGGAGCATTCCTTGTCTCCCGGATTTTATTCGATACAAGGTGGGGTCAGCAATGAATCCACGCAATTGTTTTCCGGTACAGTTTCGGCTCAGACCCATCAGGCATTGCAGGAGAATCAGTTGCATTATGGCCGGTCGGCGACGAAAATTGCGGATATTCCGGTGGCGCAGTGGGGCACGCACCTGCGTGATTACGCAGGTGTGTCCTCTGTCTGGATCGCCTCCACTGACCAGCTTCCTCCCGCCGTCGAACGCGCATTGATGAATTGGGTCTTTCAGGGCGGTTTGCTGGTGGTCTGTGTCGGGCAGACGGACCCGTGGCCGGAAGGCAAGGAACCGGCGGACGGAAAAGGAATTGCCACGCGCCACGGCTGGGGGAGGCGCATTTTGGTGCGCCCGCTTCCCTCCGAATGGAAAGACGAGGGAGGCGAAGGAAATAAAAAAGAAAATCCGATCGGGTTGGAGTATTGCCGCACATTGATGCGGGATGCAAGTCAGCAAGTCGGCATCGGCTCAATTTCGACTGCCTTTTCTCATCTGGCGCTCCCGATTCCGAGCATTCCGCTGCAATGGCTGTTCTGCGTGATGCTGGCGTTTGTGCTGATTGTCGGCCCTGTCAATTATTTCATCTTGAAGAGAAACCGGCGGGAAATGCTGATTTTGTTGACGACTCCGGTGATTTGCCTGATTTTCTGCCTGCTGGTGATCGGATTTATCTCCGTTCACGAAGGGTGGTTTTCTCGGGCAAAGGCGTGCGGATTGACGCTGCTGGATCAGGACAGGAAACTGGCGGCGACACGGGCGTTGGTTTCGGTATACTCGCCGGTCACCCCGCGCAAGGGGTTCCAATTCGAGCAGGATGATGTATTGCGGATTCGCGGCGTCGGGCGGTTGGTGATGAATGTGGATCAGTCGCAACAGATGGCACCGGGATTGATCCAGCCCCGTATCCCGTTGAATTATTCGATTGACCGGGTTGGAATGCAGCGTGAACATCTGAAGATAAACCGCGAAGGAGATACCGTTTCGGTCGTCAACGGGCTTGGAGTGAGGATCAACGCGCTGGCCGTCGCCTTGCCGGATGGGAAGGTGTTCGTCTGGGAGCAACCGATCGAACCGGGGGCACTGGTTCCGGCTTTGAGCAATCTGGAGCGAAACGTGAAGCGCACGGAACTTGATTTTTCAACCGCCTGGAACGGGAAAGCAGAGGGTTCATTTACGCACGTCTGGAGCAAAGTCCTGATCAGGGGGCATTATGTCGCGTTGACAGATCAACCGCTTTTCTGGACGCCCGGCTTCGAGCCGGATCAGTTTGAGGTTGAGCATATGGTAATCGGGAAATACAGCTTCGGAGGAGAATCCGGCGATGGAAATTAAAGTTTGCAATCTCATGCGTTCGTTCGGCGCGACCAAGGCGGTGAACGATATTTCATTTGAATTTTCTTCCGGGAACGTTTTCGGCTTTATCGGGCCGAACGGTGCGGGGAAAACCACGACGATCAAGATCATGACCACGCTGGATGACCCGGATGCCGGTGATGTCCTTTATGACGGTGTTTCGGTGGTCAACTACCCGGAAGAGGTGCGGCGACTGGTCGGTTATATGCCGGATGCGCTGCCGGAGTTCCGCGATGTTCAAGTATGGGAATATCTCGACTTTTTCGCCCGCAGTTTCGGTATGCGCGGCGCGGCGCGTACCCGTGCGGTTTCCGAAATCGAAGAGTTCACCAATCTGGGCGGAATCCGGCACAAATATCTGGCGGGATTGTCGAAAGGGATGAAGCAGCGGGTGAGCCTTGCCCGCGCTTTGATTCACAACCCCGGTGTGTTGATTATGGACGAACCGGCGGCGGGACTCGACCCTCGGGCACGGCTGGAGTTGCGCTCTCTGCTTAAGATTTTATCGGGGCAGGGGAAGGCGATTTTGCTCTCCAGCCATATTCTCTCGGAGCTTCAGGACGTTTGCGACGGCGCGGTTATCATCGAAAAAGGGCGGTTGCTGTCGGCGGGAACATTGGGGCAATTACTGGCGAAGGCGTCCGGCGCGGCTCCCGGAGCGGTGGAGGTGACGCCTCGCGTGGTTCTTGCTATCCAGTGCGCCAGGATGGAAGAGGCACGCTTGAAATTGCTGGAACACCCGGCGGTGAAAGAGGTGGTGATCCGGGGAGAAGGCGATCTTCAGGCGTTCCTTGAAGGCGGCGACGAGTTGGTTCCGCCGGTGATGGCGACGCTGTTCGCCGCCGGGCTTCCGGTGATGGGCTTCGCCCGCAAATCGATGGGTCTGGAAGAGCTGTTTATGAAAATCACCACCGGTGAGGTGCAATAATCATGGCGACGCCGACAAAACGGGAATGGGGCGACTGGATCAACCCCGTGTTGGTCAAAGAGGTTCGCCAGTGTTTTCACAACAACCTGATTCTGGGGGTGATGGCGGCTTTGCTGCTGGGGCAGTTGGTGCTGCTGGTGGTGATGCAGTATCAGGAGGCGGAGCTGGAGTATAACGAATATTCCGGCAATGGTTTGGCGATGTTTTCTTTCATTCTGGTTGGAATGGGGCTGGCCACTTATCTGATCGCGTCACTCGGTGTGATGATGCGGTTTTCCACGGAGCGGCGGAACCGGGATCTGGATTTCTCGTTTCTGACGACGCTTTCGTCGAACCGGATCATCTGGGGCAAACTCGCCGGATCGATTGTCATGACGGTGTTTATTGCCGCCCTTTGCCTGCCGTTTATGGTGATTGCATATTTTTTGCGCGGTATTGAAATGTGGCGGATGCTGATACTTACTGCGATGCTTCTGCCGCCGGTCTGGTGCGCGTCGCAATTGGGCATTCTGATCGGAGCCGCCGGGAAACGTTGGCTGCTGCCGATTTTTCTGATTATTTCGTTCCTGAGTGGGCTTTTTATCGTTGTTTTTATGGTAATTATGTCCAGTGAATTTTCCAATATCGATTCCCCGGTCGGCATTCTGTTATTGTGGTGGGGGATTTTCGGCATCGTGCTTGAGCTGCTTTATGCCTTGAGTGTGGCGGCGATCAATTCGCGCTATTCCAATCGGATGCTGCCGGTGCGACTGTCGCTGCTTGGCGTGATCGCTCTGGCTCCCTTCATCGGGCTTGGCGGAATGATGCTTGCCGATTCCACCGATTATGTGGAGTCGATTTTGATTGCGCTTGGGATCGTCGGGGCGCTGACGGGGGGAATGTGCTCGATCATCGCTTCGTTTGAACGACTGGAACCGGGGGCGCGGGTACTGCGGAAACGTCCGAAAAATCCATTGGGGCGGTTTGGGCATTTCTTGATTTCAAGCGGTGCTCCGGGTGGGGTTTCGCTCTCATATATGATCTTGTTTTTCGCGTCGCTGACGAGCCTGGTTTTATACGGTATCGATGAAAGGGTCGGGCATGACCTTTTTCTCTGGGTTGCTGGCGGCTGTTATTTCCTTTTTTATACGAACCTGGCTCTGTTGCTGTCCACGCGGCGCAATAGTCTGCCCGGCGCGGGGTGGTGGGGAGTTGTGATCGCGGTTTTACTGATTTTTCCGTTGATGGCCGGCGGGTTGCTCTCTGTGTTCGACCGGAGCAATGCGTCATTTTATCTGATTACGACACCGTTTTGCGTATCCGGGCTTGACGATCCGGGGATGCTGATCTTTGTCGGGCCGGTGCTGGCGATTTTATCGGGCGCCGCATTGGTGACGTTTCGGAGAGAGAGAGGAGGAAAAGCATGAGCGATCGTTCTTTCAGCGATCATTGGAACTTCTGGACGGTGAAGTATCTGCGGCAGTTGCGCCATAGCAAAATTGTGCTTCTGGGGCTGGTCGCTTTCGGCATCATTCAGTTTCTGATCATTCAATATCTGTTTACCACGAAAAATTATAGTCCGAGCTGGCCGTGGGCCGTTCCCTATATGTTGGTGTTCTGCGGAATCGGGACGACGTTTTTTATGGCGATCGGGTTCGCGCACCATATTGTGACGAAGACAGGGAAACAGCCGGGATTGCTTCATTTTGTCGAGTTTTCTCCGGTGGAGGAAGGGACGGTATTCCGCGGATTGATTTACTCGTTTCTGTTGACGTTTGGCGGGTTGTTGGTCGCCTGCCTGCCGATCTGGGTTCTTGCGGTGATTTATTTTCCGCTCCAAATCCATATGATGTTTTTTTATACGCTGATCGCGTGTTTTCTCACATTGTTTGTGTTCCAGCCTGATTTTCAGCGTTGGCTGCGTCTGGATATGATCGCATCGGTGGTGATTCTCGGCGGCTGGTTCGCGTGGCTCGAACAGGTTACGGTGGGGATGGCGGTGGTGCTTCTCGGAATTCTGGCCGCATGGCAGATGGTGAATTACCGGGAATCGCTGCGGTTTCAAAACGAAGTCAGCGAAGTTCTGCCGCGGATCGGACAGGCGCTTCTTCTGTTGTTGGGCTGGGGATTGTTGCATTATGGGCTTACGTTTCCGATTCTGGTGTTGGTCGGCACGTTCGGAGCCTATGCTTCGATGGGGCGCGCGCTTTTCAGCACTCCGGCGCGGCAGCTGGAGATGCTGCCCAAGGCGAGCATTGGTCGCCTGGCAGCGTTTCTGCTTTACGGCAATTCGGCCGGTGGATGGCTCTGGAGCTGGTTCATGGCGATCTGCGGTTGGCAGCTGTTGATGCTGTTTCACGATGTGGAGTTTTGGGGATTTGTGTTTTCATGGGGATTGGTTTGGGCTGAAATCAGCTTTCTGTTGAACCGCCGGCTCGCATCCCGCATGCCGCGGAGTAAGGTGGCGATGCTGTATCACCTGGTGATTGCCATCGGACTGATCGTGACCGGGATCACGGTGGCGCTGATTGTGATTTCCAGTGGTCGCCATGGAGAGATGCTGTTCCGGGAAAGCGCCTTTGTGGGGTGGATTACCGCCGGAATTCTGTTTTTTCCGTTTTTGTTCCGCATTGGGCGGGATTGGAAGATCTTTCTCAGGGGGCGTGCCGCGTGAAAAATCCGGTTTATCGCGCAGCTTTGGAGTCGGCTCTCTCCCGTGCCGGGGAGGTGGAGCTGGCCACGCCGCGCCTGACCGCCGGGCTGGATGGCCGGCGGATCGGCAGGCGAACCGGCAATGCGCTGGAATTTTCCGAATACCGTGAGTATCAGGCCGGGGATGACCTGCGGCGGCTCGACTGGGGCGTTTATGCCCGCAGCGGGCAGTTGATGGTGAAACTTTACAGCGAGGAGGTCGATCCGCGTTGCGATATTCTATTGGATGACTCCGCATCGATGTCGGTGGAGGAGCCGAAGGCCGCCGCCGCTCTCGGACTGGCCGGTCTGCTCGCGCAGGCGGCGATGAATGCAGGCTTTTCGCTCGCCGTCTGGCATGCCGGGGAGACGTTGCGCAAAGAGCGCCGCCCGGGATTCCCGCTGGAGTGGAGTGGCTGCGGCTTTGACGGTGACGCCAGCCCCGGCGATGCGCTCGACCGGTTCGACGGCGGATTCTACAGCCGGGGAATTCGGATCGCGGTGAGCGATCTGCTGTGGGCGGATGCGCCGGAACGCTTTTTGCGCCGCCTTACCGACGGGGCGTTGCGGGTGGTGGTGATTCAGCTTCTGACGCGCGATGAGTTGGAGCCGAACGTTTCCGGCAATGTTTCACTGATCGATACCGAGAGCGGCGAAGAGCGCGAACTGGCGGCCGACGACGCGCTGGTGGCGCGTTATCGTTCCCGTCTCGCCCGTCACCGGGAGATGTGGGATCATGCCGCCGAAGAATACGGCGTCCGGCTGATCCGGTTGACGGTGGAGGAGTTTTATCCGGCGTGGAACCTGCAACCTCTGTTTCATAGCGGGGTGTTGAAATGAGAAACTGGATCACCGGATTCGATTCCCCTGCGTTTTTCTATGCGTTGACGACGCTGTTGTTGTTGCTGACTCTCTACTGGTTCCATCGGCGTTCGACGGTGAAGCGCACCTCCGCGATCTTCCTCTGGGATCGCCCGGAGACTTCGCCGGAAAGCGGTTCGCGGCGAATGTTTCGCCACCTGCCGCTCTCGTTTTACCTGGAGGCGTTGGCGCTTGTGTTTCTGGTGCTGGCGGCCGCGGGGCCGTTTCGGATGGGGATGGAGTCATATCCCGCACTGGCGGTGGTTCTGGATAATTCGTTTTCCATGCGCGCCGAAGCTGCTGCCGGGGAATCGCCGCGCACGGTTGGCGAGGTGGAGTTAAAGAAGATTTTTGATCGTTTCCCCGGTCGCCGCATTCTGCTGGTTCTGGCAGGAAGAGAGTCGCGTCTGCTCTCTGATGGACGTACGGTTCCTTCCTTGGAGCGATGGAACGCGGAAGACGCCGCCGCTGATCTGCCCGCGGCGCTGGCGCTGGCGCGGAGCCGTGCGCCGACCGCAGAGTTTCTAATCGTCAGCGACCGTAAACCGGACTTTCCATTGCCGGAGGACGTTGGGGTTCTGGCAACCGGTAAGCCCATGGGGAACGTCGCGTTGGTCAATGTGCGGCGCAATGCCGAAACGATCCTTGTGGAGGTGTTGAACGCCTCGCACCTCGAACAGCGCATCATACTCAAGTTGTTGCCCGGCGGAACGGTGGCGGATACGCAACTTGCTGCCGGAGAGCGACGGAAACTTGTATTCCGCATTCCCGATTCCCTGCTCGCGCAGTCGTTGAATCTAGTGCTGGAGAGTGCCGCGGACCCGCTGTCGTTCGATAATTTATTGACGCTCCTGCCGGAAGATGATACGCCGGTCGGCATTCGCTTTGCGGAGAATTTGCCGGATGAGTTGGCGCGGGAGTTGAATGCGGTGCTCGTCGACAATCCGGACTACCGACAGAACTCCGTGCCGGAGCTGGTGAGCGGACTTTTTGATTTGCCGTCCGGCAATTTTCATCGCCTGCATTGGAATCCGGGCAACCCGGAGCGGACGCGAGTTTCTGCCGAGCCGCTCTCTGTCCGTGCCGGGCATCCGCTGACGCGCGGAATCTCCACCGAGGGTGTCCGCTGGGCCGCGGACCCGGAGATAAAGCTGCCGGGTGAAATTCTGCTTCGGAGCGGCGACGCGGAGTTGATCTCCTTTCGGCGGCGGCTGGACGGATATTGTGACATCTTCCTGAATCTTGCGCCGGAGGCCTCCAACGTGAGCCGTACCCCGGTCTGGCCGGTACTGTTCTGGAATATCGCCGATTTTTTGCGCTCCGAGCGTCCCGGCCCCGGCAAGCGCAACCGGCGGAACGGGGAGGTGGTCGAAGTTAAAGTAGCTTCCGGGGTGAAGGAAGTTCGGGTGCGGTGCGCCGACGGCTCCACGCGGTCGGTGATTCCATTGAAACGCGCCGCGCTGCTGGCGGGGCTTCCGCCTGGCGTCAACCGTATTGTGGCGGAGGAGGCGGAGTGGCAGGTCGCGGTCTCCTCGCTTTCCGCCGATGAATCGAACTTGGATGCGGCCGGAACCTATCACGGCAATGCGCTTCGGGTAACCGGGATGGACGAAAACCCCCGGTTCCCGCTTGGTTGGATCGCGCTCTTTCTGGCGACGATTGTTTTGATGGTGCACCAGTATGAACTCGGAACAAAGAAGCGGGGTGGAGCATGAGCTTTCTTTGGCCCGTTGCATGGCTTCTGATTCTTCCGCTCGCTGCGTTTCTTTTCTGGCGGCCGTTCCGGTTGAGCCGGTTGAACGTGTTGCGGATGTTTCTGTATGTCATGCTTGTCTTTGCTTTCTCCGGTCCGGTGGTTGAGTGGCCGGATCGGGCAGGGACGTTGATGATCGTGGTTGACCGGAGCCGCTCGATGCCGGAACATGCGAAACGCGACGCCGAGTCGATGATCCGCCGCCTCGCCGCCGCCATGCCCGCCGATTCCCGGTTCGGGGTGGTCAGCTTCGGCGCGGACGCGATGTTGGAGAAACTGCCCGGCTCCCCCGGTTTTGATGAACTCAAAAGCAGGGTCGATCCGGATGGCTCGAATCTTTCATCGGCGCTGGATCTGGCGCTTCGGCATATTCCGGCGGATTCTCCCGGGCGGATTCTGCTGATTACCGATGGGGTTTGGACGGGCGGCAGCCCTGCGCGTATCGTTGCGGAGAGCGCGGCGCGCGGCGTCCCGGTCGATTATCGTTATCTGCGCCGCGCGACGACGCGTGATCTCGCCATCGGCGGAATCGATTCCCCGCTGACCGCGGCGGCTGGAGAGTTTTATACGCTGAACTGCCGGATTCTTTCGCCGGAGCCGCAACGCGCGGTATGCCGCATCCGCCGCGGAGAAGGCGATTGGATTGCCCGCGAGATCGAACTTCGGCGCGGCGTCAATTTTGTTTCGTGGCGCGATCGGAGCAGTCGTCCCGGCGTGGCGGATTACAGCATCGAAGTGATCGGTGCCGATCCGGTTTCCGATGAACGGCCGGAGAACAATCGAGCGCGGCGACTGATCTCGATTTCCGGCCGGAAACCAGTGTTGCTGCTTACGGAATCTCCCTCCGGCAACCTCGCGCGGGTATTGACTGAAGCCGGGATGCCGGTGGAGGTGCGCACCCCGTCGCCAAGCGAATTGACCGCAGCGAAATTGGCCGGGTACTCCGGCGTGATTCTGGAAAACGTTTCCGCCAACCGCCTTGGGCCGGATGGAATGTCTTTGCTGGCGGGCATGGTTCGCTCCGGTGCGCTCGGCTTGATGATGACCGGGGGGCGCAGTTCATTTGCCGTCGGCGGTTACTACCGTTCTCCGATCGAAGATCTGCTCCCGGTGTCGATGGAGCAGCGGCAGGAGTTGCGCAAAAATCTCCTCTCCATCATGGTTGCGCTGGATCGTTCCGGCAGTATGGCCGCTCCGTTCGGAGGCATGACCAAAATGGATATGGCCAACCTTGCGACGATGGAGGTGTTCCGGCTCCTGATGCCGCGCGACGAGTTTGGTGTAATTGCGGTGGACAGTTCGGCGCATTCGGTCATTCCGTTGACGCCGGTGGAGGATATCGTCGGCGGGGAGTCGCGCATCCGCGCCATCGAATCGATGGGTGGCGGAATCTTCACTTACACCGCGCTTCGCCATGCCACGAAGGCGTTGATGGCGTCGAGCGCCGCAACGCGGCATCTGATTCTTTTCGCCGACGCCGCCGATGCAGAGGAAGCGGGGGAATATCAAGCTCTGCTCGCCCGTACTTCGCGTGCCGGTATTACCGTCAGCGTAGTCGGGCTCGGGACCGAGCAGGATTGCGACGCGGAGTTTTTAAAAGATATTGCGCGGCGCGGCGGCGGCATGGTCTATTTTTCGGATCGTGCCGACGAATTGCCGCGCATCTTTGCGCAGGATACGTTTCTGATGGCGCGGAACACTTTTATTGACACGCCGGTCGAGGGGGATTATACCGCGGCGCTCCGCTCCGTTTCGCAAGCCGGTTTCGGGCGCTCGACCGGATTTGGCGGCTATAACCTTTGCTACAGCAAAGACGGCGCGGAAGTGTTGCTGGTGAGCCGTGACGAATTTACCGCGCCTTTGGCGGCCATCGGCCGCGCCGGGCTCGGGCGGGTTGTCGCTTTTACCGGAGAAGCGGACGGAGAGTACACCGGGCGCTTCGCTTCCGATCCAATGGCCGGAACGCTTCTGTCAACGCTGGCGAACTGGATGGTTGCGCCGGAGAGCGATCCGGGGAGCGGGTTTCTTATTGTCCAGAGCCTCGCGGATGGCGCGCATCATGTAGAGTTGTTGCTTGACCCGGCACGGGAACGCGATCCGTTTTCGGTTCCGCCGCAGATTCATTCGGTGATGACTCGTGAAGGTGCTCCTCCCGTGACGCGGCAGGACAGTTTTCACTGGGCCGACCCCGACCGGCTCGAAGCCGATGTGCCGCTGGAGAGCGACTCCATTTCACTCGCCACTGTCGGTTGGGGCGACAGACGCCCCGAGACGCTCGCTCCGGTGATGCCGGTCTACTCCCCCGAGTTTCGCCCGGTGGAAGAGCTTGCGTCCGGTGCGGATATCGCTGCGTTGTCCGCCACGACCGGAGGGCATGAACGGCTGCTCCCCGATGGCCTGTGGGATGAATTGCCCTCGCTTCCGCGGCGTCTGGAGCTGATGCCGTGGATCGCTCTGTTTGCGGTGATTCTTTTGTTGATCGAAGTTGCGGAGAGGCGGATTGGAATCGCCTCCGCGCTTTTCCGCCGTGTTCCGCGTTTCCCCGGCGCATCCGTGCCGTTGCCGAGAATAAAGAAACAACGAAAACGAAAACCGTCGTCGGAACTCCTTCCGGAAATCGAGCCGGTTCCTCCGCCGAACATGGAGGCGCCGGAAGCCGGAGAAGAGTCCGGTTCACTCAGTGAAGCACTCCGCCGCGCTCGCCGCCGCTGAGTATAACAAGTAATCGAAAGGTATTACCATGGATAAGCGAGATGGAATGAATTATGCGCCCGCCGGAATTCCGGCGCCGGTCGTAAAACCCGGTGAGTTCGTGTTCGCCGCAATCGGCCTCGATCATGGCCACATTTACGGCATGAGCAGCGGATTGCGTGACGCGGGCGCGGCGGTGAAATGGGTGTACGATCCCGATCCGGCGAAAATCGAAGCCTACCGGAAGGCGTTTCCTGAAGCGGCGGTCGCCGTCTCGGAGGAGCAGATTTTCAACGATCCTGAAGTCAAGCTGATCGCGGGAGCCTGCGTTCCTTCCGACCGTGCCGCTCTCGGTATTCGCGCCATGCGTGCCGGGAAGGATTACTTCACTGACAAGGCGCCGATGATTTCGCTCGAGCAACTCGACGCGGCCAAGGCGGCGGTGAAAGAAACCGGACGCAAGTTCATGGTCTGCTACAGCGAGCGCCTTCAGAACGAGAGCGCAGTATTTGCCGGGGAACTGGTCAAGCGCGGCGTGATCGGCCGTGTGATTCAGGTACTTGGAATGGGGCCGCACCGATTGAATGCACCCTCGCGTCCGGCATGGTTTTTCGAGCGTGCCCGCTATGGCGGAATTCTCTGTGATATCGGCAGTCATCAGATCGAACAGTTCCTCTTCTTCACCGGCGCGACGGACGCGACGGTGACCGCCAGTCGGATCGCCAATTACAATCATCCGGAGTTCCCCGAATTGGATGATTTTGGCGATGCGACGTTGACCGGGAATAACGGCACGAGCTGCTATTTCCGCGTCGACTGGTTCACGCCGGACGGCCTGCGCACCTGGGGCGACGGACGAACCTTCATCCTCGGTACGGAAGGGTATATCGAATTGCGGAAGTACATCGACGTCGGTCGCGACGGGGAAGGGGATCATGTGTTCTGGGTCGATAAGGAGGGCGAACACTCTTTCGACGCTCACGGCAAAGTCGGCTTCCCTTACTTTGGCGAACTCATCCTTGATTGCCTGAATCGCACCGAGCACGCCATGACGCAGGAGCATGCGTTCAAAGCCGCCGAGCTTTGCATCGTCGCCCAAAATCTGGCGAAAACGCTGGAGTAACCCGATTTTAATCAAAAAATTCCCCTCTCTTTTACGAAAAAAGGGAGGGGCTTTTTGATTCGATCGGAGCCGGGTCAGCGCTTCATGGCGCGGCGCATTTCCAGATCGTCCTGACGCTTGCGTAATGTGTCGCGTTTGTCGCCGTGGGTTTTGCCCTGGCAATAGGCGATCTCGATCTTGACGAGCCCTTTGGAGAGGTACACTTTCAGCGGAATCAGCGTTCCGCCTTTGGTTCCCAGCCATTGGGCGAGTTTCAGGATCTCATTTTTATGCAGCAGCAGCCGGCGCCTCTGTTTCGCCTCGTGGTTGAAACGGTTGCCGAAACCGTAGAGAGCGATATGGAGATTCTCCAACCACGCCTGGCCGTTGCGGATCGAAACGTAGGAATCCGTCATCGTGATCGCGCGATCGCGGCAGCTTTTCACCTCTGTCCCGACCAGTTGCACACCGGCCTCGAACCGTTCGATGATGCTGTAATCATGAAAGGCTTTTTTGTTGGTCGCGAGGACCGGGTCTTTCGGGTCACGTCTCGGCATGGTTTACCTCAGTTCCATCAGGGCTGAACTTCCCTCAGGTAGCTCTTGGCTCGTTCTTCAAACGCTTTATGTCGCGGCAGATTCGCCGATTTCAGTGAGGCGTTGAATTTTTCCAGAAGTTCCTGCTGTTCGGCGGAGAGGCCGGTCGGGCTTTCCACCGTCACGCGGACATGGAGGTCGCCGCGTGCGCCGCCGCGAAGCGACGGTACGCCTTTGCCTTTGAGCCGCAAAACCGTGCCGGACTGCGTTCCTGCAGGAACCCGCATCTTGGTTTTTCCGGTCAAACTCGGTACTTCCACCGTTCCGCCCGCAACTGCGGTGGCGAACGAAATCGGAACCTCACACTTCAAATCATTCTCAATCCGCTCAAACACCGCGCTAGGACGCACCCGGATGACCACATACAGGTCACCCGCCGGGCCGCCGCGCAGCCCGTCTTCGCCTTTGCCCGCCACACGCATCTGTGACCCGGTGTCTACGCCCGGTTGAATCCGCAACGAGAATGACTTCTCTTTGCGAACCCGTCCTTCGCCGCGGCAGCCCGCGCACGGTTTTTCGACAATCTGTCCGCTGCCGCCGCATTTGGGGCAGGGCTGCTGAATGTTGAAAAATCCTTGCGAAACATGAATCCGGCCGCTGCCGCCGCACTGCGGGCAGCTTTTGCGGCCGGTTCCCGGCTGGCAACCGCTGCCGGAGCAGTCGGAGCATTCGGTCAGGCGCGGGATCGTGATTCGCTTTTCCGCCCCGTAAACAGCGTCCTCAAAATCGATCTCGAGATCGTAGCGTAAATCGTTGCCACGTGCCGGGCCGTTCGGGTCCCGTCGTCGTCCGCCGCCGCCGCCGAACAGATCCTCGAAAGAGAACCCGCCGCCGCCGCCGCCACCGCCGAAGAACTGGCTGAAAATATCCTGTGCGTTGAAGTCCGGTCCCGGACCGCCGCCTTTCTGGCTATTGGTATAGGCGTCATGGCCGAACTGGTCGTATTGACGACGTTTTTCGGGATCGTTCAGTGTTTCATACGCGAGTGAAACCTCTTTGAACTTTTCCTCCGCCGCCTTGTCGCCCGGATTTTTATCCGGATGATACTGAATGGCGAGTTTGCGGTAGGCCTTTTTGAGGTCGTCCGCCGAGGCATTGCGCTCTACGCCAAGAGTTTGGTAAAAATCTTGAGCCATAGCTGCTTATGCCTCCTTCGCTTCGGTTTCTTCTTTGGCCGGGCCGGAGGAAACGACGACTTTGGCCGGACGGAGCAGTCGCTCGCCGAAACGGTAACCACCGGTCCACTCTTTGAGGACGGTTCCTTCCGGGCTGTCCGCCGAGGTTTCGTGGGCGACCGCCTCGTGGAGGGTCGGGTCAAACGGCTTGCCGACGGTTTCCACGCGGCTCACGCCCGACTCTTCAAACGCCTTCATGTATTGATCGATAATCATGGACAGCCCCTGGCGGATCTGATCGATCTTGTCCGAGGTCTCCGCCGCCTGACGCGCCATTAACAGGTAATCGTAGACGGTGATGAATGGCTCCAGCGCATTCGCCGCGCCGTAAATCCGCGCGTCGGAAACATCTTTGGCGACCCGTTTGCGGTAATTCTGATAATCCGCCTGAAGGTAGACCAGTTTGTTCTGCGCGTCGGCCAACTCGGCTTTGAGCTTGTCGATTTCATTTTCTTCCGCTGCGTTCGCCGGTTCGGCTTGCGTTTTTGCGGTGTTTTCTTCTTCCGGCAGCTTGTCCCATTCGCTGGGATGCTGTTCTTCATTCTTGTGTTTGTGACTCATATCGTTAAAAACTCCTTTTATTTACTGAATAGATTAATATAAAAGGAAACGGCCGGAAGTCAATAGACACGATTGACATTTTGCCCTGAAATTGAACGATATTCGCCGAAAAAGAAAAAGGTGCCTTCCGAATCGGAAGGCGCCTTGCGAAACTCAGCGGAAGATGACAAAGGGGAATTTTCGAGTGTCCTTCTCTTCCCCGATCCCCGGAGAGATGCTGATCCATCCCTTACGCCCTTCGCCGTCGTTGTCGTTGATGAGCAAGTTGAAGCGGAACCCGTCCTTCAACATTTCCGGGGCGAGTCCGATCGCCGGGAACGGAATCACGGCTTCGTAAACGGTTTCCGTGTCCTTCCGTGACGTTTGCAGGCGGATCTGCGCCGCGCTTTTACTTCTGTCCCAGCCATCCGGCGCGGCCCAGCACCAGACTTCCGGCGCGCCGTTTGCGAGATGGGTCAGGCCAAGCTCCCAGTTTCCGTTCTGCCCCGGCAGTTCGATTCCGAGCTGAACGTTATCGCCCATCCATACATCGGCTTTCTGCTGCGGTTGATGATGGACGTCATCGGAGACCGACAAGCGTAAGTTCAGGCTCTTCCCGTCCGTGCTGAGCCAGACTTGGCCGGAGAGATCGCGCGGCCCTTTCCAGAGCTGATGCGCCTTGGTCGGGTCGGTTGAATTGAGCTCGTATACCTGATGACGGCGGTTCAGAAAGAAGTCTGCGTTGCGGTTCGGTGCGCCGGCAAACGGCACGACTTGCGCGACTCGGAGCGGCATGGCGACTTTTCCCTGATATCGATCGGTGATCCGATAATCGACCGTGATGTAGGTTGCGGTGCCGAAGATGGGACGATAGCTTTCATCCACACGCAACTCCTGCGACAATACGCGGCTTTCACCTGCCGGGATGACGACGGTTTTCACGCTTTTCTGCGGAGTCATTCCAACAGGCGCGTGAAAGTTCAATTGGAACTCCGCCGCTTCCGCCAGCGGATTGGTCAGGCGAAGCGCAAAGCGGCAGGTTTGACCGGGAACGGCGATGTCGGCATTTTCCGGCTGGATCAACTTTCCGGCAAGTTCCGTTTTGGTCGCCCCCATGAGGCGAAGCGATACCGGAGTGGTTCCGACTTCCAAGAGAATCCGTCCGTCGTGAATGGTCACCGGCGTCCGGTTGCCCATCAGGTCGACGGTTTCCGCCTCTTTGGCATCGGTTCGGAGAATGAGCGGCAGAAGGGTTTCGGTTTCGTTCCACGCGGCGAGCACCATCTCATTCCGGTCGCGGAACAGCAGGAGCCAGTCCAGCGGCCCGGCTTCGAGCTGACGCACAAATTCTTTGCCATTGAACAGCGTTGTCAGCGCATTGTAAGCCGCATAGACCGGTTTGGGGTAGAAGTCGCGCGTCATCATCCCGTAATTGTGTTCGCCGTGATTGGGGTCGTCACCGTCGTTGCGAAGATCATACCAGTTGTACCCGATGGCTCCGCGAGCCCAGGAAAAAAGCAGTTTTTTATACAGCGCCATTGCTTGCGGGCGCTCGTTGCCGCCGGCGGAGGTCAGGGCGGTTTCGTTGGCCCACCATGGTTCGGTTACGCCTGCGCGCTCCCGCATCGGCAGGAACCGCTCATCCACCATTCGTGCGAAATGCGGGTAGAACGGGCCGTGTTCGTGGTAGGCGTGAATGTCAAACGCGCCTTTGCCTTTACGGAGGGACTGTTCCTGATAGTTCGGCTCCAGCAGCATCGGGTGGTTGGCAAGGGTGGCGAAGCCGCCGGTCAGCACTACGGCATCCGGATTGACCTTTTTGATCACCTGATAGGCGTTGTGCATCATCTGTGCATAGGAGGTGGAGTTGATCTGAGAAAACGGGGAGACGTCCGGTTCATTCCAGACTTCCCAGTAGCGGATTTTTCCACGGTAGCGCTTGGCCATTTCGGCGCAGAATGTTTTCCATGCTTCCGCCTCCGGTTCCGCGATGTCGCGACGGGGGGAATTCTGATCGGCGGCGGCCCAGGGCGCGCAATAGCAGAGAATCGCCTGAATCTCAATTCCTTGTTCGGCGAAAATGTCGACCACCTGATCGAATGAACGGAAACTCCATTGATCGCGCGCCGGTTGCACCCAACGCCAGAACACGTCTTCGCGCACCACTTTGGCTCCTACCAGAGCGGCGGCCAAAGCCTCGCGCTTCTGTGCCTCGGCCGGATGCAGCTGCGGATGGGAGGAAATTCCCCAGAGGAATCCTACCGCACGTCCCGGCGTCGGCCCGGCCGGGACGAAATAGGCGAACGAGCGGTTCAACGTTGTCGGCTCCTGCTCATCGGCGCTCAACCGGACGCGGACGCTCCAGTGACCGAATGACGGGAACGCGGTTTTGACCGGCATGGAGAGGGATTCTCCTGCGGCAAGGTTGAGCTTCGGGAGCGTTTCGGTAAGAATTTTGCCGGAAAAATCTTCAAATTCCGCGACTGCTTCTCCGGCAAAGGGTTCGTTTCCGGTATTGCGGAGAACCAATTTCAGCTTTTCTTCCTCACCGGGACGCAGGACGGGAATCGGGTTACCGGTTTCCACCTCCAGGCGGATGTTGTCGGCGATGGATTTTTTTCTGGAACGGATATCCAGCCCGGCGAAGTACGCTTCTCCCACATCCGATTCCCGCTCGAAGTCGATAGAGAATCCGAGGAGGCGAACCGGCTGATCCAGAATCTTGTCGTTATTTCCGCCCCACGACGCGCTGTAACGCTGCGCCAGATCGACCGAATACTCCAGCAAATGAAGTTTGTCCTCCGATTGCGGCAGATAGCGGCTCTGAAACTGGAACGTTTCGCCTTTGGCGTCGACCAGACGAAGGCTGATGCTGCGAATCGGCGCCCGAGCCGGGAGCCAGAGCTGAAGCGCGATTGTTCCTTTTTGAAATTCAGGCGGAAGAAGCCGGGGTGAAGTCAAATGCAGTTCGGCATACTGGAACACCGTGGCGTCCCAAGTGATCTTGATCGCCTGCTCGGAACTTCCCGGCAGGGGTTGTTGTGACAGCGTTTGCTGGCGCTGCTCCGCTTTGGCCAGATTCCAGTCTTTGAGGGACTCGAAAGCCCCCGTCGGCGCGGCGTGAACGACCGTGAAAATCAAGAGGCCGATCAGCGTAAAAATGCGTTTTCTCATCGTCGAATATTCCGTTTAAAGGTTGATGGGTTGATAGTTACCGTCAAATAAGATGCTGAACTTTAGCGCGGAATCCGCCAGTTCTCCGCGGCTCATGGTCGCAGCGTGACCGTCGAAAAATCCGGAGGGCGCCCGGTTGCCGTGGGTCAAGGTCTGACAGGTTTGCACCCCGGCAGTGGTGAAGGTTTGCCATGGACTGAAGTGGCTGGTCATTCTCCCGTCTTTGAACCGGGTGTCTATCAACCAGATGGTGTCTGAAGGCGCCTTCATGCGTCCGGGAAGGTAGGTGATGGTTTCCGGCGCGGCGAGTTTTTGAAAAAAGTCACCGAGCGTTCCTTTCATCGAATTGTAGGTGGAGGCATCGATATCCAATCGCAACGCCCCGTAACAGTACCACCTTGAATAAGAAAATTCGCGAACCGGAAGCGATGGGCAGACCACCACGTCGTCTGAATTCAGATAGTTGTTGATGCGAAGCACTTCCGGCCAGATATTGGTGTCGGCGAAGAAAATCATCTGCTGTGCGTTATCGTCCGCGTAGAAAAATTGTGCGGTCAGACACTGCTTGACGTTAGAGAGGCACTTGGTGCTTCTGGCTCGTTCCCGTGCCTGGTTGAGCGCCGGAAGCAGCATGGCGGCGAGGATCGCGATGATGGCAATCACGACTAACAATTCAATCAAAGTGAAACGGGACTCTCTCTTTTTCATATCACACTCCCTTGGTTGAGTTCAATAAGTTGCGCACGGTTCCCCGACAGATCAAGCGGGGAGGGATGCGGCGGATTCCGAAAGAACCGCCGACGAAAAGCTCGTCCACTCCGGCGGCGAGCGTCCGAGCCGCTTCCGCCGGGTCAAAGATAATCGTGGTCAGCGGCGGGTCGCTGCGCTCTCCGACTGTGACGCCGTTGCCGCCGACGATGCTGATGTCTTCGGGAACCCGGAAGCCGGATTCCTGTAACGCCTTGATGATTCCAAGCGCCGAATCGTCGCTCATCGCGAATCCGGCAGTGAAGTCGACCCGGTTTCTTTCCAGATAATAGCGAAAAAAATCATACGCCGTACCGAACGAGGAGTTGCCGTGCCGGACGTCGCAATCGATGATATGCGGTTTTCGGTCGTTCACTTGAAGGTAATCGAGGAATCCGTTCATCCGCTTGCGGCAGGTCAGCCCTTTGGGTTCGGTCACGAGCAGCGCGATTTCCCGGTGTCCGCAGTCGATCAGGTGCTTGGCGGCCAACATGCCGATCTGCTCCTCCTGCAGGTCGAGAATGTTGCTGTCGGGTAACAGGATGCCGCAGTCGAAAAAGATCAGGTTGATTTTACGGGAGAATAGCCTCAAAATCTGTTCCGGCGCGCCGCCCTCCAGCCAGAGGATCAGTATGTCGGCGGCGGTTTCCTCCAACTCTTCCAGAAACGCTTCCGCTTTTTCCGGTGGATAGCGCAACTCGGTGTAGTGATAGTTCCGCCGCCGGGCGAATTCTCGTCCGATCGCTTCGGAAATCTGTTCGGCATGCTCACAACTCCAGTCGACCCGTAAAAACAGGATGCGCCGGGTCAACTGCTGCGGCTCGGGGGTGGCGAACATGCCGCGCCGTTCCTCGGTGCGGATCACGCCGTCGTCCGCCAGCCGCCGGAGCGCATGGGTCAGCGCCTGTCGGGAACAGCGGTGACTGTTCAGCAATGCGCGATAAGAAGGCAGTTGCCGCCCATGCGGAAGCATCTCGATTTGCCTGCGCATCTCCAGATAAAGAGAATCGATGGAAGGTTCTATGTCTCTCGGCATGTTCTGTTTTCCCCTCGAATGCGGCGCTTGTCAGCCGCCGATTGCGTGCTGCTCTATACTTAAGTATATTGTTGTTGTACAGAGGATGCAATCTTGTACAAAATAAAAAACGAAGATTTCGCCTCTGCAAACGGAAAGATCGAGGCGGTTATGTTGCATTAAATTTCATGGATTCTCCGGTTTGGCCATTGCATTTCGCGTGGGGCGGATTCTATTATTGGGAAATGAAATTCAGCCGGGAGGAAATTTTATGTCGCCGTCGCTTCGCATTCATCGCCATGATTCGCGCTATTTTGAGGATGGTGAAGGCCGGACGTTTGTGCCGGTCGGATTGAATCTCTGTTTTTACCGGAACGAGGAGCGTTCATCCGAGGCGGAGATTCTGGAGAAATATCGTTTCTGGATGACGCGTTTTGCAGAGAATGGCGGTAATTTTATCCGTATCTGGCTCGGCGTTCCTTTTTTTAACGTTATGCCGGAGCAATTCGGTTTTTTCAGCGAACAAAATCTCGGACATATCCGTTTTGTTGTGCAACTGGCGGAGGAGTTGGGGCTTCGGATCAAGTTTACGATGGAACACTTCCGCCGGATTCTCCCTGCTGGCGGTGATACGGAGCTGTTTCCCGGTGCGGTTTGCTTCAATGCCCCTCTTTATGCACGCGACAATGGCGGCGTTTGCGATGACATCAGTGAATACTTTCAAAGCGACGCCGGGCGACAGGCTTATCTGGGTAAGGCGCGTTATCTGGCGGAAGCCGGGCTTGGCAATTCCCCCGCAGTCGTCGCGTGGGAGCTTTGGAATGAACTCAACTGCGTGCTTGGCAATGATGTGATAAATGAGTGGAGTTCGTTTATGCTCCGCGAATTGCGTAGGTTGTTCCCGAATCAGCTGGTGCTGACCAATCTGGGCAGCTTCTCCGACCCCGGCGCTTATCGGATATACGACAGCATGGCGGCGCTTGGGGACAATGATTTCATGCAGGCGCATCGATACCTTGACCCAGGCGCACAGCTTGACATTTGTCGTGGTTCAATGGATCGTCTTTGCGCTGATGTGATTCGGGAGTTGCGCGACCGTCGAGCAGATCGTCCGGCGATTCTGGCCGAAGCCGGAGCGGTGGAGGCGCATCATGCTTCGTTTTCGCTTCTTTATGAAAATGATTCCAAAGGCACTCTTCTGCACGATATGTTGTTTGCCCCTTTCTTCGCCGGGAGCGCCGGGAGCGGCCAGCCGTGGCATTGGGATTACATTTATCTGGAGAAGCACGATCTCTACTGGCATTTTGCCCGGTTCGCCCGCGCGGTGGAGGGGATCGATCCTGCCGCCGAGGGATTTGTTCCTTACTACACCGAAACGCCGGAATTGCGTGTCTATGGGCTTCGTGGGAAGACGAAGAGCGTCGCATGGTGTCGCGACAAGAAATCGGACTGGGTTTCAGAGTTGTCTGCACATCGCCCGGCGCAGAAGCTCTCTGGTCTTACCATTCCGGCGGAAGACGCGCGACGCATTCGCTGTTATCTTCCGTGGGAGGATCGCTTTGTGGATGGCACGGTGGTAAAGAACGAGGCGGAACTGCCGGATTTCTCCCGTTCCGCCGTCGTTTACTTTGAGCGTTGAAATCAGGCCAGTGCGAGCGCCTGGTCGAAGTCCGCTTTGATGTCTTCGATATTTTCAATGCCGACAGAGAGGCGGATCATATCCGGAGAAACACCCGCCGCCTTGAGTTCTGCGTCGCTGAGCTGGCGATGGGTCATGCTGGCCGGGTGCAGTACGCTGGTGCGCACGTCCGCCACATGAACCACGATCGCCGCGAGCTTGAGCGCGTTCATCACCCGCTCGCCTGCCGCCTTGCCGCCTTTGACGCCGAAGCAGAGTACGCCGGAGCAGCCCTTGGGCATGTATTTCTTCGCCATCGCGTATTGATCGTTCGATTTAAGGCCGGGGTAGTTGACCCAGCTGACCTTCGGATGGTTTTCGAGGAATTCCGCCATCGCTTGTGCGTTTTCGCAGTGGCGTTCCATGCGGATGTGGAGCGTCTCCAGCCCCATATTGGCCAGGAGCGCGTTGAACGGCGCCATCGGAACCCCCATGTCGCGGATGAATTGGACGCGGAGTTTGACCGAGAACGGAGCCGCCTTGAAATTCTCCATATAGACCAGCCCGTGATAAGCCGGGTCCGGCTCGGTGAAGTCCGGGAACTTGCCGTTCGCCCAGTTGAAGTCCCCTTTTTCGATCACGATTCCTCCGATGGCCATCGCGTGTCCATCGGTGTATTTGCTGGTTGAATGGGTCACGATATCCGCACCGAAATCGAACGGGCGGCAAAGGAACGGCGTCGGGAACGTATTGTCGACGATCAGCGGCAGCCCCGCTTCGTGTGCGAGTTCGGCGAAACGCTCGATGTCGAGCATGATCAGCGCCGGATTCGCCAGTGTTTCTGCGAAAACTGCTTTGGTGTTCGGGCGGATCGCCTGGCGCACCGTGTCGGATTCGGCATCCGGTTGAACGAAGGTGAATTCGATTCCGAGCTTGGAGAAGGTGTTGGTGAATAGCGAAACTGTTCCGCCGTAAAGGCTCGCCACGGCGACGATATGATCTCCCGCGCGGGCGATGTTCATGATCGCCAGCATCGACGCGGTTTGTCCGGCGCTCACGGCGACCGCAGCGACGCCACCTTCGAGGACGCTCATCTTTTTCTCCAACGCGTCAACGGTCGGATTCGCCAGCCGGGTGTAGAAGAACCCTTCTGTTTTCAGGTCGAAAAGGTCAGCGACGCTTTGAGCGTCGTCATATTTATAGGTGGTACTCTGGTAGAGCGGCAAGGTACGCGGCTCGCCGTTTTTCGGCTGATAGCCGGCTTGGACCGCCTGTGTTTCAATACGCCAGTCATTCTTCATGGTTATACTCTTCCTTATGATCGATAATGATGATGATATTCTGAGGTTTAAACGTTGAATATAGCGTTGAAATCTTGGTTTTACAAGCAGCCGGCAGTTGCTTTCTGCGGCAAAACGGTGTATATTATTATTTCATAAGTGAGAGTGACGGAAACGGAGGAACCCATGACTGCGGACGAGGTTTTTGAAAAGGAACTCATGGTGAGCAATGCCATGGGGCTTCATGCCCGCCCGGCGGCGCAATTGGTTCGCATCGCTTCCGCATTTGATGCGTCGATGATTGTGGAGAAAGTCGAACGCGGCGGCGACGATTATGAAGAAGCCGACTGTCGCAGCGTTCTTTCCCTGTTGATGCTGGCCGCCGGAAAAGGGACGAAGTTACTGTTGCGGGCCACCGGGCCGCAGGCGGCAGAGGCGTTTCACGCCGTGGTAGACTTTTTTGAGTCGAAATTCGGAGAAGAAGAGTAGGAGTTCTGAGGCTATGGCGCTTCCGACACAGACGATTCAGGCAATTGCCGTTTCACCGGGGATTGCGATCGGCCGCACGATGCGTGTGGAAGGCGCTGTCCGCTATGGCGAACCCGAGCCGCGTCGGATTTCAGAAGATGAAATCACCTGTGAAATCACCCGCTATGGAACCGCATTAACCCATACCCGCAGCCAGTTGATGGAATTGCAGCAGGAGGTTCGTCAGAAGCTCCAGGCGGCGGACGCTGAAATTTTCGACGCGCACATTATGTTGGTTGACGACAAAGCGTTGCAAGCCGAAGTCGAAAAAAATATCCGGGAAAAACTTTATTGCGCCGAATATGCGCTTTATCTTGCCGCGGAACATTTCGTGTCGGTTTTTTCCGGCATGGCGGACGAGTATCTGCGGGAACGAGCTGCCGATATCCGTGACGTTGCGCTGCGAATCTTCTCCAATCTGAGCAGCATCCATGCGCCGAACGATGAACTGGATCTTGATGATCGCAGAATTATTGTGGCGCAAAGTCTTGCGCCTTCCGAAACCGCCCGGCTTGATGTGTCGAAGGTTCTCGGATTCGTGGTGGAAACCGGCAGCATCACCAGCCATACGGCGATTCTGGCCCGCTCGATGCGGTTACCCGCCCTCGTCGGGGTTCCACCGGAGATTCCGGAGCGACTCACCGCCGACGACAAGCTCATCATCGACGGCTACAGCGGCAAGCTGCTGATCAATCCGGATGCGCGCACGGAAGAGGCGTATCGGCTTAAGAAGGCCGAGGCCGGGCAGCTCCGCAGTCAACTCGAAAGCGAGAGCGAGCTTCACCCGGAAACCACCGATGGATTTCTCGTTCAGCTCGCCGCCAATCTCGATTCTCCGGATTTGATGGAGGAAGTGAAGCGTAGCGGTGCGAACGGCGTTGGCCTGTTCCGTACCGAATATCTGTTTATGAACCGGCCGTCACTGCCGGATGAAGAAGAGCAGTTTGAAGTTTATAAGCAACTTCTGCTCGCCTGCGACAACGCGCCGGTGATTGTGCGGACGCTCGATGTAGGCGGGGATAAAATCAGTGCGAATATTTACCGGGCGAACGAGCAGAATCCATTTCTGGGGCTGCGCGGAATTCGTCTTTGTCTGCATGAGCGGCGTGATATTCTTGAAACGCAGTTCCGGGCATTGTTGCGCGCCGGGGTGTTCGGGTCGCTTCGGGTGATGTTGCCGATGGTCAGCAGTGTCCGCGAAGTGATTGAGGTGCGTTCGCTGATCAGCCAGCTTCAGCAGCAGTTGGAGAGCGAGGGGCGGGAGTTTGCGTCGAATCTTCCGCTCGGCATCATGATTGAAACTCCGGTCGCGGCGCTGATGGCCGATCGTTTTGCGCCGCTGGTGGACTTTTTCAGCATTGGAACTAACGATCTGGTGCAGTATACGATGGCGATCGATCGTGGAAACGAGCGGGTGGCTTATCTGTATCGGCCGGCGCATCCGGCGATTCTGGGGCTTGTCCAGCGCACGGTTGAAGCGGCGAAGCAGCACAATATCTGGGTCAGCGTCTGTGGGCTGGCGGCGGCGGATGCCTACATGGTTCCGTTGCTGGTCGGGCTGGGTGTGCACGAATTGAGCATGGTTCCGCCCGCCATCGCGGTGGTGCGCCGTGTGATTCGCAGCATGTCGATGTACGAGATGGAGCAGACGGCGCAGGCTGCGCTGAACTGTTCCAACGCGACGGATTCGCTGGCGATTGCCGAGGCGTTGATTAACCTGCGGGTTCCGGAGGTTGCAAATATTTAAATGAATCAGGGGATTATGGGGAACAAACGCAAATCGATCTACCTCTCCGGCCCGATTATGGATGAGCACGAGGGTGTCGCCCGGGAATGGCGCGACGCGGCCAAAGGGATTCTCGGGGGGGATTACCGCTTGCTGGATCCGATGCGGCGAAAATTTGTCGACCGCGAGGTGGACAGCGCCAATGAAATTGTGGAATTCGACCTGCTTGATGTTCGCAATGCGGACATTGTTCTGGTGAATTACAACCGTCCGAGCATCGGTACGAGCATGGAGGTGTTTTACGCATCGCATGTGCTTGGCAAGTTCGTCGTTGCGTTCTCTCCCTATGAATACCAGGATTGCAGTCCCTGGATGGTTCGTTATTGTACGAAGATTCTTGGTTCGCTTGAGGAGGCGGCCGAATATATCAGCACTCATTTTTCTTTGGAAATGGAATAGGAGTTTCCTTATAATGTGTGGAATTATTGGTTATACTGGCCGGCGCATTGTTGCGCCGATTTTGCTTGATGGATTGAAGCGTCTTGAATATCGCGGATATGATTCCGCCGGTATGGCGCTGGTTGGCGACGGCACGCTCTGCGAAGTGAAGGAAGTCGGCAAAGTCGCGAATCTGGAGGCGGCTTATGCGCCGTTTGCCGAAACTCCGGCGGATTGCGGCATTGCCCATACGCGCTGGGCGACGCATGGGGTTCCTTCCACAGTCAACGCGCACCCGCATTGCGATGCGGATTACGAATTTGCCGTGGTGCACAACGGAATCATCGAAAATCACCAGGATCTTCGCCGCCATTTGGAGAAGAAGGGATATCTTTTCCGTTCGCAGACTGATTCCGAAGTGGTCGTCCACCTGATTTCCGACGCTTATGAGGGCGATCTTTTGGCGGCGACAGCGGCGACGTTGCGGCAATTGACCGGAACTTATGCGCTGGCGGTGGTTTCGGTGCATCATCCGGGAATGATTGTTGTGGCGCGTAAAGGCAGCCCGTTGGTGATCGGCGTGGGCAATGGTGAAAACCTGATTGCCAGCGACGTTTCGGCGCTGTTGGCGCACACGCGGCAGGTGATTTATCTGAACGACGGCGACATTGCGGCGATTACCGCTGATGAAGTCGATTTGCGCGATGTGTCCAATGTGCCGATCGAGCGCGAAATTGCCCGGATCGATTGGGATGCGTCGGCGGCGGAGAAGGGAAATTATCCGCACTTTATGCTGAAAGAGATCTTTGAGCAGCCGGAAACGGTTGAGAACGCGATTCGCGGCCGGATCGATCACGAGATGGCGACCGCGGTTTTGAATGGACTTGGATTCTCGCCGCGCGAGCTTGCGCAGATTTCCCGAATTGTCATTGCGGCGTGCGGCAGCAGCCTGCATGCGGGGATGGTTGCGGAGTACTATTTTGAAGACATCGCCGGAATCTTCACCTCGGTGGAGCAGGCGGCGGAGTTCCGTTACCGCAACCCGATCATCGAGCCGAATACGCTGGTGATTCCGATCAGCCAATCGGGCGAAACGGCCGATACGCTGGCAGCGGTGCGGGAGGCTGTTGCCAAGGGTGCGTGGATTTCATCGCTCTGCAACGTGGTGGGTTCCACCATTGCGCGGGAATCGGGGCGCGGAGTTTATCTGCACGCCGGTCCGGAAATCAGCGTTGCATCGACCAAAGCATTTACCAGCCAAGTAGTTGTTCTCCTGTTGATGGCGTTGCTTTTTGGGCGCAACCGTCGCCTCAACCGCAGCGAAGGAAGCGAGTTGGTGCGCGAGATTGAAAAGGTGCCGGAGCAGATCCGGGCGGTATTGCGACAAGCCGACTCGATTCGGGAAATTGCGAAGAAATACGCGAAATTTGAAGACTTTTTCTACATCGGTCGCGGCTGTCTTTATCCGACCGCGTTGGAAGGCGCGCTTAAGTTGAAGGAGATCAGCTACATTCACGCCGAAGGATACCACGCCGCCGAGCTGAAGCACGGTCCGATTTCGTTGCTGGATGAAAAGCATCCGGTGCTGGCGCTGGCCAACGATATCCCCGGTCGCGACAAAATTCTCGGGAACATTCAGGAGTGCCGTGCCCGGTGCGCGCCGGTCGTGGCGATTGCCACCGAAGGCGATCTCGAAGTCGCCAAGCTGGCGAATGATGTGATTTATATTCCGCATTGCTCGCGTTTTACGGTTCCGCTCCCGGCGGCTGTTGCGCTCCAATTGTTCGCGTATTACATTGCGGCGGAGCGCGGTTGCGAAATCGACCAGCCGCGCAATCTGGCAAAAAGTGTTACGGTAGAGTAGTATGCAGCGTTTTTTCTACAATCTTTTCATGCCGATCGGCTTTCTGTTTTACGTGCCGGGGTTGTACCTGAAATACCGGAACCGTCCGGGCTGGAAAGGGACGTTCTCGGAGCGATTCGGGAACTTCACGCCGGAACGGGTACAGGAACTGAAGGCGTTTCACGGCGCGGTCTGGGTTCATGCGGTCAGCGTGGGGGAGGCGGTAGTGGCACTTTCGTTGCTGCGCGCCTGGCAGGAAAAATACCCGGAACGGAAATTCATTCTTTCGACCACCACCACGACGGGGCAGGAGTTGGTTCGCAGTCAGACGCCGACGAATACGGCGGTGATTTTTTGTCCGATCGATTTTCTCTGGATGGTGCGCCGCGCGCTTACGGTGTTGAAGCCGTCGATGCTGGTGATTTTCGAGACGGAGATCTGGCCGAATCTGGTGATTGAAACCCGCCGCCGGGGAGTTCCGGTCGCGCTGGTCAATGGGCGGATGTCGGATCATTCGGTAAAAGGGTACCGGAAAGCGCGCGTTTTCTTTGGGCCGCTGCTTCGGGCGTTCAATCTGCTTTCGGTTCAGACCGAGGCGGATGCGGAACGTTACCGCTCGGTTTCGCCCAAAGCGAATGTGGTGGTTGCCGGGAACTTGAAGTTTGACCAGAAGGCTCCGGCCGAGTTGCCGGACGCCGGATTCGACGCGGTGTTCGGCCCCGGCAAACACCTGGTTTTGCTTGCCGCCTCGACCCATCCCGGAGAAGAAACACTGGTTACGGAAACGTTCCTCCGGCTCAAGCGGGAAGTCCCGAACCTGAAACTGGTGCTGGTTCCGCGTCACGTCGAGCGCGCCGCCGATATTGTGGAAATGCTGACGCGGCTTGGCGTGAGCTTTGCGCTTCGCAGCTTTGGTAATGCGGCAAAAGGTCCGGTCGATGTGCTGCTGGCGGATACCACCGGCGAAATGTTGAAGTTGATGAATGGCGCGGATCTGGTCATTATGGGCAAAAGTCTTGCCGGGCATGATGAAGGACATAATTTGATCGAGCCGGCACTCTTGTCGAAGCCGATCGTTACTGGGCATGTTTTGCGGAACTTCCGCTTTATTCTGAAGGTTTTGTTGCAGGAAAATGCGGTGGCGACCGTCACCGGCGACGCGGAGCTTTACGATCAGCTGCTTCGATTGTTGTGCGATGAAACGCTGCGTCGCGAGCTTGGCGAACGCGCGGGACAAGCGATCCGCCGCCATGCCGGTGCCGCCGAACGGACGATTGCGTCGCTTGAAGGACTATTGAACGAATCCAGAAACCACTGACCGGATACGGCGTGAGCCGTTCCGTAAACGTAAGGAAGTGCAATGAAGATATTGACCCAACCGGCGCAGGCCAAAGCCGGAATCGTCACTCCCGCGATGCAGCGGGTGGCCGAGATGGAGAAATTGCCGGTCGAAACGATCCGCGCGGGTGTTGCCGCCGGAACGATTGTAATTCCCGCGAATGTCAATCACAAAAATCTGAAAGCGATTGGCATCGGGCGGCTTCTGACCACAAAAATCAATGCGAATATCGGAAACTCCGCGGTAGCAAGTTGTCCACGGCAGGAGTTGGAGAAACTGGATTATTCAGTCAAATACGGCGCCGACACGGTGATGGATCTCAGCACCGGGGGCAACATCAACGAAATTCGCCGCTCCATCATCGGACATAGCCCGATTCCGGTCGGTACGGTTCCGCTGTACGAGGTTCTGGCGCGCTGCGAAAAAGTAGACGCGTTGACGGAAGAGTTGATTCTTCAGGTGATTCAGGAGCAAGCCGAGCAGGGGGTCGACTACATGACCATTCACGCCGGTTTGTTGAAGGCGCAGGTTCCGGCGGCGAAACAGCGGGTGCTGCGGATCGTCAGCCGCGGCGGCTCGATTCTCGCGGCCTGGATGACCAAATTCAATCGTGAAAACCCGTTCTATACAGCATTTGACAAGATTCTGGAAATCTGCCGTCGCTACGATGTAACGCTCTCTCTCGGTGACGGAATGCGTCCGGGTTGTCTGGCCGACGCCAGCGACGAGGCGCAGTTTGCCGAGCTGGATGTATTGGGCGAGCTTGTGGGTCGCTGCCGCGCCGCCGATGTGCAGGCTATGGTGGAAGGGCCGGGGCACGTTCCCTTCAATGAAATTGAAATGAATATGACCCGTGAACGCGAATGTTGCGATGACGCGCCGTTCTATGTGCTTGGTCCGGTGGTGATCGACTGTGCGCCGGGTTATGATCATATTACCAGCGCGATCGGCGCGACGATGGCGGCTTACTCCGGTGCGGCGATGCTTTGCTATGTCACTCCGAAGGAGCATCTTGGCTTGCCGAATGCGCGCGATGTCCGCGATGGCGTGATTGCTTATAAGATTGCGGCGCATGCCGCCGATGTGGCGCTCAAGCGTCCCGGTGCCCGTGATCGCGATGATGCGATCAGCCGGGCGCGTGCCGATTTCGACTGGGAGAAGCAGTTTGAGCTGGCGCTGGACCCGGAGAAAGCCCGGGAACTGCGTGCCGAGGCGCTGGCCGAACGCGATTTGCCGCCCGATCATGGGCATGGCGACGAACGTTTCTGCACGATGTGCGGGCCGAACTTCTGCTCCATTCGGATCAGCAAGGAACTGTAAGCCGGGGCATGAAAGAATTCGCACAAAAACTACTGACAAAGATCGGGAAAACCAACTCAGATAAAGGACCGCTTCAAAGCCTGGGGCGCAGTTCCATATTGACTGTCTGTGCCGACCGGACGCTTCTGGTTGTTTCCGATTGCCGCAAGACATTGCCGGACGGTTTCGAGGGTGAGGAGTTGCGGCTGGATGACGGTGGGATCGCGCTTTGCTGTGCGTTCTCTCCCGGTAATGCGGCCGCATTGCGTCGCCACTATCCATGGTGTGCGCCGCGCGTGCCGGGCGGTAATCAATCGACAATCGGGTTGGGTTCCTGGGATGACGTCGCGGAGCGTTTAACGCTGGCGTGGACGAACGGATTGATTCCCGTGTTTCCGGCGAAGACGGAGAGCGATTTGCGCTCTGCCGACGAAGCGACGTTTGCCGTGTTCGCCGCCGGATATCGGGACGGGTTTGCGGTGGATGGCGGTCGTGTTTCTGCGATTGCCGGAATTGAAAAACCGTTGGCCGAAGGTGCCGGGATCGTCACTTTGACGCCCGGGGGACGCCCCGCCGCCGATGTTTCGGAATACGCCGGAAAGCGATTTGTGCTGAACCCTCAGGATGCGCTGTTTGTCAGCCGGGAGGCGGCGGAACGCTGCGGCGGGCTTTACGGTGGAATCGTTGAGATTTCCGTCGCGAAGCGGCTGGTCTTCGATCTTGGAATCGCATTGGATGATGGCGAGTCCCCGACTCCGGGAATCGCACATATTTATACGGTGCGCGAACTCCGTAAATGCGGTGTCGATTGCGCGGTGGTGTTTCTGCAATATGGGGATACGCCAGAGGAGATTCGCGCGAGTTTTCGTTTGCACACGGCAATCTACCTGGTGCTCGGCGGATATCGACTCTGCCTGCGGCCCGGCAGTATGAGCCCGGAGCTTTTTCAGGAATTACGCCGAGAGCACGGCGGTGCGCTTCATCTGGAAGCGGAGGAAGCTGTATGGAAACAATTTAGAGCGTATTTTCCGGTTTCGGACTTGAAAGCGCACTGAAAAGATGGCATATTAGTCCGTTCAATCAAGAGTTACACAATTAAGGAGAAATCATGAGTTTTAATCTTGTTCTGGCCAATGCCGCCCCGAAAACCGTCACCCTCGGCCCCGGTGCGCCGCAGCAGGCCGCGCCTGCCGCTACCACTGTTCAGACGACGGTGGCCGTCGCCGATCCCACACAGGCTCCGGCGCAGCAGCCGCCCGTATCGGGTGCCGGCAGTTTCATGCTGCCGCTCGTGCTGATGGGGGCGCTGGTTCTGATGTTTGTCTTCTCTTCCCGCTCGAATAAAAAGCAGCAGCAGAAGCGCCAGCAGATGCTTGACGCCATTGTCAAAGGCACCAAGGTCATGCTGAATACCGGCATCTATGGAACCGTCGTCGAAGTCCGTGATAAAACCTATCTGGTGGAAATCGCCGACAAGGTGGTGGTCGAGACGGTGAAGGGCGGCGTTGCCGAAGCGCCGGGTATGGAAGCGACCGCGGAGAAGAAGTAACCATCTGCCGCCGACGGGAATTTCGGAAACATCCGGAACCGTCGGCTTTCGCACGCCCATCCGTCTGTGATGGGCGCGATTGTTTCTGCAATTTAACAAGGATCATAAACGAATGTTCGGAAACCTGGGTGAACTCGCGAAAATGATGTCCAAAGCCAAGGACATTCAGGCGAATATGAAAAAGATGAAGGAAGAACTCCCGACGATGGAGTTTTCCGCTACCAGCCCCGGCAGTCAGGTGCGGGTGACGGTGACCGGTGACTTCCGGGTGAAAGAGATCGTTCTGACCGATGACGCGTTGAAGGATCGCGAGTTGCTGGAGGAGCAGATCCTGCACGCCGTCAACTCGGCGCTTGTCGCGGCGAAGGCATCGGCGCAGGAAAAAATGACGGAAATCACCGGCGGACTCGGAGTCGATCTCCCCGGAATGTTCTGATCAATTGGAGATGTGAGGAATGGTGCGTTACCCAGAGGCGGTGGAAGGGCTGATTTCAGCTCTGAAGCAGCTCCCCGGCATCGGCCGGCGCGGAGCCGAACGGCTCGCGCTTGCATTGTTGGAGTGGGAGCCGGAGAAACTGGAGTTTCTCGGGCGTTTGCTGGGTTCGTTGCCGGAAACCGTAGGCTCTTGCCCGGTTTGCGGCGCTTTGGCCGATGCGGATGAACTCTGCTCGGTTTGCAGTCGCCCGCAACGTGATGCCGGTGTGGTCTGCGTGGTGGAAACCATGGCGCAGATGCTGGCGATTGAATCAAGCGGAAATTATTCCGGGCGCTATCATGTGCTCGGCGGCCGTCTCTCCCCGATGCAGGCGGAGAATGGCGACGGATTGAATTTACCGAAACTGTTGGAGCGCGCGAAATCCGGCGAAGTGCGCGAGGTGATTCTCGCCTTGAGCAGTGACGTCGAAGGGCGTGCGACCGCAATTTATATTGCCGGGTTGTTGAAAGACGCCCCGGTGTTGGTGACGCGTCCCGCGCTGGGGCTTCCCGCCGGGGCGAATCTCTCATTTGCCGACGGTGCGACCATTACAGCGGCCTTCTCCGGCCGCGTTGAGGTGGATTGATGACAATGGAGAAGAAAGTGACCAGCCATGTTTGCACCGTAACGGAGGAACAGGCTGAGGCGCTTAGAATTTTGCTTGACGAACGCGGCTGGGCGTTTACCAGTCAACCTTATGCACACTGGAAGGCATCTCGCGACAAAACCAACGTCGTTGCCTACCAATCGGGAAAATTGACCGTACAAGGCGGTGGCACCGCCGATTTCGTCATGTTTCTGCTGGAGCCGGAGATTCTGCACACTTTCACTTTCGGTTACGAGAGTGAACCGGAGGCGAATGAAGCGATTGATCCGCATGGCGGCGTGGATGAAAGCGGCAAAGGTGACTTCTTCGGCCCGCTTTGCATTGCCGGAGTTTATGTGGATGAGCAGACCGGCCCGATGCTTCGGGAAATCGGTTGCTGTGACTCGAAACTGATCAAAAGCTCGAAGAAAATCATGGAGCTTTCCGGAAAGATCCGTGCCATTGCCGGGGATGGGTGGACGACCGTCACTATCGGTCCGGAAACTTACAATCGTCTCTACCAGCAGTTTGGGAACCTGAACCGGCTGTTGGCGTGGGGACACGCGAAAGTGATCGAGAATCTATTGGAAAAGGTTCCATCCTGCCCGCGTATGTTGTCGGATAAATTTGCCGACGAGCGGTTGATTCAGCGTGCGCTTCAGACGCGCGGACAGAAAATCAAACTCGACCAGCGAACCAAGGCGGAGAGCGACGTCGCGGTCGCCGCCGCGAGTATTTTGTCACGCGAACAGTTTCTTCGCGGTATGACGAAGCTGGAGAAAGAGTTCGGCGTTCCGTTCCCTCGCGGCGCAAGCGCGCAGGTGAAGCAGGCCGGTCGGTTGTTGCTGGAAAAATTCGGCGTTCCCGCACTGGAGCGCTGTTCCAAGATACATTTTAAAACGTTCAATGAATTGACCGGAACGCCGGTGGAGGGGGAAGAAGGATGAAAATCGTGGATTTTTTCAAAACTCCGAGCGGAGAAATCGCCAAGCTGTACCGGATGCGGAACCGCTCTGGATTCGAGGTTGATATCACCGATTTCGGCGCGTCGTTGACGGCGATCCGCACGCCGGATCGCGACGGGAAGAAGGTTGACGTGCTGCTCGGATTTGGCGAGCCGACCGATTATATTGAGAATGACCCCTTCTTCGGCGCGGTGATCGGCCGCGTGGCGAACCGGATCTCCGGCGGCCGTTTCACGCTGGACGGTTCAGAATATACGCTTCCGCTGAATGACAGCAACGGCAAGAATACGCTGCATGGCGGAAACTGCTGGGGACGCCGCCTCTGGGAAGCCGAAGTGGTGAACGAGTCGACGCTGGTGATGCACCTGACCAGCCCGGACGGCGACGCCGGGTTCCCGGGAAAAGTAGAGGCGATGCTGGTTTACATGGTGACCGACGCAAATGAATTGATTCTGGATTACACCGCGACGGCGGATCGCCCGACAGTGATCAGCATGACCAACCATGCCTATTTTAATTTGAGCGGAGAAGAAACCGGTTGTACCCGTGACCACCGGATTCGGATCGCGGCGGATCGACGCACCGAAGTGGACGAGTTTTTGGCTCCGACCGGGAACTCTCCGGCGGTGGCGGGAACGGCCTACGATTTGAACGCGGGCAAGAGCTTTCAGGAGATTTTTGCCGCGGTTCCGAACGGATTCGACGACAATTTCATCCTTGGCGATGTGGATGGTGTGATGCGCCGCAATGTGGCGGTGGTGGCTTCGGAGAAGACCGGAATCGAAATGCGGGTCGCCACTTCTGCGCCCGGCATTCAGTTCTACATGGGCTTTTTCCTCGATGGCACCCTGACCGGAAAGAGCGGGACGAAGTATCCGCAACAGGGCGCGTTCTGCCTGGAGGCTCAACTTTGGCCGGATGCGGTAAACCAACCGAACTTCCCGAGCGCCCGTCTGGAGCCGGGAGTTCCATATAAACAGACGACCGTCTACCAATTCGGAGTTTCCAGATAATGGGAATCGAGATCGAGCGAAAATTTCTGCTGGCGTCGGAAGAATGGCGTGCTGTGGCACAGCCGGGCGTTCGGATGGAGCAGGGATACTTCGCGCAGGCACCCGGCTCTCCGACCGTGAGAGTCCGAATTGCCGGGGAACGGGCATACTTGACCATCAAGGGCCCTGTCCGGAATTTCTCCCGCAGTGAATTTGAGTACGACATCCCGGTCGCGGACGCCGAAGCGCTGTTGCGTGAATTCTGCGGAAGCCGACGTGTTGAAAAGACCCGTTTTCTCGTTCCTTACGAAGGCTTTGTCTGGGAGGTGGATGAATATTACGGCGACAATGCCGGACTCTTCACCGCCGAGCTGGAGATCGAGAGTGAAACGACGAAATTCCCCGTTCCCCCCTGGATCGGGCAGGAGGTTTCCGCCGATCGCCGTTACAGCAACGGCGCTTTGAGCCGCAAACCCTATTGCCGTTGGAAAGACGATGCACAGACCATGGATTGCGATATGCGGGAAAGTCCATAAAATCCCCCAAAACATCCATTCAAAAACCGTGATTGACGGTATATCTTAGTGATCGTAAGAAGCAGACCATTCCAAAATCAAAAAAGGTTATCGAGCAATTATGGAAGTCATCATTCGTTCCACCGCCGAAGAAGCCGCAAAGCTGACCGCAAAGGTGCTTGCCGCCGCGATCAGTCGAAAACCCTCTCTCCGGCTCGGCCTGGCGACTGGCGCAACGATGGAGTCGGTTTATGCCGAACTCGCCGCGATGAATCAATCGGGTGAAGTGGATTTTTCAAAGGTGCATACCTTTAATCTCGACGAATATGTCGGGCTTTCTCCGGAGGACCCGAATTCATACCGCTATTATATGAATCATCATTTGTTCGACCGGATCAACATCGACATTCGGAACACGAACCTTCCCGATGGTCTGGCAAGCGATGAAGCCGCCGAAGGAGATCGCTACGAACATACGATCAGAAATGCGGGCGGAATCGATCTGCAGCTGCTCGGTATTGGCAACAACGGCCATGTCGGCTTCAACGAGCCGACCTCTTCGTTCCGCAGCCGCACCCGGGCGATTTCGCTTACGCCGGAGACTTACCGTCAGAATTGCGTTTATTTTACTCCGCCGGAGACGATGCCGCGACGCGCCTTTTCCATGGGCGTCGGCACCATCCTTGATGCGACCCACCTGGTGATGCTGGTGACCGGGAAGAAAAAAGCCGGAATTGTGGCGAAGGCGGTCGAAGGGCCGCTGACCGCGATGATCAGCGGCAGCGCGCTTCAGCTTCACCCCAATGCGCTCGTGATTCTGGATGAAGCGGCGGCTTCGGAGCTGACACAGACCGAATATTACCACTGGGCGTTTGACAGCGATCCGAAATGGGAATCGTACCGGTAACAGAAATTTGGCATTCAGGAGGGGAATAGAATGATTCGCACCACCATGAAATGTATGCCGGAACTGGATCCGGAATTCGTCCCGGCGGCGCTCTGGAACCGGGAATTTGACCGGCTTGTCGCCGCCCGTTCCGATTCGCGCGAACTCGCGCTTTGTGTCGAACGCGCCAACGGTTGCGTGTCGCGGTTCGATACCCGGATTTTACCTGATGCGCCGGAGTGCCGCACACTCAACTTACGGTATGTCGAACGGATCGTCAAGTTTCTGCTTTGGGCGCGCGGCGGCTGGAAGTTGACCGTTGCCGGAGCGCCGGAGCTGGTTTCGGAGCTTGCGGACATTTACTCCCCGAATGGCGCACGCGCGTTTGATTACGGCGTGATCGGCAAGAAAATTTATGACCGCCCGTTTGCGGTTGTCGGCTGCGCCTATGCGGATGCACCGGCGGCGAAGGAGATCGGCCTGAAACTCGGCGGACACTTCGACGGTTGCCGGATCGGTTTCGACTTAGGTGGTTCCGATCGCAAATGCGCGGCGGTGATCGACGGAGAAACCGTTCACAGCGAAGAAGTGGTCTGGGACCCGTATTTTCAGAAAGACATCAATTATCACATCGACGGAATCGTCGACTCGCTGAAACGCGCGGCGGCGAAACTTCCGCGCATCGACTCGATCGGGGGGAGTGCCGCCGGGGTTTATGTGGATCACCAGCCGCGGATCGCGTCGCTGTTTCGAGGAATTCCAGAGGAACAGTTCGCGTCGAAAGTGCGGCCGATTTTTCTGGAAATCGCCAAACAGTTTCCGGGCGTTCCCTTCGTGGTTTTGAACGACGGCGAGGTGACAGCACTGGCGGGTGCGATCAGTATCGGTAACAATGCGCTTCTCGGGATCGCGATGGGAACCAGCGAAGCGGTAGGATTTGTCACCCCGGACGGAAATTTGACCGATCACCTGAATGAGCTGGCCTTTGCGCCCATCGATTATCGCGAAGTCAATGCCCCGGTGGACGAATGGTCGGGCGATGCGGGCGTCGGTGCACTCTATCTCTCGCAACAGGCGGTTGGGCGTATCGCCGGTCGCGCCGGTTTTGATTTTCCTGCCGGAACGCCGTTGCCGGAGCAGTTGAAAGGGGTTCAGCAAGCGATGACGGACGGTGACGAACGCGCCGCGAAAATCTACCGGACAATCGGCTGTTATCTCGGATATGCGATCGGCCATTATGCGGCGTTTTACCCGCTCGAGCATCTGCTGTTGCTCGGCCGTGTTTCCTCAGGGGAGGGCGGCGCTGTGATTCAGGAGAAGGCGCGGGAAGTGCTTGCAGTGGAGTTCCCGGAACTCAAGGTTGAGTTCCACACTCCCGATGAGGCATTCAAGCGCCACGGGCAGGCGGTCATCGCCGCCACGTTGCCGGATATTGCGGTTCAGTGACCGCGACGGTAGATCAATCCTTCCCCGCAGTCGATGACGGAGACGTCCGGCATCGACGCGACGTTTCCCAGGCGTTCAAACGTTTCCCGGAACGATTCGCGGTTCTGCACCCGGTGGCTGAGCTCATTTTCATGCGCGGTGACCACTCGGGCGGGGCGTGTCGCGGCAAAGTAGCCGGAGAATCCAGACCAACAGTTCGCCAACAACAGATCGACCGGGCGTTGCTCCTGTAACGGGGCGTAAGCGGTCTGATCGGTGTTGTCGCCATTATGCGATACCGTAAGACCATCTATTTCCACCAGATAGATATTGTTCCGGGTCGACCCCTGAAAGCCTGGGAACGCAAGAACCTTGATCTCTTGATGACGGAAGGCCGCATTGGGGCCATAGATCCGCGTCAGCTCCTTTTCTTTTGGCAGGAGCTTCGCGCCGTCGGGTGCGATCACGGGCTTGCCGGCCTGAAGCATCGCCTGAACCAACTGCGTGCTGAAGTGATCGCGGTGTTCATGAGAAATCAGCAGCAGATCCAATTCACTGACCAGAGTTTTCAATTGTTCCGGTGTGTACAGCTGCGTGGAAATGGCGCCGGGCCAGAGATCGAAGCCGATGGTGTGGTTGGCGGATTTTACGATGAATCCCATGTTGTAAAGTTTCCAAACCGCCAGTTCGCCGACTTCAGGCTTGCTGTTCTGAAGTTCGGAAAATACGCGGTTCATGGCGTGCTCGTGCAAACGATCGACCGCCTGCTGCCATGCGTCTTTCAGTGCCTGCGGAGCGGCTTCATCTTTGTTGTTGACATGAAGCGGATAGTCCATGAGAAGCAATGCCGCGCGACGAATCGCCTGATGCTCCGTTGAAGGTGGGTATTGAAGAAGCAGTTGTTCCGCCAGTTGGATGCTTTCTCCAATCCAGCCGTATTTCGGTTGCGTCGCATCGGCGCTCTGTACTTTTTCCGCCAGTGTGGCGGCAGGCGTGCCGGGGAAATCCCGAATGATTACCGCGATTGCCGCATTGCTTTGTTGGTGCAGTTCCGGCTCCGGGGTTACCGGCCAGTTCAGTGCGTCGAGCCAACTGCAAGTCATGAGAAGCAGTGCGGTGGCGACGCCTTGAAAGAATCGAATGGATTTCATAGAATCGGATCATCCTTGCTGTTTTCTGTTTTTCCTGTCTTTTCAGGGGTTGCCAAGGAATATAGTATGAAATCAACTCTTTTTCTATTGCGACAACTCAAATGAAACCAGAAACAAACACTCTTGTAATTTGGTTAAAGCGCTGATAGCATTTTGTTTGTATATTGTTACTCCTCTTGAATTGCTTCTCCCCTGTATTATCTTAATACGCATCGACAGGCCCGGAAAGACCTGATTGTAATCATCAGGCCGCAGCGGCCGGATACCACAATCCAATGGAGGAGACAAATGAAAAGAAACTATTTCACATTGATTGAACTTTTAGTTGTTATTGCTATTATTGCAATTCTTGCTGCAATGCTGTTGCCGGTATTGGGACAGGCACGGGCGAGCGCACAGCGAATTCAGTGCGTCAATAATCAAAAACAAATTGGCGTCGGTTATCATATGTATTCCAATGACTATAACGACTGGCTGCTTGCGGCGGCCATTCAGGGGAGTACGGTGCACGGAAACAAGTATGCGCACTGGTCGAATATGCTTGACGCGATGTACCTGAACAATGCGAACCTCTGGCACTGTCCGAGCGAACCGAATTTTGCCTGGACGGAATACACCACCACTGCCGCCAACGGTTCCGATTATATCTCTTACGGTCTGGCGATGCGGACGTTTGGTTATCAGTATCGGAATGCTTCCGGCTCCACGGTGAAGCGCGAACAGGTGCTTGCCGCCGCCAGACGGATCGGCGCCGATCCGTTTGTATTCGGTGACTCGATGCCGCGTTCCTATGACGATGCCAAGGGGCGCCCGTATATCGACACCAACGACACGATTGACAATCTTCTCTGGATTCCCGATTCGACCGGAACCCATGCGTGGAGCAGTATCGCTCTTCGCCACTCCGGCAACCGAGGTGCGAATTTCGGCTTCATGGACGGCAGTGTCCGCACCTTGACACGAGCTGAACTTTCAGGAGAGCGGGATGTATATATGTCGCCTCGCCAGATCGTCACTGGCGGCATGGTGACTGGATGGAAGAGCTATTGAGCCACGAAAAAAGAACGATGCGGAACTCCGGAAACACGCGGAGCTCCGTGTTCGGGCTCAGTAGCCGCTTTTGCTTTTGATGAAGAGGACGCGGACGCGCTTATCGCTGCGATTGTCGAGTTTGTGCTTGCGTGAAGCGAGGATTCGGATCGCGTCGCCGGGGCCGAGGAGAAATTCTTCGTCCTCGAACACCAGATATGCTTCGCCTTCTAACAGGAAGGCGATTTCTTCTTCAAAATGTTGTGAAAATCCATGGTTGGTTTCCCGCTTGGGGCCGAGCACCATCATCAGCAGTTCGACGTTGGATTTCAACGGACCCGGGGTCAGGTTGAAGTAGATCGCGTTTTTCTCGATAGGGTTATGCACCCGTTCATGCTCCTCCCGGCGGCGGATCAGCGAGGCGTTGTCGATTTCTTCGATGAACAGCGCTGAAAGCGGAATTCCCAGCGTTTTGCTGATTAATTTTAATACCGCGAGGCTCGGGTTGCCGATGCCGCGCTCCAGCTGACTCACCAACGCCGTACTGATGCCGGAGAGTTGCGCGAACTCCCGGATGGTCAACGCTTTTTCCTTCCGGAATTGCCGGATTCTCCGGCCGATTTTTCCCTCAGTCATCTGTTCCTCCGTCGGTTGATGGATGTCTTGACTGATACCATAGCACGCTTTTCTGTTAATTATAATTAAAATTTGCAGGAATATTGAATTTTTCTGCTCGGAATGGTATGTTATAGCAAGTTCAGGAAGTATCCCTTAAACGGAAGTGAAAAGGAAAGAGAATATGGGAAAGACATTGGCTCAGAAGATTTTCGACGCTCATACCGTCGATACGCCCGCATCCGGCGTCCGGGTGTTGTCGCTCGACCGGGTATTCTGTCACGAGATCACCACTCCGATCGCGATCAACGACCTCGTTGCGATCGGCAAGGATCGCGTGTTTGACCCGACCAAGATCAAGGCAGTGATCGACCACGTGACCCCGGCGAAGGACTCCAAAACCGCCGAACAGGGCAAGACGATGCGCGAATGGGCGCGCCGTCATGGAATCAAGGACTTCTTCGATATCGGCGAAAACGGCGTCTGTCACGCGATTTTCCCGGAGAAGGGATTTGTCCGCCCCGGATTTACGATCATCATGGGCGACTCGCACACCTGTACCCATGGCGCGTTCGGTGCGTTCGCGGCCGGCGTCGGTACCACTGACCTTGAAGTCGGTATCCTCAAAGGCGTCTGCACCATGCGGGAACCGGAGACGATCAAAATTACGATGAATGGCAAGCTGCGCGACGGCGTTTATGCGAAAGACGTGATTCTTGCTGTCATCAAGATGTTGACCGTGAACGGCGCGACCGACAAGGTGATCGAATTCACCGGGCCGGCGGTCGACGCGATGGGCATGGATTCGCGTATGACGCTCTGCAATATGGCGATCGAAGCAGGCGGAACCTGTGGCGTCTGCTACCCCGACATGGTGACGGTTGATTATCTCTGGCCGTTCATTCAGAACGATTTTCCGAGCAAGGACGCGGCGCTGACCGAATACTCGAAGTGGCTGCCCGACGCCGACGCGGTTTACGCGAAAGAGATCACCATGGACGTTTCGGAGCTCGAACCGATGGTTACTTTCGGCTTCAAGCCGGATCAGGTCAAGCCGGTCAGCGAGATGAACGGAACTCCGGTCAACCAGATCTACATCGGCAGTTGCACCAACGGTCGTCTTGAGGATCTGCGGATCGCCGCGGAAATCTTGAAAGGCAAACGGATCAGCGAAAACGTCCGCGGAATCGTTTCTCCGGCCACGCCGAAGATCTATCGCGACGCGTTGAAGGAAGGCATTATCGACGTCTTTATGGATGCCGGATTTTGCGTGACCAATCCGACTTGCGGCGCTTGCCTCGGCATGAGCAACGGCGTTCTGGCCAGCGGCGAATCTTGCGCCTCGACCACGAACCGTAACTTCAACGGACGCATGGGCAAAGGCGGTACGGTTCACCTGATGAGCCCCGCGACCGCCGCCGCCACCGCGATCACCGGGGTGATCACGAATTCGCCGCTTTTCACCGGAAAATAATGAGGAAATCGGATCAATGAAGAACTTTAACGGAAAAATTCTGTTTCTCGACCGTTCGGACATCAACACCGACGAAATCATTCCGGCCAAGTACCTGACCGAGCTGACCAAAGAAGCGCTCAAGCCGTACTGCCTGGAAGACCTGACTCTGGCCGGATTCGATCCGCGCAAAGACATCGCCGGGAAGAGCGCGGTCGTAACCCGCGCCAACTTCGGCTGCGGCTCCTCGCGCGAACATGCGCCGTGGGTGCTGGAGTACAACGGCATGAATATCGTGATCGCTGAGAACTTTGCGCGGATCTTCCGCCAGAACATGTTCAATTGCGGTTTGATGGCAATTTCGCTTGACGCCGCGACGATCGACGAAATCTTCAAGACGTTCGCCGGAACCGAAGCGACGCTGACGACCGATATCGATAAGAAGGTTTTCACCATCTCCAATGGAGCGGTGACCAAGTCTTATCCCTTCACCATCGGGGAGTTCGACCTTGAATTGGTCAAGGCCGGCGGTTGGGTCAGCTACGCCGACAGCAAATACTGAACCGATCGAAATCTCTGGAAAAGCGGATTGTGGAATGATTCTGCAATCCGCTTTTTAAATATTTGCCATTTTCCTTGTTTCGGGTTTGACAAGCACGGGGTTCCGGGTCATAGTAATACTCGGGATAAATACCGGTTTTGCGTAACTCACACACGCTGGCGGCGCATCCGCCGGGTCGAGGACGGAGGTGGCAGATGAACGGAAACAAGATGCCAAGCCAAATTCAAGGCGAATGGATTTGGAAAAACTCTCTTTCAAAGCATCCGGAAGCATTCCTTTTAATGCGGAAAGAGTTCGTCTGCACCTCCATCGATCTCGAAACCACCCTCTGGATCAGCGCCAGCTCCTGCTATCAGCTTTTCATCAACGGGCGTTTTGTCGGCTTTGGCCCGCGCGCGCATCAGAACTGCGGGAGCAACTACGCCGATCTGCATGAAGTCACTTATTATCTGGAATCCGGCATCAACGTGATTGCCGTGTTGGTCTGGCGTAACTTCGATCCGGATGGCTGCAACCGGCATGTCGCTGGATTGTGGTGCCAGATGGAAGCGAGCGGAAAAATCATTCTCAGCAGCGACCGGAGCTGGATGATTCGGGATGGCGGTTGCTTCAGTGCGCCGCGTCCCCGGATTTCGCCGTTTCAAGGAAAATGTCAGTTTTTCGACGCCGCGAACTGTCCGCTTAACTGGACGACCCCGGTGTTTCTTCCCGATTCGGATTGGGGACGCCCCGATCTGACGACCGAAACGGGGGATTTTGGCAGCCGCGTTGAACTGCATCCGCTTTCGCCGCCGGGAATCGAGCCGGAGATCCGGCATCCACTGCCGTTCCAGCGGGGAACGCTTCACGATGAACCCGCCTGGACGCAGGTCGTTTTTGAAAACGCCGAAGGGGGAGGGATGGCGACTTATGCGGCGCACTCGTTCCTGTATCAGGAAGAAGAGGCGGTGCTGCATGTGTGCGTTTATTCTGATGACCCGCTGAAATTCTTCTGTAACAATCGATTGCTTCTTGCGGCGGATAACGCAATGGGTACGGCATTGGCAATTCCGCTGCGTCCGGGCTGGAACCGGTTGCTGCTGGTTCAGAACCCCGAGCGTAATTCGATGGGGTTTGTCATGCTGATTTGTCCGGATGACGAGGAGGATGGCGGGCGGGAATATTGGTTCAGCCGGGAACCGGATAAGGACGCATCGGAGGGTTGGCGTACCGCCGGTCCACTGAAACTTTCGTTGGAAGAGGCGACGCCATCGCTCAAATTCGAGCGGTTGGTAACCGAGCCTTATAGTCCGGCTCTCTCTCGGTTGACCGATCCGTTCGCTTATTTGAGCGCCTGCGCCTTTGAAGCCGACTTGATCCCGGAGGAGGATGAAGAGGCGGCGCTGGCCTGGTGTCGCCCGCTTCGCACCGGGGAATTTGCAACTTACCGATTGGACATGCTCCGCTACGGCTTTGTCCGGGTGACGCTGGAGGCGACGCTGGGAGATATCGTGGACATCTCCATCGGCAGCCGCATGACCGAAAACGGTTTCGTTTCGGCGGGGGAAGGGGTGCGCGGAACCGGCACGCTTCGGTGCCGGAACGCGAAAAACGTTTACTTGACGCTGGTTCCGAGCGATTGTTTTTATATTATGATTTCGGTGCGCAGTGCGTCCGCGGGTGTCCGTATCCTCTCCATGAACTTTGAGGAGCTGGTGCGCCCTGAGCGGAAAGAAACGTTGTTCCGCTGCTCGGATGAGTTACTGAACAATTTCTGGGAGATCGGGCGTCAGACGCTGCGCCGTTCCGCCGCCTTTATTCCGCTTTCGGAGTCGCGCTCCGATAATGACTGCTTTTTGCTGGACGCGTACATCGACGTCGTCAATATGGCGGCGGTGTTCTGCGATCAGGACTATGCGTCGTCACGCCTGCAACAGTTTGTGGATGCGCAGCTTGAAAATGGCGACATCCCGGCGTTGGCCTATGGCAGGCGGCATGTTACGCAGTTCCACCAGCTCTTTTTTCTTCCGGTCTGGATCAATTACAACTACCGTTTTACCGGGAGTGCGGGCGAATTGAAAAAGGTGATTCCGAACCTCGATCTGGCTGGGGAGTTTTTTGAAGCCATGATCGATGAAGACACCGGGGTATTGGCTGACGCCATTTCTCGCTTCGCCTTCAGCAGCCGGATCAGCCAGGGCGAATTCAAGGAAGGGGAAACTCCGACCTACATCAATGCGCTGTACTGCCGCTTTCTGCTCTCTTCCGCCGAAATCTATCGACTGGTGGAAGAAGACGCGAAGGCGGAACATTGCATGGCGCTGGCGGCGCAGGTCGCCGATGCGCTGCAGGAACGCAATTATGATCCGGTGTGCAGCCTTTTCTGCCGCTGGTCGCGGGAGAGTGAACGGGTGCCGGATCACAACTTGTTTGCAAACTTCTGCGCGATGTACGGCGGGGTGTTGCCGCTCTCGACATTCGAGTATTTTTTCAACAGCTTTTTCAGTTGCGAACCACCGTATGACCGCAGCGATGAGTCGCGACACCCGTACTTCCACTTCCTGTTTATGGAGATGATGTTTGCGCTACGGCAAAAAGAGTGGGCGTTCCAGTATTTCCGTGACTACTGGTCACGGCGCATGTGTCCGGAAACGATGGCATGGCGGGTGGATCTGGAGCATGACGATCCGGCTCCGACGAAATTTTCGGAAGGCAGTTGTGTGTCGCCGAACCTGTTCCTGCTGCGTGAGGTGCTCGGCATTCGCATTGCGGAACCGGCGCATTCGGTCATCTACTTCGATCCGGCGTTCAAGCTGGTGGATTGGGCGGAAGGGGTCGTCGCCATGACCCGCGGTCGCCTGAAAGTGAAGTGGTTTGTGATGGAAGACGGCGTGCTTGATGTCACGCTCGACTCCAGCGTACCGGTCAAGGTGTTGCCGGAGATGAGCAGCAAGCAGTTGGCGAACACCGTGTTCCGCCTCGGAGAACGGGTGACGCTGCTCAGCCCCTCGCACAGTTATGACGATGGGGATGAGTAGCGTTTTTCCAAAAGATCAGCGCCGGTAGAAGACGCGGATGTTGCGGATGGAAACAGTGATGTTATCCTGAAGTGCGTTCACGCCAAGCCGCAGGCGTATGATCTGACTGGGCGCGAGTGACGGAGGGAAGGCGATGAAACGGGTTTCAAACGTTTCGCGCGGAGGCGCCGCTTTCAGGTAGACATCCTTCCCGGTTTGCGGAACCGCCATCAGTAGCATCTGCATGACGGCGGAGGCATTGGACACTTTTACTTCCAGCTCCACGCCCAGTGCGCCTTTCAATGATTCCTGTGGAAGCTGAAGTGTGTACTCCGGGTAGCTCCAGCGATTTGCTCCGGGTGGGAAATCCGTGGTGAATGTAATGGCTTGATCATTCTCGTCGTAAACGATTTCCATTTCTCCGGCCGAATTCTTTTTCCAGTTGGCCGGGTCGAGCATTTGTGGCATCTCCTGTTTGCGCCCGGAGAGTGACATTGCGTCGAGGCTCTGAAGCGGAATCACGAGCGGAGATACCTGATTGCCTTCAAACACACCATCGGCGCGGAGCTCCCCTTTGAACTCCCGATCCAGCATGGGAGTAAAGGTCAGTTCCAGTTCCTTCTTGCCGAAGGGAGGAAGCTGAATGGTTTCCGGAAGCCCCCCGACAGTTCCGCCGGAGATGGCGACAGAGCCTGTTTTTTCTTGATCCGAGAGGTTCCATATCTGGAGTTTGAAGCGGGCATTGTCGCGTTTAATGTCGGTACAATCTTTTTCATAGAAGAGTTGAAAATCGGGGGAGAGTTCCGTGCGGAAGATAATTGTTTTGTCGAAATTCTTTTTTTCTGCCCGGGGCGCAAGCTCCGGAGGCTGGAATGGCAGATCGGCTTTCAAAGAAACATTGTTTAGAAAGCGGGGATAGCGAGAGGCCGGAATTCTTGCCGGTTCCACCGTAAACGGCGTCCCGAAGAGATCAAGGCCATGCACGATTGTTGAAAGCGGTAAGGAAAATTCCTGCTCGTAGAGATTGGAATTGGAAAGGTTCGGTTTTGGCTTCTCTGTGTCCAGTTCGGAGATGCTCCAATAAATCAGCGTTTTTTTTCCATCGGGCAGTCGATAGAGATACCCTTTGAGTTTTGCCCCAAGGTAGACTTCCCCCTCCAACGTAGCGTCGCCGAGTTGTTCGACCAGTGTGGCGAAGGCGGCGAACCCCGGTTTTACCGTGAAGTCACGCCGCATCAGCCCCCAATCTTTGGAGCCGCCTTGTTCGCTGTATGGAGGAAGAACAAAGAAGAAATCCCGGGTGACGCCAAGCGACTGCATGGTAGTCATCATCTTGGGGATGTATTCGGCGATCATCATCTCCTGTTCCGGCGAGTGCGCTTTCAGCCCCGGAATAAAGCTCTCCGCCGCACCACCGCCTTCCATGGCGGAGCCATTTTCGGTCATCCAGATCGGATATGACTCGATGCCGTGGCGTTTCATGTGTTCTTTGACATTTTTCAGTACCTCAGGAAAGTCGCTGATCGGGCGATAACTGTGGAAGTTGAAAATATCAAAGTAATCCGCCGCACCGTTTTGCATCACCACATCGGCGTAGGGGAGCAACGGTGTGATGGCGTATCCTCCGATGGCCACCGGTAGCTCGGGGTCAGCGGCTTTGAAGCCAAGGCCGGCGGCTTTCAGTGCAGCGGCGTAGTCCCATGCCGGCTCCGGAGCGAAGCCGATGTCCTGTTCGTTCCAGAATTCCCATGCGGTCATTTTTCCGTGGAGAGTCTCCGCCGCTTTCCGGGCGAAACGGTAAGTTGCTATGAGATCGAAAGGAAGTTTCACTCCTTCATTTTTCGCCCAATCCGGCACATAGTGGTACATTCCGAGTACCTTTACTCCACGTTTTGAGAGCAGTTCGGCATTGGTTCCATATTGCAGCCACTTGAATTCACCCGGCTGCGATTCGATTTCACCCCAGTGCATCCGTTCGCGCACCATCGACAGCCCGGCGCGTCGGGCGACTTCGGAGACGACTTCAAACGAGTTCTCCGGGCAGCGGGGATTGTTTTTATCCGGTCGCGCCAGCCAGCTTTGCGCCGAATCCATTGCGAAAAATTGATTCGGATTGATCTGGCGATCGGCCGGGTCGGGAACCACCGCAAAACTGCGAGAACCGGTGAATCCGGCAAGTTCCAGCGTGTAATATCCGTTGGGCAGGGCTGGGAGCCGGAGACTTGATTTCGCCTCTCCCTGACTGATGGTCTTGTGTTGCCAATTCCGCAGCGTCCACGACACGGTTGTGTCGGGAAGGAGGCGAAACGCAAGTTTTTCCCCTTGCAGGAATGCGGCCCCTGGAGCATCGGCGATGATTGCCGCAGAAGCGTCGGATTGTGTTTTTTCTGCGAGAGCGGCCATCCACGAAAGCACGCACAGGAGAAGCGTAAGTGTCGCTTTTCTATTCATCAGAGGCTCCCGAATACTCCGCCATTGAAGATTGCCTGAGTGAAGCCCATTTCTTTCAGGTCGCTTCTCCCCTTTGACTGCACATGCCCGTCAAAGAAGCTCATGTTGAGGCGGTTGTTGTGGACGGGCGCGATGTTTCCTGGGGCATCCCAAGTCGGTGCAAACTGGCAGATTCCGGTGCCGCCATAGGTGGCGTCAGTGAATTTCCCCATCGTGTCGGTGTGCATGAAAGTCTCGACCGGACGCTTCATTTTCGTGAGTGAATAAAGAATGTAGTTGGTGCCCGCCACTCCGAAACCGAAATCGCCCCAATCGCCTTTTTTGACATCATAAAAGGCCGTGGTGTTCGGTGCATTGTAACGATATAATCCGTACGTGGTGAACCCGTTGAATCCGGTTGTCTTCTGCGGAATACTCGGACAGTTGAAAAGCTGATTCCGCGAGGCGTAGCCGCTCTCGATCAGAATGGTCGGCCAAGGTTTTTCTCCCCCGGTTTCCGGTGCCCGGAACGCCACGACTTGTTGGTTGTCGTCGGCATAGAAGAGCATGGATTTATACAGCTGGCTGAGTTGGCTGATACAATTGGCCGAGCGTGCTTTTTCTCGCGCCTGGTTCAGCGCCGGGAGCAACATGGCGGCGAGAATCGCAATAATTGCAATTACGACAAGAAGCTCGATTAATGTGAATGGATTTCTCTTCATTTTCTCATACCTTTCCGTATTCAGGGGCATTGTTTTGCGGGGACACATGATTTACCTTCCAAAAACCGCACTGCGGTTTGAACATTGACCGGGGGCGCATCCGGATTCTTCAACCTCCAGGCGACCAACTCCAACGTCTTGTATGCCTGATCACGAAGGAGAACCGAGAATGCCGTGGGGCGCGGATAGTAGTACTCCGCCTCCAGCCGGTCGCCGAACGCCAGCACAGAGATATCCTCCGGTACCCGAAGCCCCACCTGGCGCAGTCCGGCCACGACGGCCAGATAGAAGCTCATCGGGCAGATGATGGCGGTGTAACGTTTCAATTCGTCAAACTGTTCCGGGAACGCTTGACAGATCAACGGATGAGGTTGTTGATAAAGCGGAACCTCAAACGCCATCAGCGTCGTATTGTATTCGACGTCCGGATACTTTCGGTGGAAAATCTCCTCGAATCCTTTCATGTTGGGATGAATGGTCGTAATCTTGCCGTGTTTGCGCACCACCTGATCGACCAGCAGAATTCTGCGGTGCCCAAGCTCGTAAAGCCGATCGCAGGGCAGCTCCATTTGTTCATCACGCAGATAGTAAACAGAGTCCCGCGCCAGCGCGTTTGCATCGCCTTTGTTGACGATGATCGGCTTGGCGGAGTTGTGCAACTGCTCGCGTAAAAACTCCGGCATGTCCGCCATTTTTTGAACGATAGTCAAAACCAGCGCGTCACAGTTGAGCAGGAGATCATGAATCGAGCGATCCTCCCAGCTGCGGACATAGATTACTTTCAAGATCCAGTTGGCTTCCTCGCAGGCTTGCGAGTAGTGCATTACCGTATCCAGATTTTCCGGCGCACCCCATGCGGGGAGGACAAGGCCGAGAATTTTTTGCACCTTTTGCTCTGAAATTTCACTGCGAACGAAGGTGCCGCTCCCTTTGATGCGCTCCAGCAACCCTTCTTCCACCAGGGCGCCGACCGCTTTGCGGAGTGTCATATAGCTGATTCCGATCCGTGCCGCAAGTTCCTGCTCCGGCGGTAATGTGGTGCCGCGGGCGAAATTACCGATCCGTATCTCCTTCGAGATCCACTCCCGGGCATGATCCGCTTTGGTCAGTCGCTGGTTCTGCATATGAGTCGTTCCTGTAAAATTACATATTATAGAGCTTTTCTATAATTATACAGGAAAATTATGGAAAGTCAATAGGGGGCCGGTAATATTTGCGGTTTTCTAACGAACGCCGAACGGAACGCTAAAAAACGACGGGAGCGTTCGGCTGCCGTCGTTCGAGTGGGGGTGTGGAAGTGTCAGCGGAGCAGTGTCATGCCGTCGAACGCAAGCTCGAAACCGCTTCCGGCAATCCGCTGTTGGCGCTCTTCTTCGGTTTTGGGCCACAACGTCCGGGCGAGGTGGTTAAGGATGACGCGAGTGTGGCCGTCGGCGATATTTAAAGTCCGCAATGTCTTCATGATATGCACGGCCATATCAAAATCGGTGTGCTCGAAGATGCGGAAATCACCGGCTTCCGCCATGGTGCAATCGAGGATGATCCAGTCGAAACGAAGGTGCTCGATCAAGCGGATTGCCTGCTTGAGCAACCATGCGCCGTCCAGTGCATAGAGCACATTGCCCGCCGGGGTTTCAAAGCAGAAGTGGAGTGCCGCTTCTCCCGGAATATTGGTCATGTGGTTGGCGGGGAGGGCTGTGACGGCGACTTCTCCGGACTGGAATTTCGCCCCCGGTAAAAGCGGATGCGGCACGATTCTCCCGGTTTGCGGCAGCTGTGCCAGCGCGTCGGGCGAAGCGTAGACGTCGAGCGGCTTTTGCGTCCCTCCGGCGAGTTCCAGAATCTGCTCCGGCTCAAAGTGATCGTCATGCGAGTGTGTAATCAGCAACGTGTCGATGGAGGCGTGCGGGATGTGGAAACGTTCCAGATTTCTCAGTCCGGTGATGCCGCAGTCGATCAGGATATGACCGTTGAGAAGCGAACTGGTACTGCCGCGCACGCCGTCTTCGCCGAAGAGCTTCCAGTCATAATCGGCGGCGCCGGTTCCAAGCAGTTTGAGTTCCAGTTGCATCGGGTGATTCGTATCCATTTCAAGTCCCCTCCAAATTTGGTGACAGATAACGTAATGCGCGACCGAAGAAAATGCAAGCCGGCTTACCATTGGAAATTTTATGCTTTTTCGGATAATTTCTCCGCGACCCGTTTGCTCTTTCCCGGAATCCGGGATACCTTAATATTGATATTATTTCGGGAGATTTGTCTTATGTTGTTCGAGGTGATGTATCAAGAGTTGCTGAGCGTTTACCGCCCGGATGAGTTTCCGGCGCTGGACGCGCAGATTTGCGCATGGCAAAAGAGTCGTCCGCTGGCGGGACGGCATGTATTCGACGCCACTCCGGTGTTTCGCAATACCATGATGAAATATGTCGCACTGCTGGCGGCAGGGGCGGATTTAACCGTCGGCGCCGGGCGTGGGATTCCTTATGATTCCGGCACGGTCGAGCGTCTTCGGCGTTGCGGCGTCCGGATCGCGGATGCCGGTGCGTTGGCGGAAACCTATGATGTCGTCTGTGATTGTGCCGGAGCCAACACCGATGTGAAATCGAAATTCGGCTATGTCGAGTTGACCCGCTCCGGTATGTATCGTTATCTCGATTGTGTTCAACCGGTTTTTCTGGCCGATGACGGCCGGGTGAAGGAGATTGAAACCGCACTGGGAACCGGCGACGGTTTTCGGCGCGGCATGGCGCATCTGGGATATGGTGACTTTTCCGGGCGGAGCATTGTGGTGTTCGGCTGCGGCAAGGTTGGGTCTGGCGTTGTGATGTATGCGGCGGAGGGCGGCGCGAATGTGACCATTGTGGACGACGCCTCCAAAGTGAAACCCATATTCGGCGCTTCCCTTGTGGATTGGAACGACCGTGCCGGAATTGATCGGGAGGTTCAGGGCGCATGGTGCGTGGTTTGCGCCACCGGGGTTCTCGGTGCGCTCGCGGGGCGATTCGATTTGGCTGCGTTGGCAAACGGCTCCGCACTGATTGCCAACATGGGGGTCGAAGACGAATTCGGCTCGGAAATTCCGGCGGAACGGGTGCTGAACGCGAAACAGCCGCTGAACTTCGTACTGGAAGAGCCGACGCATATGAAATACATTGACCCCACCATGGCGCTTGACAACTACGGTGTTGTCGAGTTGCTCGACGGGAGCCTCGCCGCGGGCTTGAACCGGCCGTCCAGGCAATTGGAGGAGCGGATTCTTGACGCCGTGCGAACGCGGGGCATGATCGCGCCGGAGCTGGCGAAGCTGGAGGCGTCCCGATGAGCGAACCGATCCTGATCCGCAAGGTACAGTTGAATGGCGTTCCCACCGATGTGCGGATCGAAGGGAACCGTTTTGTACGCATCGCACCGGGGTTGGAGCCGGGAAACGCACGAGTAATCGACGGCTCCGGCAAAGCGATCGTTCCGCCTTTTTACAACACGCACACCCATGCGGCGATGACGCTTTTGCGCGGCTATGCCGATGATATGGAGCTTTTTACCTGGCTCAATGATTTCATCTGGCCCGCGGAGGCGAAGTTGACCGGCGACGATATTTACGTCGGCACCCGGCTGGCGGCGCTGGAAATGATTCGCAGCGGCACGGTGTTTTTCAACGATATGTACTGGAAGCAGCTTGATGCGGTGCGAGCGGTGGAAGAGATGGGACTCCGAGCCGCAATCGGTCTTCTCTATCTCTCCGGTTCGGACGGGGAGGTGCTGACGCGCAACCGCCGCTGCAACGAAGAATTGCTGGCGTGGAACGGCGGAGATTCGGGGCGGCTTCAAATTGCTTATGCGCCGCATGCGGTCTACACGGTTTCCGAGCCGGTGTTGCGGCAGATTGCCGAAGATGCGGCGCAAAGCGGGCACGTTATCCATATTCACGCCAGCGAAACGGCGCGTGAGGTGGAGGAGTGTGTGGCGGCGCACGGCATGTCGCCGATCGCCTGGCTGGATGCGCTGGGAATCCTCGGAGAGCACACGATTCTTGCGCACGCGGTTCATCTTTCTGAGGCGGATATTGACCTGATCCGGGAGCGGAAGAGCTGGATTTCGCACTGCCCTTGCTCCAACTTCAAACTCGCGTCAGGGCAATTCCGTTATCGGCAGGCGATTGAAATCGGCGGCTGCCGTCTGACGATCGGAACCGACGGCTGCGCCTCAAACAACAATCTTTCCATGCTGGAGGAAATGAAATTTGCCGCCCTGTCCGCGAAAGGGCAAGCGGGGGATCCGACGGCGGGACGAGACGGAGATATTTTTCACGCCGCCACTCGTGGCGGTGCGGAGGCGTTCGGCCTCGACGCCGGAATCATCGAGGTAGGGAAACTCGCCGACGCGCTGTTGGTGGATTTGAATCACCCGTTGATGACGCCGAATTACCATCTGACCGCCAATCTGGTTTACGCGGCAGACACCAGCGTGATCGACACGGTGATCTGCGACGGGCGGATTTTGATGGAGAATCGTAAGATCGATGGCGAAGCGGAGATTCTCGCCGACGCTCGTCGCACATGCGAACGAATCCGGGAGCTGTGAACAGGATGAAGCCAGAGTCGCAACCATTTGACCCGTCCAGATTTGAAGATGCCTTGGCGTGCCGGACAAAGTGGTCGCTGATGCGAAATCTTTTTCCGCAAAGCGGTAAATGTCGTCTGCGGTGTTGTGACTTGGGCGGTGAAGCCTACGGCTTTACGGTTCCGATGTGGTACCGGGTGTTGGATCTGATCGGTTTTTTGATGGCGCTCTGGCTGCTTGTTATCGGACTGAGCTTGAACTCAAAGCTGCTTGAGATTTTGATGAGTGCAAGCGTAGCGTTGCTTCTGCTCCTGATGCTTTGCCGGATACGCGGTTATCGGAAAGAGGGATGGTTTTATTCGAGCGGTTGCGTGTTTTATATCGCGCGCGTTCCGGTTCGCGGTGTGGCAGGGGATTTGATTCGAGATGAGGAAACGCTGTTTGACGAGATCGGCGCGTTGCAGATTCTGGAGCACAGGTTCTGGTTTCTGCGCCGTTATGAACTGAATCTGGTGCGCAAGAATGGCTCCCGCGTCAATTTGGCCACGCATGGTAACTATGTGCAGCTGGAATCCGATGCAATTCGGCTCGCGCGGTATTTGAATGTTTCTGTATGGGATGCCACGGCGTACCACGGAGGGAAAGGGCGAAAATGAAAAAACTTGGATTGCTTGCGGCGTTTGCCGCGATCTTTACCGGGTATGCGGAAGTATATCCGAATTATGCGTTGAATTGCGAGGTGTTTTGCAGCTCGCTGGAATTCTCCCGTTTTCCTGCGGAGCATGTGGTGGACGGGATTACCGGTACTCGTTGGTCCTCCGGACGTACCGACGACGAATGGATCACGCTGGATCTGGGCGAACAACGGCGGGTCGGGCGGATCGTGCTCAACTGGGAGCGATCCGCAGCGAAGCGTTATGTGGTTCAGCTCTCGGTTGACAACGAACATTTCGAGGATGTATATGCGGAGAATGACGGCAAGCAGGGCGCATATCAGGTGATCGATTTTCGTCCGCGCAACGCGCGTTATGTCCGTGTCGACTGCCGGGAACGAACCACTGAATTCGGTTTTTCGCTGTGGGAAGTCGAGGTGTATCCGCCGGTACGGAATCTCGGATACCGCTGCCGGATCGGCGCCAGTGCCGCGACGTCGAATTACCCGGCTTCGGCCGTGTCGGACGGCACGAATGAAACCGGCTGGCGTGCTCCCGCCGGCTCGCGTGCGCAGTGGATTCAGTTGGAATTGGGGAATGTTCATCGGCTCGGCAAGATCGTGTTGAACTGGGGGGAGATCGGCGCGAAGAAATATTCGGTCGAAGTTTCCGTCGACGGTCGGCGTTACGACACCATCCACAACCGGGAAAACGCCAAGGCGGGCGAAGCGGCTACGATTACCTTCGACCCCAGGCCGTTCCGCTATGTTCGGATCAACTGTCTGGAACCGTTCGGAGAAGACGGTTACGGGCTTGATGAGATTGAAATCTACCCGAAATAAATTTTACGCACTGTGCCAATGGCTGCCGGGGTTGATGCGCGCCTGCATTGCATCGGCGTACAAGAGGTAATGCTCGCAGCAGAGCTGGCCGTGAAAAGGGAGAGGCGGCAGCCAGACTTTGCGCCGCTCCCACGTGTCGATTTCCTGCGTGGCCAGCGGCGATTCGCCCCGTCCCTCTTCCTGCTCCCGCTTGAAGCGGAGCTTCATATCATGGATCGGCTTGCCGTCGATTTCCAGAATCCGGTTTCCACCCAGCACCTGCAGGCCGTATTTCGTCGCGTTCATGCTGAATGCGGTTTGGTCGAAAAGCACGAACGCGCTCGCGGTCATGCCGTCGATGTGCGGCCATGCCTGATCGAGAAATGCGAATGTTTCATTCAGGCATGCGGCATCGGAACCGGGGGAGCCGAAGATCATCATCAGCAGATTGGAAATCCCTGCCGCGGCAGCGTCCCGGATCACCTGAAGCGAGGTCGCAGGGGTGGTTCCTTTGTTCATCACCTGAAGCAGTTTTTGCGAGCCGCTCTCCATCCCCCAGCTGATCCAGCAGCAGCCTGCCCGGGAGGCGCGCTGCAGAAGTTCCGGCGTATAGCCCTCAATGGTTCGAGCCATGATCTGAAAACGGCAATCCAACCCCAGTTCCAAAATTGCATTGCTGAGTTCACTGAGCGAAAACGGGTCGACGTACTGGTCGACAATGTAAAAATGCCGGCAACCGAACCGGAGTTGATATTCTTGCATTTCCAGCGCAACGGTCATCGGTCGCCGTTGACGGAAGCGCCCGAATGAGTTGTTGTGTACGCAGAACCGGCACCGTCGCCATTTGCAGCCGCGACAGCCGTAGACCGGCATCACCGGAACCGGGTTGAAATAGCCGCCGCTTATCAAGCGGCTGAAGTCAGGAGAGGGGAGGGAGGCAAGATCCTCCGGCGCAACCGCGCTCCCGGCGAATGCAATCGTGTTTCCTTGCCGATAATAACAACCGGAAATTTCTTCCGGCGGACGGCCGTCGAGAAACGCTTCAAACGGAATCTCACCTTCTCCGGTCAGAATCAGATCTACGAATGGTGCCGCATTCAACAATTCTTCCGGCGCAAGTGCGCTCATCGCCGCGCCGCCGAGGACGATGCGGCAGTCGGCGCCGCATTCGAGCCTCAGATATTTCGCTTGCGACAAAACGAAGGGAAGCTGGTCGAGATACATGACGGAAAATGCGACCGTCTCCGGTGTTTTTCGCTCGATCCGGGCGGTCTGACGTGCGAGGAAATGGCGCAACTCTTCCTCGAAGCCTTTTCCGGCAAGGTAATGCTTCGCCTGTTGTTCCAATTCTCCGATCCGGCGCTTGGCCAGCGGCATATGCCCCCAGTATTCGGTGTAAAGCTCTGCGTTCAAAAAAGTTGGCAGTGGGCCGTGTGCAAACGCGCGCATGGAACGCAGATCATCATTCATATCGCAAAGATGGTTCCATAACTCCAGATTGGCGTCAAAGAGGTCGAGTTCGGTGTGCTTGCGATCCGCCACCGCCGCGAGGCAGGCGACGCCGAGCGGCATATAAGTTGACCCGGTTCGGGGCGGAAAGACCAGTGTGATTCGCATGGATTTTGTGTTGCAATTCCGCGGCAGCGCCGCATTTGAATGAAAAATGCGATGCTGAATATAGCATCGGAATTGAAAAAATCCAGTCGTTTTCTCTGTTTTTTAAATGCGAAACCGGCTTGGCGTTATTTGGATTTGCGGACAAGGAGAAGCATCATCAGCGCCACGATGACCGCGGCGGCGATTCCGGCTTGTTCGTTGTAGAAGTAGGCGCACGCTCCCCCCGCGATTGCCGCAGGGAGAAGAATCGCCAGCAATGCGAAAAGACAACCCGCGATTTTGATGCCGAGCACAACAATGATGACCAGCGCCAGAAGTGCGCCGGCCGCATAGAGCAGGTGGATCGGATTTTCAGTCAGGAATTCGATAAAATTCAAAATGTCACCGTATTCGTTACAAATAGATTACTATATCGCGCCATTTTTTTTCTGCAACCCGGAATTCGGCTGTTTTTCCGGTGCAAGAGGAAAAAATTGGATAAATTTACCGATAAGCACCGTCAGAAAGGCATGGAGAGATTGAAAAATGCGAGGTTTGCGGTTATATTAACTCAGATAAGTCAATTGAGCAGACGCCTTTCCGGGCCCTGCCGCGCACATGGAGACGATGATGGATTCTGCCGCTTTTGAAGATCTTTTAGTCACCGCGACTTCCGCACCCGACAAAAAAACCCTGGAGAAACTTCTTGCTTTGCTGGCGGTTGCCGGAAACCCGATTCCCGCTTCAATCGTGGAACAGCTCAATCTGCTCTGGGAAGCCTGGGGCGGGGATGAACTTGATGACGCGCAAGGCGCCTTCTGTATCGGGCTTGCTGCGTTGCCGATGACCGATGGTCCGGTGTTCCGCAAACTTCTGGCGCAGGCGGTCAAGGCCGTGCTGCCGAATTACCTCTCTCGTCCGCCGATCATGAAGGCGCTCGGGGTTCGGGATGAAAACATTGCGCTCAGCGATTTTGCTGCGCGCCTTCAGCGCCTTCGGATACTCAAAAATGGATTGGTGTTGTTTCTGCCCGGTTCTGCCCGCTGGGGGATTGCCGGTTCACTGGACAGCATCGGTTCGCTTGCGGTCAATACGTGGGGCGGGCTCGGCGGTGCCGCGGCTGTTCCGTTGGATATTGTGCTTCGCGAAGCGGTTTTGCTGTCGCCGGGTCTGGAGCTGGGCAAATTGGTGGATGGAAGCCGGGGGATGATTTCCGCGACGGATTACCTCGCCCTGGTGGAACGCAAAGCGTTGATCCCCGTTTCCCACGATGTGGTGAAGCTGATGGCGCATAATGGTTGCGCCAAAACACTTGACCGCGCAGCGTTTGAGAAATATTGGACGAATAAAAGCGGCGGCCGGGATAGTTCCGCAACCCGTCGTTCTTGCAACGGGCGCAGCCTGAAAGAGGTCGATCTTCTGCTTGTGACGGAAGAAAAGGAAGGCGCAGAAGCGTTTTCGGACGACGAAGCCGTGGCGTTCCGCTCGTTTTTTACCAATTTGAAAGCCGACACGGTGCATCGGGAAGTGAAACTTCTTGCGGCGATCGTGGCGCGTCTTCAGCCCCGTTCCACCTCGGAGCAGCTCCGTGAAATGCTTTCTCCGCTTCTGGCCAAGGCTCCGTTCTGGCCGGAGAAACCGACCTCGGCGACGCTTGAGCGTCTGAGTGTCTGGGGTGAGCTTCCGGCGCGGGAGCTGGAGTTGCTTGCACAGGTTACCAGCGAAATCTTTCCGGAAGAGTATCTGGCTGAGTGCGCGATGCGCGTTCCGTTGAAGTCGCTGAATGCAATCTGTGCGAACATTCTGGATGAAACGCTGTACGATCTCTACCATGAGCAGAAATCCTGTACGTCGGACTTTTTGCTCTGGATCTGGAAGAATCGCAAAAAACGCGACAACGCCGAGCTGATGCAGCTCTTGAATGTCGATAACGTGATGCGTGCGCTTTCGATGGAAAACCTGCCCAAAGCCTGGGGCTCCGCCATGCGTGAATTGCGTGCGCTGCTGCTTGACAACGCCGAGTTCCAGAAACACCTGATTCACGAAGCCGGCGACGATGTTCTGATGTTTGCCACCGGGCTTCAGGGAGCGCTTTTCCTCAGCTCCGGCGAACGGCAGAGCCTGATGGTGAAGCTGGCGCGGGTTTCTCCTACACTGCGTGAGCATCTGGAAGACGGCGCCGGTCAGCGAATTCTCAAGGCCGGTATCGGCAAAGTGAATACCGATGCGCCGGTCGGCGACGAAGGCAACTACACCAGCGTCAAGTCGCATCGGCGGCTGATCAAAGAGCTGGAAGATATCATCAATGTGCATATCCCGGAAAACCGCGAGGCGCTCAAGGTTGCGCGCGCTCATGGTGACTTCCGTGAAAACTCCGAATTCGATGCGGCCAAGGAACGTCGTAACTTTCTCGGTCGCCGCCGTACGGAACTGGAGCGCGAGCTTGCCCGCATTCAGCCGATCAATATGCGCATGATTAAGGTCGAGGATATTGCAATCATCGGTTCCGAGATTGAGCTTAAGCATGAGAATGGCGACGTGGAAGTGCATCAGCTTCTCGGCGCGTGGGACGGGGATCCGGATCGGAAGTTCCTGGCTTACCGCACCCGCCTCGGTCAGGCTGTGCTGAATCACAAAGTCGGGGAGAAAATCGAGCTGCCGGACGGTAAAACGTGCGCTCTCGCCGCTGTCCGTCCGCTTGCGGAAGCGATTGTTGCGGAATTGGACGAGTGAAAAGGCGTCTGCGGGAACTTTACTATCCGATGACCGTTCCGCATCCGGAACGGTTGCGGAAGTGGGTTTGTAAGGTTTCTTACGGCTCCGCCCGGGTTATTTCTTCCGGCAAAGTTTCCTCGACGTATTACGCGGTGCCTGCTCCGTTTCCGGAGGCTGTCGGGCGGCGGATCGCGTTTGTTTCCGATTTTCACTATCGCGGAACCCATCGGGATCGTCAGTTGGCAGCTCTTGCCGCGAAACGGATTCTGGAATGGAAGCCGGACGTCCTCTGTTTCGGCGGCGATCTGGTGACGGATGCCGTGGAACTCAATACGCTGCCGGAATTGCTGGAGCATTTCCGGGCTGCGGCTCCGTTGATGCTCGCCGTTCCCGGGAATTGGGAACGCGGCAAGGAATGGCTCCCCGAACATTATTGGGAAGAGCAATATGCGCGCTTCGGCATCCGTTTTCTCAGCAATACCGGGCTGGAGCATGAAGGGTTCTACTACTACGGTTGCGACGATCTCGCAGCCGGTGACCCGTTTCTGCCGTTTGAATGGCCGAAGGGGCTGCCGGCCATTTTGCTTGCCCACCGTCCGGATACGGTGATTGCGCTTGATTCGCATCGCACGTTCGACCCGGTGAAATTGATTCTTTGCGGCCACACGCATGGGGGACAGATACGCATTCCGTTTCTCGGCCCGATCTACGCTTCGAGCCGCTATGGTTGCCGGTTGGCTTACGGAATGTTCGAGCATCAGGGTGGAAACACCCGCATGATTGTGACTTCCGGTATCGGGCAGCGCTCGTTCGGGTTGCGTATCCATTGCCGACGAGAAGTAGTATTAGTCGAATTCACTTGATTTACACTGTCGGCTCCCTTGAAAAGCCAGGCGCAGTGTGGTATATTAATTGACCGAAAAACCAGAAAATGGTTCATCAATATCACCGGGAGATCTTGTTATGCGTAAAGTATTGATTCCGACGAAACTTGACAAATTCGCGGCGACGATGTTGTCTGATCGCGGCTATAACGTTGTGCTGGATGGGGCGACTCCGATTGCCGATCTGGTCAAGGCGAACGCCGATGCAGAGGTGTTGATTGTCCGTAGCGAAAAAGTTACGCCGGAGATTATCGACGCCCTTCCGAAGCTGAAGCTGGTCGTCCGTGCCGGTGCGGGTTACAACACGATCGACACCAAATATGCGCGGAAACGCGATGTCGATGTGATGAACACGCCGGGGGCAAACTCCAACGCGGTTGCCGAAGAGGTTGTCGCGATGATGCTTGCCGCCAGCCGTCATGTTGTCGCCGCCGATATCTCGACCCGCAAGGGTGATTGGGAAAAGAGCAAATTCATGGGTCGCGAACTGACCGGGAAGACCATTGGTATTCTCGGCCTCGGTCATATCGGGCAGCTTCTGGTGAAGCGTCTTGCCGGATTTGAAATGAACGTTCTTGCGTTTGACCCGATGGTCTCACCGGCGCTGGCGGGAAAGCTCGGCGTGGAGCTGGCCAGCGTGGAACGCATTTTTGAGGAATCCGATTTCATCTCTCTTCACATTCCGGAGAATGACGAAACCCGTGGCATGATCAACCGCCGTCTGCTTGAGCAGATGAAGCCGGGTGCGATGCTGATCAACTGCGCTCGTGCCGGAGTGCTGAACGAAGATGATCTGCGTGCGGTCAAAGCCGAAAAGAAATTGATCTTCTGTAATGACGTGTATCCGAAAGACATCGCGGGCGACAAGCCGATTGCGGATGTCTGCGATATCATGCTGCCGCACCTCGGCGCCAATACGTTTGAAGCGAACTATGTGGCCGCCCAGCGTTCCGCCGAGCAGACCATCGCTTACTTCGAGCAGGGCATCACCAATTGTGTGGTTAACAAGGCGTTGCCGGACGGGCTTGATGCGAAATATCAGAAATTGGCCTATGTTTTGACCAGCCTGACCAATGCCTATCTCGGGCAGGCGAATCCGAATAAGATCGAAACCAGTTTCTATGGTGAGCTCGCACAGTACGCTAAGTGGCTGACGCCGCCGATCGCAGCTGGAATCGCGGCGGAATTCGCGCTGGACAAGGCGCCGTCCGATGCGGAGAATTTCCTTGCCGATACCGGCATTGAGCTGGTGAATCGCGAAGTCGACAACAGCAAGCATTATGGTGAGTCGATGAGCATCGACCTCTTTGTCGGCGACAAAGTCATCCGCAAAGCCGGTGCCCGTGGCACGATCACAGAAAATTGCCTGATGATCTCGCGTTTGAACGATTTCGATCAGCTCTATCTCGACCCGACCGGGCATCATCTTTTTGTCGAATATCAGGATGCTCCGGGTGTGATCGGCAAGATCGCCGGAATTCTCGGAGAAAAGAACATCAACATTGTTGATATTCGCGCCCCGCAGGATCTGAAATCCGGTCTTTCGCTCACGGTGGTCAGAACCAACGTTGAAGTTCCGGAGATGCTGATCGGAAAGATCCGCGAAGCGGTGAAGGCAAGCAAGGCCTTCCAGTTCACTTATCTGCCGTAATTGTTTACGGTTTTCGCCCGGCCGGACCTTCCGGCCGGTGCGCCTATTGGATGCAACGCGTGACGTGGAGGGTTCCCCATGAACCTGCACAACGAACTCCTTAGCCGAATGAAACGGACCTGGGCGATGTTTCGCCCCTCCGCGCCGCCGCACAGGCCGGCGCGAAGTGCCGATCATCTGATTAAGATGAATTTCCCTCCGCTTCTTGGGCGGCGGGATGCGGCTTATGACCAGGCGGCGGTGCTGATTGCCGACGAGGAGTTGTTTGCGCGGGATGAGACATGGAGACAAAAGCACTACATCACGATATTGGAGCTTCTGGAGAGTGCGTCGGAAGATACCCGCTCGATTCTCCAGACGCTTTCCAGTCCGGATACTGCTCGACGGGAGCAGGAGCTGTACGATTTAATTACCTTGCTTCTTGATATCGTTCGTTGCCTTGGCGAATTTGTCCGGATCGGCAACACGGTTCTTACTGATGCAAATCCTGCGATCATGCACTTCGGTGTTCACTTTACTGATACGGAACGGTCGCGTGGCGAGCGGTTGCTGAGTGAGACGGAAATCTCCAGCGTCAGCCAGCTGCGGATCTGTTGTACGCGTGCATTGCCGAAGATTACCCGCTACCGGGAATACACGATCAAGAACTTCAGCAAATCGAATCTGCCACGCTACCGCAAAGCCTACGACGCTTACGCGACGATCTTCCGCGAAGCCGCCGCCGCGCAATAACGACAGGCCCCCACGCTCACCGCCGCCGCGCAATAACGACAGAGCCCCACGCTCACCGCCGCCGCGCAATAACGACAGAGCCCCCCACGCTTACCGCCGCCGCGCAATAACGACAGAGCCCCACGCTTACCGCCGCCGCGCAATAACGACAGAGCCCCACGTTCATCGCCACGCAATAACGGGAGGCAAAGCCGCCCGCGGGTTCAGGGCCACCCGGCCCTGACGGTTTCCAAAGGCGCGGAGCCTTTGGCCGTCGGAGACAACCGGTCGCGAAGCAACCCGCTCAACAGCCAAATGAAATTTGGCACTGAGCGACCGTGGTGGAGTTGGCCAAAGGCCAACTCACCCGCTCGCGCCGAAGGCGGAGCCTCTCCCTCTCCCTCTCCGACATCTGCGGTAAAAAAGCACAAAAAAAGCCGCCCTGACGGACGGCTTTTAGCGCAATACTCACATCAGAAATTGATGACATCATCACAGAGCATTGTACCGTTGGAGTCCTTAAATTCACTGAGTTCCAATGTGCTTTCCTTCAACTCTGTTGCACTTAGAATTTTATTGTCTTTTCCAAGTCGCCCGTCCGCCCCTGCTGAATAGAGGTCGAATGAAGTTTTGTTGAATTTACCGGGATAAGCGTAGTAGATCGGGCTGCCCCAGGCATCTTCGAGCTGCTCATCGCTATTGCGACTGTTTTTCAACGATTCCGCATCGATGATGAGCAAGAATTCTTTCAAATAGTCCTTCTCCGCCTGACTGCCGCTCTTGGAAAACGTCTTGCCGCCAAAATCAATTTCATCCACTAATCCATCATTGCCAACTGTAATTTTAATGGTGGTGAATTCTCCTGCCTCGGAATCCGAAACCGGGATGTACCCGAATTTGGTGTTGCAGGATTCGATGGCGGCTTCGATGCGAGCAAAGAGTGCGCGAGTACTCTTTTCGCGAGCGGAGCTCATGGCGTAGCCGTACATACCGAATCCGATCGCCGACAGGAGGCCGATCAAAAATACCACGACCAGAATCTCGGTCAGTGTAAAATGCTTTTTCATAGAGAAAACCTTTCTTCTGCTGGTTGAAACCACTTCCTTCATGGAATATAATATGTAGGAAGGACGAATTCAAAATATTTGCGGAGAAAAATGATGAATATTGCAGGAAAATGTGTGTTGATCACCGGTGGCGCCCGTCGAGTCGGGGAGGAACTGGTGCGTTCCTTCGCCTCTGCGGGGGCGAATATCCTGCTGCATGTCCGCAATTCTCTGGCGGAGGCTGAGGCGTTGGTCGGCACATTGCCGGAACCGGGGGCTTGCCGTATTTGGGTTGCGGATTTTGCGATTCCGGGAGAGGCGGCGAAACTGTTCGCAGCCTGTGGAACGGTGGATATTCTGATTAACAACGCCTCAATGTTTGAAGCGGATGAACTGGCGGATGGCTCCGAGGCGCGTGACCGGGAACATTTTGAAGTGAATTTCTGGAGTCCGCTTGCTTTGATGCGCGCTTTTGCCGCGCAGAATTTAAGCGAGGGCGCGATTGTCAATCTACTGGATCAGGAGGTTGTCGGACACTGTGCGCGGGGTGGGGGATATGCACTTTCTCGGCGGGCGCTGGCGGAGGCGACGCTGACGCTGGCCCGCGAACTTGGCCCTCGCAATATCCGGGTGAACGGAGTTGCGCCGGGGCCAGTGCTTCCGCCTGTGTGGATTCCAGATGGAAAGATGGAGAAAACCTTACCGGCTCTCCCGTTGCACCGCAAAGTGGAACTGGCCGATCTTTCCGACGCGGTGCGTTTTCTCTGTCGGAATGACTCCATCACCGGAGAAATTCTTTGCGTCGACTGCGGGCAACACTTGTAGAGGGCGGGAGGCTCAAGCCTTTTCCGCCAGGATTGTCTTGACGGCCTTCCGATCGTCGAAGGGGTGGCGTACTCCCTGGATTTCCTGATAGGCTTCGTGACCTTTCCCGGCGATCAAGATGATGTCGCCTTCGGCAGCCTGTTCAATCGCCTGCTCGATCGCCTTGTGGCGATCCGGTTCGATCTCATAGGCGGTGCCTTCCGGAATGCCGGCGGCGATCTCGTGGATGATGGTTTCCGGATCCTCGTTGCGCGGATTGTCGCTGGTCAGAATGATCCGATCGGCAAACTCGGCGGCGGCGGCGCCCATACGCGGGCGCTTGGTTCGGTCACGGTTGCCGCCCGCGCCGAAGACAGCGACGAGTTTCCCTTTGACGATCTTCTTTAAAATATCCAGCACATGGCTCAGCGCATCGTCTGTATGGGCGAAGTCGACGTAAAGCGAGAATCCGCGCTTGCTGTCGATTCGCTCCAGCCGGCCGGGGACGTAGATGGGAATCGACAACGCTCGGTTGATCTCCTCGGTTGTCATGCCGAATTCCCGAACCGCGAGAATCGCTCCGGCGAGGTTCTGCACGTTGTGCGCCCCGATCAGATTGGCCGCGACGTCAAACGCGTCCTTGCGCCCGACCAAGCGGAATTTGATTCCGTTCTCTGCGAGTTCGGTATCCATAATCCGCCAGCGCGCGCCGGATTCAGCGCTGCCGAAGGTGATGACGCGGGTTTTCTCTTCCAGCAATTCCTCCGCCAAGCGGGCGCCATAGGGATCGTCGATATTGATGACCGCCGCACCCATCGGAGCGAGTTGTTTGGAGAACAATCGCTTTTTGGCTTGATAGTATTGCTCCATGTCACTGTGATAGTCCAGATGATCTCCGGTCAGGTTGGTGAAAATCGCCACCCGGAACTGGGCTCCGGCGACTCTTCCCTGATCCAGTGCGTGGCTGGAAACTTCCATCGCCGCCGCTTCCATTCGGTTTCGGCGCATTTCAGCCAGCAGCGGGAACACGATTCCCGCTTCCGGTGTGGTGCAATTCGCTGTGCGGATGATTTTGCCGTCTTTGGTTTCCACTGTCGAAATCAATCCGCAGGAACGCCCGCCGCTCTTCAGCAAATGTTCCAGTAGATAGACCGTGGTCGTTTTTCCATTGGTGCCGGTTACACCGAAAAGCGGCAGCTCCAGATCCGGGCAATTGTTGAATTCCCGACAGCAGAGCGCATAGGCCAGTCGCGTGCTGGTCACCATCAGGTAAGTGATATGCGGCTGATAGCGGGAGAGGGGGTGCTGATGAATGACGACTTCCGCTCGCGCCCGGATCGCGGCGTCAATGAAGTTGTGCCCGTCGCTGATCGTCCCGGGAATCGCCACGAAAATATCTCCCGGCAACACCTTGCGTGAGTCGTTGACGACCCGGCCGCGTGCAGAGTCCCCATGGAACCCGCGGCGTGCAATCAGAAGTTTCCCTAAAACCTGTTCAAATGACAGAATCATGATTCGTTTTCCTTTCCATTTCAGAAAGTCCGTTTTTTCGTATTCAGCGCGCCGCCTCGGGCAGAGCCTCTTCCACGGCAATTCCGCGAGAACCCTTGGCGAAGATCAGCGTACCCGGTGCGGCCTCGATGGCAACGTGACGCGCTCCGGCGGCGTCCGGGTAATGTTCCTTCCCCCCTGCATGGCGAAAACCGTCGCCGATGGTGACGACTCGCGCACCGGGGAACATCGTTTCCGCCAGTTGGCGGATTTCCCGGTGCGATTGCTCCGAGCCTTCTCCCAGTTCGCGCATTTCTCCAAGCAGCAGGATCAACTTTGCCGGATCGGCAAATTCCACCAGATGCTCGAATGCGGCGCGCATACTGCCGGGATTGGCGTTATAAGCGTCATTCAGGCAGGTGATCCCATGTTCAAGTCGGGTGATTTTGCTTCGCATGCCCGGCAATCTGGTGCGGCGCAATCCTTCGGCGATTACCGTCGGCGCGATTCCTGCGGCCCATGCGGCGGCGGCGGCGGCGGCGGCATTTCGCGCCTGATGCCGTCCGGCCAATGTCCAGGAGATTCGGAATGTTTCACCGTCCCGGAACGATAAATCGAAGGAGCTGCCTTCCAATTCCCCCCCCAGATAGCGGACGGAAACATCGCAATCGTCGCTTTCACCAAACCGCAGTACGCGGTATGGCGCAGCGGCGGCCTCCAGCACCTCCAGCGCCGGCGTCTCCCGGGGGATGACGGCGGTTCCGTCGTCCGGCAGGCCAGCGAAAATTTTGCTCTTTTCCTGCGCCACGCCAGCCAAACTGCCGAGGAATTCCAGATGGCAGGGCGCGATTGAATTGACCAACGCAACCGAAGGACGGGCGCATAAACTCAGCGGCTCGATTTCGCCGTGATGGTTGGTGCCCATTTCAATGACTGCAAAACGGTGTGTCGGGGTCAGGCGCAGCAAATTTTGAGGAACCCCCACCTGATTGTTGGTGTTGCCGATGGTATAGAGCACCTGTTCTTCTTCTGCGGCGGCGGTAAAGATCGCGCGCAGCATCTCCTTGACGCTGGTCTTTCCGACGCTGCCGGTGACTCCGGCGATTTTCAGCTCCGGAAAACGGTTGCGGTGTGCATTGGCAAGGTTTTGATAAGCGAGAAGCGGATCTTGCGTCAACAACACCGGAACTGGGCAGGAGGAAGGGAGTTTTTCCCGTTTGGATTCCGCGATGCAGAGTGCGGCGGCGCCGGTGGCGACGGCCGCCTGGAGAAAGTTGTGCGCATCGAAATTCTCTCCCGAAAGCGCCAGAAAAAGCTGTCCGCCGCCGTTTTGTCTGGTATCGGTGAAGATTCCGGAAACAGCGGTCGGCTCAATGCCGTCGAGCCAGCGGCCGCCCGTCGCCTCGGAGAGCTCGCGGGCGGTGAACTTGGGGGCAGAATCACTCATTGACATTCAAAATGTTACGGACTACGTCGCCACGGAAGATCACTCGAACCGTATCGCTCGGGGAGATCCAGTAAACCCAGGTTTCGTTCCGCAGATTCGGTGTGCGGATGGCCGGCGGCGGCCCGTAGGCCAGCATGACCTCCAGCCGGTTCATTCCCGCGACGACGAAACCGCCTTTGATGCGCTCCAGCGTGTCCGGCGGAATGTTGGCAAATGTCACTTCCGGCGGCTCTGTGGTGAACGTGTCGTGAATAAACGTGCGCAACGAACTGAGCCGGTAACCCGGATCGAACACGATGGTGTATTCGCGCCCTTCCATGTCGCGGAACGTGAGCGTACTGTTGCCTGTGATGTAATTCTGTCCGCTGCCGACCGCTTCGATTTCGCTGCCGAGCGGCAGGAACGTGCCCTGCTGAATGTTCAGGCTGCTGATTTTTTGCGGATTCTGGTACCAGAGGTTATAGCGGGTATAGATTTTTTGCCCCTGCGTCTGTTGCAGCGCTTCGGACATGACGACAGGATCGGCGCAGCCACCGAAAAACAAAGCGGCACAAAGGATGGATATCGCAAGAAACAGACGGCGCATGAAGACTCTCCGTTAAAATTATACTCAATACCACACATCTATAATCTACCCGCATTTCCGGAGTTTGGCAAGTCGTTGTTGCGGATTAAATGCTAAAAACGTAACCGAAAAGCGTTTCGGATGCGTGGTCATAGCCGATCCACTTGCAGTCACCGGAGGATTCTTCCAGCTTATCGGGTGGGTTCCACCATCTCACTTTTTCTGGTGGCGGGGAGGGTGGGGCGACGTGTGGCCGGTCGGCGTCATTCGCCCATTTCAGCGCCTCGTATTCCTCTGGAGTGATTTTGTACGAAAACCAGAGTTGGTCGTCAGGCCCTTGTTGCAGGGAATAGAAATTCAGCGCACGCGCCTCCATTGGGAGCGGAATGCCGCTTTTTGTGATTCTGCTGTGGGCATCTGTTGCCGAATAGTGGTATTCCCATGTTAAAAAATGCTTCATTTCCCGGTGGAAATATCCGGCTCCATATCCAAGCAGGCCGATGCAGAAAAGAGCGATAAGAAACGCGCCCCGCTTCATTTATTTCGTATCATCCTTTTTAGGGACTTCCCACTTTGGCATATCGATGGAGAATGGTTTGGGGAATGGCTTCGGTGCGCTCGGTGCGCTTGACGCATAGTCCGCAGTCGGGGCTACAGGGTCGGCAGACGCTGCTGTGTCCGATGTTGTTGGTTGAGCCAGGGTTCTAGCTGTTCGTGGAGGCGGCGGCGGAATTCGCGATGAAGTCTTTGTCTTCGGGATTTCCACTGTCCCCGCCGGGTTTTTCGGCGGGAATGGTTTTTGAAAGGCAGCCTTGGGCGGCGGGGGCGGCACCCAGCTTTTTTTCGGTTCCGGGGTAAGACGCGTCATTGTCGGTTTCAGATCGAATTCATCGTCGCGCCGGATCTCGATCTGGCGGCTGCAGGAGGGGCACTCGGTGAACAGTCCCTCCCAATCGTCTTGTGCTTCCATTTTCTGGCGACAGAAGATACAGCGAAATTTAAAGGAGCCCATGAAAAATCCTCCTGTGAAAATCTATTGTGATTGACTGTTCCGGGTTCGCTTGGCCAACGCCGGAAGATCCATTCCGGCAATGACGGAAAGACTGCTGTGCGCGCCGACAATCAACATTCCGTCATACCGTGGCGGATCGTCGAAGTTTTCAGGCCGCACCGGTCGGAGAAGCGGATTGCCACGCAAATCCAGCGGGATGTCCGCACGGTTTTGAATCCGGAATACGTTGATGAACATTGGCGTTGTGTCGGAAATTTCTCCCTGATGGTAGCGCTCCAGCCCTTCTTCGGCGCCGCCCTTGATTTGCGACGTCAGGATGCTGACGCTGAGCAGTCGCCCGAACATGAACGTCAGCCAGGTGCAAGCCGCCGACTGATCCTGATGATTTCCCGCATAAACCCGGGTTTCTCCGAATGAGTTCGGGAAGGTGTAAAGCGGTTTTTTGCGGTAAAATACAAATCGTTTCAACTCCTCTTCCTGCTTGCCACCGAGCTGGAACCCGCAGAATTTTTCCTCGCAGATCTCGATCTTTTGTCCGATTTCCTTGGTTACCTCCGGCGGCATGGAAAAGCAGAATCGTTCCGGCCAGAGCGGACGGAAGCCGTTGTCGTCGCAGATCGGGCACGGTTTGGTTTCAATGATGTAACGGACGCTGGCGGAGTTTGGGCGGTAAGCCGGGTTGTTTCGTTTATTCGACTCTTTGCCGCTGCCCCGGCAGAAGAAGCAGCGAACCGAAGGACCGATTTTCTGTGTGCTTTGGAGTTGATCCAGATTGTGTTCCAGCGCGACGCCGATGCGTGAAAGCTCTACGATTGTGTTGAGCTCGAATAGGTTGAGTGTGTCTATGATCATTTCGCGGTTGGCATTGAATTTATTTTTTAGATAGCTGCTGTGCCACTCGATCGCTTCGCCATTGATCAATATTTTGGCGCGTTTGAAACAGCCGCTCCGGAACTCCTGAAACCGTTCATGGGAAAGTTTTTTCTCGAATGTTGTTTGGATATAGTCGACCCATTCGTCGCTCTCAAGGACGAGTTCGCGTTCCGCGTCGAGTTCGGAGAGTTTGAGCACTTCCAGATCGTCCGGCGTCAGGTTGTCGATGCGTGTTGCGAACCGGCGCACCACCTGTTTGACTGAGGAATCGTACTTCGAGCCGCTGGTCGTCCGGTTCGGTTTCAGGATGCGCAAATAGGTGGCCACACCGATGACTTCCTTCGCTTTGCTCAGAAGAACGGGGCCGCCGGAATTGCCGCTGACAAACGGGGCGTCGGTTTCGATTTTGTCCGGCCCGATCCCGAGTAATGCGCCGTCTTGCGTGACGATCACATCGTCGCCCAAGCTGTTGCCATAGGCGGTGACTTTGCTTGTGAGCGGAACCGCGCCAACATCTTTCACGATCCAGAGGATTTTATCGGTCAATTCGGCGTCTTCGTAGGAGAGGATCACGAGGTCGCGGCTTTTGGAGCCGATGACTTCTTTGATCTGATAGACTTTGCCGTTGATGTCGACCACTTCCGGGTCTTTCATTTCAAGGAACACGTGGGCGTTGGTGACGATCACCGGCTGATCCCAGAGTTTGGTCAGGAAGGCGGAACCGCGCCCGTCCGGGGAGCGAACAATGAGAAAATTGTTGTTGAACCGATCGGCTGCCGGGTCCTCTTTGTGATTCTCGCGAATTCGGGAGAGCAGGGAACTGGGCGCATTGTCGGTCGGTTCCGTTTCTTCCGCAGTGGCTCCGGTAATGAGCAGTGAAAACAAAATAAAAATGGAAATCCATCTTTCTGTGAACGACATGCGCTTCTCCTTCGATTCTAGAACATTATCCCGGTATAATGTAATCGTTGTTTCCGGCAAAATCAATGGCGGGGATGGGAAAATGCCGTTTTGATCCCCAAAAAAAGAAGCGCGCACTTCAATTTTCGTGATGAAATCTGATCCCATTTTTTTTAGACATTGAAATTCCATGTCGCCACGGTGCCGGATGTCACCGTGGCGATAAGGAATTTTGCGGCCGCGCCTATTGACGGTTCCACTGCTTTGAGCAGTCAACGGATCGATTCGGCGCTCCCGGGGCCCGGGATGCCAATTGGGGCAGGACAGCCCTGCGTTTGAGTTGCCTCTAGTTGGATATTTCGCTGATTTTTGCTCCGATTCCGGTCAGTTTCTCCACCAGATTTTCGTAGCCGCGGTAGATGATGTCCGCTGAATGGATTGTGCTGGTTCCTTTTGCGCAGAGCGCCGCGATCACCATCGCCATTCCGGCGCGGATGTCGGGGCTGGACATGGTGACGGCGTGAAGTTTCGCCGGGCCGGTCACCACCACGCGGTGCGGATCGCAGACGATGGCGTTCGCCCCCATGCTGATCAGGCGGTCGACGAAGTAAATGCGGCTCTCGAACATCTTCTCGAAAAACATTACTGTCCCGCGGCATTGCGTGGCCGCGACGATCGTGCAACTCATCATATCCGAAGGGTATTGCGGCCAGGGACCGTCGGAAATCTGCGGGATGTGCCCCCCGAAATCGGTTTCAATCATCTGGTTTTGCCCGCCGGGCAGGAAAATGTGGTCGCCGCGAAGCTCCATGCGGACGCCGAGGCGCTCGAACACACGGCGGAGCATCCAGTAATGGCGCACTTGCGTTCCTTCGATGGTGATCTCTCCGCCTGTGGCGGCGGCCAGCGCGAGAAAGCTGCCCGCTTCGATGTGGTCGCCCACGACTTCATGGCGGCAGCCGTGCAATTTCTCCACGCCGGTGATTTCGATGGTGTTGCTGCCAGCGCCGGCGATTTTTGCTCCCATGGCGATCAGCAGGTCGGCGAGGTCGCGCACATGCGGTTCGCATGCCGCATTGTAAAGTGTTGTTGTCCCATGTGCGGTGACTGCGGCGAGCAGGATCTGCTCGGTTGCGGTCACGCTGGCCTCATCCAGGAAGAGTTCGCGGCCGGAGAGCCCGTTGGGCGCATCGAAGCGGTAAGTATTTTCGCCCGACATGACCGCTCCGAGTTTGCGAAGGCCGTAGAAGTGTCCGTCGAGCCGCCGCCGTCCAATTACATCACCGCCCGGCGGAAAGAGTTCCGCTTTGCCGCAGCGGGCTAACAGTGGCGCGGCGAAAAGAATGCTGGTTCGGTTGCGGGAACAAAGTTCGCGGGAGACGGCCGGAGTTTTGATGTTCTGGCAACGAAAACGCAGCGTGTGGTTCTCGAACGTGAACTCCGCACCGAGCTCGCCCGCGATGTCAAGCATGGTACGGACGTCGAGAATGTCCGGGACATTTTCAAGAATAACCTCTTCATCAGTCAGCATCAGGGCGGCGACCATCGGCAACGCTGCGTTTTTGTTCCCTCCGATTCTCACTCGTCCGTTAATTTGGGCGTTTCCTTCAACCAGCAGACTCCGCATGACAATCTCCGTCGTTTTACCCGCGAAACAATCTTCGCCGGCGCATCTTTAAAATGATTCACTTTGGGTCAAGTATAGCGCCGGAACAAATAATTTCAAGCTGCAAGTGTTTTTTTTATCGGGATTAACTTGAAAATAATCAGGGTGGCTGTATGTTAAGGATGACCGAAAATGAAGAAACATAATGGAGTGAACCCTCGATGAAACCGGAAGACGCAACTTTTTTTTGGCGGCAACTCTTCACCGCATCCGACCGGCTGCGCGACTGGGGAGCCAGTGATTACGAGCAACTGTTTGTAAACATGACGTTCAACCAGCTGCGGATGATTAAATTCGTCTACATCCTGAATCGGGAATATCCTGATGGGGTTACGCTCAAAGTTCTGGCTGAATCGCTCTCCATTACCCCTGCTGCCGCATCGGAAATGGTGGATGCGCTTGTTCGCAAAGACATGCTTCGCCGGGAACACAACCAGCAGGATCGCCGTGCGGTGGCAATTACCCTTGCGCCGGGCAGCCGTAAGCGGTTTCAAGAGTGCGAGGCAGCGTTTGACCAGTTGTCCGCCGAATTTTTGAAAGGCATCAATCCGGATGAACGGGAAACCTTTCTGAAAGTTCTCGGTCAGCTCAACGAGTACATCGACTCCAATTTCTCCAAAGAAAAATAAAGCACCCGCCGATTTTGCCGGAAACACTGCGTTTCCGGCATTTTTTTTTGCACTTTTTCTGCATTTGTACTTGCAAAAGAAAACTAGGTTAGTTATAATTAATGAAGAAACATAAGATTGTTGAAAGGAATCATACGATATGCGAGAACGTCCGTTTCGGGAGATTGTCCGGGAATTGTCGCGGCGGATTCGGGAGGGGATTTACCAGCCGGATTCCGCATTGCCGCCGCGGTTGGAACTGGCGCGCGAATTCGGTGTGGCGCGGGCGACGCTGGATCGAGCGATCCGGGAACTGATGACCTGTGGTGTCCTGATCGGAAAACATGGAGCCGGGACTTATGTGAATGGTTCCGGCATCGGTCGCAACCGGGTGGCGCTGATCGGCGGGTTGGACCCGAAAGAGGACGGAGAAACGTCGTTTGACCTGACGGTGATCCCATCGTCGGAACTGAAGGCGAGATCGACCTGGAAGCGGCTGTTCGACTTCGACGGCTTGCTCTGGATGCGCCCGGAAGCGGAGCTGTGGCCGGTCATCGATGCGATCGGGAACCAGCGTCCGCAGGTGTTGGTGAATCGCGTCCGCTCCGGGATTGCCTATGTATCGACCGATCATCGCGGGGCTTACCGGGAAATTACGGCGGAGCGGATTGCGAACTCTCCGGATTCTCCGGTCTACTTCTTGCGTTCTTCTTTGAGTTCTCTGCCGACGGATTACCGGTTTGAGGGGTTTCTCGACGCTTGTCGCGCAACGGGGCGTTTCTATGAATTGCTCCATATGCCCCTTGAGTTTGATGACAAGCTGGCGTTTTTGAACGAAAGGCTTCACCTGTCGCCGGGCACTCCGGCGATTCTAGTGGCCGACGCCCGTGCACATACCGGAGCCGTTATGCGCTTTGCCGCGGAGCGGCGGCTTCGCTGGAAGGAAGATTTGCTTTACAGTGATTTCGACAATGATTTTGACCGGAGCGTCTGGGGGGTTGCTGTGACCAGCTTTCTGCAGGAACCGTGGCGGTTGCTTCAGGAAGCGGCGGCCAAACTCGGGCGCATTCTCGATGGCGACGATGATACGGAAGATGGTATTTTGATCGCGCCGGCCCGGCGCGACGGCGATACATAACGTTTCACGGGAAGGACAGGGAATGAGCGAGCCAATTCGGGTGGGGATCGGAGGACTTGGGCGCAGCGGGTACGGTATTCACAGTGAATATCTGAAAGACGATCCTGATTTTCAAGTGGTCGCCGCTGCGGATGAATTGCCGGAACGGCGACAGGACGCGGTGAACCGGTTCGGCTGCCGGGTGTACGGCTCTTGGGAGGAGATGCTGGAAGCCGGAGGATTTGACCTTTTTGTCAACGCGACCCCGAGCCGGATGCACGTGGACGCGTCGTTGGCGGCACTGAACAGGCGATTTCATGTACTCTCCGAGAAACCGTCGGCGGTCACGGTGGCGGATTTTGACCGGATCACTGCGGCGGCAGAGGCGAATCATGTGGAGTTTTTCCCTTTCCAGAATTCCCGTTACTATCCTTACTTTCGCCGGATTCGCGAGGTGATTGCATCGGGAGTGCTTGGTCGGATCATCAGCATCCGCAGCAATTGGAGCGGCTATGCGCGCCGCTGGGACTGGCAGACGCTTCGCGGCGAGTGCGCCGGAAACTTGCTGAACACAGGACCGCATCCGGTCGATCAGGCGATTGTTTTGTTTGGCGACGGTTTTCCGGAAGTCTTTTGCCGGATGGATGCGTATCACTTTGATTTCGGCGGCGACGCAAATAACTTTTGCGCATTGACACTGTATGGAGAGAACCGCCCGACCATTGAAATTCAAGTCAGCAGTTTTCAGGTTTTTCCACAGGGAGAGCAGTACAACATTCAAGGAACCTGCGGTGGACTCTCCGGTGGTCAGGCCGGGCTCCGCTGGAAATATTTCGATCCGGAAGTCGCGCCGAAACAGACGCTTTGGAAGCCGTGGAGCAAGGAACGCAAATTCTGCACCGAAGAACTTCCCTGGCAGGAAGAAAGCTGGAATTGCAACGAAATCCTGTCGAACAGCACTGGCTTTGTCGCATTGAGCCGAAGCGTTTATCGCAATTTATATGATGTTTTGCGCCGGGGAGGGCGCCGCGAAATTACGCTGTCGCAGGTTCGCTCTCAGGTTCATGTCATGGAAGAGGCACATCGGCAAAACCCACAGTTGACAGGAAAGCCGTAGAGGAGAAGCTGGATGAAAGAGCTGCAAATCGGTATGATTGGTCTGGATACGTCGCATGCGCTCCGGTTCGGCGAGTGTTTTCATGCTCCCGATGGAGAACCCGGTGGCTCCGGCGCACGGATCGCCAAGGCGTTTCCGGGAGGAAGTCGGACGTTTGCTTTGAGCCGCGACCGGGTGGGTGAATTCACCCGGGAGATGAAAGAGGCGTTCGGTGTGGCGATTTCCGACTCGCTGGATGAACTGGCCGGGCTGGATGGCTATCTGCTTGAAAGTGTGGATGGCACGCAGCATTTGGAGCAGTTTGAAATTTTGTCCGAATTCGGCCGCCCGGTTTTTATCGATAAACCGTTGGCCTGTTCGTATGCGGACGCATTGGCGATATTCGATCTTGCCGTACAGAAAAACATTCCGCTGATGACCTGCTCGTGCATGCGCTATGCCGCCGGGGTTGGGGATGTGTTGCCGGAAAGCGAGCCGGTATTGTCCGCCGAGGGATTCGGCCCGCTTGTGTTTTTGCCCGATTACCACGATTATTTCTGGTATGGAATTCATACGGCGGAACTGATCTATCATTATCTCGGAGCGGGGTGTGAGGCAGTGCGGACGGTTTCGGGGCAGGGAATCGAATTGGTAATCGGGCGCTGGAAGGATGGACGCATCGGACAAATTTCCGGTTACGGCTTTGGCGGTTCCCGGTTCGGTGTCCGGCTGGTCACGGAGAATGAGCATCGGATTTCGATGCAAAATCCGGATGTTCCGTATATGCAGCCGCTGGCGCTGGCGGTTCTGGAGTTTTTCCGCACCGGGCGCTCGCCGGTTGATCCGGTCGAAAGTCTTGAAGTCATCGCTTTTCTGGAGGCGGCGAGCCGTAGTCGGAAAAACGGCGGGGAATGGATTCTGCTCGAGGAACCGAAATAAAAAGGGAAAACAATGAAAATAGAAATATTTCATGATGGACAAAGTCCGGGAACCGCAGCCGCCGTGGCCGGGGCGGGAATCATTCGATCCGCGATTGCCCACCGGGGAGGCGCCAATGTGATTCTGGCCAGCGCCGCCAGCCAGTTTGACGTGATCGCAACCCTGCTGAGGGAGCCGGAGTTGAACTGGAACGCGGTTTCGATTTTCCACCTCGATGAATACATCGGGTTGTCGGTCGGGCATCCGGCGGGATTCCGTCGGTATCTCTGGGAGCGTTTCGTTTCAAAATTGCCGGTACCGCCCGCCGCGTTTTATCCGATCAACGGCAGCGCCGTCGATCCCGGAGAGGAGTGCGCGTTGATCGGAGAGATTCTGGCCAGACACCCGATCGACGTCGCTTTCCTCGGAATCGGTGAAAATGGTCATATCGCCTTCAATGACCCGCCTGCCGATTTCGAGACAGAGAACCCGTATCTTGTCGTCGGGCTGGACGAGAAATGCCGCCGACAGCAGTTGGGGGAGGGATGGTTCCCGGCGTTGGAGGATGTTCCGAAGCTGGCGATTACCATGAGCGTCCGGCAGATCATGAAGAGCGCAACGATTCTCTGCACTGTTCCGGGAGAACGCAAAGCCGAAGCGGTGAAAAATGCTTTGGAAGGGGAGATTTCCAACCTTTGTCCCGCCTCCATTTTGCGGACGCACCCGGATGTGACGATCTATCTTGACCACGCGTCGGCATCTTTGCTGGAGAAGCGCGATGCGTGATTCGGGCTGGGTGGATCTGCAAATCAACGGATGCGTCGGCGTCGATTTCTCCGGCCCGGAGTTGACCAAGGCGGAGTTTTTGCGTGCCGCCGGCTATGTGTTCGGGTCAGGAACCGCCGTGTTTCTGCCGACGCTGATTACGAGTACGCCGGAACGATATCGCAGAAACCTCCGGTTGATCCGGGAGGTGGTGGACGAAAGCGGGTTGCGACAGCGGATTCCCGGGGTTCATCTTGAAGGCCCGTTCCTTTCCGGGGAACCCGGAGCGATCGGGGCGCACAATCCGGAATGGGCGCAGATTCCTGTTCCGGAAGCGGTGGAAGCATTGCTTGGGTATGCTCCGGGGTTTGTCAGGCTCGTCACTCTGGCTGCGGAGCTGCCGGGAACGGCGGAGGCCGTCCGGTTGCTGCGGAGTCGTGGCGTGGCGGTGTCGCTCGGGCATCAAATGGCTTCCGCGATGCAGCTCTCCACCGCGGTGGAGGCGGGGGCACAGGCGCTGACCCATCTCGGCAACGCGGTTCCGGGGATGCTGCCGCGCCATGAAAACCCGATTTGGGCGGGAATGGCGGAAGATCGCTTAAGTGCGATGCTGATTTCGGACGGGCATCACCTGCCGGAGAGCCTGATTCGGATTATCTGCCGGGTTAAAGGAGCGGAGCGGGTGATTGTCACCAGCGATGCTTCTTCCGCCGCCGGGCTGAAACCCGGCACGTGTCAGGTGTTTGGGAATATCGCGCACCTCGAATCGGATGGCAGGCTGTACTACCCGGAAACCGGCTATCTTGCAGGTTCCGCCGTCATGATGGCCGATTGTATGCGATTCTTGAATTCCCTCCGTCTTTTTTCCGACGAAGAGTTGAACAAGGTCGGGCGCGATAACGCCTTGAAGTTGATCAACGTCGAGAGCTGACGCTCTCCCGCGCGATAAGCCGATAGGGTAAAATGGTTCGGATCGGCGCGCTTTGGCCGTCGAGCCGGGCGTCGATCATATCGGCTGCGGCCGCTGCCATCGCGGAATAATCCGGCGATACAGTGGTCTGCGGCGGGACAGCATAGTGAGAAAAGAACGTCTGCTCCGAAGCGATCAGTGAAAGTTCCTCCGGGACGTGCCGGTTGTAGAGCGACAAGGCGTAAAGAACTGCGATTCCTGCATTTCCACCGGGGCAGAACAGTGCGTCTACGCCTTGCTTCAACAGTTTTCCCGTCAGTTCCACATATTTCTCCGATCCGGGGCCGGAGAGGAGGACGGTCGCGTCGTTCGCCGGCAGCTGGTGCGCTTTGAGCGCCCGGATCACGGCGGCGCGACGCAAATCGGTGTTCCCCGTTCCCTCTGAACCGTGGATGATGCAGCCGATGTGGCGGCAACCGCGTTCATACAGGTGATCGATGGCGATGCGCATGCCTTGTTCTTCGTCGGAACGAACGAAGTGAATATCCGAAACATTATCCGCGCCTTCGCGATCCATGATGACCAGCGGCGCGGCGAATCGCTCCGGCCAATCGCGAAACTCGGACGGTTCCACGCCGATCGCCACCGCCGCGCAAAATTGAATGCTCTCCAGCCGTTCCCGGTTGTTGACCGGCAGGATCTCCAGCCGGAATCCCCGGCGCGGAAACTCCTGCGTCAGTGCGGCTAGAATCATATCCACACAGCTCTGTACCGGATAAATCGAATTGTACGGTGTGAGAATCACCACATTTTTTTGCTTGGTCGACAGGCGTGGATGATAACCGTATTGCCGAGCTACCGCGAACACATGGGCGCGTAATTCCGGGCGAATGCTCGGGTGATGGTTGAAAACTCTTGATACCGTTGCGGTTGAAACGCCAGCCAGTTTTGCGATGTCTTGAATTTTCATAAAACGTTTCCCTTTTTGTGATTCATTTACAATATATCATGATTTTTACGAAAATAAAGTACATGTTCCACTTTCTTTTTCAGGATGGATGAAAAAGCGGGTTGCGTTTCGCTGTTTTCTCCACTATACTTTAATGGAAGAAGCCAGACCACCAACAATGGGGAGAACGTATGGACGGGAAACGAATTTGTTTCACGGGAAAAGGAAAAGCGAAGCTGGAATCTTTTCTTCTCCCCGACCTTGCCTCCGGCGATGTTTTGATCGAAAACGAATATACGGTCGTCAGTGCCGGAACGGAGCGGGCGAATCTGGTGCAACTCCCGAATACCGGCACGTCGGAGAACGGATTTCCGTTTTACCCCGGTTACTGCGGGATTGGGCGAGTCGTGAAATTGGGTGATCGGGTCGATGCTCTGCGCTTGGGCGACCGGGTGATTGTCGCCTGGGCCGGGCACAGTTCGCATTCGGTCAAACCGGCCACCGGGCTGGTGAAGGTGGAAGACGATCGAATTGATCCGTTGGAGGCCGCCTTTGCACATATCGCGTCATTTTCCCTGCTTGGTGTGCGTAAGCTGAAAATAGAGCTTGGCGAGTCGGTCATGGTGGCGGGAATGGGATTGCTCGGCGCGTTTGCTGTTCAATTTGCCGCGTATTCCGGGGCGGTTTCGGTGTTTGCAGCGGATTTTGATCCGGCGCGTCGCGATCTTGCGCGGAAGCTCGGTGCTTCCGCCGTGTTTGTTCCGGACGCAACATTGCCGGAGCAAGTGAAAGCGGCAACCGATGGTCAGGGCGTCAACGCCGTGGTCGAGGTGAGCGGAAATGCGAAGGCGCTTCAGCAAGCGCTTGAATATGTGGCGTGGGAGGGGCGGATCTCTCTGCTTGGCTGTACTCGAGTCTCCGATGCTCCGATTGATTATTACAAGTATGTTCATCGTCGCGGAATTTCTTTAATTGGCGCACATACATTCACCCGTCCGGGGACGGATTCCGCGCCGGGGCGTTGGACGGAGCAGGATGATTATCGAACATATCTGAAATTGCTCGCTGCCGGGAAATTACAGGTACGGCCATTGATTTCGGAGATTGTTTCTCCGGAACGCGCACCCGAAGTGTATGCTCAACTGGCGGAGAATCCCAACCCGCCGCTTGGATTTGTGTTTGACTGGAAAATATGAGGTGAATGGATGAAGCAGGAGCGAAATGTATTGGTGCTTGGCGGTACCGGTGCGATGGGTGTCTATCTGGTTCCGGAACTTGCCGAAATGGGGTATCGTGTTCGTGTGGTTTCGCTGGATGACGCACCGTTTCGCCATCCATTGATCACCTGCGTCAAAGCGAATGCGCTGGATGACAGGTTTCTGGAGGAGCTGTTGAAGGAGAAATTCGACGCCATTGTCGACTTCATGCTCTATTCGACCGAACAGTTCCGCAATCGGCATGAACTGTTGCTGCGAAGCACCGCACACTATGTCTTTCTCTCCACCTACCGCATTTACAGCGAAAGCGTTCCGACAACGGAAAAAACTCCCCGGTTGCTGGATGTGTCGTCGGATGCGGAATTCCTCAAGACGGAAGATTATTCGCTTTACAAAGCCCGGCAGGAAGATATTTTGCAGGCTTCCGGCTTTCAGAACTGGACGATTGTCCGTCCGGCCATCACCTACTCGAAATTTCGCTATCAACTGGTGACGCTGGAGGCCCCGGTGCTTGTGGCGCGGGCGCTGAAAGGGTTGCCGATTGTACTCCCGAAAGAGGCTCTTACCGTGCAGGGAACGATGAGTTGGGCAGGAGATGTGGCGAAGATGTTCGCCCGGCTTCTCTTCAATCCGGCGGCGTTTCTCGAGCGGTTCACACTGGCGACCGCCGAGCATCGTTCCTGGGGCGAAATCGCGGAGTATTACAAGGAGATCATCGGCCTTGAATACGTTGCCGCAGAGAGCGAGGATTATGTGAATATCATGGGTGGTTATGCCGGGGCGCGGTACCAGCTTGCTTATGACCGGTTGTTCAACCGAGTCATCGATAATTCTAAGATTTTGCGTGTGACCGGGTTGAAGCAAGAAGACTTCATGCCGCTTCGGCGCGGCCTGGCGCAGGAACTTGCCGCATTGCCGAAGGATACGGTATGGCCGGACGCTTCGGCGGTCTGGGGGAAGATGGATTCGTATTTGAAAGGACGGGCATGATGGACAGGATTAAAATCGGCCAGCTCGGCGTTTGTCACGAGCACGCCCCCGGAAAAATGCAGACCTTGCGGTTGTTGCCGGAGGTGTTTGAAATTGTCGGCGTCGTCGATGACCGGCCAACGGCAACGACGGCAAAATTCGTCGGCTCCGACTTTAAGATGTATGACGGAGTGAAAATGATGACGGAGGAGGAGTTGTTTCAGACTCCCGGACTTCAGGCGGTTGCGGTGGAAGTGCCGAATCTTGAATTGGTTCCGGCGGCATTCCGTTGTCTGGAACGTAATCTTCCGATTCACATGGATAAACCGGGTGGTGACTCTTATGACGAATTCGAGCGGCTGCGATCGGGGTATGAGAAGCGCGATCTGCCGTTTCAAATGGGGTATATGTTCCGTGGGAATCCGGCGATGCGGTGGATTCAAGAGGCGTTTCGCAAGGGGTGGCTCGGAGAGATTTTTGAGGTTCAGGCGAGCATGAGCCACAATTACGGCGACAAAGAGTATCAGGAATATATGGGGCAGCTCCCCGGCGGAATCATGTTCAACCTTGGTTGTCACCTGATTGATTTCGTGGTTTCTCTGATGGGGCGGCCGTCTACGGTGACGCCGTTTCTGCTCTCAGCTCCCGGCGATCCGGATCGGATTAAGAACAATTGTGTTTCCATCCTTACCTACCCTCATGCGACAGTGACGCTTCGGGCATCCAGCCGTGAGGTTGACGGATTGAGTCGTCGCCGGTTGAAAATTTGCGGGACAAAGGGATCGGTCGATCTTTGCCCGCTGGAACGGTTCGATGGACAACCGCTCACGATGGATCTGGTTTTGAACGAAGACGCCGCGGAACTTGCGGCCGGGAAGCACACGCTTTCTTTCGACCCCGTGCGTGATCGGTACGAGGAACAACTGATGGATTTGGCGCGCATGATTCGCGGTGAAATTAAAAATCCTTACGATATACATCATGATTGCCTTGTTCAGGAAGTGCTGATGGCGGCATCGGGAATCACAAACTGGAACGCAACGGGAGTTTAATATGAAACGCTCTTTTCTCAATCAACCGCACCCTATGGTTACTTCGCTTTTCAGTGGACAGACGCCGCAGGAGTTGATTGCCGAGGCGCGCAACAGCGAATTTGATGGCGCGAACGGCATCGCCATTGAGCTGCGCGATCTGAAGCCGGAATTTCGCAACCGGGAGTCGTTGAAAGCGATCATCGATTCGGTTGCGCTTCCCTTCATGTTCTGTTTTTATCGCAACGATACGCAGCAGAATCTGGACGACGACGCGCGACAGGAGATTCTGCTGGCAGCCGCCGATGCGGGCGCTTCGATCATCGACGTGATGGGGGATCTGTACGATCCGTCTCCGATGGAACTTACCCGCAACGCCGCCGCGATCGACAAACAGAAGCGATTGATCGACCGGATTCACGCGAAAGGCGCAGATGTGGTGATTTCCTCACATATGCAATGCGCCCGGACGGCGGAACAAGTGTTGGAACATTTGCTCGAAGTCAAATCACGCGGCGCGGATGTGGTGAAAATCGTTACCACCGTCAACAGTGATGCGGAGTTGACCGAGGCGTTCCGTACCACCATGCTGTTGAAGCGGGAGTTGCCGGGGCAATTCATCCATCTCTGCAATGGCGCTTTTTCCCGGCCGCACCGATTTCTCGGCCCCGCGCTCGGCGTATCGATTTTCTTCGCGGTCACTCGTTACGAGTCGCGTTACGGGATGACGCAGCCGACCATCCGTGCCATGCGCGCCGTGCTGGACAATCTTCATTGGAACATCAACGACGTCATGTGAGGGATGCGATCATGGAAGCTCGCTTACAAGGAAAAACCATTCTCGTCACCGGCTGCGGTGGACTGATCGGCCCGATTGTCGTGCGCCGTCTGGCGAAAGAGGGCGCGGCCGTCGTCGTCACCGATCTTTCGGTAGAAGTTGCGGAAACACTGTCCGGAGAAATCATCGCCGGAGGAGGGAAAGCCTGTTTTGCCAGACTTGATGTGAGCGATGACGCCGAAGTTGCCGCCGTGATCGAACATGTCGAGAAGACATTTGCGCCGATCGATGTGCTGGTTAATAACGCCGGGTTGTTGCGGAAAGGCTGCGAATCGTTTCAAGATGTGGACGCTTCCACGTGGCGACGGATCGTTGAAGTCAATTTGTTCGGCGTCATGTCCATGTGCCGTCATACTCTCGGGCGGATGATCGGGCGTAAATCCGGAAAAATCATCAATCTCGCTTCCATTGCCGGAGTTTCCGGGCTCCCCGGTTGGGCGGATTATGCCGCTGCCAAAGGCGGGGTGATCGCATTCAGTCAAACTCTCGCAATGGAGGCCGGGCAGTTCGGCGTGACTGTGAACTGCGTTTCTCCCGGAATGATCGGGAAGGAAACGGAGCCGAACCCCGGCACCTGGCTCGAACGAAGCGGGCAGCCGGATGATATTGCCGGAATGATCGCGTTTCTCGCTTCCCCGGAAGCGGATTTCATCACCGGCGCCAATTTTTTGGTGGATGGTGGTCGTGTTATCGGGCCGAAGAACGCCCGGTGGGAACCCAATGGAAAGCGGAGTTGAATGATGGAATTTAAAAACAGAACTGCGATTGTCACCGGCGCCGCCTCCGGCATGGGACTGCTTGCCGCACAAAAATTGGCGGAGCAAGGAGCGAATGTCGTTCTTTGCGATGTGAATCAGGAGCGCGTGGAAAACGCCGCGGCAGAAATCCGCGCACAAGGCGGGAGCGCTTCCGGCGTGAAGGTGGATGTCCGTCATTACGACGAGGTGGAGGCCGCTGCGAAATTTGCGATCGAAACCTTTGGGCGGATCGACATCCTCATCAACAGTGCGGGCGGGTATTGTGGAAGAATTTTCGGACGCTCCGAATCGTTCAAAGATTTGCCGGTTGATGTGCTGGAATGGGGCGTCGACGTCAACTTCAAAGGGCCGATCTGGTTCAGTCGCGCCGTATTCAACACGATGGTCGCACAGAAGGGCGGGGTCATCATCAACCTCGGTTCGATTGATGGTGTGACCGGCGGAGCGGTCGTCTATGGCGCCGCCAAGGCGGGGATGATCGGGTTGACCAAATCGTTGGCGCTTCACGGCGCGCCGCACGGAATTCGCGCCTGTTGCGTTTCCCCCGGCCCGGTGATGACCCGTGCCGCGATGGCGAATATGAAAACCCCGCTCGGGCGCGCCGCCGAACCGATTGAGGTGGTAGATCTGATCCTCTATCTCTGTTCGGACAAAGCCGCCTTTATTACCGGCAGCAACCATCTGATCGACGGTGGTCGCGCCTGCGGCGGAATGTGATGCCGGAAACTCAACAAGCGAAAGGACGAAGTTATGAACGATAAACGACGATTTACACTGATTGAATTGCTGGTTGTGATTGCAATTATCGCCATTCTCGCGGCAATGCTGCTTCCGGCGCTCAATCAGGCACGGGAACGGGCGCGGTCAATCACTTGCGTCAACAACCTCAAGCAATGTATGTCGGCGCAGCAGTTTTATGCCGATGACAACAAGGGTTATTATGTCATATTGGGTCGATATGGCGGGGTTGATCTGACGCCGCGACTGGTGCTGAGTGAGTATTCTCAACCCGGCGCAAGCGCGGAGGAGAAGGCGTTGGCACGCGGTTATATCTCGCATGCTTCCATGCGCTGTCCTTCTGCTCCCGCCTGGGTTCCGGGGGATATTTTCTTCGGCTGTCATGGGGTGGTGTCGATGTCGGAAACCAGTTTCAACAATGCCGCGAACGAGTATAAGGCGAAGTTCGGCAGTTTTATGATATTCGACGGTTCCCCCCGTTATATCAACACATTGGCGATACGCAATCACTCGGAACTTCCGGTTTGGGCGGATACCGTCATGTCGGGGAATAATGCGAATAAGGGTAAGGACGGATACCGTTTCAGCCCGGTGAATGATCTTGGCGGAAGCGCCCCGGTCGTCTCCGCCCGGCATAGTGCCCGTTGCAATCTTGCCATGTCCGACGGGCATGCCGAGAGTCGCTCGGCTGCCGCGTTACGGGGCGGGAGTTTCAAGTTCACCGCCGTTGGTGACGCAAATGGAAATTTATTGTAATTCACGGTTTTGAAAGAGGAAATCAGCATGTACGTTGTGATGAATGACAGCCGTAAGGTATTGACCAGACAGAAAGCCGCCGATCCGGTACGCAAGCAGGATGAGGTGTTGATTGAAGTGCACGCGACTGCGGTGAATCGTGCCGATCTGATGCAGTGCGACGGGGAATATCCGCCGCCGCCGGGGTGGCCGGAGTGGCCGGGGCTGGAAGCCGCCGGAATCGTTGTGGCGGCTCCGGCGCACTCCCGGTTCAAACCCGGCGATGCGGTTTGCGCCCTTCTGGGCGGCGGCGGCTATGCCGAACAGGTGGTTGTTCCTGAGGAGATGGTTCTGCCGAATCCGCCGGGATTGTCGATGGAAGAGGCCGCCGCCGTTCCTGAGGTATTCGCCACGGCGTACTTGAATTTCATTTGCGAAGCGAAGATGAAGGCGGGCGACACCGTGTTTGTCCAGGCCGGCGCGAGCGGGCTTGGAATCGCCGCGATCCAGATGGCGAAATGCCTCGGTTGCAAGGTTGTCACCAGTGTCGGATCGGAAGAGAAGGCGACGTTTGTCCGTTCCATTGGCGCGGATGTTGTCGTGAATCACCGGACGGATGATCTTGGCGCGGCGCTCGATGCGAATCCGCCTGATATTGTGCTCGATTGTGTCGGCGGTGCGGATTTCGGAACGAATTTCGAGAAGATGAATCTGCGTGGCCGCTGGATTCAAATCGCATCTCTCGGCGGTGGCGCGTCGAGTATTCGCCTTGACACCGTGTTTCGCAAAAACCTCCGATTGATCGGCAGTACATTGCGGAGCCGGACGAATGACATGAAGCGCGATGTTCTGCATGCGCTGGAACGGGAGTTCTGGAACAGATTCGGCACTGGCGAAATTCGCCCGGTGATTCACGCCATTCTTCCTTGGGAAGATGCAGCCGAAGCACATGCGATTTTACGTCGCCGCGAGAATATCGGCAAAGTCGTCCTCCGCGTCCGTTGACGCTGCGGCGATTTTGTTGAAAAGCTCGCTCTTTTGAGGCATTCGGGGTGGAAAAAGCGTGGGGGAGGATGTAGGTTACTTTCATGCAACAGGAAAATGACCGAAAGGAATCCCCCATGCACTTTATCGGAGGTCCCGGCAACGTCTTTTGCCGGAAGGTTTTGACGCTTAAGAAACCGGTGACGGGCGCGATTGTCGCTATTGTTGCCGATCCGCACAGCTACGCCTATCCTTCGTGGATGGAAATTCCCGAGATGGTGCACAATTGGCTCCTCGGTGGAAGTTTCCTGAAGTACCGTTTTTTCGCCAACGGCAAGCTGGTTGCCGCCGGCCCGGCTCGTTCTGTCCGCGACGATCACGCGGTGGAAACGCATTTTAATTTGACCGGGATGCTTCACGAGGGCGTCAACGTTCTCGGTTTGTTCTCCCGTGGGGAACGTTATGGCACCGCCGTGACGCTTCGGGTGGATTACGCCGACGGATCGCATGAGGAATTCACCTCCGGTTCCGACTGGAAGGTTTTGCCCGGTGACTCCATTTATTCGGCATTCTGTTATTTCAAGCCGGCTCTTTCATTCCAGAAAGGCAGTCCGGGGCCGGGGGAACAGCCGGAACATATTGATGGGGAACAATTCCCTTATGGTTGGCTTTCTCCTGAGTTTGACGATGTCGATTGGAATGATGCGGTTTGCTTTGCCCGGAAAGACGCCTATCCGCTGGAATCCCCGTTGATTCCGGCTTATGTCGAAACCCGGGTGGCTCCGGTGAATATCGAACGTCTTGCCGATGGTCGTTATATCATCGACTTCGGGCGCAACGTTTCCGGCTCTCTTGAGCTTGCCGCAAGCGAAGCAGCGCTGGTGGAGATCCGGCTTGGCGAAGAGTTGCTCCCCTATGGCGGCGTCCGCTTCCAGATGCGGACAGGGAATTGTTATCAGGAGGGATGGCGCTTCCCGGAGGGCGGAGCGCGGCTTCGCAATTTCGGTTTGCGTTCGTTCCGTTATGCCGAATTGGTCGACTATCCGGGGGAATTGCTTGCCGGAAACATTGCGGCGCAGGCGCTTAACTCCCCGTTTGAAGACGATGATTCTTCCTTCCAGTGCTCGAATGAAAATCTGGAGCGGGTGTGGCAGCTCTGCAAAGACTCCATCAAATATACCACGCTCGACGTCTACATGGATTGTCCGAGCCGGGAGCGCATGGCTTACGAGGCCGACGCCTACATCAACATGTTGAGCCATTTTACGGTGGAGTCGCGTTACCGGGTCGCCCGGCGTACGATCCTTTACCAGATGAACCACTACACCTGGCCGTGCGAATGGCGTCTTTTCATGGCGCCGGTGGTCTACGAATATTTCATGCAGACGGGGGATCGCGACTTACTGGAAGAGGTCTATCCGCGACTGGTGGCGGAGTGCAGCTTCCATCCGCTGCTGCGCGACGGGCTGGTTCCGGAGTTCCCGATGCGCGTGATTGTCGATTGGCCGACCTCTTGCCGCGACAACTATGAGTTCGGACCGGACAATGCGGTTCCGAACGCCTTTGTATTCTGGTCGCTTGACTGTCTCTCGAAGCTGGCCGGGTATCTCGGCAAGCCGGGCGACGCCGCCGACTTCGCCAAACTGGCGGAGCAGGTGAAAAAAGCGTTCAATACCCGCCTCTATGATCCGGAGCAGCGTTTGTTTGTGGATAACTCCAACAGCCGTCATGCCGGGTTCCACACCAATATGTTCGCGTTGGCGTTCGATCTGGTGGAGGCGGATAAAGTGGAGGATGCGGCGGACTTTATCGACCGTGCCGGAATGAAGTGCAGCGTCTATGGCGCCCAGTTCTATCTGGACGCCTTGTTCAAGACCCGTCGCGCCGACCGGGCGGTGGAGCTGATGACTGCCGATAACGACCGGAGCTGGATGGGCATGTTCCGTCTGGGCGCGACCGTAGTGACCGAGGCGTGGAACCCGGATTTGAAACCGAACATGAGCTTTGCACATCCGTGGGGCAGTGCGCCGGGTAATGTGATTCCGCGAAGACTTTTCGGGCTGATGCCGACCGAGCCGGGGTGGCAGGATTTCTCATTCGATCCGCAGCCCGGGCCGTTGACGCATGGCAGTTACCGACTTCGGACGCCCTCCGGGTGGATCACCGCCAACTTCAATCGGCGGAATGGGGATTTGAGTTCCAGCTGCTCGATGGTGCGTGACGACACGGACCCCTGGCTCAGCTGATTGGTGTGGAAAAAAACGCGGCCGCCGGAACGACGTGTTCCGGCGGCCGTTTTGTATTGATCAGGGGATTCGCTTACTTGACCGCGGCCAGTTTCAGGCGGCGAAGGGATTCCTCCTTGCCGAGAATCATCATGATTTCCGCCGGGCCGCCGGGGGTGACCGCCTGGCCGGATACGCCAATGCGGATCGCCCACATCGGCTGTCCGATTTTGACCTCCTTCGCCTCGGCGTAACGGGTCATGATTCCGGTGAGTGCGTCGTTGTCCCAATGATCAAGCGCCTCGAATTCCGGGATCAGCGCCTCGAATGTTGCTTTGGCGGTTTCCGCGTCGGCTTTGCTCTTTTTATTGAAAAAGAGCTCGGCGGTGTATTCCGGCTGTTCCGGCAGGAACGTGATCTTCTCCGGAATTTCAGTCAACTTGCCTACCCGTTGCTGGAGCAGGGCGGCGATCAGCGGCCACTTCGTTGCCAGCGGGGTTCCGGACAGACCGGAAAAGGGTTCTGATATTTTTGCAAATTCTTCCGGCGAAAGCGCTTTCAGATATTCGGCGTTCATCCATGTGAGCTTGTCGTAGTCGAATACCGCCGAGGCTTTGTTGAGTCCGGCGACCGAGAAGATCTGCTTCATCTCTTCCATCGGGATGATTTCGCGGTCGTTCTTCGGCGACCAGCCGAGCAGTGCGATGTAATTGACGATCGCGGCGGGCAGATACCCTTCGGCGACCAGCCCCTCGAAACTGACCGAGCCGTGGCGTTTCGAGAGCTTGGATACGTTGCCTTCGGCGTCGCGCCCCATGATGAGCGGCAGGTGGACGTATTCGGGCAGCTCCCAGCCAAACGCCTGATAGAGCAAATTGTACTTCGGGGTGCTTGACAGATATTCACACCCGCGCACGACGTGGGTGATCCCCATGGTATGGTCGTCGATGACGTTGGCGAAATTGTAGGTGGGCATTCCGTCGCGCTTGATCAAAATCTGGTCGTCAAGCACCTTGTTCTCAAAGGTGATTTCGCCGTAGACTGCGTCGTGATAGACCGAGGAGCCGTCGCGGTCGATTTTCTGGCGGATCACGTAAGGTTTCCCTGCGGCGAGATTGGCTTCGATGGTTCCCGCGTCGAGGTGTCGGCAGCGGCCGTCGTAACCGGAGATGGCGGCTTCCTCTCCTTCAGCCGGGTGTTCGGCGGCGTCGGTTTTGTCACAGAAACAGTAGTAGGCCGCGCCTTTCTTGACCAGTTCTTCGGCGTAGGGGAGATAAAGCCCTTTGCGTTCGCTCTGGACGTAAGGCCCGAAATCGCCTCCGACGTCCGGCCCTTCGTCGTGAGAGATTCCGGCGGCGTTGAGGGTTTTGTAGATCACATCGACCGCGCCTTCGACATAACGCGCCTGATCGGTGTCTTCGATACGGAGGAGAAAAACCCCGTTTTGTGAACGCGCCAGAAGAAAAGCGTAAAGCGCGGTTCTGAGGTTACCGACGTGCATGAATCCGGTCGGACTGGGGGCGAATCTGGTTCTTACGGTTTTTACGGACATGGTTCTTGATCACTTTCCATACATGACGCCGTCGGTTTTTCCGCGGCGCGGGTTGCATTTCCATACCGGGTTAATGTACATTGAAACCCGGCGGAATGCAACTCGTCCCATGGAAAAATGCAGAACGCTATAGGTTGACCGGCGAAGTAAACAGGTGTTCGTTCGGGCTGTCAAACCCTGTAATGGCGGAAGGCTTATTGATTCCTCTGACATGGCCGTCGACAAACGTTGCGTTCAACGCGGAGTTGTGGCGGAACAGAGCCGCCCAGACGATCGCGTTTGTCATGGAGCCTTTGGTGCAGACGAATCCATTGGGGTCGACGATTCCTGAATAGTCGTTGATCAACCATGTGATGGTAGGTTTTTGAATGCTGCTGATCTTGCAGTGAAGCGGATTGGAGCTGGCTCCATCTCCCAGCCCCATGACTCTGCCTTGCCCGGAGTAGCCGAGTTTACGCTCCACGCCGTCATCAAATCTATCCGCTTTGATTTTTTCTCCCTCGATGATGGAGGGGCAGAGCAGCAGTTGGTCGCTCTCTCCGGCGTAAGGGTAGAGAAAGTTGAACCATTTCCGATGCCATCCTTTCTCCTGTCCGGGAACGATGTAATCGTTGTAATCGTGCGTGTACATGGCGGCGGCGGTGCCGAGCTGTTTGAGATTGCCAGCGCAGTTGCTTTTGCGGGCCGATTCCCGTGCCCGGTTCAGGGCGGGGAGCAACATTGCGGCGAGAATGGCGATGATTGCGATCACGACCAGCAATTCAATCAACGTGAATTTTTTCAACATATGGTTTCCCTTTCTCCTGAATCGGAATGGTTCAATACGAGAGTTCAATCGGTGAAATTTCACAGCGGCTGTTCTCCTCTCCCTTCACGGCGTCTACAAAAAGCAGGCAGCGCGTGACGCCCTCCGGCAGCGCCGGGACCACGCCGGAAAGTTCCTGCCACTCCACACTGCTACGGGGAATCCGGACGACGGAATCGCCTTGCGTCGCCGCCAGAACCTGGTCGCCCAGCCACTCTTTCCCATTAAAACAGGCCAGTGCGATCTTAAGTTGTGCGGCATCGTTCAGCTGCGGCAGAATCCGGAAGCGGAAGTTGCGCGGCAGAGATTCCGTCTGCATATGGAGTCGAACTGCGGTGGGAGCTTCCAGCAGCAGATTGCCGGTGGTGCTTCGCAATCCCTGTTTGCGCTCGATTTTCCAGTTTCCCCACGGTACTCCGGTGACGGCGGTTCCGGACGATTGCTGATAAAGCTCCAGATCGTCGATCAGAAGATAGTCGCCCTCTTTCCCGTTTTGAGCGTCGATGAAGAAGATGATGTTCAGTTCTTCATTCGGCAGCCGATCTGCGGGGAGCGTGGCGGAGATGACTGTCCATTCAGGAAATTCCTCCGGGATTTGAGCGGAGAACGGTTGAAACCGGTTGCCTTCCGGCGCGTTGTCACGCAGAGAGGCGGCCATCCAGGTGGTAACCCAGCGTGTTTTGGCAAACATGGCCACGTTGAACGACAGCTTGGTGTCGGGAGAGAACTTTCCTTTCAACGCAACCCGGAAGTGGATCGCCTGATTCGGTTGCAGCACCGGGCGTTCCTTGAGGTGGATTCTGCCGGCAAAGGGACCGTGCAGGCGCAGGCTGCCGGGAGCTTTCGCTCCTTCGATGAAATCCGGGAATACGCCCGTCACCACCTGATATTCATCTATCGTCATTTGTGAAAAGGTACCGTCGGGAATATAGTCGTGGCGATCGACGGAAACGCGGAGAATTCGACGTACCTCGGGTGATCCGGCTCCTGGCAGAAGGATCGTGAACATCGCCGCTCCACCGCCGCCGTTCCCGGCGGCGACTGTGCCGGAGATACGGCCGTTTTCCTGACGGACGGTCAATTTACCGGGGAAATCATCGGTGGTTTCCCAATGAATCTTGCTGTTGGCGGGGGCGGCAAAGTCGAACGTTCCGGTTTCACCGCTTTTCAACACCAGCTGTTGCGGCATGCCGACCTGCCGCTCCATGTCGGCTTGGCGTACTCGCTCCTTCATCCACGTTTCGCGTGCGGCATGGGCGAGTTCGCCGAGGCGCTTGCTGCCGACGAGATATCGGGGGCCGTCATTCAGCTGCAATGTGATGGTTTCGGCTTTGCCGCTGTCGACATGGTTGCCGAAGAGATCGTAGACGGTCAGGGGTTCGCCGGGGGCGCAGCCGAGGTCAATTGCGGTGATTCCGTTTTTGCGGTCATCGTTCCAGACAATGGCTTTCCCATCGGAGAAGGCGACGTAACGAACCTGGGTGTCGGGGATTTCCATCCGTCCGAGCGGAGTGCTGCCGTCCAGAATCTTTGCCATACCGGCCAGTGTGGCAAACGCGATTTTCGGCTGAAGCCCGAGATAGAGCAATCCGAATGCGCTATCCCAGGTTCTCTGTTCCGGATCGGTAGGGTCGCGTGGATCGAGGCTGCAGAACCAATAGGCCTTTGCTTCGGGGCCGCCGAAATGCAGCGCCTGAGCCCAATTGATCGGCAACGTTTCTGCCTGCATGCGTTCGGTGGAGTTGGCGAAGGCGACGTTATAGGACGGGCTTTCATCGTGACCGGAGTAGCCGATTTCGTTGAACTGCTGCGGTTTTCCGGCGAATCCTCCGATGTCGAGGGTTCGTTGCCGCGACATCTCTGTATGGGTAAATGCCGGAGAGCGGGCATAGCTGTGCAGCGTCACCACATCGGTTATTGCCGCACTCTCCGTATCGCTGCAGATTTCTCTCAGCCATGGAATCTGGTTGGCGTGTGAAAGCGTATGCACCCGGGCGCCCGGCTGGGTTTCACGGATCGCCTGCGCGGTGTCGACCATGAGTCTGCGGTAAAAATCGGCGGTGAATTCGCCATTGGCGGCGAACAGGTCGGGTTCGTTCCAGACTTCCCAATCGTTGACTTCGGGGCAGTGGGCGACGATGCGCCTGACGTAGTTTTTCCAGAGTTTCATCTGTTCGTCATTGAGGGCGGAGCGTTCGGTTGACGCCAGGCCCAGCGTCGGCGAGAAATTATAAAGGATGTAGACGAATTTCTGATCATGCGCTTTCATGCGTCGGCGCAAGGCATCGAGTTGCTCAGTGTCGAACACGCCCGGTTTCGGCTCTTGCATTTTCCAGGTATTTTCCCAATGCAGCCATGGGCGAACCCAGCGGACGCCCGCCTGGGCGAAGAGCGGGAGCTGGTAACTGTAATAGCGCGTTTGCTGCTGGAAAATATTCATGCCGACGAATGATGCCTCGGGAGCCAGCTCCTGCCGCTCCGGAATGCGAGTCACACGCAATTTCGCCGTATCTTCCGGCAATTTAAGCTCCACTGCAAAACTGCCGAACGAATCCAGTGGAAGAGTGAATTGAGAAGTTTCTCCGCTAAGGATCACGTTGCCGCGCTTGACTTCCCGGTTGCGGAAGTGGTCGGTGACGATATATTCCGCCTCGACCGATCTGCCTTCGGTGCGAAGCACATGGAGAGTGACAGCTTCCTTTTCTGTGAAGACATCGCCGACCCGGTCGCTTTGCAACTGGAGCGCATTGAAACGCACCGGGACGCTTCGTTTACCGTCCGAAACGAAGAGCGCGGCCGGAATCCGGCTCGCCTTGACCGCGGCTCCGATCCTGATTTTCGACAGCGTGTTGTGCTCTGTGGAGAGCGTCAGCGTCGCCGTGAACTCATCGGCGCGAAGTTCAAATTTCCCAGGGGAAACCGGCTGGAATTCTTGAAATTCCGCGTGGTCGACGTCGCCCGGAAATTCCGGGTGGTCAAGGCGCAATACGGCTGTCTTCACCGTTTCCGCCTTCATCGGGACAGTGACGGCGACTTCGCCGGGGTGCTCCAATTGTTGCCCCACCGCGTTGAGGAATTTCCAGTTCCCGCGTTCCTGGCGAAGCAGCTCCAGCAAAAATGGCTGTAATGGGGACGGCACTTCCGGTGCGGCAGGTAAATTCACGACACTGCCGAGCAGTAGAAAGAGCAGAAAAAATTTCTTACAATACATTCGTCCCTCCTTGGTAACGGTTGTTTTCTATTATAATTATAGCGGAAAAGAAAGCGGCAAACCTTGACAAAAACGACAAAAGAGGGTACATTCCCGACATGAACGGGAATTTTTGCGACAAGCCGGACAAACTGCATGGAGAAACCGGCCTGCGGTCTGAAATCGCCATGCGCTTGCCGGAATCGATGCACTTTTCGCCCGAAGGGCCGGGCATCTGGGTCGGTTCGCGGAAATATTACCGACAAGACGAGTTGGTTCACGAACATGATTTCTATGAGCTGGTTCTGGTTCGTTCCGGTTCCGGGGTTCATGTCACCGAGAGCGGGGAGTACCCGATCGTTCACGGAAACCTTTTTCTGGTCAAGCCCGGCAGCGCGCACGGCTATCGCGGCATGAATCATCTGGAGATTGTCAATATCCTCTATCTGCCGGAACGGTTGAAGTTTGAGATGTTCGACATGCGTGACAATCCCGGATTTCATACCCTTTTCGGCATCTCCACCGAACTGCCCGACGACTGCCGTTTCCGCAATCGCCTGACGCTTGACGCAAATCGGATGGCGATGGCCGATACGATCGTCCGGGAGCTTGAGAGTGAGCAATATCTGGCGCAGCCCGGGTGGGTGTTCGCCATGAATAATGGATTTATGCGTCTTGTGCTGCTGCTGAGTCGCGCCGTGTCGGAAGCTGCGGAGAAGAATGACGAGCTGGCTCGCATTCACCGCATTCTCCGCTTTATCGCCGAGCGCGAAGGGGAAGCGCTTCAACCCTCCGATATTGCGCAGGGTTGCGGGATCTCGGTGCGCACACTGGAGCGCATCTTTGCTGCGACGCTCCAGCGGACTCCGAATTCTTACCTGATCGACCGGCGGCTGAATCGGGGAGCGGAACTGCTGGTTTCTGGCGACGACACCATCATGGAGATCGCGCAGGAATGCGGTTTCAACGACAGCAACTATTTCTGCAAAATGTTTTCCCGTAAATTCGCGCTTCCTCCGCGCGAATATCGCAGGCGCTTCCGCAGCGGGCGGTAAGGGCCGGGCGTGTTGTCGTTTTTACGAGGAAATAATGTCTTGCCAGCTTGAATTCAGACTTCCCGGCGGTTATATTTAGCGCAAGTTTGTATTATGTTATTGTAATGTTTGGAAAGTCGGCGTCCCTGACACGACTCGCTTGAATGGAATGACAAAGGAGTGGAGGATCATGGGGTTCAATTTACTGGATCTGCTGTTACCGCGCGAGACCAAATTCTTCGATTTTCTCGAAGAACTGAGCGGTTATGTGCTCAATTGCAGTGTCACGTTTCGCGATCTGGCGGTTCAGATCGAAACTCTTTCTCCGGATGAACTGAAAAAGCGGATCTTCACCATTCGGGACTACGAGCGCAAAGGCGAACAGGTCGAAATGACCATCATCGAAGAACTCAGCCGTTGCTTCATCACCCCGCTCGACCGCGAAGACATCCACACGCTGGCGATCAATATGGAAAAGCCGCTCGATGAGCTGAAGGACCTCGCCAGAAAGATCGAAATCTACAAAATCCGCAAGATGACGACCAACGTCTGCCAATTCTGTGACATCATCGTTTCCATTGCGAAACTTCAGCAGGAAGTCGTTCATGACCTGCGCCTCAAGCAGCGCCAGAAGATCCGGAAAAAGGCCGAACAGATGCACAAGCTGGAAAATCAGGCCGACGAACTCTTCAATATCAGTATGGCGGAACTTTTCTGCAATAAAGAAGCGGTTCTCACCGTGGAAATGGTTCAAATCAAAGAAATTTACGAATCGCTTGAAATGACGATCGACCGCCTTGACGACATCGGCAAGCTGGTTCGCGGCATTAAGATTAAAAACGGTTAAACCGGCGGCAGGGAACAGAATATGACTTCGCTGATGGTTCTACTGGTTCTGGTGGTCGGACTGGCTCTGCTGTTCGACTTCCTCAACGGTTTTCATGATGCGGCCAACGCCATCGCCACGGTGGTGGTGACCCGCACTCTTACCCCGATTCAGGCGGTGACGCTGGCGGGGTTGGCAAACTTTATCGGTTACTTTGCATTCGGGCACGCCATCGCCAAGATGGTCAGCTCCGGCATCATCAATATGGAGCTGATCACGTCGCCGGACGGACAGTTGGTGTTGTTGCTGGCGGCGCTTCTCGGTGCGGTACTCTGGAACATCATCACCTGGATTTTCGGATTGCCGACCTCCAGCAGCCATGCGATCATCGGCGGCCTGATCGGTGCCGGTATTGCCGCGATTGGCCCCAAGATCGTGATCTGGGGACACCTCACCATTGAGGGTGGCAAGTTGGTCAGTATCGGCATTTGGCCGGTAATCGCGTTTATTGTGATCGCTCCGCTTCTGGGTATGATCGGCGCGATGATTTTTACGATTATCATCCTCAATCTCTTCCGGAAAATGTCGCATATGCACGCCAACCGCGTATTCCGTTATCTGCAGTTGATCTCCGCCGCCTGGTATAGCCTCGGGCACGGTACGAATGATGCGCAGAAAATGATGGGTATCATTACGCTGGCGCTTTTTTGCGGCGGCGCCAGCCAGACGATGGATATTCCGGGTTGGGTGGCGTTTTCCTGCTATGCCGTGATCGGTCTGGGCACCATGATGGGCGGCTGGCGTATTGTTAAGACGATGGGAACCGGAATCACTAAGATTCGTCCCACCGAAGGCTTCTGCGCTGAATCTTCCGCCGCGCTGGTGCTGATGGGCACCGCGCATCTGGGGATCCCGGTTTCGACGACGCACGTCATCGCTGGTTCGATCATGGGCGTCGGCACGGTGGAGGGCGCCCGCGGGGTGCGCTGGGGCACGGCACGGCGAATCGTGCTTGCATGGTTTATGACCATTCCGTTGACGGCGATCTGCTCGGGGGTGACCTATTACATGATCCACTGGTTCTACAACGTCAAGCTGTGAGCTGGTCGAAGTGAAATGATTGACCGGAGAAACCGTTGCGGGTTCTCCGGTTTTTTTGTGCCGACCTCATGGGCACCGGAATGGGGGTGCGGGGAGCGTTGTGCTCGTCGAAAATGGGTTATTATGATTGCTGCTTTCGGCCGAAACCGGCGGGGATCTGTCGTATGACGGGGATGGCCACGAGGAAGCTGGGAATCGTGCAGATCATGACGTACCAGAAGAATCCGACATAGCCGAGGCGTTCCTGGATCCAGCCGGAAACGGTACTGAACAACATCATGCCGAGGATGCTCACTCCGGTCATAATGGCGAAGTGGCTGGTCTTGTATTGGCCGGAGTGTTCCGACAGCGCCATCATGACCAGAAGGATTGCGGTGTATCCCATTCCGTAGCCGAATTGCTCGACTGCGATGCAGCCTCCCACCAGCCAGAGGGAATCAGGGCGCTGCATCGCGAGATAAACGTAGAGGATATCGGTCAGATTGAGGGCGCAGAGCATCGGCCAGACGCTCCGTCCGAACCCGAAGGTCGCAACGGTCACGCCACCGAGGATTCCGCCGAGCAGCAGCGCGATCGGGCCGACCGTGCCGTAGAGTTTGCCCATTTCCAGAATGCTCAGTCCCAGGCCACCGTTCTCCGGTGAATCCTGCAGAAAGAGCGACGCAATCTTACCGAGTTGCGCCTCCGCGACCCGGATCAGCAACAGGAAAAACAGAAAATAGAGGATTCCGCGGATTCGGAAGAAACTGAGAAAGGACTCAGCAAAGTCGCTTGAAAATCGTCCGCTGCCTGCGGGACCATCCTCCGCCGGGCGTGGCAACGCCGCAAGATGCCAGAGTTGAATCAACGCCATGATTGCCGCCGCAGCAGCGAGCGACCAGGCCCACCCGGCTTGAAGGGAGTTCCCGCAAGATTCGATGAATCCGGCCAGCACCACCAGTCCGCCTTGAACGGAAATGGAGGCGAAGCGATAAAACGTGCCGCGCACTCCCGAGAGCAGTGCCTGCGAATGCTTGTCGAGGGCGATCAGATAGAATCCGTCCACCGCGACATCGTGCGTAGCCGAGGCGAAGGCCAGCAGAAAAAAGAGCCCGATCAAGAGAATCGTCAGATCCTGCTGTACGATCAGGGCGGCGATCCCGGCAAAAAGCAGCGCCATCAGAAGTTGCGTGACCAAGATCCATTCCCGTTTGGTGCGGATGAGATCCACAAACGGCGCCCAGAGGGGTTTGATCGACCACGGCAGCATCATCAGTCCAGTCCAGAGCGCCACATAACGGTTCTCCATCCCGAGCGATTTGAAGAGGATGGCCGAAACGGTGGAAACCACCATATAAGGTCCACCCTCGGCGAAGTAAGCGGTGGGAACCCAAAGCCAGGCGCGTGATTTATTCTGCATGTTTCAACCCGTTTATCAGAAGTCGGAGTAGTTCAGGAGAATTACTGTGTCCTTTTCGATCCAGAGCCGGAACGGAATTCTTTTGCACAATTCGAGCAGCAGGTCATGCAAGGTCGTATTCTGTTCTTCGATGGTGATATAGTTGTTGTAGACGGTCGTGTAGGAACTGGGCGTCGACTCCATGGCAATGGAGATGTTCTTGCCGGCTTCGCTCCAGAGCGGTATGTTCTGGTTCAGATATTTGATCACGTCCTGAAGCGGAAGGTTTTCGACGGAAAATCGCGGAATTTTAATGGTTTGCAACAGCAACCCCGTTTCCTGATCGACGGTGATCAACGGTTGTCGGTAGTCGCGCTCCAACGGGAACAGGATGAGTTTTCCGTCGACGATCCGGTAGTCGAGGTCATGTTTCCATGCAATAAAATCGAGGACTTTACGGAGCGATGCCCCGTCTTCATCCAGATCGACTTCCCGGTACAGGACTCTCTCCTGTGGATCCTTCAGCACGATTTGAATCGAGCGGTTGGAGTTCAACAACTCAAGCGTCTGCGTCAGCGTCGCGCTGAACAGGCGTATCCGAGGATACTTCACGGTGTCGAGTTTTGCGGCGATCTGGACATTTTCCGGCAAAGTCAGATGCTGTCGGCGCCGAAACCAACGAGCCGTTCGCGTTTCGGTGGGGTACAACAGGACGAGCCCTTTGTCGGGGTGATATTCCGAGACGACGTCATATCTCCGTTCCAGGAAGGACAGGATCGCCTGTAACGAAAGTTTTTCTGCGCGAAGCGTGATCTTGAGCGGTTCCATCGGAGCGTATGGAACTACTTGCAGTGATATTCCCTTTTTCGTCGGGTCGTACATCTTGCTCCGGAGTGTGAGCGCGTTCGCCATCTTCTCCAGATCGGTGTTGACGAAATTGACCGTCGGATACTTGATCCCGTTTGCCTGGAAGATCATCTCCTGTTTCGCTTCGTTCTGTTCCGACGCCAGTGTTTGAAACAGAGGCAACAGGAAAAATAACAAAATCCCCGCAATCCGCAATGGCATCGCCCCCTCCTTCCGGTGTTATTGATACAAGGTGTTGCCGTTCGCATCCGTGGCGACAACCAGCGGGAAGTCTTCGACTTCGAGCCGGTAAATCGCTTCGGGCCCGAGATCCGGGAAGGCGATCAGGTCGCATCGTTTTACGCGCAGAGCAATCAGCGCCCCGGCTCCGCCGGTGGCGGCGAAATAGACCGCACCATGCTGCTTCATCGCGTCGATGACCGCCGCGCCGCGCGCGCCTTTGCCGATCATTCCGCGCAATTTACAGTCGGCGATGAGGCGCGGAGAGTAAGCGTCCATGCGGCCGCTGGTGGTCGGACCGGCGCTGCCGATGGCGCGACCGGGCATGGCGGGGCAGGGGCCGACGAAATAGATGACCTGATCGTTCAGTTCGCAGGGAAGTTCCTTGCCCTCGTCCAGCAAGGCGACCAGTCGTTTGTGCGCCTGATCGCGTCCGGTCCAGATGACGCCGGAGAGGAGCACGCGATCTCCCGCTTTCAAGGTTCTCGCCATCGCTTCGTCGATTGGCGTGGTCAGTCGGATCGTATTCATAAGCTCACCTCCGCATGGCGCGCCGCGTGGCAGTTGACGTTGATCGCCACCGGCAGGCTTGCGATGTGGCAGGGGAAAAACTCGATGTGAACAGCAAGACTGGTGATTGCGCCGCCGAGCCCTTGCGGACCGACGCCGGTGGCGTTGATTTTTTCCAGAATTTCCGCCTCCAGTTCCGCATAGCGCGGGTCGGGGTTCGGTTCCCCGGTTTTCCGCAACAGCGCTTTTTTGGCAAGGTAGGCGGCTTTCTCGAATGTTCCACCGATGCCCATGCCGACCACGGTGGGAGGGCAGGGGTTCCCGCCCGCGTTCCGCAGGGTTTCCACCGCGAAATCAACCACGCCTTTGCGCCCGTCGGAGGGTTTGAGCATACGGATTGCGGACATGTTTTCCGAACCGCCGCCCTTGGGCGCCAGCGTGATATGAAGTCCATCGCCCGGAACGAGTTCCAGGTGAATCACCGGCGGAGTGTTGTTCGTGGTGTTCTTGCGATCGAACAGTGGATCGTTCACGATTGACTTCCGCAAAAAATGCGTTTCGTATCCGCGGGCGACTCCAGAGGAAATCGCTTCGTAAATGGTTCCCCGGTCGAGGCGGACGTTTTCGCCAAGCTCGACAAAGATCACCGCGAATCCGGTGTCTTGGCAGAGAGCCAACCGCTCCGTCCGGGCGATGCGGGCGTTTTCAAAATATTGTTGAAAGAAATCACGGCCGAGTTCGCCGGTCTCCTTTTTTTCCATCATTTTCAGGCGATCGAGCACGTCGGGCGGCAGGTCGCAGGCGGCACTGCCACAGAGATCAGAGACCGCCGCAGCAATGGTTTCAAACGGGATGATTCTTTGCATTTTCTTTCGTTGCCTTATAACTCAATATAGTGTTTTTGAATTTCAGGGGTACGTTCGGCGATGTTGGCGAGGCGCTCGGCGATTTTTGTCATCTCTCCGAGCATTTCAATGAAAATGACCGCATTGGTCAATTGGCATTTCCCTTTGCGGAGACGTTCGGAGTGAGCGATTTCTAGTTTTTCCGCCAGCTTTTGGAGGCGTTTCTCTTCTTTCAGCGCAAGTTTCACCAATTCCGGATTGGTGCTGCCCAGTGCGGAAACGGTATTCTTCTCCAGCGAATCAAGTACATGCCAGAGCTTGCGCAGGTCTTTTTTGCCGGAGAGCGAGATCTTCTTGCCGGTTTTCAACAGTCGTTCGGTAAGTTGCACAATCAGTTCGGTATGATCGGCGATTCGTTCCGCGTCATTGGTACAGTGCATCAGGAGCGGAATCAGTTCCGATTGTGGTTCGGTCAGCGACCGCCGGGTGAGGCGGACAAGGTAGGCGGTCACGTCGGCCTGCATGGCGTCGATTTGTTCCTCCGCTTTGGCCAGCGCCCGGTATTGCCCCGCGTCGGAGTATCCGGCGATAAAGTGCGCGTTGATCGCCTGATCGATCATTTCCCACGAATCTTCGACCATGGTGCGGATCGCGCAGACCGTCTGTTTGAGGGCGACGGAAGGGGTGCCCAATAGAGAAGGTTCCAATGTCTGAACCGGAATTTGTTCTCCGGGCGGAATCGGCAGTATCCGGTTGCAGAAACGGGCGAATACCCCGATGAACGGCAGCAGCAGGAGTGCAATTCCGACGTTGAATACCGTGTGAGCTATGGCGATCTGGTGCAGCAGATGGTTTGAGGTGTCGATGGTGCCCGGCGTGATCCAGTCGATGAAGTGGAGGAACACCGGCATCGATTTTTCACCGTAAGGGAGATAAAGAAGAGCGATCATCAATGCGGCTCCGAATCCGTTGAAGAGCGTATTGGCCAGCGCCGCCTGTTTCGCCACCCGGTTCGCCTTGCCGGCGGAGCCGAGGGTGGCGATGGTCGTGCCGAGGTTGGTGCCGACCAGAAGAGGCACTGCGGTCCAGAGGTTGACGACGCCTCCGGCGCCGAGAGCGAGCACGATAGCCATCGCCACCGCGCCCGAACGAACCAGAATGGTGATGATGGTTCCGAGCAGAAGCGCCCCCAGGACGAGATGGAGCGCCATCGGCTGTCCGAAATCCGGGCGGCAGTCAAAACAGGCGAGGAAATTGCGGAATTCCGGGATGTGCCGTAAGCAGGTCGCTCCGTCGATCATCATGCTCATGCCGAGAAAGAGCAGTCCAAACCCGAAGAAACTTTCCCCCCAGCCCGGAATGCCCTTTTGCTTCAGGAGCATAAGAAGAAAGCCGAATATGACGGCCGGCAGGATCAAAAGAGTCAAATTGAACGAAAGTAACTGCGTTGTGATCGTCGTACCGATGTTGGCGCCGAAGAGCAGCCCGATCGCTTGCGAGAGGTTGAGCAGTCCCGCATTGACAAACCCGATGGCCGTGACGATGGCGGTGTCGGACGTCAGCAGAACCGTTGAGGAGAGCGCCCCGGCAAGAACGGTGGCGCTGCGGTGGCGTGAAAAAAACTTCAGGAGCCGGATCATGCCTTCTCCGGCGATCTTGCGGATGCCGCCGCCCAGCAGTTTCATCCCGAGCGCCAGAATGGCCAGCCCTCCGAGTGCTGTGAGGATCACATTAGCCGGGTTCGATAACTCCGTGTCGCCATGTCCGAGGGAACGGGAGAATTCACCGCAGCCAACGAGAAAAACAAGAGCGCCACTAAGAGCCAGAATCGGAAGAATCTGCCGGATTCGGAGGGGGGAAAGCATGATTACGCTCCTGAGTTTCTACACTGTCGTCTGAATGGTTGGCTTACTATACTTCCGGGAGGAGCGAATCTCAAGTTTTCCACCGTTTTTTTCTTGAAAAACACGGCAGTCGTGCTATTGTTTAAGCAGGACGCGGGCATGAGAATTCAAAGAACCCGGGGAGGGCGTTGCATTATGGACCGACGGGATTTTCTGAAGAACGCCGCCGCATTGGCGTTGACGGCCGGAATCGCCGGCAAGCTGGCCGGAGCCGACAAATCGACTTCCGGATCGAAAACGCAATCCGGGGTTCCGGATCTGGTCGCCCTTCGCGGCGGTTCCCCTGCCGAAATGTTTGACGGCGGGATCGCCCTTTTGGGCGGCATCGCCGCGTTTGTCAAACCCGGCCAGACCGTTCTGATCAAGCCGAACATCGGCTGGGATCGTCCGCCGGAGAGTGGCGCCAATACCAGCCCCGACCTGATTGGCCGCATGGTCAAGCGCTGTCTTGAAGCGGGCGCGAAAGAGGTTTCCGTCTTCGATCACACCTGTGATAATTGGGTGAATTGCTACTCCAGTAGCGGAATCAAGGCGGCGGTGGAGGCGGCGGGTGGCCGTATGGTCTCCGGCGCGGTGGAAAGCGATTACCGTACGGTGGAAATCTCTGGTGCGGTCAGCATGAAAAAAGCCTTGGTGCATCGGTTGGTGCTCGATTGCGATGTGTTTTTCAACGTTCCGGTTCTCAAACATCACGGTGGGGCGAAGATGACCTGCGCGATGAAAAATTTTATGGGTGTTGTCTGGGATCGCCGGATTATGCACAAGGAGAACCTCCAGCAAAGTATCGCCGACTCCTGCTTGATCCGAAAGCCGGATCTGAATGTGGTTGACGCCTCCCGCGTCATGACCACCGGTGGCCCGCGCGGCAACGCCGGGTCGGTGATGAAGCAGCTCGATACGCTTTTGCTCTCGCGCGATATTGTCGCGGTGGATACCGCTTCAGCCCGACTGATCGATTTCCCACTGGATGCAATCGGGCATATTGCGGCCGGAGAAACACTTGGTTTGGGGACGACCGGACTGGCGAATCTCGACATTCGGAGGGTAGTGCTGTAACGTCATGCTGAAGTTCCGTTTGTTGAAAATTTTGCGCGTCGTCCTGTCGCTTTTGATGTTGGCATGGTTTCTGGTTGCGTTTTCTTCGTTCGCTCCGTCTCTCGGGCATGCGGCGAAGGCGGAATTCCTGCCGTCGCTGCTCCGGGCGGTGACGCAATTTTCACTGATTTCCCTGGTGTTTTTCGCCGTGTTGGCCGGGAGTGCCTTGCTGGTGGGGCGGCTTTACTGTTCGTTTTGCTGTCCGCTCGGAGTGTTGCAGGATATTGCGGCGCGGATCGGGCGGATCGTCAGCTTTGGTCGCTTTCAGTATAAACCGCAGCCTGATCGCAAGCGATTGCGTTACTTTGTGTTGATTGTCGTTCTGGCTGCTGCGCTTGGCGGAATTGTCGCTCCGCTCGGCTGGTTGGAGCCGTATACGCTGTTTGGGCGCAATATGAATGGACCGGGACAGGATCTGGTCATTCTTGGCAACAATTCGCTGTATGGGCATGTCGATGCGGTGATTCCGCTGGAAGAGCGCCCGGAGTTCCCTTGGGTTCCGGCAGCGGTCGCCGGGGGACTGCTGCTGGCGATCCTTTGTGCGGCGGCCTATCGGGGGAGGATATTTTGCAATACGCTCTGCCCGGCAGGGGCATTGCTTGGGCTTTGTTCCAAGCACGCGCTGTTTCCGCTTCAACTAAAACCCGCGACGTGTAAAAAGTGCAACCTCTGCATCAAGGTCTGCAAGGCCGGCTGCATTGACGTTCGGAACGGCAAGCTGGATTCCGAACGTTGCGTGAGTTGTATGAATTGCGGTATTGTCTGTCGCTTTGGCGGGCTTGGATTTCAGCGGCGGGTCAAAACGGAAGCCGCGGTGGACTCGGATCGGCGAAAATTTTTGATTTCTGCCGGAGCAACCGGTATTGCGGTGTTTCTGCTGGCGAAGCTGACGGCGAAAAAGCATGCGGTCGCCGCTGCCCATGCGGAAGTTCCGCCGGTCATGCCGCCAGGCGCTGGATCGCGGGCGGAATTTCTGTCACGTTGCACCGGTTGCGGCCTCTGCATTGCTAATTGCACCGGGCGGACGCTGAAACCGGCGTTTTTGGAATACGGCGTCGCCGGAATGGGGCAACCACTGCTTTCATTTGAGGTGGGGAAGTGCGAATTCAATTGCCGCAATTGCTCGAACCTCTGCCCGACCGGAGCGTTGCGGAAGATGACGGAAGACGAAAAGCAGCATTGTCGGATCGGGATGGTTCACTATTATCTGGAACATTGTGTGGTGGTGACCGACGGGACGCATTGTGGCGCATGTGCCGAGCATTGTCCGACCGGTGCGCTTCAAATGGTTCCGTACAAAGACGGCCTGACGATTCCGCATGTGCTGGAGGAGCTTTGCATCGGGTGCGGAGGGTGTCAGTATATCTGCCCGGCACTGTGGGGAGATCGTGAGGAGCGGAAAGCGATGATGGTACATGGCGTCGAGCGGCAGAGCCGGGCGACCAATCCGCATAAAGTTTTGAAGCAACCGGAAAAGAAGGGGCAGTCGGCTGCGGATGATTTTCCGTTCTGATGTCGAAGCGCCGGAGGACAGGGATAGCGTGATGATAAAATTGTTTCGTCGAATTTTTCGTTTCTGGAAAGTGAGTTGGTGGTTTGTCGTGTCGAGCCGCCGTGTTCGGCGCGACCAGAAGGGGCGCACAGGCTGGGATGCCATTGCCTGCTCCACGCGGCATGCGCGGGAATGGGCGCGCGGTTCTCTGGAACGGATCAATCTTGAGATAGAAGTGCATGGGGATCCGGGGGAATTCCCCGGAGGGCTTCTGGTCAGCAACCATCAGGGATATCTGGATATTCCGGTTCATGCGGCGATTTTTCCGATCCGCTTTGCTCCGAAGGCCGAGATGCGCAACTGGCCGATTCTGGGGCGGTTTGTCGCCCAGAGTTATCCGATCTGGATTGACCGCAACTCCCGGCAGAAATCGAAAGAAACGGCGGACGAAATGATCGACACGCTTCGCCATAAAGTCAATTTATTGGTCTATCCCGAGGGAACCAGTTCCGACGGAGAGGGGATTTTGCCGTTCAAGTCGACGCCGTTTGAGGCGGCGGTGGATTCCGGGTGCAGTGTTCAGCCGCTGTTGACCTTTTTCCATTGCGACGATCCGGAAGGGGAACCGCTGGCGTGGTTCGGGACGGCGACGCTGATGCCCCACATCTGGAAAATTATGGGTCTGAAAAAAATGAAGGCGGACGTATATATCCTGCCGGTCGTGGAGCCGGTTGGCGGAGAGACGCGCAAAGAGTTGGCCAATCGCGTTTATGAGCTTATGAGTGCCGAATACAAAAGGATTAAGGAAAATGACAAAGGTTGAAAAATATCTGCGGGGCGCATTCCACGCCTGGGATTTTCTGATTGATTTTCCGTTGCCGGATTCCATCCGGGAACGTTTTGGAAAACGGGTTGACACCACTTCGATTCTGGCTGGATTTCCGTTGGTTGGAGCGGTCGTTGGAATACTGCTGGCGTTGGTTGCGGTGACTTGTACGGCGATCTTTAAGCCGGTTGCGGGGAGTATTGTGTTTGCGATTCTGGCGGTGGCGTTTCTCGACCTCAAGGATTCGGGGCGTGGACTCGGGCTGCTGACCAGCGCGTTTCTGGTGCGCAAAAGCGGGATACCGTTCTCGGAGGCGCTGCCGCAATTGAGTGGAGATTGGAGCCGGATCAACCATCCGCTCGCTTCTGTTTTCGTCTCTTTGTTGGAGATTTTTAAAGCGGGGCTGTTATTCACGTTGGCGTTCTATGGCGCGAAGCTCTGGATCTTTGTCATTCTGGTCGGTGCGTTCACTGTGCAGGGAATGCTGGCGACGGAGGCGGATCGTGCGACGAATGTTCCACTGTTGTCGGTTCCCCGGGAGAATCGCCGGGTCGGTTGGTGGACGTTCGGGATTCTTTGTGCGTTGACTCTGTTCTTTTTTCCGTTCGGCGTGTTGGCCGCGGTGTTTGTCGTCTATTTTACAGTCACGGGGTTTTCCGGGTATTTCCGGCGTAATTTTGGCGGTGTTTCGTCAAATTTCATCACGCTGGCTGGAACGTTGGCGGAGCTGTTTTTGCTGATCGTGGGTGTCCTCTGGGTTTCGATGTTTTACGCATAACGGATTGGAATTGTCACAATGCGAAATGATTTTACGAAGAAGTATGATGTCGTTGTCGTCGGTGGCGGCGTTGCCGGAATCGCCGCCGCGCTTGCCGCCGCACGGCAAGGGGCGAAAGTAGCGCTGGTCGAGAAAACGGTACTGTGGGGTGGGCTTGCCACAACCGGGATCGTATTCATCTATCTTCCGCTTTGTGACGGTAATGGCACGCAGGTGACGTTCGGGATTTCCGAAGAACTCTTGAAGGCCGGGCTGAAATACGGGCCGGGAGAAATCCCCGAAGGGTGGAAAACCGGAAAAAACCTGGTGGAAGAGAAACGTTACCGGGTGATCTTCTCCCCCGCGTCCATGGTGTTGGCTCTGGATGAATTGCTGATAGAGTCCGGTTGTGATCTCTGGCTCGATACGCAATTGATCGATGCGGAAACCCGCGATGGCCGGGTTGCCTCGGTTACCGTGGCGAACAAATCCGGTACCGGACGGCTGGAGGCCGCGGCGTTTGTCGACGCAAGCGGAGACGCGGATCTGGCGTTCTTTGCCGGTGCCCCATGTCCCGGTGCTCCGAATGCGCTTGCATGTTGGACGCTGGAATACGCCAGGCAGGAAGGCGGGCATCGGCTCGCCCCCGAGATCCGGGCGTCGATTGTGGGCGGTTCCATGGACCCGAATTGCACAGAGCCGGGCATCAACGGCAAGATGGTCAGTGAATTCGTTCTTGCCGGGCGCACGATGTATCGAAAGCAGCTGGAAGTGGCGTATGCGTCGGGAGACGCGGATCGCTTCTCCCGTTTTCCGATCAAGTTTCCGGCGATGGCGGATTTGCGGCATACACGGCGAATTGACGGTGTCGTAACCCTTCAATCCGGGCAGGAATGGCAGCCGTTTGGAGATTCGATCGGCGTTTGCGCCGACTGGAGATGCTGCGGCAAGGTGTGGGAGCTCCCGTACCGTTCACTGCTGCCGAAGACGTTGAGCAATGTTCTGGCAGCAGGGCGCTGCATCTCATCCACGGAAGACGCGTGGGAAGTGACGCGAGTGATTCCGACTGCCGCGTTGACCGGAGAGGCTGCCGGAATTGCTGCCGCGTTTGTGGCGCAGCGAAACGTCACGGCGCACGAACTGCCATATGCCGACGTGCAGAACGCTATGCGCGAAGCAGGCAACCCGGTGCATATCGCAGAGCTTTATCCGGATCGGTGACTTTGTTCGCGGAACTCGCCCGGCGTGCAGTCGTGGCGGGCGCGAAAAAGGCGGATGAAGTATCCGGGATAGGCAAAGCCACAACGTTGTGAAATTTCTTCGACGGACAGTTCGCTTGCCAGCAACTTTTCGGCATATTCGAGCCGGTAGTCATTGAGATATCCGCGGACGCTCTTGCCGCATCTGGCACGAAGGAGCCGGGATAGTTTCGCGGCATGGATTCCCAATGCCCCGGCAATGTCCTCGCGTACAAGGTCGTGAAAGAAATGGAGCTGCATCCACTCTTCAAGCCGGTTCCAGTTCCGGTCGTCATCCGTCATCAGTCGATCCTCCTCCTCCGTCAAGAATTGGACGCAGAGGATCAACAAGGTTCGGAAAGCGGCTCCCGCCGCCCGGGAATCCGTGTTCAGGCGGGTGAGCAAGGAAACCGCGTCGAGCAATTCCGCAGTCGGGGGGCGCCGCGTGTGAAAAAACACATCCGGCCCATTGCGCGGAGCGCCGTCATGCTGATCGATGTAAAGATAGCGGATAAACTGCTCATAGAAAACCACCGAGATCATCTGATGCGGAACCTCGAAGTGTTCGTCCAGCCATGCGCCGGGGCGGCAGAACACTGCGTCGCCGGGGTGCAGTACGGCATCGCACAACTTCCCGCCGGCTCCGTAGCTGATCTGTTTATCATTGGTAATCGGCAGAATGCAGCGTGCGAACGGATGCAGGAAGACCGGTCGGCGCGATAGCGGACGCGGTTCGGAAAATAATATACGCCCGGTCAGGAGTTCTTCCGCCTGAAGCAGATGCGCCGTCATCTTTTTGCGGTTGGATTCCATGACGCCCTATCTTACTTTCGGCGCAACACCAGAGCACTACGGCTGGGCAGATAGAGTTTTAAGTGTGAATTCTGCGTGAAATACTCTTGATTCTGGGCGCGGCGGGCAAAACCGCCAAACTCCGGTGTGTCGGAGTCGAGTACCGTTTCAAACACTCCTCCGCGAACTTCAAAGCCATAGTCGGAGAATGACGATTCCGGGTGGAAGTTGAAGCAGAAGTAAAGATCGTCGCGCTCGAAGATCAGAATCTTTTTCTCCTCATCCAGTCGCACCAGTTGCGGGACGCAACGGCTGAAATCCGCTTTCTCATTGATGGTTGCCAGCATCGCGCGGTCAAATGCTGCGAGTGCGTGGTAACGCAAGTTCTTATCTTCTGCCAGCGACCATTGCCGCCGGGCGTGCATCAGCGACCAGTGATTGCCCTCGCGTGGAAAATCAACCCATTCAGGATGTCCGAATTCATTGCCCATGAAATTGAGATAACCATGTCCAGCCGTTGCGATGGTCGCCAGGCGGGTTATCTTGTGCAATGCCACGGCACGGTCGACCGCGAGGCAGTTGGAGCCGATGTGCATGGCGTCGTACATCGCTGCGTCCGCCAGTCGGAAAATGGCGGTTCTTCCCCCCACGATTCCCTGATCGTGGCACTCCACATAACTGACGGAGCGTTCGTCTTTCCGCCGGTTGCAAAGTTCGTGGTAGATCCTGCCGATCTGCCAATCTTCGTCCGGAATATCGAAGAGCTTGAACCACATGTCGGTTACTCCCATCGCCATCCGGTAGTCGAATCCGAGCGCGCCTGGTTGTCCGAAGGGCGCCGCCAGCCCCGGCATTCCGCTCACGTCTTCGGCGATGGTCATCGCATCGGGGCGGAGTTGGTGAATGAGCTGATTGGCTAGGCTGAGATAGCAGACCGCGTCTTCGTCCACGTCGGCGCCAAAGTAATCCGAGTAACCGGTGAAATTTTTTCCCAGTCCGTGATGATGGTACATCATGCTCGTTACGCCGTCAAAACGAAAACCGTCGATCTGGAACTCATCAAGATAATAACGGCAGTTGGAAAGCAGGAAGTGGAGAACTTCCGGTTTGGCGTAGTCAAATAAAAGCGAATCCCACGCGTCGTGCTCCCCCCGGCTCCCTGCGTGGAAGAATGCGGTGCGACTCCCGTCATAACGTCCCAGGCCTTCCACTTCGTTGCGGGTAGCGTGGGAATGGACAAGGTCGATGATGACGCGGAGCCCAAGGCCATGCGCCGTGTCGACCAGCTCTTTGAATTCTTCCGGAGTTCCAAACCGCCCCGCGACGGCGAAAAAATTCGCGACGTGGTAGCCGAAACTGCCGTAGTAGGGATGCCCCATAATCGCCATCAGCTGGATGGTGTTGTATCCGGCTGCGGCGATCCGCGGCAGCGTTTTTTCGCGGAATTCCGCAAAGGAACCTACCTTCGGCTCCTCTTGCGCCATTCCGACGTGTGCTTCATAAAGGAGCGGCATTGTCGGCGGGGGAGGGGCGGCGTGGCGGAACCTGTATGGGGTTTCCGGCGCGTGGACGATTGCGGAGAACAGTCCTGTGTCCTCATCTTGCTCCACCCGGCGGGCATAGGCAGGAACCCGGTCGCCGCATCCGTCTGGCCATTCCATCCAAAGGAGATAGTGGTCGCCGTGTCGCAGGGTGTTTGCCGGGAGTGTCAACTCCCAGCATCCGCCGCGTTGCTTTGTCATTGCGAATTCCGGACGTGTTTCCCAGTTGGTGAAGTCGCCCCAGATGGTGATTCGGGTCGCATTCGGCGCCCATTCCCGAAAAACCCAGCTGCCGTCGGCGGTGCGATGCACCCCGAAAAACTCGTGGCCGGAAGCAAAGTCCGCCAGGCTGATATTGCCTTGCGTCAACCGTTGCGTCATTTGTTCCATCCGCTTCGTACGTGCGGAGAGCACCTTGTGAAACGGCGCCAGGAGCAAATCACGCGAAAGCGGAACCGGCTCGTTGCTCAACCGGGCGAAATGGCAGTCCATGCCGGGGTCCTTTCATCAGCGCTGAACCAGCGGGCGGGCCAGCATGTTCTCGTAAATTTTGATATACTCCTGCGCGGTGACGTCATGGTTGAAGCGCTGTTTCGATTCGCGCATTACGCGGGCGATTTCCTGCTCCTTCACATTGGGGGGGAGCTGCCAGAACCGCATCGCTTCATCCATGGCCCACATCAATCCGTTGGGGTCGTAATTCTCAAACGGAAAGCCGTTGCCGGTATGGTTTTTCACATCGAGCCGCTCCACTGTGTCGTGGAGGCCGCCGGTATCGTGAACCACCGGAAGACTGCCGAAATACTGGCAGGTCATCTGCGGGAGCCCGCACGGCTCAAACAGTGACGGCATCAGAACAAAGTCACTCGCCGCGAATGCAAGGCGCGAAAGGCTCTCATCGAAGTCGCAGACCAGCACCCGGTCATAGAAATTGTGCCAGCCGACAATGTTGCGGAAGATCGACTGATAGCTGCCGTTTGCCACAATTGCGATTTGCAGCCCCTGATCCCAATATTTGTGAACCACGTTGTAAAGGACGTCGGCGAGCAGCGAACAACCTTTTTGCATCGGATCCAGCCGCGACGGCCAGAAGAACAGCGGTGCATTCTGATCTTCGCGAAGCCCGGTACGTGCCTGGAATGTGATTTTATTGACCTGTTTCCCTTTGACATGAGTGTCGGCGTTGTACTTGATTTCGATGCAGGGGTCGATTTCCGGCGTGCTGGTTTCGTCGGGAGAATTCAGGATTCCCGACGCGCACCCCGCGTGATATTTGCCTGCGATCTCCTGACGGATGTTCGCGGGGACAAACGAGTGTTGTCCATCCACCACTTCCTTCAGGAAAGTCGGGCTGACCGTGTTGATGAAGTGGGCGGAGAAGATTCCGGAAGCCAGCATGTCCACCGGATTATTCGCGCGACTTTCTTCATAATAATAAGGTTGGCGTTCGTAAAAGAGATTCTGCCAGAACGGCGCGGCGTCGATGCCGCGATCTTCGATCTGCGCAAGCGTCGCTTTGTACGTGTGGATGTTGTGCACCGTGAACAGACACGGAATGCCCAGGCGGCGCGCGGCGGCCGGAATCAACCCGGTCATCCAGTCGTTGCAATGAATCAAGTCCGGCTTGACATCCGGGATGATATTGTTGATCACTTCACGTTGAAACGCCATCGCCTGCAGAAAGCTGTCCTGGGAATAGCTGCTGTAAACCGAGTCGCGGTAGTAGAAAATCCGATCCTCGGCCAGATGAATGCGGCTGTTGTGCAAGTGGTTCATGTAGACGCGCAACTCGTTGCTGATCAACTTGCCGACGTCGATGTGAAACATTTTGCGATAATGCGGTAGCGCAACATGAATGTCCGCTCCCTGGCGGAAGAGCGCGCCGACCAGAGAGGCGGAAACATCCGCCAGCCCTCCCGCTTTCGCATTCAGCGAGTTGGCCATGTTGCCCATCCCCTCGGGGAGATAGGTAATTTCGGGCGTGACGACCAGAATGGTCGGAGACGAATGTGCAACTCTTCTCATCATAGTGGACTTGCTTTTCCTTAAAATTCGCCTTGCGGCGTCATCAAACAAAGCGGTTCGCGAGTTGCCGGAAGGCCGAACCGAGCCCTCCTTCCGGCATGATCACTTCCCGGATGTCAGCGCGGCCAGCACATGAAGCCGGGTACGCTGTTGTCCCACTCATGCCCCGCCGCCTTGATTCGGGCGGTCAGGCCGAACCGGCCGGAGGAGCGGCAGATGAGTTCACAGGCGTAGCGATAGTTTCCGTCGCCGAGATCCTCGACCATCTCCATGCGTTCCACGCCACTGGTGATGATTTCGTTGTGGACGTTGACTGTGCCGTAGTAGGCTTCGATCTCCACTTCCGACGGACGCAACCCGACCAGATAAACGCGGGTCGATACCTTGAACTTGTCCCCGATATGGAGGTTAGAGAGATCGTCTTCCACAAGCGGTTGCTCGATATAGAGTTTACCGCCGTCGAAGCTCTCCACCAGATGCGCCTTCTGTTCGACCAGTTTCTTGGCGATATTGGCGTTGTCGTCGGTCAGCCGCTGGTAGGAGGCGCCCGCAGGTTCATAGAAGAAACGATTGTATTCCTCCACCATGCGTTCGCTGGAAAATTCTCCCAGGCCGCTGATGATCGACGCCTTCATCCGCTTGATCCAGCGCAACGGCAGATCGCCGCCGGTACGTTCGTAAAAGCAGGGGATGATTTCGTTTTCCAGCAGATTGAAGAGCTGTTGCGACTCGTAATTGTCGCGGTCTTCGTCGGCGATGTAGTACTCGTTTCCTTCGAGAGCCCAACCGTTTTCGCCGTTCCATCCTTCGGCCCACCAGCCGTCGAGAATGCTGCAATTGATGACGCCGTTAACCGCGGCCTTCATGCCGGAGGTGCCGCTCGCTTCCTGCGGACGGCGCGGCGTGTTGAGCCAGACGTCGACGCCCTGCGTAAGACTGCGGGCCATGCCGATGTCGTAGTTCTCAAGGAAGACCAGCCGATCTTGAACGCCATGCTCTTCGCTGAATTGGATCAATTGCTGAATGAGCTTCTTGCCTTCGTTGTCCGCGGGGTGCGCCTTGCCGGCGAAGATGAACTGGATCGGGCGATTTTTGTCCGCCAGAAGCGCGAGGAGGCGATCCGGATTCCGCAGCAACAGCGTTCCGCGCTTGTAAGTGGCGAAACGACGGGCGAATCCGATGGTGAGCGCATCTTGCGAAAGCGTATTTTTGATCTTGTCCACCCGCCCCTTGGCACGGTCGGCCATATAGCGGACGTTGTCCTGAAGCATTCGCCGGGTTTTGCGAACCAGCGATTGACGGCAGAGTTCGTGCGCCATCCAGAGTTCTTCATTCGGGAGAGAGCAGACGCCTTCGGTCAACAGATCCATGGAGGGGTTGTGCGCCCATTTGGGCGTGAGGTAGCGTTCGTACAATCCCCAGAGGCGGGCGGAAACCCAGGACGGGATATGCACGCCATTGGTGATGTGCTTGATCGGAATTTCGGAAACTGAGCGCTGCGGCCAGAGGTTTTTCCACATTTCGCGGGCGACCTCTCCGTGCAGTTGGCTGACGCCGTTGCTGAAGTTCGCAAGGCGCAACCCGAACACGGTCATCGACATTTCGCTGGCGGTGTTGCGCTCGTTGATCGGAATTCCCCAGCGGATCACCCGGTTTACATCCAGGTGCGCTTCGGTGGCAAACGCGTTGAGATAGGGGCGGAGCAAACCGATGTCGAATACTTCGTTCCCCGCCGGAACCGGCGTGTGCGTCGTGAAAATGTTCGAGCGCCAGACCACTTCAAGAGCGACGTTCGGATCGAATCCGTGGTCATTGACCAGATGGGCGATGCGTGCCAGCGAGAGGAAGCCCGCGTGTCCTTCGTTCATATGGCAGACCGCCGGATCGTAGCCCATTGCGATCAGAGCCTTGAAGCCGCCGATACCGAGCAGGAGCTCCTGATGCAGCCGCATGCGTTTGTCGCCGCCGTAGAGGCGCCAAGTGATTTCACGCATATCCGGAGGATTTTCCGGGATTTCCGTATCCAGCAGTACCAACGGGACGTTGCCGACCCAAAGCACCCATACAGCCGCAAAGAGTTCGCGGTCGATCAGTTTGATGCTGATGGTGACTTCTTTGCCCTCTTTGTCGCGACCGCGCTCAAGCGGTAAATTGTGAATTTCGGAAACCGGATAATGCTCGTTCTGCCAGCCGTTGCGGTCGAGCACCTGCGTAAAGTACCCCTGACGGTAGAGGAGGCCGACCGCAACCAGCGGCAATGAAAGGTCGCTGGCCGCTTTCAGGTGGTCGCCGGCAAGTACGCCGAGGCCGCCGGAGAAGATCGGAATACTTTCGTGAATGCCGAATTCCAATGAGAAGTAGGCGATGCTGCGATCCTTCGTCGCGTTATCTTTCGGTATAACTCGTTCAAATTCTGTCTGAACACTGCGCAAGTGACGGCGGTAGGTCGGGTCATGTGCAAGCTCTTCCAGTCGCGCCTGGGGTACGGTTCTCAGAAACTCCTTGGCGTTTCCGGCGAGTTTACGCCAGAGGGTGGGATTGATGCGGACAAAGAGTTCGATTGCCGCCGGATGCCAGCACCACCAGATGTTATCGGAAAGCGTTTCCAGAAAATGAAGTTCTTCAGGGATTCGCGGGCCAACATTATAAAGTTGCACATCCATAAATTTACCACCAATCTTTCGTGTAATCAAAACAGATATCATTTGTGGCTCTCGCGGAGCCACGGAAATTCGGATTCAGGAGGCTAAGGCAAACCCTGCGTCCGGGCATTTTACGGCCTGGACGTTTCCGGTTTGCCTTATATCGGCAATTACTTTTCTTCGAGGACGAGAATGCTGTTGAGGGACCCGATGTCATTCGGCGTGAAATTCGGGTTGTGTTCATCGATTTTCCATTCGCCGTTAATGACGAATTTGTACTGGTAGACGCCGGGAGCCAGCATCATTGTGCCGGTGTAAATGCCGTCGCCGTTCTTGTCGACCAGTTGCTTCTCGGGGAGCCAGTCGTTAAAGCAACCGGCGATCGCCACCACTTTGCCCGGGACGTCTTCGTAGAGGAAAGTCACTCTGCGCCGGATCGGCCGGTTGGTTTTTGTCATGTTTTTCGCCATAATATGCCTCCTCGTTATGTTGGGTGAATCTTAGCCGCCCATGCTGCCGGCACATTGCCGGATTGGCATTTCGGAATCGGATGGATCAAGTTAACGTGGCACAACCGCGATTTTCTTCGCGAGAGGGCTCCGGCGTCAGTAAAAAACATTGATCCTACCTAACCTATGCCTGAAAATAATATAACACCATTTCGAGTGTTGTCAAATCATAAAATATTAGGATTCAATGAAAAAGACAGTGATGGTGCTGATTGTAAAATCATGTATATAACTTTACATTTTCGACTGCTGGCGCAAGCGCGGATGCGGTTTGGACTGGGTTGACTTTTTCCGTGGATTTTGTGGAAACGGTCCACTGCGCCCTTTCCTTTTTCGCCGGGTGATGGTATACTTTCTGCAACAGCATGGATCGAACCGGGAGGAATGATATGGTACGCTGGAAGAAGTTGGATTTGGAATTGTCCCTGAAACCCTTTGTTGATCGGAGCCACGCCGGAATCGAGCGTATGGCGGAAACGATCTGCCGTCAGTGGGAACCGTTGATTGCCGAGAGTGAGCGTGTTTCCCTGATGTTCTGGGCTGCCGATGGTTCGGAGATATTGGATTACAACGGGGAGATGAACGATTCCTTCGAGTGGGCGAAATGGATCGGGGTCGCCAATCCGCACGGAGCGCCATCGGGGTTGCCGCCGGAACTTCAGGGGATTCATGAGCATCCCCGTTTGTACCGCGAAGGGGAATTGAAAGATTGGACGTATGGTGAGTTTCGGGAACTGATGGCGATTCTTCGTTCTGTGTTTCGACGCCGTTTCGGGCGTGAACTCCGGATCGGAGCAACCTTCGATTCCGGTCCGGAATTTGCGCTTTCCAGTTTCAAGTACCAGCGTCATCCGGAAGTCTGCCGGGGGTTCTGTCTCGGCGGCAAGACTTTCGTCTGTTGCTACACCGCGCTGCATGCGGATGATCGTGCCTATGCGGCTTATCCATCGGGGATTCCGGAAGGCGAACCGTTCGGGCGTTTTCTCGGGAAGCAGTCGCAAAAGTATTTGACCGACATGGGATTCGACTATATCTGGTTCTCCAACGGGTTTGGATTCGGCATGGAAACGTGGGGCGCGACCGGAGCGATCTTTGACGGTTTGGAATTTTACCCGGAGAAAGCGGACGAGGTACGCCGGGCGATGTACGATTTCTGGCGCAATTTCCGGCGCGAGTGCCCGGACTTCCCGGTGGAAACGCGCGGAACAAACCTCTCCACCGGAATGGATCTCTCGTCCGACGCGACTCCGTTGCGGGAAATCTACCGGGAAAGCGGAGATCTGGAAGTTTCTCCCAACTCTCCGTGGGCGGCGCTCAACGGCGATTTCGGCATGGAGCTTGCCGGTTGGATGTCGCACATTGCGGAACTTCCCGCGGGGAAGGGGTATCCATTCCGTTTTTATATCCATGACATCTGGTTTATGAATTCTCCGTGGCTCGACCGTTACGGGCGTAGTCCGCACGATATCTATTTGCCGATGGCGGTTGCCCGGCTGGACGGGGCGGGGCGGGTGCAGTTGCCCGACGCCTTGCATATGCTCTCTATCGACGACTCTTACGGGCGAATGCCGGATCAAGTTCCCAATGAAGTAATTCCGCATATCCAGGATATGCGCCGCACCGCATCCGATCAGGCCGGGCCACTGGTCTGGATTTATCCTTTCGACGAGTATCACGATCTGGTTTACGCCGGGGATCGGCTGGAGGAAGTGTTTGCGGGTGATTACTTTATCCGCGGCGCAATCAATTGTGGGCTTCCACTTAACACGGTGATCTCCACCGGGAATTTCCTGAGTGCACCCGATGCTTGCTTCCGTGATCGCATTTTGGTGCTTCCCACAGTTGTCACCGTCAATGATGCGGTGATGACAAGGCTGGACGCGTTTTTGAAATCAGGCGGCAATGTATTACTTTACGGACCGGCGCACGGGGGAGCGGTGGAGCGATTGCTCGGCCTTGTTTCCGCGACCCCGTTGGATGGCGAATTTACGGTTGCCGGCTTCGGGAAGATGAAACATCTGTCGCGCTACTCGGGCGGGGAGTTGAATCGCGTGTTTGCCCCGGAAACTCCGGTGAAGACACTTCTTGAATACCGGCAAAACGGGGAATGTCGTCCGGCGGCGGCTCGAATCTCCCGCCCGGAATGGGGCAAGGGGAGTGTCGTCTGGGTGCGGGGGACAAATTCGTTTTCCATGGGCAAGGATCAGCATTTTACCTCCGCATTTGAGCGGAGTGAGTATGCGTATGGCGAAGCGCTGGCGCGACAGGCGTTGGCCGAATTCGGCTATGCGATGGAGTTTGATCGCTTCGACGCCGCGACGCCGGAACCGCGTTTGACGTTGCGTTACCATGCGAACGCGCTTTATCTTGCTGCGTTCGGAACGGATACGACGGTGACGATGCGGATGCGTTTCCCGGACGGCGCTCCGTTGTTCACTGGGATGGATACGTTGATCCATAATGGATTTGCCTGTTACCCCGCCGAGCGCGCGGTCAACCGGGAGTGCCGCTTCTTTCTGACTGCAAAAGATGGCAAGGTCGATTGCCGCGAACATATCTCTCTGATGCCCGGCGTCAAACGGCGGATGCGTCTTAGCGGGTTGTGTGATGCACGGATCGTCTTTCGGCCGGAACCGGAGCACGTGAAGTCCGTCCGTTTCGGTAGCGGCGCCTATGACGGTACCAAGCGGACGCTGCTGGAACCGTCGCTGTTTGAATCCCGTCTGGAATATGATGGATTCGGGCCCAAATATATTCTGGAACATATCACCGGGGATCTTCTGGTTTCCTGGGGAGAGGAGAACTGACATGAACATCGCCAGACGCAAGCCCCTGACCGCCCGGGTCGGTATTTTCGGAGTCGGGCTCGACACCTATTGGACGCAGTTTCCCGGATTGCTCGACGATCTGCTTGCCAAAAAAGAGATATTGAAGCGGAAGATTGAGGCGCACTCGGTTGAGCTTTTTGATTTCGGCATGATCGACAACGCCGAACGCGCTGCCGAAGCGCTCCCGCGGATCGAAGCTGCCGGCCTTGATTTATTGTTCGTCGATATGTTGACCTATGCGACCAGTGCGACGTTTGGGATGATCATCCGCCGGATGCAGATCCCGGTGGTTCTGGTTGCGCTTCAGCCGCTGGCGGCGATGGATTACCGTTGCGCCAACACCTACATGCAGCTCTGCAATGACGATTACTGTTCGGTTCCGGAATTCACTGGAGTTGCAGTACGAATGGGGAAACCCGCGCCGCCGGTGATTCTCGGTAAGTTGGAGGGCGACGCCGTCGCCGATGCGGAGCTTGCCGAGTGGTGCCGCGTGGCGCATGTGCTGCATGATTTGCGCCGTGCCCGGTTCGGGCATCTCGGTCATGTGTTGGAGGCGATGCTCGATATGCACACAGATCCTGCCGCCGTGACCGCGGCATTCGGCTCTCATGTGGTTCAATGCGAAGCGGATGAACTATTGCCGATCTGGCGCGAAACCGATCCGGCAGGCTCGGAGGTTTCGGCGATGAAACGACGAATTCTGGAGTTCTTCGACACCCCCGACCCGGTTTCCGATCCGTTGACCGAAAAATTGACCGATGCGGATTTGGAAACCGCCGCCATGGTCGCCGTGGTGCTGGAGCGTTTTATCGTGAAAAAACGCCTTGACGGGCTGGCCTATTATTACGAAGCGGAACCGGATTCTCTGTTGCGCCGGATTGTGACCAACTTTATCGTGGGTAACTCTTTGCTGACGGCGGCCGGTTTCCCGATGTGCGGTGAATTTGACCTTAAAACCTGTGTCGCCATGCTGATTTTCGACCGTCTGGAGATCGGTGGATCGTTCGCCGAGTTCCACCCGGTTGACTTTGAGCGTGACACGGTGCTGGTCGGGCATGACGGCCCGCACCATTTGAACATCGCCAACGGCCGTCCGGTGATCCGGAGCCTGAAGAAGTACCACGGCAAACCCGGTTCCGGGGCAGGGGTGGAATTCAACATCAAGACCGGCCGGATCACCATGATGAGCGTGACGGTGAATGCGGAAGGCAAGTTTCGCTTCGTCATCGCCGAGGGGGAGTCCATGGAAGGGCCGATTCCGCCGACAGGAAACACCAACACTCACGGTAAATTTCCGCCGGACGTGCGTACGTTCCTGAAACGCTGGGCCGCAGCCGGCCCGACCCATCACTTCGCGCTTGGAATCGGCCATCATGCCGAAACGTTGCGCAAAGTGGGGGAGGCGCTCGGAATCGAAACCGTTATCCTCTGACCGATCAGGCGTTGCAGCTCCAGCGTTGCAGCAGGAGCTGTTCCGCCTCCGCCGTCCAGCAACCATCCGCGTCCAACGCCGCCGCGACCTCGGGAGCGATGGCGGCAAGTTCATTGAGCGGCGTCAGCGGGAGCGCCGGGCAGAAAGGGAACACGACGGTCTTACCGGGGAAACGCCCCGCCGCGACTGCCTGAAGCCCTTCTTTGACTGCGTTCATTCCGGCGATGGCGGCCATGGCGCGCTCGGTTCGCAGGTTACCGGAGGCCGCGAGCGAAAGCGTGTCGGCCATGTCGTCGAGCGAGCTGCCGCTGGACCCGGTGAAGCGGCAGCCGCGCCCAATGGTTGCCGCGATCGGGAAGGCGGCGGTTTCCCCTGCCGGAATCCCGGCGAAGACGTTCATCAATGCCCCCGCTTTCATATGCTTCGCGCCCTGTTGCGCCACGGCGGCGGAAGGGACGAGAATCATCAGGTCATCGAAGCCGTCCGGCGCGAAATCATTCAGCATTTGATCGACGGATTTGGCGTCGGAACTTCCCGGGTTCCGGAGAACGAGCGTAATTCCGGCTTTCTCCGCCAGCGGAGCGAGGCGTTGTTTTACATGGGCGATACGGGCGTCGTCCAGATCGGTCACCAGAATCCGGGCGGGGGGTGTCGCGGATTCAATGGCGAGCTGAACGTGCATCTGCCCCATGGCTCCGGCGCCTCCGGCGAACCAGACGCTGCCGCCGGGCTTGATTCCGAGTCTTCGTTCCTGGCGATAAGGCGCTGAGAGATCCGTACCGGTATCGCCCTGATAATAGAGGTTGCGATAGTGAAGCGCGCCGACGTCGAGCTTCCACGCCGCCTCCGGCGCCCGGCCGGAGAAGCTGACGATCGCAGAACGAGCCGCATGGGCGAGAAGCGCTTCTCCGAATGCCGGATCTTCGATTTCACAGCAGAAGATGTCGTCAAATTCCATGGATTCCGGCAGCTCGCTTACTGGGTAAAGCGGGCGGTTCAGTTCTTGTTCCAGTTGTTTGACTGTCTGCGGAGCAAGGTTCCAGGTGACGATGTTTGCCGCTTCGGCCTGACGCAACAGTTCTCCCGCCTTCCACTCGGTCTGATTGCCCGGCTCCGTTGCAATGAGCACATTGCCGCCCTTTTGCGGCTTGTCGCGGTGCCCGATCCGGTAGGCGGCGTTTACACATGTCCACGGCTCCACCAGCGCCGCCGCCGCGTGCGTCAGCACTGTCGGGCAGGGCAGGAGCCAGGAGTGGGTTTCCCCTTCCCACACTCTCCGGTCAAGCCGGGCGTAGCGGGTCAGTCCGCCATCCATGCCGTAACCGAATGCGCAACTTTTGCCGTCGATGAAAATATCGCATTGAATCACCCAGCGACTTCCCGGCGCAAACCGTTCCGGTGTTTGGCGTCCGCGTTGAACGATGGTCATTACGGCTTCGTGTCCGGGAGTCAACGGCTGTCCGGTCAGATTTTTGCGGATTTTCGGGTGGGATTCTCCGGCGCGGATCAGTTTTACGTCGGAGAAGCACAATCCGATGGCGTCGATTTGCACCAGCAATTCATCTGAGGCGCACGGTGAAAGCGACACTGGATCGAGCGTGAGTTGTTCCAGCCCGGTTCCATGCAGCCGCCACGATGGATTCGTGTTCGGCAGACGCAAGCCGCGTTCCCGCAGGAGCGGTAAAAGTACGTCCGCTGCGTTGGTGGTGACGGTGTCAAGGTCGAAGGGTAGAATCCGGTCAAGCTGTTCGGCGTTGTCCACGGGAACCGTGTCCACCTCGATTCCGCCGGCGTGTGCCTGTTTGATCTCTTCGTGCGTGAGTTGTTCCCGCCAGATGCAGATTCGCGTCAACTGCGCTTCGATTTCAGGTGCGGAAGTTTTGAAGTCATGAGAACGGAACCCCTGTAGCCGTAATTCCGGCAGAATCCGGTGCGCATGTTCCAGTTGGTTTGCGTGGAACGAGAGCACTGTGCAACGATTGTCGACTCCCCGGTGTTTCAACTCCCGGCAGATCGCTTCAGTACATTGGTCGTCATTCTCTTTCAACTCGATCAACAACTCGAAATCGGTGGAGGCCAGTGAGAAAATCAAATCCAGCGCTTCCTCGAACGTCGGGATACATGTTCCGGCAAACTGCGCCCCTTTCCACGAGCCGAAGTCGAGCTTACGGATTTCGCCAAACGAAAAATCCCGGACGAAACCGGAACCGTTGCTGCAACGATCCACGGTTTCATCATGGGTGACGACCAACCGGCGGTCCTTGGTCAGGCGGATATCCAGTTCGATTGCGTCCACTCCGAGTTCCAGCGCCCGCCGGAATGACCCGAGTGTGTTCTCCGGGAACTGCGACGGAACACCGCGATGGCCGATCACACGGTAAAAATTCATGATTGCTCTCCTGTGTCAATGTAACGTGATTGTGATTTAGTATAAGAAGCCAACGCAATAAAGCAAGCAAAAGACGGATTGGAAACAATAAAAAGATAAAAACGATCATAAAATCTGATTTTTCTTTTCTTTTTTGATGGAATTCTCGATCATCAACGGTTATCTTTGATAGGATCGGAAAGGGGTAAGATGAAAAAAATGCGATTGCAGAAAATCATGGATCATGTGAATTCTCATGGTTCCATGACTGTCGAGGAGGCGGCGGTGTTGCTGGCCGCGAGTTTGCCGACCATTCGGCGCGATTTCAACTTTCTGGCGGAGAATGGAGAGGTGCAGCGCTTCTACGGTGGAATTTCCCGTTCGCCGGAGCCGGATGATCCTGCATTGCCGTTCTCTTTGCGGCGGGAGTGGTTTGTGGAGCAAAAGGATCGGCTGGCGCGTGCGGCGTTGGAATTCATTCCGTCCGAAGGCGTGCTTTTTGTCGATGGAGGGACGACCACCGCCCATCTCTCCCATTACCTGAAGAGCCGTCAATTGCGGATCATTACAAATTCTCTCGCACTCTACCGGGCATTTGACGAACGTTTCCCGGACGGGGAGGGGCCGGAACTGATGCTGACCGGCGGCCTTGTCAATCGGAAGTCCGCGATTCTGCTGGGCGGGGAGGCGGTTCGTACTATCGAGCGTTTTCACGCGGATGCGGCCATCTTGTCGGGAACGGCGCTCGATGGCGACTTCATCTACGATAATCGCGATGATGCGGCGGAAGTTCAACGCGCTATGATCGCGAATTCCGATATGTTGGTCATGATGACCGACTCCAGCAAAATCGGACGTAGAGCGATGTGCCGCGTGGAGCCGTCGGAGAAGATTACGCACCTGATTACCGATTTCAAGCCGGAGAACCATGAACTGCTCTCCGGCTTGAAACAGCGCGGCGTCGGAGTCATCATCCTGCCGCAGGCATAATCGTAAATCAGTTGAGTTTGGCGATGATAGTCTTCACCGCTTTCTCCAGCTCAGCGCGAACGGCCGAGGATTTTTCCAATCCTGCCGGGAGTTCGCCGAAGTCGCAATCTTTCAGGAATGCCGGGTCGAGCGGGACTTGCGCCAGAAGCGGAACGTTTTCCTTTTCCGCAAGGCGCTCACCGCCGCCACTCCCGAAAAGCTCATGGCGGGCAGAGCAGTCCGGGCAAACAAAGCCCGACATATTCTCCACGATTCCGGTTACCGGAATCTTCAATTTGCGGCAGAAGTCGAAGCATTTCCGGCAATCGGCCAACGCCACTTCCTGCGGCGTGGTTACGATCACCGCCTGCTTCGGAATCGGCAGCAGCTGGCAGGCGCTCAGTGATTCGTCGCCGGTCCCCGGCGGGAAGTCGAGAACCAGAATGTCAAGATCGGCCCAGTCGGTTGCTTCGAGGATCTGCTTCAGCGCTCCGGTTTTGGCCGGTCCGCGCCAGATGATCGCCTGATCCGGATCGTCCAGCACCAATCCCACTGACATCAGTTTGATTCCGGCGATTTCGGTCGGAAGCGTTCCGTTCGATCCTTCCTCCAGGCGTACATGCTGGACGCCAAACAAAGTTGGTTGCGACGGGCCGTGAAAGTCGACGTCGAGCAGTCCGACCTTCTTTCCCGCCTTTGCCAGCATGACTGCAAGCGATGCCGCCGTCGTACTCTTGCCGACACCGCCTTTGCCGGAAAGTACCAGCAATGCCTGTTTCACCCGTTTCATCCGGATGCTTAACTGATCTTCACAGCCGTCGGTCGAGCCGCAGCTTCCGCAGTTTCCCGAACAGGAACCCATTTTTATTCTCCGTAAAATTACTCTTCTTCGTGGTCGGTAAAATCCATTTCCAGTTCAAGCGTTCCATCCAGATAAGCCGTGAGCGTCTGATCGGAACGGCCTGAAACGCCGCCGAAAAATTTAATCCCTTCCTCAAGCAGGCTTTGCTGAGTTTTGCGACCGATTTTTCCGCAGATCACCAGATCGACGGCATGGTCGCGTAGCAGAAATGCGGGGTTGCCGCCTGCCGGCACGGCGACGGTCGGCGTTCCGGCCTGCCCGGAAGCGATTTCATAAATTTCAAAACACTGCGTCGAAACAAACCGCGTCGCGATTCGATTCTCTTCGCAGGCCAATGCGATAATCATCCCGTTTCTCCCATGAAAACCGGCCCGGATCGACTGTGCGAACCGGGCCGGAGTTGGAAGTCATGTTATTCTGCCGATTCTTCAGTTTCCGGCGGAACCGACTTTGCTTCCGCCACACGCATCGGATCGGTCTGGTGGGCGTTGCGGATCTTCTCTTTCAGCTTGGTGAGCTGGGTGTCGATCTTCTCCGCTGCTGCGTCGAACGCCTTGTAAAGATCGAAATCTTCAACCGTCGCATCACAGACGCGACCTTTGCAGTTGAGGACGAAGTTGACCTGAAAACGGTTCTTCTCAAGCTCCATCACCACATTGACGCTGGTGATGCTGAGTGCGCGGTCTTCGGTAATGGTCTGAACCCGCGCTTCCACATATTCCCGAATGGACGGGGTGATGTCGAACTGACGGCCGATTACGTTGAGATTCATACGGTACCTCCTTCTTCGCTATGCGGCCGGAAGTTGCTCCAGCCCCAGTGTCTTTACATCGAGAACTGCGGCCCGAGATAAATCTCCCGCGCCCGTTCGTCGTTAACCAGAAAATTGCTGGAACCTTCCACCAGGATTCGCCCCTGACACATCAGATAGGCGCGATCCACCACCGACAGCGTCTCGCGAACGTTGTGGTCGGTAATCAGGATTCCGAGATTGCGATCCTTCAGCTGCAGAATGATCTGCTGCACATCGTAAACCGCCAGAGGGTCGACGCCGCTGAACGGTTCGTCAAGCATGATGAACGCCGGATTGGTCACCAGCGCGCGAGTGATTTCCAGCCGCCGCCGCTCACCGCCGGAAAGCGTCATCGCTTTCTGCTTGGCAAGGCGCGTCAACTCCAACTCGTCCAGCAGTTCCGCACAGCGCCGTTTCCGTTCCGCTGACGAAATCGCCAGCGTTTCGAGAATCGCCATGATATTCTGCTCCACGGTCAGTTTACGGAAGATCGATGGTTCCTGCGCCAGATACCCCATCCCCATACGCGCCCGCTTGTACATCGGCATACGGGTGATTTCGGTGTCGCGGAAATGGATCGAGCCGGAATCCGGCCGGATCAGTCCCATTACCATGTAGAAACTGGTCGTTTTTCCAGCGCCGTTCGGGCCGAGCAGCCCGACGACTTCACCGGGACGAACCGAGATCGAAACATCATCAACCACTTTGCGGCCATGATAACTTTTTACAAGGTGATCGGCTCTCACCAGCGTTTCGGCGTTGCCGTTTTCATTTGCCATTCTATTGATTCCTCATTCCTCCGGTGCGGCTCTGTCTCACACTGTTAGTATAACACATTCCCCAGCGAGTTCAAGCGCCGGGGAGCGTCCGGATTGAATATTTCTTCCTTTATTTCTCCGGAACAGTCCGGGTGTTGCCCTCGGCAAACATCGTTTCATCTTCCACGTTGGCGATGATCCGGTCGCCGTACATGCGCTGTCCTTCCGCACTCATCCACGGCTGTTTGCCGGGTTCTTCGGTGACATACATTTTCCGGCTGGCGACGACGTAATCCGCCTGATTCCCCTTGGCCTTCTGCCATTTCCCGTCCGCGGTGCGGCGCTGGAAAAATACATTGTTCTGGCAGAGCACCCGGGTCAGGTCGAGACTGTCGGTCAGGTTGATCCGGGTCGGGACCACGGAAGCGTTCGCCAGCGCGAACGGGTCGTCGTCGATGTCCGGTGTCGATGCTTGGAGCGCGGCCTCCACCTCCTGCGCTTTTCCGGCGAAGAGGAACATATCGTCGCACTTGAGGCTGCTCTCGGCATCCCGGACATGCACATTGCCGTGGAATTCCGATATGTTTTTGGTGAAATCAACCGCGCCCTGATCGGATGAGATGGTGCGCGCCCCGTTGGAGCCGCCTTTCATCAACCCGGCGAACGTATTGTCTTTGGACGCACTTGCATCTCCGGTATCCGCGGTGTTGACCATTTTGAAATTGCCGTCGGCGTCGATCCGGGCAAGCTCGGTTCCTTCCGACTGGAACAGACCGGGAGCCGCGCCCGGTTGCAGCGCTTGAAAATGGAGCGTCAATTTATCGCTGGTGAGCGTGGTGCCCGGGTCAACCGCCTTGACTCGGCCGGTGCAGATCACCTTGGAGAGGCTGCGGTTCCCCCCTTCCAATTCGGGAAGCGGAGAGTCGTTTTTTGCAGTTTTTTTCGGTTTATCCGTTTGTTCCAGCAGGAAAATATCCATTTTATCGCAATCCAGTTTCATGCGCGGATCGTTGACCTTTACGTTTTCATTGAACGTCAGCAGGTTGCCGCCGTAATTGAGGTCGCTGGATTCCGAGAGGACGATCGTTTCGCCGGCCTGCGCCGGATCGCCGCCGCGGGCAGCCAGTGCGACCCGGCTGCCGTTACGGGAGTAGACGCGTTCTTCGTTGACCGCGATTTGCAGTTCTTTGCCGGAAAGGGAGTCGCCGCCGCGTTTCAGCGTCGGGTTGTCGCCGGTCATGGTGATGATGCCGGTCAGCTGATCGTAAACGGCTTCGCGTGAAACCGCGCGTTCGTTCGTCTGGAGTTTCCCCGCCTCGTCACGGCGGAGCACTTCCACGCCGCCAAAGCAGCTGATCCGGTCAAGTTCGCGGGAGTTCCCCGCCTGGAAGGCCGGCATGCCGGACAGCGTGGCGGAAGCCTCTTCTGGCAATTGCGCCACTTCCCCGGCGATCTCTTTCAGGTCAATGCGCATCTGGGCGCATTTGAGCTGCATGCGCGGATCGTTGACGACAACATCCTTTTGGAAGTCACCGAAATTCTTCTGATAGTCGAACAAGGCGTTTTCCGACGTGACCGTAATCACATTGTCCGGCTGTCCCGGCTTGTCCGCCGCCTGTAGAAACGCAACTTTGCTGTTGCGGGAGAGGACGACGCGCTGTTCCGCACGGTGCAGGGTAATGGTGTCGCCGGACATTTGCTCGCGGCCGCGCTTGACGACGGGTTGTTTGTCCTCGCCGGTCAGTGTGACCGTTCCGGCAACCAGATCGTAGACGAGGTGGTCGGCGAACGCCTGTTGCTGCCCGTGTTCGGCAATTTCTTTTTCGGTCACTTTGCGGGTTACCACGACATTGCCGTCACAGAGCACGCGACTGACGTTGCCCATGCCGGAAGAATCAAGTTCTCCGCGGTCGTTGGCGGATTTCAGCGCCTCATCTTCCTGACGGTCGAGATAAATGGTCAGGCGGTCGCAGGTGAGCGTCGAGTTTTCTTCGTCGACTTTTACGTTCCCGACCAACAGAATCTGATTGTTATTCATATCGATGCGCAGAGAGTCGGAGGTGGCGCGGACGAAATCATATTTTGCCGGGAGTTTCTCCGCAAGCAGTTTACGCGGGTCGCTGGATTCCATGCGCAGCGCGATATGCACATCTTCCCGTACCAGAACGGTTCGCTTGGCCAGATCGGCTTCAAAGCCGATTCCATTCAAGTCCAACAAGGGGGAACGGAAGAACACCGGCTCATCCCCGTACGCCAGCCGCGTTTCAAGGTCGACGTCGGCCTTGGCGGTAAAAATCAGCCCGTCGCTGTAAAGGCGGGTGCTCCAGAAAAGAACGACCTCCGGCAGCTTTGCTTCGAGAGGGTAGGGTTTGAGCCCCCAACCGTCCCGGATCGAGTCGATATCGGCGCCTCGGCGGATCAAGTCGAGTACCACATCGGTGCCGAGCATGGTCTTCGCCAGGCGCTCCGCATGGTCGCAAAATACCATCATCTGGAGATTTTGCTTGTTGTAAACCGGCAGTTTGGCGTTGGTCAGCACCAGGCCGCGCAGGTCTTCCAGGCCGCTGTTTGCCGCAGAGAGTGCGGCCGGAAGCAGCATGGCCGTAGTCAGTAGCGTCAGGAATCGTTTCATAAAGGTCTCCTTGCCGGGTCAGCGGCGGTAACGTTCGAGAACGCCGTCGAGTTTTCCCTGTTCGGTCAATACGACCCGAACCACCTCCGCAACGGCTCCGTGGCCGCCGGGAGTGACGGTGCGCCAAAGTGCCGCTTCGTCCAGTTCGGGCACCCCGTCAGCGACCACGACTCCGACGCCGGCGCGGCGCATTGGTGGAAGGTCGATCACGTCATCGCCCATATAGAGGCACTCTTCAGGCTTCAAATCCTGCTCTTTGAGCAGCTGTTCAAAGGATTCGAGTTTATCCTTGCAGTTTTCGTAGCAGAATGTGAGGTCAAGCTCTCTGGCGCGGGTGCGGTTCGCATTGGAACCGCGCCCCGAAAGCATTCCCACCTTCAGCCCGGCGCGGATCGCCAGCTTCATCCAGTGGCCATCACGGAGATGGAAGAATTTGATTTCCTCCGCCCCGCCGAAACCGGAACGCCCGTCGGTCAGTACGCCGTCGACGTCGAGCACGATCGCCCGGATTTTTTTTAGTTTATCGGATTGTGTCATGGAGTTTCTTCACCACGGTCAGGATCTCACGGATCTGTTGGAAGTTCAGGGAGTTCGGCCCATCCGAGAACGCCTCGTCAGGGCGCGGATGTACTTCGGTGAAGAGCGCGTCAATGCCGACCGCCGTCGCCGCGCGCGCCAACGGATAGACGAATTCGCGCCGTCCGCCGGATGCGTTGCCCAGCCCTCCCGGAAGCTGAACTGAGTGGGTCGCGTCGAACACCACCGGAACCCCGAATGAACGCATGGTGATCAAAGAGCGCATGTCCACCACCAGATTGTGATATCCAAACGTGGTTCCGCGTTCGGTGAGCAGCACCTGATTGTTCCCGGTGGCCTGCACTTTTTCAATCGCGCCCTTCATATCTTCGGGAGCCATGAATTGTCCTTTTTTGATATTGATCGCGCGCCCGGTCTTACCGGCCGCATGCAGCAGATCGGTCTGGCGGCAAAGGAAGGCCGGAATCTGAAGGATGTCGGCAACTTCAGCAACGCTTGAAACTTCGCCTGTTTCGTGCACGTCGGTGATCACCGGGACATCGAATTCTTTTTTGATCGCGGCCAGGTATTCCAGCCCGCGTTCCAGACCCGGCCCGCGGACACCGCCTTCGCTTGAGCGGTTCGCTTTGTCATACGACGCTTTGAACACATACTGAATGTCAAGTTCCGCGCAAAGTTCTTTCAGGTAACTGGCGACTTCGCGGCAAAGTTCCAGGCTCTCCGCCTGGCACGGGCCGCCGATCAATACGAAATTGCCGTCTCCGAAAACGACGTTACCGGCTTTGATGATTTCCATATTATCTGCCCTCCAGCAGTTTCTTTTCCGCCCGGACAAGATCTTCGGGCGTGTCGATTCCAATGCTCTCCAGCTCCGATAGGAGCACATAGATCCGGATTCCGTTTTCCAATGCGCGAAGCTGTTCGAGCTTTTCGCACTCTTCCAGCCGTCCGGGCGGCAGAGAAACGAACCGGTCGAGCGCGCTCTTCCGGTAGGCATAGATACCCCAATGCAGGTAAACCGGCGCCTCGGTTCCGCCGCTTCGCAGAAACGGAACCATCGACCGGCTGAAATAAAGCGCAAAACGGTCTTCTCCGAACACCACTTTGACATTGTTTTCCGTCATCACCTTGCGGTCTCCGGGAACGGCGACGGTCGCCATTTCGATCGACGGATTGTTTTTCATCACCGCGATCAGTTCATCGATGACCGAGGTGGGGATCAGCGGCTCGTCGCCCTGAACGTTGATCACAATATCGACCGGCTCGCCCAGATTGGCGACCGCTTCTGCGATCCGGTCGGTTCCGGACGGGTGGGATTCGGCGGTCATGACCGCTTTGCCCCCGAATCCAGCGACTGCGTCAAAGATGCCCGGATGGTCGGTCGCCACTACGGCGACATCCGCCGTGGAAGCGGCGGCTTTTTCGTAAACGTGCTGAACCATCGGTTTGCCGCAGAGCATGGCCAACGGCTTACCGGGGAAACGGGTGCTTGCATAACGCGACGGAATCACCACCGCGACTCGATTTGAATTCATCGGGATCGTTTCCTCTCTGTCAAACTGATGCTCAGGCTTCATTCAGCGCTTTTTCCAATTCATCACGGTGGATCGGCGCGGTGCCGACTTTGGCGACGACCACTCCCGCCGCCCGGTTCGCCAGCTCCGCGGCCTCGACCGGAGTCGCGCCGGAGACAAGAGCGAGCGCATAGGTTGCGGTGACCGCGTCGCCCGCACCGGAAACATCAAATACTTCACGGGCGCGGGTCGGAATCGCCGTGACTGTGCCGTCTTTACAGAAGAGCGCCATCCCTTGAGCGGCAAGCGAGATCAGTAGATGCTCCGGTTGCCATTCGTCCATCAGGCGTTTGGCGACTTCTGCAAGCAGCCAGTCTTCCTGCGGCGGGACATGTTCGGACACGTCGGCGATTCCGGTCAGCGCAAACGCCTCCGACCGGTTCGGCTTCATGACCGAGATGCCGCGAACGGGTTGAATGCTGCCGGGCTTCGGGTCGAGAGCGGTGACGATACCGGCTTTTTGTGCTTCGGCGATCACTTCTTCGAGCATCCAGCTGTTGAGCATCCCTTTTTTATAATCCTCAAAAATCACCGCATCGATTTCTTTGTTGCGGATCAAAGAGATAATCTGATCGACCATTTTGCGTCGAAGCGCTTCCGGCGCCGGATGGAGGTCTTCGTAATCCTCCCGGAGAAGCTGTTGAACTCCGGCGATGACTCGGCGTTTCTCCGTCGTTCGCCGCGTGTCGTCGCAGCATACTCCATCGACACAAATGTTGTGCTTCCGAAGTTCGGATGAAAGTTCTTCTCCACTCGAGTCGCAACCGATCATGCCGAAAGCAAAGGCCTTCGCGCCGAGTGTGGTGACATTGCGCATCACATTGGCCGCGCCGCCGAGGCAGCTGGTGCGGCGGTTGACGTTGATGATCGGCACCGGAGCCTCCGGTGAAATCCGGCTGACTTTACCCCAGAGGTAAACATCGAGCATCAAGTCGCCAAGCACCGCGATCCGGCGCTTGGGGAACGAGTTAACCAGTGCATGAAGAGACGTATGGTTCATCATTTCCTCTCCGGTAACAAAGAATCAAGATAAATCGCGCTGTCAAGCGTCTGTTCGCGACAGTAAGAACCCGCAGTTTGAATGCGGGAGATCACGAGCGTCAATTCCCGCACCATGCTTTGCAATTCAGCAAGCTCCTCGCTCGACAGATCGTTGGCGTGTTCACGCAGATAAGGGGCAAGCGCATTGAGCCCCCAGCTCGCCAACCGCAATTCCAGTTCAGCGGTTTCGCCGCTCGGTTTTGCCCGGTCCGCCATACTGCGCGCGCTGTCAAACGACTCCAGCAATTGAAGCCGCCGCACTTGAAGCGCCATGGCGTTTTCACTCTTCAGATAAGCGGGAATACTGATCGCCAGAGTGATTTCAGCCAGAACGATCGCGAAAAAAATCACGATAGCCGACGCCGCCACATAGTCACGTTTGAATTTGGCGGAATAGGTGATTTCTCGAGCCAATCGGCACCTCTTTTTTATATTTTTCAGAACTAAGTCGTCTTCAATATACCATGCCCGGTGTGTCTTTTCAATCCCTGCGATTCAAAAGACCGGAACGATATAGGTAATAAAGCAACGTTAAAAGCGCGGTGACCGCTGCGGCGACGTAAGTGAGAAACGCCGCCGAAAGCACTTCGGCGGCTCCTTTGGCTTCTGCCGGCGAAACGATTCCGGCGGAAACCATCAACTCCTTCGCCCGGCGGCTCGCGTCGTACTCCACCGGGAGCGTCACCAGCGAAAACAGCACCGCCATGCTGAAGCAGAGAATGCCGATCCATGCCAGTGGCTGCAACTGCAAAAGCATTCCGAGAATCAGAAAAATGTACGCAGCCGGGCTGGCGATGTTGACGAGTGGAACCAGCGTGCTGCGAAATCCGAGCGCGCCGTATCCGGTGGCATGTTGAATGGCGTGTCCTGCTTCGTGGCAGGCGACGCCGATCGCCGCGATCGATGTGGAGCCGTAGACGCCGGGAGAAAGCCGCAGAACCTTTCCGATCGGATCGTAGTGATCGGAGAGAAACCCGCCGGCCTGCTCAATGCGCACGTTGCGGATTCCCGCGCCGGCGAGCAGCCGCGCGGCCGCCTGTGCGCCGGTTATGCGGTTGATGCTCTTCTGATGCGAATAGTGTTCAAATGTGGTACGCGTTTTGAACGTCGCCCAAAGACCGAGCAACAGTCCCGGTAAAAGGATCAATAGATACATCGGATCAAAAAACAACATGCTCGCCTCCTGACCGTAATCCGCGGGTTAGCGCGCGGTGAAGTTGCAGGTGGTGGTCAGGAAGGCCGCGGCGAGTTTGGGCCAGCGTTTCGCATCCGGATAATCCGGCGCGAGGCCGATCCCATGCGGGCCTTCCGGGAAAACGTGAAGCTCCGCCTTGACGCCGTTCTTCCAGCATGCCGTGGCGAATTCCATCGAGCAACGTACCGGAACCGCCTGATCGGTCGCGGTGTGCCAGAGAAATGTCGGCGGAGTGTCGGCGGTCACGCGGGCTTCCAGCGAGAAGCGCCCCCCGATTTCGGCGAGCTTCTCTCCCAGCAGGTTTTCGCCGCTGCCGCGATGCCCCCAGTCGCCGAAACTGATGACCGGATAACAGGGGATGATTGCATCGGGCCGCTGCGAGAACGCATCGGCGGCGTCTCCGGCGTTGGCGTCGACCTCGTTGTATAACGTTCCGGCGCTGGCGGTAAGGTGCCCGCCGGCGGAGAAGCCGAGCACTGCGATCTGAGCAGCGTTGATGCCCCACTCTGCCGCGCGGCTGCGAATGAGTTTGATCGCGCGGAACACGTCGCGTTGCGGAGCCGGATAGCGGTAGGGCGTCACCCGGTAATGCAGCACGAAGGCATGGAAGCCAAGCTCGTTGAACTTCAGCGCGATCGGAGCCGCTTCATGCGGTGCGCGGCAGGAGTAGCCGCCACCGGGACAGACGACGACCGCGCCGCGAAGCGGTTGGGTTTTGTCGAGCAGATAGGTTTCAAAGTACGGTTCAAAATCGTCGGCCGGATTTCCGGTTCCGGCGCTTTCTTTGCGATGCCAGAGTTTGACGGTTTCCATAATGTTCAAAATCCTTATATATGGAGAATATAATTTTTCGGTGGAAAAAGTGATTTCTATAAAAATACATCCTTGGGGTCTGTTATTCAAGAACAAATCCGGCAAAAAATCGTTCATCGAGATTGGCAAACTACCGGCGGATGTGGTATGTTACCCTTGGCTGAATTTTCTATATTCAAGATTTTTATGTTGCTCTGGAGAAAACAGCTGGATGGAGAACAGGTCGTGAAGGTTTCTCCGCAGAGTTGGAACGCCGATTTTCGGAGATCGTGCGATGGAGGAGAGCCCCTTGATCGGCAATCTTTTCGCCAGATGGCTTCCTGGAGATAAATATGGAGTGTTTCGTCATGTGTATGTCTCGGTATGGAATCGGGTTGTGTCCGGCGTTTCGACAATGAGGCGCATTTCCGGATCGATGGATTTTTTAGATTGTAATTGTGTTTTATCTCATTATTTTTGGAGTTTTTGAATATGTCGGACTGTGCTGAAAACAATGCCCCGCTGGATTTTATCCGGGAGATCGTCGCGGAAGATCTTCGCAACAACAAGAACAACGGCAATGTGATTACCCGTTTCCCACCGGAGCCGAATGGCTATCTGCACATCGGTCACGCGAAGGCGATCTGCCTGGACTTCGGTGTCGCGGCGGAGAACAACGGCCGCTGCCACCTCCGTTTTGACGACACCAACCCGACCAAGGAAGATACCGAATACGTCGAGTCGATCATCGGCGACGTGAAGTGGCTCGGGTTTGATTTCGGGGAGCATCTCTACTATGCGAGCGATTTTTTCGAGCGCATGTACGAATGTGCCGAAACTTTGATCGGAAAGGGGCTCGCTTATGTCTGTGAACTCACCGCCGACGAGTGGGACGAGTATCGCGGCAACCTCAATGTCCCGGGCAAGGAGTCGCCCGGACGTTCCCGTTCGGTGGAGGAAAACCTTGATTTGTTCCGGCGGATGCGTGCCGGAGAGTTTGAGGACGGGGCAAAAGTTCTGCGCGCCCGTATTGACATGGCTTCGCCGAACATTCATATGCGCGACCCGGTTATTTACCGGATTCGCCGTGCTCATCATTTCCGCCATGGCGACAAATGGTGCATCTACCCGATGTATGATTTTGCCCATCCGCTGGAAGACTGGTTTGAAGGGATCACCCATTCTTTCTGTACGCTGGAATTCGAGATTCACCGTCCGCTCTACGATTGGGCGCTTGAGGCGTTGAATGCCAAGAATCCGCCGGTGCAGACCGAATTTTCCCGTTTGAATCTCACGTATACGGTGATGAGCAAACGCAAGTTGTTGCAGTTGGTCAAAGAAGGCCATGTGAAGGGTTGGGATGATCCGCGTATGCCGACCATCTGCGGCCTTCGCCGCCGCGGAGTTCCCGCCGCCGCGATTCGTCGTCTTTGCAAAATGGTGGGAATCACCAAATACGAGGCGTTGACCGATATCGCGCTGCTTGAACACTGCATCCGGGAAGAACTGAACGCGGCCGCGCCGCGCCGCCTTGCGGTGTTGGATCCGCTGAAGGTGACGATCACCAACTATCCGACCGAAGGCGTCGAGGAGCTCGATGCGGTCAACAACCCGGAAGATCCGTCGGCGGGCAGTCGCAAACTTTGCTTCTCCCGCGAGATTTACATCGAACGAAGCGACTTTATGCTCGAGCCGGTCAAAGGATATTTCCGTCTTGCGCCGGATAAAGAGGTTCGCCTGCGTTACGGATATTTTATCAAATGCACCGACGTCATCACCGATGCGGAAGGCAACGTGACGGAACTCAAATGTACCTTTGATCCTGACACACGCGGCGGCTCCGCTGCGGACGGGCGCAAGGTTAAGGGAACCATCCATTGGGTGTCGGCCGAAACGGCGGTTTCCGCTGAGGTTCGTCTGTACGACCGGTTGTTCTCGGTGGAACAGCCGGGGACGGACGGCATCGACTTCCTGACGCAGTTGAATCCGGATTCGGTCCGAATCGTGAACGCGATGGTGGAGCCGGAGCTGGCGGAACTCTCCTCGGGAACGACGGTTCAGTTTGAGCGCAACGGTTATTATTGCGTAGACCCGGATTCCAAACCGGGACACCCGGTCTATAATCGGACGGTGACGCTGAAGGATTCGTGGGGGAATAAACAGGGGAAGTAAATACATGGGCAATGGTTGGATCAAACGGTTTGTCGCACGGTATGTGACAGGGGCGGATCGCATGTATGCGGAACTGGGGCCGTTCGGGAAATTCACCCGGTTACTCTGGATTTCCGGCAATCGCTATGTGTCGGATCAGAATGGTCTTCGATCCGTCGCACTCACGTATTATACACTCTTTGCAGTGGTGCCGATGTTGGCGCTTGCTTTTGGTATCGCGAAGGGGTTCGAGCTTCAGGAGCGGCTGAAAACTACGCTGGCGGAACAGCTGGTCAACCAGCGTGAAGTATTGGCATGGCTCACCGGGTTTGCGGAGAAAACACTGGAGCAGACGCAGGGCGGCCTGGTTGCCGGCGTCGGTGTGGTGTTGCTGCTGATTACCGTCATCTGGTTGGTCAGCAGCATTGAAGCGGCATTCAACTCGATCTGGAACGTGTCGTCGCGCGGTCGGTTGTTTTATCGGATCACCGCGTATCTTGCATTGATTCTGATTACGCCGTTCCTGATCATCATCCTTTCCAGCGCGGGGCCGGTGTTGCGGCAGTTGCTCGGCCACAATACCGCATCGGCGACATTGGAGGTGGAACTGCTCCGCCTGGCTACAGATCTCGTTCCGCTGCTGCTGGTTTGCGCGACATTTACGCTTGTCTACATGATCGCTCCTAACACCAGGGTTCGCTTTTGGTCTGCGTTGCTCGCCGGGATCATTGCCGGCGTGCTGTTTCATTTGCTTCAAGAAGGATTCATTATTCTTCAGACGCGTATCTATCGCTACAACAAGGTCTATGGCAGTTTTGCGATTCTTCCGCTGTTTTTGATCTGGCTCAAATTGTCATGGCAGGTTACTTTGTTCGGAGCCGAGGTTTCCTTTATTCATCAACATGCGCGCAGCGGGCTGTTTGATCGCATCGGCCGAACAAAGCTGAGTTTGAAACTGCGTCGCGAGTATCAGTTGCTGATTTTGGGGAAAGTCTATCACACCTTCGACCTCGGAGGCGGAGCGGTGGACGAAGAGCGGCTTTTCGACGAACTTGCCCTCCCGCAGGTGTTGGTGCTTTCTCTGCTGGATGAGCTTGTGGAAGCAAACGTTCTTTACCGCCTTGAAACGGAAACAGGTGACCGCAGTTACTTGCCGTCTCTGCCGGCGGATCGCTCTGCGATCTGCGACGTGTTGGAAAAATTAGAAGAGGCCGGATTGCAGGATCTACCGGGAATCAGCAGCTCACTGCTCGAACGGGTTGTTCGCAATTTGGATGGGGTGAAGCGAACCGCGGCAACCAGCAGTTGCAATTTGCCGTTAAAAAGTTTGGAGCGTTCATGATTTTGCGTCTTCCGCTTTTCTGCATTCTGTTGTGTGGCGGCTTTATGCTTGGAGCTGCCGATCATGCCTGGATCGCGGACGGCGGGACACAAACCGTTCCGAGCGAGCCGCGTGTGGTTGTTACGTTCCCGGGGGGAGCGCAGCTTTACCGGGAGCCGGATCGATTGACTTTTCGCCCGAAACGTGAGGCTTTTGAGGCCGGTGCGCTGGAGCTGGAAGTGAAAATAGAGGCCGACTCGCTCGACCCGGTGCGCGGTGTCCTCTTTTTCAAAGACAAAGACGGGCTTTGGTTCCAGAGCATTGAGGAGTTCCGTTTTACGCCCGGTGAATGGACGACCGCCCGGGTTCGGTTGGATCGCTCCGGCCATGACTGGCGTGGCGTGGGGCACAGCGCCATTTTTGATGCCGAAGCGGCGGTGAAGTTGTTCGCCGCCGGAATTTCCATTTACGGAGATAAACCGCGGACAGTGACTTTGGAATGCCGCAATCTCAGACTTTCCGGAGAGCGGGAAGCGAAAACGCTTGCCGTCGCGGATTGGAGCCTTTCGGAGCAAGGGGAGGTCAATCGACGGGTTGACAGCCGTTTCCAGCTGACCCGCGAGTTTTTCAACCCGTTTGATCCGGATGAGGTCACGGTTGACTTCGATTTGCAAACGCCGGATGGCAAAATTCAACGTTTCCCCGGGTTTTATTCCCGCGACTATAAACGAAGCCGCCATTTTACCCGCGAAACCATCACGCCGGTGGGCTCCGGTTTTTGGGAGATCCGCTTTGCACCGCAGCAACCCGGAGAACATCGGGTGCGTTTGATCGCCAATGACCGGAAGACAAAAGAAGAAGTCGTGACGGAGTGGCGAACGGTTGCCGTTTCCTCGTCGAACCATCCGGGAATTCCCCGGGTGTCGGCAAAAAATCCGGGATATTTTGAGCTTTCGAGCGGTGAGTTTTTCTTTCCGGTCGGATTGAACATCCACACCAACACCGACCGCCGCAGCGAAATCGGGTTTGGCTTCGGCCACCTTCCGGATCAGGGAACATACGATTACGACGAATATCTGCAAGCCTGCGGCAAAGCCGGAATCAACGCCGTTGAAGTCTGGATGGCGGGTTGGACAATGGCGCTGGAACACGATGCCGGGAGTCGCGGCTATTACGGCGTCGGCCGCTACAACACCGACGCCGCCTGGCGGCTCGACCATGTGATCGACACCGCGAAAGCGAATGATGTTTATATCAATCTGATTATCGACAATCACGGTCGAACTTCGATCGGGGCGGACCCGGAATGGTATGAAAATCCAATCAACTCCAAGGGGGAGTTCGCCGTTGCCAATGGCGGGTTTCTGGATGATCCGGCTGATTTTTTTCGCTCCGAAGCTGCGTGGAAAAACAATACTAGGCGCGCGCGTTACATCGCCGCCCGCTGGGGAGCCACGCCCAATATCATGGCGGTGGAGCTTTGGAGTGAAGTGGATTTGACCGCCTCGATGCGCGAGCGCTATAGCGATGAAAGCATCCTCAAATGGCATCAGGACGCCGCGACGGAGTTGAACGGCTGGTCGCAGCTCGGTTGGCTGGTCAGTACGCACGTGTGCAGTGAGTTTCGCAATCAGATCAGCTTCGCCAATTTGTTTCAGCAACCGGCGATCACACATTGGGCCGGAGATGCCTACCGGGATCCTCAACTGCATTTTGCCGACCACCTGCGTGATTATGGGACGCATATGAAAGATCACGGCAAACCGCAATTGATTACCGAATACGGCGGAACCCCTTCCGGCAGCGCGCCGGAGCAGATGCTCGGCGATATTCACGCCGGTTTGTGGGGGGCGCTGTTTACGCGTCTTTCAGGAACGCCGTTTCTCTGGTGGCACGATTTTGTCCATCAGTACGATCATTACGATCACTATCGAGGATTCGCGGATTACTTGAAGGGAATCGATTTGCGATATGAGAAAATCGATTATCTTCTGACGCCCGCGCTGACGATTCCGGCTCCTCCACAAGATCAGGTCTATCAGTCACTTGCGCTTGCAACACCGGTGGCGTATTACGGATGGATCTATAACCGGGAAGCCAACCAGCATTACTCCGCCGACCCCAATACGTTCCCGGAGGTGAAAGAGTTGTCGATCCAGTTGGAGAGCGCGGTTCCCGAGCCTGGTCGCTATCGTTTGCGCTGGTTTTCAACACTTCCCAATCGGGAGCTTGCGACCGAGGTTATTCAGGTGGAACAAGGGAAGCCGGTGAGCATCGTCGCCCCTCCATTCCGAATCGATATCGCTTTTAAACTGGAGCGGGAAGGAAAATGAGAGTGAAGAACTTACTGTGGATCATCATTGTTCTCTCCGCTCCGATTTTGTTTGCCGGGGAGGAGCGCCCGTGGCGTGCCGCCGAGGCGGAATTCCGCCTGATCGTTCATCCCGAACGCGCTGCCGAAGCGACCGGGGTGGATCTGCGTCGCCTGGTTCTGCCGGTGCTGCCGGAAAATGGTGTGCAAGTGTTCGACCAGGCAGGAAACATCGTGCCGTTTCAATTGCATGCGAACGAAATGTTGGCGATTGCCCCCGCTCCCAAGGCGAAGGAATTTGAAATCTATTTCGGTTTTGGCGAGAAGCAACCGATGGATACCTGGACCACTGAAGTTGGGCCGCGCCCCCCTGCGGATCGATTGCAGTTGCTTTTCTTCGGCGGCGGGAACCGCCCATGTCTTCCGGATGAGTTTCTCGCGTGGCGCAATGCCGATATCGAGCGACGTAATCGTTGGCAAGCCAAGGCGTTTGCTCAGCGTCCCCTGCTGTTGTTCGGCCAGGTTTTTTTAGGGATGAAACCGGTGGCATGGGTTCCCGCATTTCCGCAATATTGGAAGAGTCGCAAAGTTTATTGGAAGCGCCTCAATACCCGTAATCGTCGTCAATGGCTCAATGCGGTATGGGAACTGAACGGCAGCCCGGAGAACCCGATCGCGCCGATGTTCGGCAATGCTTGGAAAGCACAGTGGAAAGCGCATTTCGCTATGATTCGCCGCGAGATGGAGAAAACCCGGAAGCAGTACGAACAGGCACGCAAAGATATGCCAGTTGGCGCTGAAAATGATCTGTTGGGTATGCTCGCCTGGAGGAATCCTCGTACATTTGCCGCAACGGAGGTTCAACTTCTTGTACGTCCGCCGGAAACTCCGGAACATTATTCCGGTATTTTTCGCGGATTTCTGGAAATTCCGTCTGATGGGGAATATGAATTTGAGTTGATGACCAATTCGCTTGCCGTCCTGCGGTTGGACAGCAAGGTGTTGCTTCGCCGGAACGATTCCAATGGTTCCCTGCCGTCCGCCCGTCTGGTGGCGAAAGTTGCGTTGAAGCAGGGGAGCGTTCCGTTTGAAGCGTTCTACCGGTTGAATACCGGATTCAGTAAGATGACTGTCCGTATGCGTCCGGCGGGGGAGGGGGAGTTCCAATTGTTGTCGGCGGAAGACTTTTCGCCGTCACGCATCGCCTCTCCGGTGAAACTTGCCGGGAAAAAGCATGATTTTCCGCTGATTCAACGCCGTGGGCATTATTTGTTTTATACCGGGAAACGCGATTTTGTGCCGATCGAAAGCTTCCGCCCGCTTGCCGCTGCCGCGGAGTTGGAGTGGCGGGAAGGGGATTCGGCGTCCGTTCGTTCGATTGACTTGTTGCCGCCGGCGATTGTGTTGTCGCGGGAGCCGGCGAAGCGGCTCCACTTCCGTTTTGCCGGGCAGGCGGAAACAGAGCTTCCGGTGCTTTTTACCGATTACCGTGCGGATCTGGTGGCATTGCGCCCGGATCTTTCGTTGCGGCTTTGGAATCCACCTGCGGTGTACGAAGATGAGACGCTGCCGCTTACGGTGGAAGCCACTTCCCGGTTGCCGTTCGGCGTCGATGCGGAACTGGATTTCTATGATGGCGAAAAACTCCTTGACACAAAGAGCATTACGCTTCCCGGAAAGCAGGACGAGCGATTCCATCGTGCCGTGGCGGATATCTCGCAAAAGGCAGTGACAGTCCTGGACTCAATGATGCTGCGAAAAGGGTTGCAGCTGGAAGTTCGTTTGCGGATCGGAGATTTTGAGTTTGACCGGAAGCGCTTGATGGTTCATCCGGTTTCCGCACCGTCCGGGTGGGACGCCGCCGCTGCTGCGGATTCCTCCGTATTGGTGTTGCGTCGTCCGACGCTTGGCGATGTCCGAAACTGGGAATTGCCGAAGAAGATTGGCGAGCAACTGTTGCCGGGACGGAAGATTCTGTGGATCTCGGAAGACGCGGCGGGTCTGGGCGAAATGTTGCAGGAGCGAACGGCGGAGAAGAAACAGGAACTGGAGTTTGTGACCTACGATGCAACCGAAACTCCATTGGAATCGAGCATGTACCGGTTGCTTGACGCAATCGAGCAGAGCCGAGCCGATCGGATTGTGTTGGCGCTGCCCTGCCTGCATCATCTGGGTACATTGGAGCCGTGGATGCGTGATCGTTATATTGCGGCCTTGCTGGAGAAGTTGCGCACCGGTAACACGCTTCGCACGATTTACCTCGCTCCGGGAGCGAGCCGAACGGAGGATATCGCGGGGCAGGAGGAGTTATTGACCGCACTTCGCCGCCTTGCGCGTGAATACGGCATTGTACTGTTGGAGCCGGGGTCATCCATCCCGGAGAAAGAATCGCAAAAGAGTGAGTTGCAAACTCATTTGTCGAGCGATCTGATTCCCCTGCTGAACCGGCTGTGCCAGGAACTGTAACAGGAAAAACACCTGATATCGGCCGGCCAGTCTTGAAAAAGAATCAAAGGGGCGGTATCTTATAAAGATATCAAACGGCCCGGTAGCTCAGAGGATAGAGCAGCTGCCTTCTAAGCAGTTGGTCGTGGGTTCGATTCCCGCCCGGGCTACCATTTCACTCGCCTCAAATCAAGCTCAAGCAACCATGTTTTGCTTTAAGTTGCATTATATTGACTTTTGCTGCTTCTATGACAAAAACTAGAACATTTTTAGGACATGATTTCTTTAGTATGTTTGAAAAATCATATCGATCTTTTTTTGATTTTTCTTCGATGCCATATTCTGCTCCATCCTGCTGCAAGATGCCTAGAGACCTATCAAAGCACCATGCAGCAACACAAGGAGGCATCACTTTTAATACATTTGTTTTGAAGTGTTTGCACGATTTTGTTTTCCTCAAAAAACGATTATACTATCCCATAACTTTAATAAGGAGGGGTAGTTGATGAGTGATTTACGAAAAATCCAAAGTGAACTCAAAGAAACTTATGGGATGGCCTTTATTCCGTCCAAGAGTGGCGTTACCTTGCATGCGCGTTACTTTGCGGCATTGGCGGCACGTTATTTTTCCGTTTGCTTTGATACTGAGCGCAAGCAATTTTTCCGTTATGTCCCAATCCATGGGATCTGGGAGCCATGGGGAAAGGAAGTCATCACAGAGGCCATTGCTAAGATGATTCACGAGTACGCGGTCATCCATGAAAGTTATAGAGATCAGATAGAAATCAAGGGGACTCCAAGTTTCATAGGCACCGTATTGACATCCCTCAAAGGGGTGGAGGTATTCTGCTTCTCCAGCCATGCATCCGACGGTTATTGGGTACATACGGCAGATGCTATGCTGCGTTTTGATTCTTTGTCTAAGCGTTGGCAGCAAGAGCTATTTTCTCCAAGCCACTGCAGTTTAAATTTCATTCCGATTTCTTACAATCCAGAGGCGGTGTGTCCGCGGTTCCTCAGCCAGCTTCTGACTCCAGCGATGTCTCCGATGGATATTGAACTCCTGCAACTCTACGCTGGGCAGATTCTTTTAGGGACAAACGTTTCCCAGACCATACTCTTACTGACTGGCACAGCCGGAGGAGGGAAATCCACTTTGGTGAACATTCTAGAAGGCTTGGTGGGACGATGGAATTGCACTGAGTTACGAACAATTTCTCAATACGCGCTTTGAGAACAGTCGACTGCAGGGAAAGAGTTTATTAACCGCAAAAGACGTGTCTGGTAATTTTTTGAATACCGCAGGAGCACAACGCCTGAAGGCTCTGACAGGAAAAGATATGCTCACGCTTGAGTATAAAAATAGCAACGACACATTTGACATCAATGGGACATTCAATGTCATCGTTACCAGTAACTCGACTCTTCAACTGCGTTTCGAGGGAGATGAGGGTGCATGGCATCGCAGGTTACTTTGGATTCCTTATGAACGACCGCCAGTATTGGCGGAAGAGAGAATCGCGAATTTCGATCGTATTCTTCTCGAAGAAGAGGGCTTCGGTATTTTGAACTGGGCGTTGGAAGGTGCAATGAAACTACTGCAAAACAATGGAAAAATAATCCGAGGAGAAGAGCAGATACGTCGTGTTGAGCGATTGATTGCTGGCTCGAAACCCTATGATACTTTTGTCTCACACTGTGTCGTCCGCAATCCAGACCAGGCAATCACCACAACAGAACTGGTTCGACACTTCAAGGATTTCAGTAAGAAAATGGACTGGACTATTCCTTCGGATCGTCGGATCGAGAACGAACTCCCCGGAGCCATGCTTCGAATCCACAATGCACACAAACGAACGGATATCCGAGGGAGAGACGGAAAATACAAACGCGGCTACATGTACTTCACAATGAACACAGGAATTTGAACACAACGTCTGCAAGCGTCTGTAAGCGTCTGTCAATCTCAAAAATTGGGCGATTTACAAGAGATTTGGTTTGTGAAAGTTGCTGTTGATAGCTTGTAATCTGCTTGCATTCCCGATATATTAGCAGAGTTGAGTACTGTAATGAAATTGTTATTAAAGGCAAACTGCACTATGGCTGGAAATTCACATAAAGAGATCGTTAACTTCATCTGGGGAATCTGCAATCTGCTTCGGGGTCCGTATAAGCGAAATGAGTATCGCAAAGTCATTCTGCCGCTCACTGTATTGAGGCGTTTTGATGCAACGCTGGAGCCGACGAAAGCAGAGGTTTTGAAACAATTTGATACACTCAAAGGGAAGCCGGACAGTATTGTCATGGCGCAACTCAAAGGGGTGACCGGCATTCCGTTCTACAACATTTCTCGGATGACGTTCAAGTTGTTGTTGAATGACCCCAACAACTTGACGGCCAATCTTCATAGCTACATCAACGCATTTTCGTCCAATGTCAGAACTATTTTCGAACGATTCGAGTTTGGGACACAGATCCAGAAAATGGCAGAAAAAAATCTGCTTTACAATGTACCTGAATCCGTGAAAGAAACACCGTGTTTCTCTCATTATTGTTATTATGCTA
>JBEBTY010000005.1:0-167780 GCA_040393525.1 Victivallis vadensis | reverse complement strand
AACGACTCAAAAGTCGTTAATTATAAGGCATTTAACGTATTACGCAGAACACATTATTATTAATTATGTCAGGAGAATACAGGGAAAGCAATGCTGTACGCAAAGAAAATAAAAAATACTCTTGAGCAACCGCATGTGAAAAGTGAAATCCGCATTTGACTATCGCTCCCGGGAGTGCTATTTTAGATCTCAGACGAAACTCCAAACTAAAACCGGGAGGGTAAAATAATGAGCAAAAGTCATGATGCCAAGAAAGAAGTCAAGAAGACTCCGGCGAAGAATCTGAAAGAGAAACGGGCGGAAAAGCGCTCCAAGCGCGGCGAATAACCTTCGCCGAAACGAAAAAAGCATGACGGATAATTTCCGCCATGCTTTTTTTATTGTTACAACAATCCGAGCAGCCGGGAGGCGTTGCGGACCGCCGCCATGGCGTCGGCTCCGTAGATTGCGCCGATGGTTTCGGCGAAGGCTTCGTCCACCGCTGCCCCGCCGACCAGAACCGGGATGTTCAATCCGCGCTCGTGAGCGAGATCGATCACCACCTGCATTTGCGGCATCGTGGTGGTCATCAGTGCCGAAAGGCCGATCAGGTCGGCTTTTTCGCGGATGGCGGTTTCGATGATGGTTTCTGCAGAAACGTCTTTGCCGAGGTCGATGACCCGGAAATTGTGGTTTTTGAGCAACAGCGCGACAATGTTTTTCCCGATGTCGTGAATGTCGCCTTTGACGGTGGCGAGAACGAATACCGGGCCGTCGCTGCGTTCGCCGCCTTCTTGAAGCAACGGCTCCAATTTCTCCATCGCTTTCTGCATGGCGGCGGCACTTTGCATCAGCTGGGGCAGGAAATACTCCTTGCGCTCGAAACGGTCACCGACATCGGTGATCGCCGGGATCAGGATATCGTCAACGATCTTACCGGGAGCCGCACCCTCGGTGATGAGTTCATTCAACAGCTTCAGCGCCTCTTCCTGACGACCGCGAATGACTGCTTCGTACATCTTTTCCTGCGAACTCCGGGTATCGGCGCCCTGTGATGTTTTGACGGGCGCGGTGGATTCGGTGTTGGCGAAACGGTTCAAAAAGCGTTCCAGGCGGTCGTCGCGGCCGGAGAGCGCGTCTCCTGCCGCAATCGCGTCCATGATTCCTGCCGCCGCCGGGTTGGCGATGGCCGAGGTCAGGCCGCGCCCGAACGCCATTCCAAGAAAGGTCTGGTTCACAATTGCGCGGTTCGGCAGGCCGAAACTGACGTTGGATAGGCCGCAGATCGTGCTGATGTTGCGCTGTTTGCATTGTTCGATAAATTGCAGCGACGTTTCCGCCGCCTCCGGATTGGCCGAGATGGTCATGATGAGCGCATCGGCGACGAAGTCTTCGATTGTGTAACCGTAAGGTGCGGCATGTTCGATGATTTTGTCCAGCACTTTCATCCGCTCGGTTGCGGTTTCTGGGATGCCGGACTCGGTCAATGGCAACAGCACCAGCATTGCGCCGTACTTTGCGGCGATCGGCAGAATGGTTTGAATCCGATCCTCTTCGAGCGAAATCGAGTTGAAGAGCGCGCGTCCGGGATAAACTCGAAGCCCAGCTTCCACCGCTTCAGGGTTGGTTGAGTCGATACATAACGGTGTGTCGGTGGTCAGCACCAGCTGCCCCACCGCGCGGCGCATGGTTTCCGCCTCGTCGATGCCGGAAAGTCCGAAGTTCACGTCGAGCAGTGCGGCGCCCTGTTGGGTCTGTTCGCGGGCGAATTGTTTGACCAGCTCCAGACTGCCTTCGCGAAGTTCAGCTTGCAGCGCTTTTTTTCCGGTCGGGTTGATTCGTTCCCCAACGACGGCGAAGGGTTCATCCGGTGTCAGGCGGCGAAAGCGGCCGGGAGAGGTGACAACGCCGTTTTTTTTCAGCACCGGCGGGCAGGGGGGGCGTACCCCGATGGCGTCCGAGAGTTGCCGGATATGTTCCGGCGTCGTTCCGCAACAGCCGCCGATGATGCTTGCCCCTGCGTCTACAAGCGAAAGCGCCGCCGTTGCAAACGGTGCGGCATCCAGATCGAAAATCGTTCTGCCATCGACCAGATGCGGCATTCCCGCATTCGGTTTTGCGGCGAGAGGGATTTTTGCGTAGGGGCCGATCTGGCGCAAAATTTCCGCCATCGCTTCCGGCCCGGTTGAACAGTTGCAGCCGAACGCGTCGGCGCCGAGCGCCTGGAGCGTAACCAGCGCGGCGATCGGGTGAGCCCCGGTAAGTGTCCGCCCGCCTGGTTCAAAAGTGAGTGTAACCAGAGTCGGAAGGTCGGAGAGTTCGCGCACTGCGATCAGTGCCGCGCGCGCCTCCTGAAGATCCATCATCGTTTCGATGGCGAAGCCGTCGATGCAACCGCTCTCAAGCAGGGCGCTGACTTGTCGTTTATAGGTTTCGACGGTCGCTTCAAAGGAAAATTCGCCATAGGGTTCGATCAGTTGCCCGGTCGGGGCAATGTCGGCGAAGACGAGTTTATCCGGAACCGCGCGGCGAGAGAGCTTCGCCAGTTCGCAGTTGATCTCATTGGTTCGTTCCTCAAGGTCGAATTCCGCAAGTTTGATCGGGTTGGCGCCAAAGGTGGGGGCGTACAGAATATCGCTTCCCGCCGCCGCGTAGCAGCGCTGTACGTCGATAATCGCTTCGGGATTGTCGAGAATCCAGCTTTCGGGACAGACACCGGGAGGCATCCCGCGTTTGGCCAGTTCGGTGCCGGTCGCACCGTCAAGGCGCAGAATGCGTTTGTTGAGAAGGGTTCTGAATTCGCTGCGTGTCATCCGTCGTGTTCTCCCGGTAAAAATCATTGTCATCCTATTAAAATAATGCACATTCACTCGAAAAGCAATGGCTCTCGCTTGAAACCTTTGACGCAAGGGGTGATATTAATGAAAATGCGAAATAAAACAATGCTTGTGAAAGGGTTTGCCATATGAACGACGCCGCGAAACCGCAGGGGATTTTTGCCGCCGGCTCTGATTTTTTTGTCGGCTGCAACTACTGGGCCAGTCATGCCGGAACGGCGATGTGGCGCGATTGGAAGCCGGAAGTCGTAGCCGAAGACTTTCGCACACTGGCGGCTCATGGGCATCAGGTTGTCCGGGTATTTCCGCTCTGGCCGGATTTTCAGCCGATTCAGGCTCTGACCGGCGGCGGACAGGGGTTTTATGAGATGCGTTTCGGCGACCGCCCGTTGCCGGATACTCCTGCAGGCCGAGCCGGGGTGGATGAGATGATGGTGGAACGTTTCCGGGAGCTTTGCCGGACGGCGGAACAGAACGGCGTCAAACTGGTGGTAGGGCTTGTCACCGGCTGGATGTCGGGGCGGATGCACGTGCCTCCGGCATTTGAGCGTGTCAATGTGATTACCGATCCGCTGGCGATTCGCTGGCAGGTGCGGATGGTGCGATTTCTGGTGCGGGAGCTGCGCGACTGCGCCGCAATTACCGCATGGGATCTGGGGAATGAATGCAACTGCATGGCGCCGCTCTCCAACCCCTCCGAGGCGTGGTGCTGGAGCGAGGCGATCACTGCGGCGATTCGGATGGAGGATGCCGTCCGTCCGGTGGTTTCCGGGATGCACTCGCTGAGTTGCCAGCACGGGAACTGGACGATTCAAGATCAGGGCGAAGTGACCGATGTGCTCTGTACGCATCCGTATCCGCTCTTCACCCCGCATTGCAACACCGACCCGATCAACACGATGCGAAACGCATTCCATGCCACCGCCGAAACCCGGCTTTACGGTGACGTCGGCGGCGTCCCTGCTTTTGTCGAAGAGGCCGGATCGCTTGGCCCCACGCAGTCGAGCGACGAAGTGGCGGGACATTACCTGCGTAATATGCTTTGGAACACATACGCTCACGATTGCCGCGGCCTGCTTTGGTGGTGCGCGTTCGATCAGGTAAAACTGACGCATCCGCCTTATGACTGGGTCGGCATGGAGCGTGAGCTTGGACTTTTCCGATTTGCGCGCGATCCGAAGCCGGCGGCGTTGTCGATGAAAGCGTTCCAGGAGATGCTTGTGAAATCCGGAATGGGAAAACTGCCGCCGTTTCGCCGTGATGCAGTGGTGATTCTGACCCAGGGGCAGGATCAGTGGGGAGTGGCTTATTCCAGCTTTCTCCTGGCGAAGCAGGCCGGATTCGATGTGGAGTTCCAATATTCGACGCAGCCGCTCAAGCCGTCGAAATTTTACATTATGCCGTCGATTCGCGATCTTAACGTGATTCCGGGGCATCGTTATCATGAATTGCTGGACGCGGTGAAGAAAGGGGCGACGCTGCTCGTCACCTCCGACGGTGGTTCGCTCGAACCGCTCAACTCCGTGTTTGGAGTCGATATTGCGGCGCGTTACAAAGCGGTGGCGGAGACGGTGATCCGAAGCGCGGAGAACGGCTTTGACCTGCATTGTCGCGCCGAGTTCCGGATCGATCTTGCGAATCGGGACGCCGAGGTGCTGGCGACCGACGCTGACGGTGGGCCGGTGTTCACTCGGCGCTCGCATGGGGCGGGACGGGTGCTCTTCCTTGCGGCTCCTCTTGAATGGGCGGCGACGTTGACGCCGCGCGCGTTCTATCCCGGAGCGCCGGAGCTGTATCGTGTTTATGCGTTGGCGGCGGAGAGCGCCGGAGTTCGGCGCAACGTTTTGCGTATCAATCCGTCCATCACGCTGACCGAACATGCGGTCGATGCGGATACACTGTTGGTGGTTGCGGTCAACAATCTCCCGGAAGTGCAGAGTGACGACATCGTCGCTGTGTCCGACTGGGTGTTTGATTCGATGGTCGAAGGGGCTTCGCCAAGCGGAACCAAAGTCACGATTCCGGGGAACAGCGGAGTGATTCTCAAGTTTCGTCGGGTGAAATAATCCCTTACTCCAGCTCGATCCCGAAGGTGTCGGAGAGATCTTCGAGATCGAGTTCGGCTACCGGCATCGCTTCGGCGAGATCGCCTTGGAACAGTTCGTCGCGGTTTACGCCACGCAGAACGAAAAACAGTTCCGGGTCATCGTCGAGTCGTGCGCCGATTCCATACAGGACGGCGGCAAGGTGTTTGCAGAGATCGGCCCAGTCCAGGCAGTCGCAGCTCAGATGGATCTCGTCGGGGGAGGGGAACAACCCGGAATCGGGATGACACAACCTCTCGATAATGGGAGCCGACAGTTTCCCCTCGACCAGATCCACGAGGGACGTGATCTGCCCGGCACACTCCTTCCTTAGCTGTGCCCAGCGTTCGGGGTTTACCGGATCGATGGTGACGCTGATATGGTAGAGTTCGCTCCCCGCGACCAACGCGACGACTTTTCCCGGTTGGATTTCCAGGTGAATGACGGTTCCATTTTTCAGATAACTTCTCCCGCGCGGCAGGCGGCTTTCATAATCCTGATACGATTCGATGTTGCGATTCCATGCTTGCCCCCAGAAACTTTTGGCGATGTTCTTGCCGTTGGCGGCGATGGGGTGCAGGATTTCGCCTTCGGCCTTCAAGCGCTTCACCATCACTTCGGCACGAGCTTTGATGTCTTTTACAGATCGCGGGGCGGGTTCTTCGTCGAAATAGTTCATTATGATTCGTCCATCTCCATACTGTTCAGATCAAGCCGCGCGAGTTTCAGAAGTTCGGCGGGTGGAAGTTTTATCAGTTCACTGCCGACGCCGCCGGAGAGCAGTTCGTCGGAGAGTTTTCGTTTGTCACGGATCAGCGCGTCAATGCGCGATTCGATGGTTCCGGCACAAATGAATTTATGTACCAGTACGTTACGGCGTTGCCCAATACGATAGGCGCGATCGGTCGCCTGATCTTCGACGGCAGGGTTCCACCAGCGGTCGAAATGAATGACGTGCTCCGCGGCGGTGAGATTCAGCCCGGTACCCGCCGCCTTGAGGGAAAGAACGAAAAATGGCGGACCGTTTTCGCGCTGAAATTCCTCGACCAATTCCGGCCGTTTGGCGACCGGAGTGCCGCCATGCAGGATCAATCCGGGGCGGCTGAAAGCATGTGCGAGCAATTCGTGCAGCGGCTCGCACATTTCACGGTATTGGGTGAAGATCAGAGCTTTTTCCTGTCGGGACGCGATTTGCTCGGCGATTGTGGAGAGGCGGCGGAATTTGCCGCTTGATTCCGGTGCGAAATCCCCGCCGCCGGTGTACTGCGCCGGGTGGTTGCAGACTTGTTTGAAATGCGTCAACGCGCCGAGAACGACACCGGCTTTGCCTTCCTCTCCAGAGAGTTCGAGGTCGCGTTTCATTGTATCAAGAATCTGCCGGTAAAGCACCGCTTGCGGTTTGGTGAGCGGGCAGTATACGTTGACTTCGGTTTTATCCGGCAGATCGCGGATGATCGATTTGTCGCTTTTGAGTCGCCGTAAGATATAAGGCGCGGTGAGTTTGCGGATCGGAGCGTAACTGCGCTCCTGGCTTTCATCAAGACGTTTGACCGTTTCCTGAAACTGCGTCAAGGAACCGAGCAGCCCCGGAGAAAGAAAGTCGAAGATGCTCCAAAGATCGGTCAGCCGGTTTTCCACCGGGGTGCCGGAGAGGGCGATTCGCCGCTTGCCGCGCAGCGCCCGGATGGCGCGGCTTTGGTTCGATTCCGGGTTTTTGATCGATTGCGCCTCGTCCGCGATGATGGCGGGGAACTCCAGTTTCGCCAGTGTTCCCGTCAGTCGGGTCGCGGTGGCGTAGGTGGTAACCGCAAGGTCGTACCCGGCGAGAAAGGCGGAGGGATTTGCGGTGAATGCCTCCAGCTCTCCCGGCTCCAGCGCGGAGCCGTGCAGCAGCTTCAATTTGAGTTGCGGAGTGAATTTCTCCGCCTCGTTTTTCCAGTTCGTCAACAGCGAGGCGGGGGCGACAAGAAGTGCCGAGAGCGGGGACAGTCGCCCGGTGTTCCGCAAAAGCTCCAGGAAACAAAGGACTTGCAGCGTCTTTCCCAATCCCATGTCATCCGCGAGGCATGCGCCCAATCCCAACATGGTCGCCCGCCAGAGGAATGCGACGCCATCGCGCTGGTAGTGGCGCAAGATTTTATTGAGTTGCGGCGAGAGGGGCGGTTGGCGCAACTCTTCCGGGAAGGTTTCGCCTGAGAGCAGCCTCTCCAGCGCTTCCGTGGTTTCGATCCGGAGCAACTCCGGATTTTCGGTGGCCGGGAACTCCGGTGCGGCTCCGGCCAAAAGGCGCGCGCCTTCGATCAATGTCAGCTCCTCGCGGGGGAGGGCGTTCCAACGCTTGAGCAGTTTTTTCACATTCTCCGGATCGGCATCGACCCATTCGCCTTTGATGCGGACAAGGCCGCCGCCGGATTGGAGCAGTTCTTCCAGTTCGGCTGCGGAGAGCGTTTCTTTGCCGATGACCGCCTCGATGGTGAACTTGAGCAGAAGCTCGGAGTTCAGGCGGCTCGGTTTTTTGCCGATGTCGAGCGAAACTTTCGCCTGTAGTTTCGGCGGCCGGGTTTTCCAAAGATTGGCGAAGCGAACCAAAATTCCCGCTGCTTCAAATGCCGGGATGTCGCGTACGAAGGCGTGCGCCTCAGTCGGGCTCCATGCGCAGGGGCGATAGATGGAGCCGTCGGCGAGTCGTTGGGCAATGAGTTCACTCTTCTCCGCCGCTTCCCGGATCGGGCGGAGCAGGGCCGACAGCGCCGCCCGGTCTTCCGAGAATGTCTTGAGCGCCGAGGCCAGCGGCAAGTGGCGCGGCTGATCGTTTTCGCTCAGGCGATGAGTGAAGGTGACCAGAAATGCAAACGGATGGCGGCCGTCGTCGTTGTTCTTGTTCTCTGCCAGATGAAACGCCGTCTTGCCGACGTTGCTCCAAGCGGAGGACAGGGTGCGAAGATACTCCGGGACGGAGCGAGGCGCGTTTGCGATTTCCTGGCGCATCACCAGCTCCAATTCTCCCAATAAGTGCGTGATCCGGTCGGCATTCAGGTACTCGCCGCCGGTCATCGGCGGGCGGTCGAAGAGCATCGCCGCTGCCGCTTCCGCATCCGGCCGAGCCGCCCGGAACATCGTCTCCGCATCGCCTTCCGGTGTACGGCAGAGGCGGGCGACGAATTCGCGGGCGATTCGGCGAAAAAAGTGAAACGACGGCTCCGCGTCGGGTGGCGCATTGCTCTTCAGCAGCGTGAGCAATCCGGTTCCACCGCCGGAAGCAAAGGCTTGCTCCAGCGCCGCGTCGCCTTCCACCCGAAGTGTTCCGCCGGGAGAGATGGAGATTCGGATGCTCATTCGCGGATGAAGTTCGTCCAGACCCGTGACTCCAGCTCCGGTTTCGGCAACGCGGCTTTGTCAATGCACTGGAGTAGCCACGCCATGTTTTGTCCGAGTACCCGCATGATTTGGAGTCCTTCTAGATCCTGCCTTACCTCGTCCGGCGAGTTCCCGTGAACCATGTTCCAATATTGCGACGACACGATCGGCATATTCGAGATGGTGAAATATTTGTTGAGGCGGTCAAATGCCGCGGTCGATCCCCCGCGTCGGCAACTGACAATCGCCGCGCCCGGTTTGTAGGCAAAGTTCCTGCCTCCGGCGAAAAAGACGCGGTCGAGCATGGCGCACAACGCTCCGTTCGGCGCGGCATAATAAACCGGGGAACCGATGACGACGCCATCCGCCGCCTTGAGTTTGTCGATGCAGCTGTTGGCCGGATCGTCGGTGAAAATGCAGTAACCACCGTTTTCGCGGCATTTCCCGCAGGCGATACAGCCGTGAATCGGGCGTTTGCCGATATGGAAAAACTCGGTTTCGATGCCGCTTTTTTCCAGTTTTCCGGCGACTTCATCAAGGGCGGTACGGGTGCAGCCATTGCTGTTCGGGCTGCCGTTGAGTAAGAGCACTTTCATAAAACAATCCCCCTTCGGTTGATCCGTGTGAGAATATACTGCATGTTGTCTTTCCGGTCAAGCGGAGAGGCAATTTTCCGGATTCGCTCTGCACTCGGCGACGGTTTTGGAGCGCAGGCGCTTGAGTTCGCGCCGCATCAGCCAGATGGCGAGGAAAAAGGCGAAAACGTCCCCGATCGGCCCGGCGAAGAGCACGCCGTCATAACCGTAAAACGTCGGCAATAGCAGGATGAGTGGCACTTGAAACCCGATCTGACGGATCAAGGCGATCACCAGCGAAATCGGCGCCCGACCGATGCTCTGGAAATATTGCGACACCAGAATGCTTCCGCTCCCGATCGGCAACAGCAGCAGGAATCGGCGCATGGAGTAGACGCCGATGTCGATCAAATCGGAGCGACCGCGATCGACAAAGAGCATAAAGATTTCCCGCGCGAAAATCTGGACGATGAGGTACGGCACCACGGCAAAAAGAATCGTGAGGATCACTGTGGATCGGAACGCCTTCAGAACCCGGAAATATTTTTGTGCCCCGTAATTGTAACCGATCAGTGGCTGCATCCCCATGCACACCCCGAACACCAGTCCCATCAGAAGCTGGTTGACGGTCAGCAACACGCCGAATGCGGACATGGCCAGCATTCCGCCATACGCCAGCAGCATGTGGTTCTGGATCGTCCAGATCACGCTGCCCGCAACGTTGATGGCGAAGGGCGAGCACCCGTTGTAGAGAATGCGTCCGAAGTAGTTCCAGCCATAGAACCGGAACGTTTTCCAGTCAAACTTTGAAACGCTCAGGCGGGAGCGGAAATACCACATGACCCACACGGTGGAAACTCCCGTCGCAATAAAGGTCGCCCATGCCGCCCCGCTCATCCCCCAACCGAACCAGGCGACGAAGATGAAATCGAAGATCACACTCAGCACCGCGCCGATGATCTGGGTGAGCATCGCCAGCCCCGAATATCCTTCGGCCCGGATCAGGTTGTTCTGAAACCCGAGCATGATGAAGATCGTACCGAGCAGCGAAATGGAGAGATATTCGCGCCCGTAGGAGAGCGCCTCATCGGGGATTCCGAAGAGATAGAGCAACGGGTCCAGAAACAGCAGTCCGCCGAAGGTGATGACGCCCGATGCGATAAAGTAAAGCAGCGTCGACATGCCGAACAGTTTCTGCGCCTCCGCGTAATCCTTCCGCCCGAGTTCGATCGAGTAGAGCACCGCGCTGCCGCGCCCGATCAGAATTGCGATGGCGAAAATAATCATGGAAATCGGCATGCAGGCATTCATGGCCGCCAGCCCGATTTCGCCGACATATTGGCCGATGAAAATACGGTTGATGACCACATAGAGGTTGCCGATAATCAGCCCGATCATCGACGGCATTGCCAGTCGCAACAGCAACGGCATGATCGGATCGGTTCCGAGTTTTTCGGTGTGTTGGCGCATCGAACTCATTCTCCAGGACATAAAAAAAAGAGGCGGAGAAGACGCAGAACACTCTTCTCCGTATCTTTATAATATATACCCGAACCGTTCGGATTTCTTGTGAAACAGAAACTTTTTTTACGCTTTCTTCACTGGGAACGCACTGATCAAACCGCGCATAAAACTTCCCGGTGTCACAAACGTTCCTGCAGCAACGTCCGCCTCATAGAAACGCGCCGACAGGATCTCTCCGCGATTCACCCGTTCGCGGTCATAGATGCAATAAATTGCGCCATCGGCTCCTTCGGTAAGGTCGGGATAGGAAACTCCGGCGCGTTCATCCAGCATCAATCGCCCGTACCAGCTTTTTCCGTCGTCGTCGGAGAGCCATGCAGTGAGTTTTTCACGGCATCTCCAACTTCCCTTCGGCTCTCCGGGCAGCGTGGTTGGAACCTGATGGTTGATGAGCAGTAACCGCCCGGAATTCAGGCGGCGGATCGCAAAACGGGAATTCGGTCCGCCGAGGCCGGAGTCACCGATGCCGTGCCACTGTTTGCCGCCATCGTCGCTGAATCCTTGTCCGATTCCGTAGTGGGTGCGAACCAGAACGCGCCATGTTCCATCCTGCTGTTCGATCAAAACGTGTTCATCGAAACAGCGATCCGGCACATCCGGCCCGACAATGAGTTGGAAGGAGTTGCCCGCATCGCGGGTGATGGAGAGATTGGAGCGGGATATGGCAGCATATTCCGGCAATATTTTTTTCGGATAGAGTGCCCAGAGTGCGGTCGGGAGAGCCCACGCGCCATCCGAAAGAACGGTGGGTTTATTCATCATCACCCCTTCCGCAATGCGTCGCGGCTCGCTCCAGACCGGATGGTCGGTGTCGGGATCGTCGCATCTCACCGCCCACACTCCACTGCGTCCATCGAAAATATCCGAGAGACCGCTTGTTGTACACTGGCTCCAGAACCACCAGAGGCGATTGTCCGGTGCGAGCCAGAGCGTTGCGTCGAAAGCACGTTCATTTTTCTCTCTGCCGCTTTCCGGTGCGATTACTTGAATTTCTTTCCATGACATTCCCCGGTCGGAACTGGTGGATAATACCACGTAATTTCCGGGGCCTTCGCCGGCAAGTGTCCCAGCGTACCAGGTGGCGAACAATCGTCCGGCCGCAAGAATTTCGATGCCGGGGATTCCCTGATGACAGCGGTTTTCAGCCGCATACGTCTGGGTGATCGGCGATGGAACGAACGGATCGAGAGAAAAATTCTTCATAAAACATCCCTTTTCACGGTTGTACAAACGGTTGCCTTATGTCATATTATACCCGGAATTACGGTTGCGTCAAGATAAAGAAACACTTCTTTCTATACGGATTGTCGGATTATGCCAGGGGCTTTGCTGGATACATTGGAATGGGTCGCGGATGAAATGCCGCTCCATCGTTTTTTTCTCCCCGATGGCGTGGCGCATTTGTCGCCTCCCGCCAGAGAACAACCGTATGACCGGTTGCTGTTCCTCATCTCCGGGGCGAAGCGGGAACCGATGTCGCGGAACGGCGTCGTGCAGGAACTGAATCTGGAACCCGGTGACAGCTGGCTGATTCGCAAAAATATGTGGGAATACAGTGCCGTCACACAGGCGCACTGCTTGCTTTGCATTGTGCCGCGTAGCGGTTTCTTGCGGGTTTCCTGCTACCATTTTCCCGCCGGGATGCGTCGAGGGGAGTGGCGTGACCCGGAGGCCGTACATACCGGCCGCCCGGTTCCGCAGTCGTTGCTGGCGGTGTTTTCCGCTCTCGGTGAAGAGGGGGAAGAGCATGGCGCACACATTCCCCACCTGTTGCGCGCCGCCGCCGCGCTGGCATTGGCGGAGTGTCGGAAAGGTACGATTCCGGTCGGAAAGGCTGCGGCCACGTTTGAGCGTATACGAACCTCTCTCGATTACCGTTACACTCGACCGACGACCCGTGAAGTTCTGGCGGCGGAGTTTGGGTTGACGCCCAATTACCTCTCCGATCTCTTTCGGCAGATGACGGGGAGAGGCGTACGCGAATACATCGAGGAGCAGCGGTTCGACATGGCGCGGCGGCTTCTGCGCACGACTGCATTGCCGATCAAGGAGATCGCCGCCCGCAGCGGATTCTCCGGCGAAGTTTATTTCATTCGCCGTTTTCGTGAGATTCATGGTCGTTCGCCCGGACGTTACCGGAACGAAAAGTAATTCGCTAAAATCCGAGCGGCGTCTTCTCTTCCGGCAGGAACGAGCGGAAGTTGTTGTACAGCTCGTCGAGCTTGTTTCGATAGTAGGCGACGTTTTCATCCCGTCCCTCGGCGGGCGCTTCGGAGAGGAGCTTGGCGTTGTCCACCACCGAAAGTTTCTTCTTGTCGCCGGTCAGATAGTATGTCACCTGATCGCCCGCCTGAAAATCCAGCCTGGAGCGGATCGCCAGCTCGTAAGCCGCGCTTCGCCGCCCGGTTCCGGCGGCCAGCTTCCGCTGATAGGTCGCCGGGGAGTCGTTCAAGCTCTCACTTTTTGCCAACTCGGCCAGCGGCATTTTGCGTTCTTCGATCTCATCGCGCATTCTGGAGTAAAGTTCGGGAATTGCGTCGAACTCCCGTTTCAGCAGGGATTCCACCATGCTTGAGATAAATTTCCGTTGGAACGGCTCCAGTCCGCGCGATTTGAGCGCGGCGCCGGTGATGCTGACCGTCCCGTCTTCCTCCAGCAACGCATAATTTTTGCTTTTATAGGAGAACATCGCCTGATAGGTTTTATCCAGTTCCACCTCGATCCCCGGGGGGAGGGCGGCTTGAATCCGTTGAAGAAACGCATGGCGATCCGTCACTCCGGCGGGGGGCTGGAAGTAGATGCCGTCTGTGTCCAGCTCCAGCACGTTGGCTTCGGCTTCGTTCAGGAAATCGAGCATCATGGTCAGGATCTCCCGCCCTCGCGTCGTCACTTTTTCCGCGAGATCGAAGTCGTTGAAAGTTCCTTGCGAGAACCCGAGGTAGCCGTAAAAGGAGTTGATCAGAATTTTGAATGTTCCCTGAAGCGCCTGAAGTTCGTTTTGTTCCGCCGGGCTTTTTGCCGCGCGCATCGCGTCTTTGGCGTTGAGGCGGAAGGTGCGGAGCGCGTCGAGCAACCGCGGGAACACGTGAAGTTCGTCCCGCGACGGCGCCCAGTCCTCAGCCAGAAGGATCGAGGGGTATAGCGAACGCACGTCGCAATGCCAAACCGTCTCGAAAATGCCGGTTTCGTCGGCGCGCGTCAGCGCTCCGGAAAATCTTCGCGGCGCTTCCGGCAGCGGCAGCGAATGCCCCGCTTTCAGATATTCTGCGACGAAGAGCGCATCGAGGCTGGTTCCGCTGCCGCGCACCACGACGTCCTGATACTTCATCGGCAGGATCGACGCCTGATAGAAGTAGCTCGGACTCAGCAGCGCGCTCAAACTCCGCGTTTCGCGCACGTCGTCAAGCGCATAGGCAAGCAGCGCCTTCCGGTCATTCTCCCAAGCCTGGGTGATCCGTGCGCCGTCGATGTAGGTGCGGTCATCGGAGGCAAACCCGAAATGCTTCGCCAGATACTTCAGATTATAGGATTCCAGATTGCGGTTGGACACATCGTACATCATCGCAAGATGCAGCGTGTCGACCACGTGCCGTCCGTAAAAATCGTAGCGTGTGTAGTTGATGATCCGTTCCGCGAGGCTGAAGCGACTGGAGCGTTTCTTCGGGGTTGTTTTTTCGCGTCCGAGCGTCAGTTTCACTTTGTGCCGTTTGGCGCGAATTTCCAGATAAGGGAGGTCGAAGCGGCAGAGATTGTGCCCTTCGATGACGTCCGGGTCACGCTCCGCGATGGCCTGAACAAGAGCGGCGATCAACTCTTTTTCGCTCATCGTCTCTTGCGAGAACACCTGTTCCCAGCCGGTGGAGTCGCACATCGAAATGATGATGATTTCGTCGCCGTCACGCTCGGCGTTCGGGAAGTCGAATCCGGGCGTGGTTTTGATTTCAAGGTCGAATTGAAGTCGTCGAAGCTCCCGGAACTCCATGTCGGCGAAAAGCCGTGTCTCTTCCTGCTGCAAAATCTGTTGCGAATAATCGCGAAAAAGATAGTATGGTTTCGTGTTGTTTTTCTTCAGATAAGCAATCGCGTCCCCGTATGCGTCGATCGAAGGGAAGCGGGCGAGAAAGCGGAACGTCATCGTTCCGGCCAGCGGCGAAACCGCCGCAATGCCGGAGAAGTCCGCAAGTTGATCCGGCGCGCTCAACAGCAACATTGGCGCAAATGGAATCTCCTCTTTGCGGAAGCCGTCGCCGTCGTGATAGAAGAATACCGCTTTGTCACCGGCGGTTTCCACCGCCACGACGCCACGGCGCCGGGAGTTTACCAATTGTTCCAGAAACATGAGAAATCTCCTCTTCTTCTATAGGGTTCAACGGCTCAAAGATCGATGCGTGTGACCAGCCCTTTCAGGTAGAAGCCTTCCGGTACGGCCGGAGAGGTCGGATGATCGGGCGCCTGTTCCAGGCGGCGAAGGAATTTCCCGGAAACTCCAGCCTCCAACGCCGCGTCAGCGGTGATCTTCTGGAACAGTTCCGGCGTCATCAATCCTGAGCAGGAGAAGTTGAACAATACGCCGCCGGGCTGCAACATGCCAAAGCCGAGCCGGGCGACGTCCTGATAGGCGCGACACCCTTTGATCAACGCATTGCGCGACTCGATGAATTTCGGCGGGTCGAGAATAATCAGGTCGAAGTTCTCGCCTTCTTCCTTCAAGCGGCGAAGTTCGGTGAAGACGTCGCCTTCAATGTTCAGATAGCGATCCGATGCGATCCGGTTCATCTCCATGTTGTGCCGTGCCAGTTTCAGCGCCGGGGCGGAGGTGTCGATATTCACTACGTAGCGCGCTCCCGCCAGTGCGGCGGTGACGCCGAATCCGCCGGTGTAAGAGAATGCGTTCAGCACCCGTTTCCCCGCGACGAATTCGGCCACGGCGGCGCGTGATTCGCGTTGGTCGAAATAGAATCCGCTTTTTTGCCCGTGCCGGACGTCGACGGCGTATTTTGCGCCGTTCTCCACAATGACCAGCGGATTCGGTGGTTCGGCTCCCGCGAGCAATCCTTTGCGTTCCGGCAAACCTTCTTTGGCGCGGACGCTGCTGTCGGAACGCTCGTAAATGCCTTTTGCCCCGGTGATTTCCAGCAGGGATTCGACGATCTCGTCACGGAAACGCTCCACGCCGGCACTCAGGAATTGCGCCACCAGAAATTCACCGTAGCGGTCGACAATCAGTCCCGGCAGCCCGTCGCCTTCGGAATGGATGAGGCGGCAGCCGCCTTCCGGCGTATCGAGGTGAAGGAATTTCCGGTATTCGACGGCGGCGGCGATGCGGCGGCGAAAAAATGCGCCGTCAATGGCTTCGTCGGGATCAAACGTCCAGATTCGCGCCGAAAGCTGCGACTCGGGCGACCATGCCGCCCGTGCGAGGAACTGCCGCTTGGAATTGACGACTGTAACAGTTTCGCCGGGAGCCGCTTCTCCTTCCAGAGCGGCGATGGCGCCGGAAAAGATCCAGACATGGCGGCGGAGCAGCGATTTTTCCCGCCCGGGAGCGAGGACAATCATCGGTTCTTTCATGGGGAAGCCCCTCTTTCTATTTCAAGGTACGGATTTCGTCGATGAACTCATCGACATCTTTGAATTTACGGTAGACCGAGGCGAAACGGACGTATGCGACCTGATCGACTTTGCGAAGTTCGTTCATGACGCGCGTTCCGATCTCGGCGCTGGTGACCTCTTTGTCGCAGTCGCGCAGAATCGAGGCGGAAACGTCTTCGACGATCCGGTCGATTTCATCCGGGCTGACTGGGCGTTTGTAACAGGCGTTGGCGATGCCGCGACGCAATTTGTCGCGGTCATAATCCTCCCGGATGGAGTTCCGTTTGACGACTTTCAGCTCTTCCGGGATGATTCCTTCGATGGTGGTGTAGCGGCAGGTGCATTTCAGGCACTCGCGACGACGGCGAACACCGGCGCCGTCTTTCACTGCGCGCGAGTCGATCACCTTGTCGTCGAGGCATCCGCATTTGGGGCATCGCATTTGTTATTTCTCCTGACGCAGGGTTTCTATTTGAGAAAGCGGTCCCAGGACGATGCCGCCGAACGCGGGACTTTTTTTCCATTCCGTAATCGCGTAGTTGAGCGAACGGGTATAATCGTCCCAGTTGCGGAGGCGCAAGGAGCCGGTTCGCACCGAAGTGTGTCCCGCCAGGGGAACCATGACGAGTACGGAACCGGGAGCGGCGTTGTTCAGTTCGTTCTGAACAGCGGGCAGAAGTTCGCTCGGTTTGTTCGCCGAGTTGAACACAATCACTTTTTGGGCGATTTTTCCGAAGTCGGTGACGGAGCCGCAACTGATCTGGCCGTCCATCACCAGTTCTTCGTAAAAATCCGGAATGCCGATCGAAAGTGGAACGTTCTCGATTTTATCGGCAAAATCGGTCAGTTTTTCCAGCGAAATTTTCATCAGCATGTCGTTGTCCATGCCTTCGCCGAAGGTATTTTCGTCCCAGGTGTAGAGCAGTCCTTCGGGGCGGAAGATATTTTCCTTGGTGTAGAGGTGCGGTTGGGCGATCACCGTGACTCCGGCGAAACGGAAGGTTTTCGTCTGTAATGCGATGAGTTTCTCGCGCACCTGCGCCAGCGTCATTCCGGTCGGGAGCAGTTTGCGCTGAAGCCATCCACCGCTTCGGCGGAGGAAGTAGCTGCTTTCCGGCAGGATCACATCTACCGGCATTCCGGCGCGCGCTGTTGCCTCAAGTACATTGCTGAGCCCGTCGACGTTCAGCAGACTGGGTTCTTCCAGATACAGATAGATCCGATTGAATCCGAGCTTTTTCAAGTGCTCGGGGAAAAGATCCGGTTGCGTGAAGTGACACTCCTGAAGTTCATTGATCCGAACGACAATGCCGCGGATTTCTGCCGGGGCGATCACCTGAATAAGTTGTGCGGCCCGTTCCTCCAGCACCTCCTGGTCGACCTGCGCCGGAGCGTAAACAATGCCGGGACGGGAGGACGAGCAACCTGCCGCGAGTAATACGAAAAGCGCGGCGAAAACGGGAAATTTCAAAAAAAACATGTTTTTCCTCCAATATGCTATTGAAATAAAGTACATTCCAAACTCTATTAATTCAACCCGTTTCGGCAAGAACCGGGGATGGACCGGCGATTTTTTCGCAAAAATCAAACAACCGGGCCGGTTTGCGGAAGAATGCGTCGTCGTTTCGGCACCGGCTTCAATAACCCTTCAGACACGGTATGGTATGGCTTATGGATATTGACAAGTTGAGAAATGAGATTGATTCGATCGATGGCGAAATCATCCGGCTGTTGAATGCGCGGTGTGAACTCGGGCGTCAGATTGGTGTCTGGAAGCATGAAAAAAATCTCCCCATTTATGTCCCGGAACGTGAACGCGCATTGCTGGAGCGGTTGATTTCGCTCAATGCCGGGCCGCTTGACCGGGAGTCGCTGATCGCCATCTACCGCGAAATCATGTCCGCCACAATCAAGCTCGAGCGCCCGGTTACTATCGCCTACATGGGGCCCGAAGGGACGTTTTCGCATCTGGCGGTGTTGGAGAAATTCGGTCGCGGCGTGATTCCGCAGGCCGAAGTCGCCATTTCCGATGTGTTCCGCGCTGTCGAATCCGGCCGCGCCGATTACGGAATGGTTCCAGTTGAGAATACGACCGAGGGCGTGGTCAATCCCACACTCGATACCCTGACCAGTTCCAACGTCAAGGCGGTGGCGGAATTCAACCTCCCTGTGCATTTGTTCCTTTACAGTTCCAGCGCACTGAGCGACATCCGCTGCGTGTACAGCCACCCGCAGCCGTTCGGGCAATGCCGCGAGTATCTTCAGGCGAACTTGCGTAATGCCACGTTGATCGAAGTGACCAGCACCGCCCGTGCCGTGGAAATGGCGGAGCGCGAGAGCGATGCTGCCGCAATTGCCGGTGCATTGGCGCGAGAGTACTCCGATCTGCCCTGCATTGCGGAGAACATCGAGGATAATTCACGCAATATCACCCGTTTTCTGGTGATCGGGCGGCAGGAGAGCACGCCGACCGGCGACGACAAAACCAGCCTTTGCTTTGCCTTGCACGATCGTGCCGGCGCACTCTATGATGCGTTGCGGCCGTTCCGCAACCATAATATTTCGATGACCATGATTGAGAGCCGCCCGTTGAAAAGCGGCAATTGGGAATACTGTTTCTTTGTCGATATCCTCGGACACATTTCCGATCCCGCCATTGCGGCCGCTTGCGCGGAGCTGAAGCAGGATTGCGCCATGTTCAAGGTATTCGGTAGTTATCCGCGTAAAATGATGTAACTGAAAGCCGACGCGGGGAAGGGATAGACGTTTATGGCGATTCGTGACCAGCAACGGGTGCGGCTCTCCGCCGTGGCCGGGACGTTTTACGAAGGGGATGCGCTGCTGTTGCGGCGACGTATCGCCGAGGCGGAGGCGAAACTGCCCCCCGCCGATCCCGCGGCCCCCCGGGTAAAAGGGATGGTGATGCCGCATGCCGGTTACGTGTTCTCCCTGCCGACCGCGTTGGCTGCACTTGCGCCGATGCGAAAGCACACGGTAGAGAAAGTGATTTTGCTCGGTCCCTCGCACTGCATCGGATTTCACGGCATTGCGGCCCCGACTTACAACCGTTGGCGAACCCCGTTCGGCGACCTGTCGACCGCGGTGGAGCTGTTGGACGAGATGGAACGATGGGAGTCGCCGCTGATCGCCTTTCGGGACGATGCGCACGAGCGGGAGCATTCGCTTGAAGTGCAGTTGCCGCTGATTCAGTACTTCTTCGGCCTTCCGGAGGTTCTTCCGCTGGTGGTCGGCTCGCTCAATATGGCGGATGTTCGGGCGCTTGCGCCGAAACTGGCGTCGCTTGATACGCCGGGGACACTTTGGATTGTTAGCTCTGACTTCACGCATTACGGCAACCGCTTCCGTTATGTTCCGTTTTCGGAGGATGTTCCGGCGCGGCTCAAGGCGCAGGATCATGAAGCGGCCGAATTGATTGCAAAGCGAGATCTTTCCGGGTTCGCGGAGTTTCTCGGTAAAACCGGAGCGACGATCTGCGGAATGAATCCGATCGCGCTCTTTCTCGGCGTTCTGGATGAACTCGATCCGAACCGCGGCATCGAAGGATGTGTGGTCGCCGAGTCGAACAGTGGCGATCTGACCGGTGATTTTTCCAGTGCGGTCGGCTATGCGTCGATCTGCTTTACTCATCAGTAAACGAAGGAGGTTGGCATGTGGGGTCGAATCGGATTGTATGCCGGATGTGCATCGCTGGCAGTTCTTGCAGGTTGTTCGTCGATGTCGGAGCGTGTGCAGAAGCTGGAGACGGAGAGTGCGGAGATGCGCCAGGAACTCGCCATGCTGAAAAGCGAAGACATGATTTCGCTGGCTGATCTTTTTGACGTTTACTGGGACAGCAACTATGGACGGATCAACGCCTCTTTGTGTAATCGGTATTTGACGACGATCAAGCTGCCCGAGAACCCGTCTGCAAATGATGTGGATGCTTATTTGAGCAAACTTTATGGAATACGGCGTCTCAACCAGGATTCCGCACAGGAAAACCTGTTGGCTGGAAAAATTGCCTTGATCGGCCCGGAATATGTTGAGAACCTGGTTCCTTATCTGGAGTATGGGCCGTTCTCTAAAGCATTCGCCCAACTGGGTGGCGGCGAACAAAAAGACCTGCTGAAGCGCGCCATCATTTTGTCGCAAAACAATTCGCGACTGATTCAACTGTTTGTGGGCATTGCGGATGAATCCGATGCCGACTACATTATCGCGACGCTGCCGCAGATGCCGGAATTGGTTGACGCGGTGACAAAATTGCAGATGACCGAAAAAGTTCTGCCGATAATGAAGCAGAAATTGTTGGATTCTGCGGAAAACCGTTTTAATTATGAATCTCGTTGGTTGACGGCCAGCTTGAACGCGATGAAGGAGGAGGAGCGGTCGGAATTCATCACCGCCTATTGGGGGAAACTGTTGCGTTCCGGCAGAGTTCGCGGAAACGAATGGGAGATGCGGGAACGGTCGGAAATTCTGGCCGGGTTCGGCTCGATTGCCGCATTCCAGTTTATGGTCGATGCGGGATTGGGCAAGGATGGCAATCAAAACAATTATCTGCAACGGGCGATGGGCTTTTCACCGTATTCCGCATTGGATGAGTTTATCATCTGGTACAAAGAAAACCGTGATCAGCTCACGTTTGACAGTAAGCAAACTATCTTTGTTTCCGCGGTGAAGGATACGCCTGCGGAAAAGTAACCATTTCAGCAGTGTTTTTCAGGGAAAGGCAACGCAAAACGCGTTGCCTTTCCTGTTTTGGGATCCACATCTCTCCCTTGTTTCGGAGCGGGCAGAGAGCCTCTTATGCGATATTTGAAAGAATGATAATTTTTTTCAAAATAAATTAGCGCAACCTAATTTCAATCTTGACTTATCCTGGATTGTGAGTTATATTTACAGAATAATCCCTGCAGTACTGGTTTCGGGCTGTGGGGTTTCAAAAGGGATATTAATTAGTTTTCGCTAATTAACAAATCAAAACAACTGCCAACCGATAGGGAGCGCAAAAGGCATATGAAGAAGATTTTCTACGTTATCATGATGGTTTCGGCCTGGGCTGTGGGCGGTGCGGAGGCTCCGGAGCATGTTGCACGATTTGCCGAAGGGGTAAAGGAATTGTTTTCTGGAGCCGTGACGTTTCAGGACAAGGGTGCAGGTATCTATGCAGTTTTGGATCAGGACGGCAAGACGCTCGGCACACTTTATCTGGAAACGATTGCCGATGATGCCAAGCGCCATGGTTATGCCGGGCCGGTCGAGGTGGCGATTCTTGTCGATAATGACAACCTGATCAGTGGTGTTTTGATCGGGAAGCATCAGGAAACGCTCTCTTATATCCGGCGGGTTCGTGCCGCCGGCTTTCTGAAAAGCTGGAACGGGCTGACGCTGAAAGAAGCCGCCGGGAAGCCGGTCGATACCGTTACTCGCGCCACTTACAGCAGCACCGCCATTCGGACGGGCGTCCGCAATCTCGCGGCGACCCAGGCGGGAGTGGAGGCGGAACCGGCGATCCCTGTTGATGTTGAAATCGCGCAGCTGGAGAAGCGAGTCACCATGTTGACGCGTATCGTTTCCGGTAGCCGGACGTTGCTGGAGCAGTTGCGGAACCGGAAGGACGAAGAATTGGAGCTGCGTCTGGTCGCCGCGTTGAATGGGTCGGAGGCGGCGAAGAAATTCGCCGAGGAGCGTAAGATGATGTTCTTCAGCCACGGTCGTCCCGGGGCGGAGAAAACCCCGGTTCAACTGGCGGCGGAAAAGTACAACACGTCGAAATCTGAGGAAGATTTGAAGGCGTTGAAAGAAGAAATTCTCGCCGCATATGAAGAGTTGTTGGACACCGTCCCGCCGCATAACGAGGAACAGGAAAAAGCGCTTGCCGCAGCGGAAGCGCGTCTGGCAATGCTCCGTCGGAAGGCGGCTCCGCAAAAGCCGTCCGGCATGAAATTCCGTTCCCCCGAAGCGCAGGCGGAGCAGGCGAATATTGAGCGTCTTGCCGCCGCTTACCGCGAGAATGGCGACCCGAAGGCGCTTGAAGAACTGCGCGCCGAACTGCGCAAGCAACTGGATCGTGGCATTGTGGCCATGTCTGCCCGCATCGAATCAATGGAACAGGAGCTGGCGCGCTTGAAAAGTGGCCTTGCCGGGTACTCCAAAGATCCCGACGAAGTGATCCGTAAGCGTGTGGAAGAGCTGACTCGCTGACATGGAGCAAACGCAGAAGCAAAAAGACGTCTTTCTGCATGGATTGAGTGGTTTCAGTCAGAATTGTTCAAGCGGACATGGAAGAGCAAGTGATTTGTTTCTTCTGTGCTCCGCGGAATTTCAACTTTGAAATAGCGGAGTGTTTTTTTTAACCCAACAATTAGGCTTGGCTAATTATCGAGGAGGATGAAAGAGGAGGTGAGAGGTTTGGGGCGGCCTTTCTTCTGGAAACGGCTTGCAACAATAAGAATGAAGTGGGAGTGCAATGAGATGACTATGTTGTTTATAGATAGGGATTATGCTTATGAAAAAAATTATTTTGGCGTTTGCTCTGTTGACCCTCGCCGGTATTCTGTTCGCAGTTCAGTGGAGTGACGGTACGCCCAGCCAGCGTGATACTGCGTCGATGGACGCGGGGGAGGCGGAGCGTGCATCGGTCGTGGTTCGGCAATTGTTTCAAGCGTGTCGCGACCGCGATCGGGATGCGGCATTGCGATGCTGGGTTTCCGGTTTTGATTCGGGTGCGATGGGGACGGAATTGCAAAAACTGCCTGGCTCGAAGCCGGAGTGGACGCTTCTTGACGCGCGGTATCCGGAAGATAACCGCAATGAAATCTGGCTGACCGGAACGGTTAATCGGAATGGAGCCGGGTGTACGTTTGTGCTCGTCCGGGAAGACGGAGGCGAGTTCCGCATCCGGAAAATCTCGGCGCTGGAAGATATGTTGACCGCGCAGGTTGGTAAATGAAAATGGAATGGAACTTCATAATGAAAAGAAAATATAAATTCACACTGATTGAGCTTTTAGTCGTTATCGCCATCATTGCTATTCTGGCTGCACTGTTGTTGCCGGCATTGAATAAGGCGCGGGAGCAGGGCAAGCGAACTGTCGAGTTGACCGCAGTGAAGCAGCTGATGGTGGCCTATCATTTTTACTCGGATGAGAGCGGCGGCATCCTGCTGCCCGGCTATACTTCCTGGACGGACAGCCGCGTTATGGATGATCTGGGCAAGCCGATGGTGATGGCAATGGTTTCTCAGCGCTGGCCGTGGCGCTTGTATCCGCAGCTGAAAAATCTGCACGGATCGATTGTTACCGGTGCGATGTCAACTTATGTGGGGAAAGAAGATTTTACGTTCCGCAATTACTACATCAGCGTGTTCCCGTCGTTCGGGTTGAATTATTTCAATATCGGCGGCCAATATCCGAACCCGCGCACGAATGCGGCGAATCAGGATGGGTGCGCGATTACGATCTCGGACATCCGGCGCCCTTCGCGATTGCTTACGTTTGTCTCAGCCACCTCCGGTTCGCATCCGTTTGAGGGATATATGTATGTGCGTGATCCGGAGAACGGCAGTTGGACGACGCTCTCCGAGGAATTCGATCCAGAGAGTTCCGCATACGGCAACGTTCATGCTCGCTGGTCGAAGCGCGCTGTGACCGCGCAAGCCGATGGACATGCAGAAGTTCTGTCGTTTGACGCCCTCCGCACAGAGATGGATCGCTGGAAAAACGTCGATTAAAAGCGAAAGATCCGTCACTGGCGAACTGCCTTGACGCGGCGACATTTTTCCATTCCGTCCGGATTCGATCCACCCCCTTTGTCGTCCGGATTGTTTCCGGGCGGAATGGATTTCTTACCTTGTAATCTTCCCCACCCGGATGTATTATAAGCAGAGGAATAAAGGATGTTGCAAAATGGCGCAAGGAGATTCAAATGTACGCTTATCCGCTTTTCCCCGAACGAAACACGCAGTCGCTGGACGGAATCTGGGATTTCGCCTGGCTCGGTGAGGATGCGCCGAAGCTCGAAGCGATCACCGCCCGCCGGATTTCGTTTACCGAACTGGCGGCGGTTCCCGGTTGTTTCGACGCTGCGCCGAAGTATGCGGGGAAACGCGGCGTCGCCGTTTATCGGCGACATGTGGCGGCTCCGGGCGGAACCGCGCTGAAGCTTCGGGTCGGCGCCCTGGGGTTGCGCGGACGGCTTTTCTGGGACGGCAAGGCGATCGGGCTGAATGAACTACCCTATTCGCAGCAGGAATATACATTCGACTCCGGCAAAGGCGATACGCATGAGTTGGTGATTTTTATCGACAACCGGCTCGACTTCGGCGACACCCCGCTGTTTCATCATTTTTATGATTTCTACGGATACGGCGGCATTTATCGTTCGGTTGAGCTGGAAACGCTGCCGCAAGGCGTCCGCTTTCAGCGGGCGCGGGTGGAAACGCTGGATCTGACTGGACGTGTCCGGGTCTCCGGCAAACTCTCCGGCGGCCCCGCCAGGTTGGTAGCCGCATTTGACGGCGCGAAACCGGAAGCGGTGGACGCCGTGTTTGACGGCGAGACATTTTCGTTTGAAGCAAAACTCGCGAAAGCAGCACTCTGGTCGCCGGATGCGCCGCATTTGCATACGCTTACCTTGAAAGCCGGAGATGACGCGATTGTCGAACAATTCGGATTGCGCACCATCGAATGCCGCAAGGGGCAATTTCTGCTGAATGGCGAACCGATTCGGCTTTACGGCTACAACCGGCATGACGCGCACCCGCAATTCGGCCCGGCAATGCCGGATGAATTGTGGATCGAGGACTTGCAGATCTTGCGCGATATGGGCTGCAATTTCATTCGCGGCAGCCATTATCCGCAGAGCCAGCGGTTTCTGGATCTGTGCGACCGCCTCGGCTTTTTGGTCTGGGAAGAATCGCTCGGATGGGGGGACAGCGTCGAGGTGCAGGAAGCGGAGAAGTTCCGCCGGCTGCAGCTTGAGCAGACGGCCAATATGGTCAATGTCAGCATCAACCACCCGTCGATCATTCTCTGGGGATTTATGAACGAGCCCGGTGACAACAAAGAAGTCGGCGTTTCACTTCTGCGTGAACTGGCGGCCACGGTTCGTGCCGTCGACTGCAGCCGCCCGGTGACGTTCGCTTCGATGCACATTCACACTTCGCTGGCGCTTGACATATTCGATGTCATCAGCTTCAATATCTATCCGGCGTGGTACGACGGCTCAAATACGGTCGACCCGCGCCCGCTTGATCGGATCGCCCCGACGCTGGACGAGGTTCTCGCCCGGCTCAATACCGCGGAACTGCGGGATAAACCGATCATCATCAGCGAAATCGGCGCCGGTGCGATCTACGGATGGCGCGACCGCATTGCCGGAATTTGGAGCGAACAGTATCAGGCGGACTATCTCGATACGGTCTGTAGTTATTTCAAGAAACGCAAGCGGGTCAGTGGACTGGCGATCTGGCAGTTCACCGATGGGCGCACCTATGCGGCGAGCGGGGTGCTCGGCCGTCCGCGTTCCTTCAACAACAAAGGCACGCTCGACGAATACCGCCGTCCGAAACTCGCCTATGATGTGGTGAAGAAGCATTTCAGGAGTTTTGAAAAATGAAACATTGCGGAATTGTTTTCGTCCTGTTTTTCGCCGTGTTTCTTTCTGCGGCGGAACTGCGGATTGTCGATGCGACGAACGGCGACAAGGCGGTGAGTAAACTCGCGCTGAAACTGGCGTTTGAGGATCGCTCCATCCCGGTCAGCTATCAGCGCCGGAGTACAACCGATGCGATTGCCGACCTGAATGCGGGGAAAGCGGATCTGGTTGTGATCGATGTTCCCGCGATTCCGGAAGAGTTCAAGGGGATGCGAACGATATATGCGGTACGCGCCCTGACGTTTTACGTCAACGCCGCCAATCCGCTGGAAGCGCTGAAAAGCGACACTCTGCGGAAAATCTTCATGTCGGTGGAGAATCCGAATTGGAACGATTACGGTATTCTCGGCTCCGAAATGAAGCGTTACGGGATCAAGGCCGAGCAGCCGGGCGCGGATCAGATGAGTGATTTTCTGGTGCGCGGCGCGAAATTGCCGGAGAAACTGCATCTGCGGGATTCCGTCGCGGAAGTCGTGCTGATGGTCGGTGCCGATATTTCCGGAATCGGCTATGGCGTGTTTCTGTCGGGTGCTCCCATTCAGGTTCGGTTGCTTGCAGTGGACGGGGTGGAGCCGACGTTGAAAAGCGTGGGCGACGGCACTTATCCGCTCGCGGTGAAACGCGCGATCCTGTCCGTGGAGAAACCGGAAGAACCCGTCCGGAAATTTTTAGAAGAGATGGGCAAAGCCGATTTCCGTGACTTGGTCACCGAAGCCGGAATGCTGCCCGTGGAGAAATAAGGAAACGGAAGGAGGAGCCGTTATGCCTGCCGGTAACGATTATCGTGGTAATTTTTGCATCGAGATCAGCCCCGCGCCGGGCGCGTTGGTGATCTTCGGCGCGTCGGGCGACCTTGCCAAGCGCAAATTGCTGCCCGCGCTTTATCATCTGTTCCGCCGCGGACTGCTGCACGAAGAGTCGCATGTGGTTGGCTGCTCCCGGACGGAGTATGGCAACGACGCGTTTCGCGATCACTTGCGCCCGTTCCTGACGGAAGGAACGGAAGAGGAACGTACCGCGTTCCTGTCGAAGGTGCACTACGTCGCCGGCGAATATGCCGATCCTGACTTTTACACCCGCCTCGATCAGGCGCTGAATCAGTTGGAGTCCGTGTGCGAGCTTCCTGCCAACCGGACGTTCTATCTGGCTATGCCCGCATCGCTCTATCCGGCGATCATCGCGCGGCTGCATGGCGCCGGAATGCTCACAGAAGAACGGGTCGTCGACGCCCCGTGGCGCCATGTGGTGCTGGAAAAACCATTCGGGCGCGATTTTACTTCCGCCGAGGCACTCGATCACGAATTGCATACCTATCTGCGCGAGGATCAGATTTACCGGATTGACCATTACCTGGGCAAAGATACCGTTCAGAATATCCTGATGCTGCGTTTCGCCAATCTGATCTTTGAACCGATCTGGAACAGCCAATATATCGATTCCGTTCAGCTTACCGTCGCCGAAACGCTCGGCGTGGAATCCCGCGCCGGCTATTACGAACAGGCTGGATTGCTGCGCGACATGTTCCAGAATCATATGCTGGAAATGCTCTCGCTGGCGGCGATGGAGATGCCGGCCAGCTTTTCGCCGGACGATATGCGCAGCGAAAAGGTGAAGCTGATTAAGTCGATCCGCCCCTTCCAGTTGGATGCGTTGGAGAAATCCGTCGTGCGTGGTCAGTACGATGGCTATCGTTCCGAGCCGGGCGTCGCGCCGGATTCTCAAACCGAAACCTTCGTCGCCGCTAAGCTGGAAATCGCCAATTGGCGCTGGGCTGGCGTTCCATTTTACCTCCGTTCCGGGAAGAAACTGGCGAAACGGAAAAGCGAAATCGCAATCGTGTTTAAATCGATTCCGCATTCGATCTTCGCCCCGATCCGGGCGCGCGATATGCAGCCCGATACGCTGGTGCTGAATGTTCAGCCGGACGAAGGGATGGAGTTGACCATCCAAGCCAAACAGCCGGGGCCGAAACTTTGCATGGGCGGGCTTACTCTGAATTTTCGCTATCGCGATCTCCCCGGCGGCGAGAGCTTCGATGCGTATGAACGGCTGCTGCTTGACGCGATGTTGGGCGATCAGACGCTTTTCATCCGCAGCGACAGCATCGCCGAAAGCTGGAGATTGTTTACCCCGCTTCTGGAAAATTGGCACAAACTTCCGCTGGAAACTTACGCGCCCGGCTCCGACGGGCCGGACGCATCGGGTCGACTGCTCTTCGCCGCCGATCGCGAATGGCGCGAGCTTTAAAAAAAGGACTGCTCTTCTGTCATGAAAATATTGATTACCGCCGGGCCGACACGAGAAAAAATCGATGCGGTGCGTTTTCTCACCAACCGCTCCACCGGGAAAATGGGCTACGCATTGGCCGAAGCCGCCCGCGACGCCGGGCATGAAGTGACACTGGTATCCGGCCCCGTCACGCTCCCGGTTCCCCTCGGGATCGAGTGGGTTCCCGTAGAATCCGCCGCCGAAATGGCCGAGGTTGTCAAAGAACGCGCCCCGCAGGCGAAACTCGTTATCATGTGTGCCGCCGTCGCCGATTACCGCCCCAAGCAAGCCCTTGCCGGGAAAATGAAGAAAGCCGAAGGCGATCTCACCCTCCAGCTTGAACGGACAGAAGATATCCTGAAATCCCTCGGCGAAGTCAAACCAAAAAACCAAATCCTTGTAGGATTCGCTGCCGAAACCGACGACCTCCTGGCCAACGCCACCGGGAAATTAGAAAAGAAAAATCTCGACTGGATCTGCGCCAACGACGTCAGCCGCTCCGATATCGGCTTCGGCAGCGACGAAAATTGTATCACTCTCATCGGCCGTGACGGCCGTCGCTACGGCATCGGCCCCGATTCCAAACACGCCGTCGCCGAAGCCATCCTCGAAATCATCCTCAATCCGTAAATCATATGGGGGAGGGAGATGCCTCCGGCGGTCGGGGCGCTTCGCCCCCGAACCCCAGACCGGCAGCGTGCCGGTGCGGGCGCATCAAATGGCTTTGCCATTTGATGCTTGACGGGTTTGTTTGGGTGTGGCTCGTATATCGTGTGAAGCAACGGAATGCTCTGAATTCTCAGAGCCTCCCGTCGCAGGAAGTGGAATGTCCGGTGATGTAAGAGTAGCTCTGGCTGATGGATTGTTCCGCTTTTGCGGTGCCTTGCATGGAGCGTCGGCTATAGCCACGCAATGCAGGAGGAGTTAATACTGTACTTGCTCTAACCTTTCGTATATACTTCAATACGTTCCGCAAAATCTTTTTTGTCGACGACAAAAAAAGATTTTGCGTTACCCCGCACCGGCACGCTGCCGGTCTGGGGAGGTTCGGAGGGGGCGAAGCGCCCCTCCGGCCGCCGGAGGCTCTCTTCTCTTGCTTATGAACGTGTGGCACGAGCGGTTAGTTTGATGACCAGCTGTTCGAGGATGATGCGTCGATCGCCTCCGCCGGAGACGAGTGCGCGGTTGGCGTTGCGGACGAGTTCGAGGTTGCGGACGAGTTCGGCGTCGGAAAAGTTGGCTGCGGCTTCGCAGATTTTGAAGGCGCGGAACGGGTGTAATTTGAGCAACGGGTTATTCGGAAATTTTTCTTTCAGGTCTGGCGGCAGCCCGTCGAAGGTGCGTGCGTTTACTCTTGTCAGGTTGAGTTGCTGCATGGCGAGGCGGGTTTGGATTTGTTTTTGGAACTCGCCGGAGAGTGCGGCCATCAGGCGCATTTCCGGTTCCCCCTGTGAGATCAGGATATCGAGCAATCGCATGGCGGTGGGGATATTGCGGCTGACGATTGCTCCGGTGAATTCCCAGCTTACGGTTTCCGGTGTGCGGCTGCATACGGCGCGGCAATCTGCGAGCGTGATGCGTTGCGAGTTGCCGACATAGCAGGCGAGTTTATCCAGTTCGTTGCGGAGCAACCCGGAATCTCCCGCAAGGGTTTCCGCAAGGTAGGCGGCTGCGTCGCTGTCGATTCCTTTCCCGAGTTCCTGACAGATGGCACGGATGCTCATTCGGCGATCTTCCGCATAGCGTCGATCACTGGTTTTCGGCAGGCTCAGTGTTTCTATTTCTACTTTCGCGGATTTCAGTGCCTTGCCGAATTGCTTGCGCATGTCGAGGTTGAAGCCATCAAGCAGCACGGTCACTTCATCGGAGAGCGGTGCGGTCAGCATCGCTTGCAGCTCTTGATAGACCGGGGCGGGATCTTTGGCGTTGAAGACGTCGAAATTCAGGAAATGGCGCAGCCAGACCAGTTTCGATGCGCAGAGAAACGGCGGGGTGCGCAGTGCTTCGAGGCAGCGCCCCGCGATTTCATCCGGTTTGAGCGTATCGCTGTCGCCGGGAATGATTTCCACTGCGGGATCTTCCTCGAATGCTTCGCCGCCGAGTTCGACGGCGAGTGCGCGGGAACGCTCCTTGACGGCGAATTCATCGTCGCCGGTGATGACATATAATTTACCCAAACCGTGTCTCCATAACAAATCCGGGGATCTTTCGACCCCCGGAAGTGAATTGCCTGTTCAGCGGGTCAGTGTCTGTGCGGTGCTCAGCAGCTCCGCCTCGGCCAGTGCCGGGGCGAGAAGCTGAATGCCGACCGGCATGCCGGTTTCCGAATCCATTCCCGCCGGGAGGCTGATTCCGCAGTTGCCCGAGAGGTTCAGCGCGATGGTGAAGATGTCCGACAGGTACATCTGCAGTGGGTCGCTCTTCGCGCCGAATTCAAACGCAACGTCCGGAGTGACCGGGGTGAGCAGCAGATCGCACTGCTTGAACGCCTCTTCAAAGTCACGGCGGATCAGGGTACGCACCTTTTGCGCTTTCAGGTAATAGGCGTCGTAGTAACCGCTGGAAAGCACATAGGTGCCAAGCAGAATCCGCCGCTTCACCTCGTCGCCGAAGCCTGCGCCGCGGGACTTGAGATAGGTGTCGAGGAGATCTTTGCTGTCGCTCCGCTTGCCGTAACGCATTCCGTCGAATCGGGCGAGGTTGGCGCTTGCTTCGGCGGTGGCCACAATGCAGTAGACCGCGACCGCGTATTTGGTGTGGGGGAGGGATACATCGACGATTTCCGCACCGAGGGCTTTCGCCCTTTCAATGCTTTCGCGGATGACGCTCTCCACGCCTTTGCTCAGCCCACCGGCTTCAAAGTACTCTTTCGGCAAGCCGATTTTCTTTCCCTTGAGCGAGTTCGGAGCATTGCGAACCGCTTCCAGATATCCGCCGGCGGGAAGAGGCAGCGAGGTTGAATCCAGCGGATCGTGCCCGGCGATGATGTCCAACAGAATCGCCGCGTCTTCAACGTTGCTTGTCAGCGGACCGACCTGGTCGAGGCTCGACGCAAAGGCGACCAGCCCATTGCGGGAAACCCGTCCGTAGGTCGGTTTCAGGCCGACGACACCGCAAAACGCCGCAGGTTGACGGATCGAACCGCCGGTGTCGCTGCCGAGCGCGGCCGGAGCGAAACTCGCGGCGACGCAGGCGGCGGAGCCACCGGAGGAACCGCCCGCGACTCGTTTGGCGTCGTGGGGGTTGTGCGTGTTTTGAAACGCGCTGTGCTCGCAGGAGGAGCCCATTGCGAATTCATCCATATTCAAACGGCCGAGCGGGAGGAAGCCGTGCGCCTTGAGGCGCGCGACTACAGTGGCATCGTACGGAGAAACCACGCCTTCCAGCGCTTTGGAGGCGCAGGAGCAGGTTTCGTCTTCCACCACGATACAGTCTTTGATTCCGATCGGAATACCGTCGTAGCGGCTCAGGGGAGCGCCGGCCGCACGGCGGCGGTCGGACTCTTTCGCGGCGAGCCGCACATGTTCTTTGTTCAGCTTCAGGAACGCGCCGATGGTTCCGTCTTCGCGGTCGATGCGTTCGAGATACGCTTCCACGAGTTCGGCGGAGGTGCAGACCTTGTTTTCAAGATCGTCGGCCAGCGCGTGAATCGAACGATTTTTGATGTCGATGTTTGCCATGGATCAGTTACTCCCTTCGCCGGGCAGTACCTGGGGCAGGCGGATCAGATCCCCGTCGAGCAATGCGGGGGCGTTGGCGAGCATCTGGTCGCGATCGAACGAGGGTTCCACCACGTCTTCGCGCCAGACGTTCGTCAGGGTGACGGCGTGAGCGGTCGGCTCGACACCGTCAAGATCCAACTCGCTCAGGCTCGCGATATAGCCGACGATGCTTTCGAGGTCCTTCTGGAGTTTCGGAATTTGCTCTTCCGAAAGTTCCAGACGGGCCAGCGCCGCTACATGTTCAATGTCGATACGGGGTTCTTTCATAATGACGTCCCGCCCGGATTACTTGCTCTGCTCGAGCTTCAGGGTCTGAGACACCTGATCGCAGACTTCGGAGGGGCCGAAGTACTGAATCGGACCCGGATAGACATAGGCGGTTTCTTTCGCCCATTCGGCGCGCTTCGACGCGAAGAACTTGAAGGGCTTGCCTTCCAGTTCGACCAGCGCCTTGCGGATCACCGGCTTGTCGTGACCGTGACGACGCTCGATGTTCATCATCATGGTGATCGGAATGCCGCCGGCGATCCACTCGGAGGAGCATTTCGTCGTGTTGCGGACACTCGACATGTAGCCGGTGCGTCCCGCGCCGATCAGCGCCGCCGCGTTGAAGCCGAGGCTGTAGCAGTAGTCGGCGTCGTAGTTCGACGGAGCTGCGCAACGGCCTTCGTAACCGAAGAAGTGAACCTGCGAGCTGAATTTGCCGTTGTACTTGCCTTCGGCCTTCAGCGATTTGAGCTTGGACGCGACCATTTCAGCCAACATCTTTTCGGTTTCAATCAGAGAAACCTGAACGTTGCCGTGCGGGTCGCGGTCGTTGCAGAGCTGCATCTGGATGCCGGCCGGAAGCGACGAGAAGACTGCGGCGGACTCCTTGGTCAGGTGTCCGAGCGCGAATTTGACTTTGTCTTCTTTGGTCATCGTGTCGACCTGCGCGGCATTGGCGGCGAGGAGGTCGTTCAACTCGGAGATCAAGGTTTTGATTTCGGGGATGAATTCAACCAGGCCTTCCGGAATCAGTGCGACGCCGAAGTTGTTCTTGTCGGCGGCGCGGGCGGCGACGACTGCGGCGATTTCGCCGACGATCTGGCTGAGGGTCATCTGCTTCTCCGCGACTTCTTCGGAGATGATCGTGACGTTCGCCTGGGTCTGGAGCGCGCATTCCAACGCGATGTGTGACGCCGAGCGCCCCATCAGTTTGATGAAGTGCCAGTATTTCTTGGCCGAGTTCGCATCGCGGCCGATGTTGCCGATGAGTTCACTGTAGACGCGGCAGGCGGTGTCGAAGCCGAAGCTGGTTTCGATCCACTCATTCTTGAGGTCGCCGTCGATGGTTTTCGGGCAGCCGATGACCTGAATGCCGACTTTGTTGGCCTTGAAATATTCGGCCAGCATGCAGGCGTTGGTGTTGGAGTCGTCGCCGCCGATGATGACGAGCGCGGAGATTCCGAGTGCGGCGCAATGTTTGCGGGTCGCTTCAAAGTGCTCATCGGTTTCGAGCTTGGTGCGGCCGGAGCCGATCATGTCGAAGCCGCCGGTGTTGCGGTAGGCGTCGATGATCGCGTCGGTCAGCTCGACATATTCGTTCTTCAGGAGGCCGTCCGGTCCCTGGCGGAAGCCATAGAGCTTATTCGCCTTGTTGAGCGATTTGAGGCCGTCATAAAGGCCGGCGATCACGTTGTGGCCGCCGGGAGCCTGTCCACCGGAAAGAATCACGCCGACGGCGGTTTCTTTGGCCGGGGCATTGCCATTCGCTTCAAACGTCAGCACCGGGCTGCCGAAGGTGGTCGCGAAAATCGCCTTGACTTTTTCGACGTCGGCTACGGCGGTGGTCGGAGCGCCTTCCTTGACGACGACGTTGGCGCCTTTCGCGAGGGCCGGCGGGAGTTTCGGGGCGTAGGCGGCGCGCGCCTTCTGCAGCGGAGAAATGCTCATGATAAGCTTCCTGTATGTTAATGGGTTGATATGGAACTATAACATTCCCATAAAATACTCCCGAATGCCCCATTTATCAAGTTTGGAATTACTCCGGAAGACTGATATTCCGCAAATGTTGCTCTCGGACCGGCGATTTTTTGTACGATGGGAGCCTGTCGTAAAATTATTTTTTACAACAAAATCAGTTTGGGTCTTGACATTGGATCAGTGCTTTGCTATAATTAATTGTATTGATAACTAGACAAGTTGCGAAATGGAGGGTGCGAATGGTTTCTGTCACGAAGTCGAAATACGAACAAATCCAGCAGGAGCTGACCCAGCAGATCCGTCAGGGTTCTCTGGCGCCGGAAAGTAAATTGCCTACAGAGCAGGAGCTGGCGCTGGCTTATGGGGTTTCGCGTCTGACGGTGCGGAAGGCGATTGGCGGGCTTGCGTCGGCGGGTTTGATTCAGTCGATTCAGGGGAAGGGGTCGTTTGTCGCCATTCGGGAGCATCCGGCGGTGGAGCTGAAAACGATCCACCTGATTGCCGGTTCCTGTCATGCGGCTACGGATGAGGATTCTTTTACCTCTTCGCTCCTGGTGCATCTGGGGTGCGAAACGACGTTGCGCGGGTGCTCGCTTTCGCTTTCGCTGTTGCCGCGCCATCTTTCGTTTCGGGAGTTTATCCGAAAGAACGGTCTGCCGGTATCTTTCCGGAACGGAGTGATTCTGACCGGCATCCGGTTTGAGGAAGAGGATTTGCAGATGCTGGAGGACGAACGCATCCCTTATGTCTTTATGCCGTGGAAAAATGAGATCAACCGGGGGCCGCGCGTCGGCTCCGACAGCATATCCGGGATGCGAATGTGCATGGAAACCCTGCTCAAGCATGGGCATCGCAACATCGGGCTGGTCAACTGCCCGGTCGGTTATACCGACTTTGACACCAATCTTGACGCTTATCGGAGCGCACTGCTGAAGGCAGGGGCGACGCTTGCTCCGGGCAATATTGCAACCGCCTCATCGTACAGCGAAGAGGAGGGGCGGAATGCGGCAGAGCAATTGTTGAAGGCCAATCCCGGAATTACCGCCGTAGCGATTTTTGGTGATCGCGCCGCTTCGGGTTTTTTGCGGCAGTTGGCGCTGCATTCGATTCGAGTTCCGGAAGACCTGTCGGTTGTGGTGCACGATCATTATCGCTGGATGGAGTCGGCGTTTCCGTTCCGTCTTTCCGGAACCCGGCAAAATATAAATGGAATTGCCCATGCTCTGCTGGATGCGCTGGAGAGCCAACGCGCCAGCGGGGTCACCGGCAATTCATTCACCCGGATTCGTCCGGACTGGATTGACGGCAATTCCGTTGCCTTTACCATGCTCAGTGTTTCAAACCCGTCGGAATAAAGGATGAAAAAAGATGAAGAAATTTTTTACTCTGATCGAGCTTCTTGTCGTGATAGCGATCATCGCCATCTTGGCATCCATGCTGTTGCCCGCGCTTTCCCGGGCACGTGAAACAGCGAAGCAAAGTAATTGTCTTGGGAATCTCAAGCAGATCGGTTTCGGGGTGGCGCTTTATACGGATCAAAATGCGGGGATGATGCCGCGCAAATACTACGGAACCGGAAACGATGATTTTTGGGCGCAGAACTGCATCAATTTTGCCATGACGGGGCGATACGCGCTTTATGACGGGCAGAAAAGTGAGAAAATCTGGAGTTGCCCGAGTTCCGCCGCCAAATTCAATCTTCCGACCGTAAATGGCGTCTATCTCGGCGACACCAATTACGGAGTCAATTTTAATTTCAACGGCGACCAGAATTTAAGCCGGTTAACGGTCACCTCCTCTGCGGCGATCGTGTTTCTGGATAGCAAACATCAGGAGTGCAATCCATGGATGACCGCCCGTGTGCCTGCCCGGAATCATCCGTCCGGGAGCGCGGTATTGTATCTGGATGGGCATACGGCAATGGCGCATTCCGAACGGCTCGCCGGTACGACAAGTCTTTTCAAGTTGTAATAGAGGGGGATCACTCATGCACAAATGGCTCTGGTTTGCCGCGTTGCTTCTTCTGACCGGCGCGAGTGTGGCGGATGAAAAACTATTTCCTGAATTTGAGGAGTTGAAGGCTCCGTTGCTTTTGCCTCAGGGGGCGAAGATCGGCATCGACCGCTACGGGAATTACTGTTTTGAGGGGAAGCCTCGCTTTCTTCTGGGGGCTCAGATACCCAATAAAATCGTCGCCAGCATGGCGCCGACGGACGGTTACCCCGACTCATTGAAATGGCTTTATGAACAGGTAATCGATTATTCGGTGGCGCAACGGGTCGGATTTGATACGCTGAGTTATTTTGCCTCGGAAGAGTGGGTCAGAGAGATCGATGGATCGTACGAGAGCTTCCTGTTCGATCGCGAGACACTTGAGGCGCACGCAAAGATCCGCCGTGAAATCGGATTGCCGCTTCAGGTCGATTTCACCTGTGCCCCATGGTCACATGGGCTGTTTGCAGGGGCGAAGGAGAAATATGCGGATAAGATTCCGCTCTCCGCCTATAATTCACGTGGCAGCATGAGCGACAGCAACCATTGGACGCCTTATTGTTTCGCCGATCCGGTAGGGCGGGGGCTTTATCACAAAATGTGGCGCTCCGGAGCGCAAAGGATGAAAGAATCCGGCGGTCAGGCGTTGATGTATGAACTCTTCAACGAGCCTGCCTACCACGATCCCTGTCCCGCGAACCGGCGGAATTTCATCGTGTATCTCAAAGAGAAATACCAAACGCTTGAGGCGGTCAACCGGCGTTGGGGCAGTTCTTTCCCGTCATTTGACGAGATTGAGAATTTCAAGGATCGTACCGACCATCCCGGGCTTTATGTGGAGTGGTCGAAATTCATGGAACGCGAATTTCTGACACTTTGCCAAGAGGGGATGGAGATCATTCGGGCGATTGATCCTGAGGCGCGGTTTTGCGTACAATCTCCGGGGGCGGACAATTATCGGACGCTTCCGAAAAATCATGTCAACCAATTTGAAATTTCCCGGCAGTGCGGTGTGATTTCCACCTCGACCGGAGGCGGTGCTTCGTTCGGTCGGGGATTGCTGGCGAAAAGCGACGCCTTGATCGATACGGCGATGCCGGAACCGGCGTTCCGGGAAGATCTGCTGCAACGGAAATTCTACCGCGCCATTGCGGACGGGAAACCGATCCACGACGGGGAAACCTATACGAAACAGGACTATGATTCACTTCATGGCACACTTTGGATGCAATTGGTGCGCGGCGGAAACGCGAGTTATCTTTTCCTCTGGTGTAAACGGGCGTGGGATCCGCGTTGGACCCCGAAGGGTTCGGAGGAGGGCGGACGTCGGCTTGCCGAACTGATGCAATTCCATATCCTCAATCCCTGGGCGTTTCCCACGGAAGGGCTCAAAGCGATCATGGATGTGAAGAAAGAGATCCTTGCCGTGGATGACCTCTTTGTTCCGCGCCAGAATTACCGGCAGCCGGAAATCGGACTGTTACTCTCGTTCCCCACGGAGCGACGCGCTCCGGCAGTCGGTAATACAGTCAAAAATGAAGTGAGAGATACGGCGGCGATTCTTGAATTTCTGCACTATCCCGCCGGGGTTCTGCTGGAGGAACAGGAGGAGCGTTTTACTCCGAAACAATTTCCCGTGATCGTCACTTCGGGTATTCGCAATATTTATCCGGAAACCGAAACACGGCTCAAGCGTTATCTCGATGATGGCGGCGTATTGATCACTTCGCTTGAGGCGCTTCCGGAAGACGAATACGGAACGCGCTTGAAATGGGAGCAGGTGTTTGATTCGCTGGAACTTTCACCCGCCGCTCCGGCCGGAGTCGCGGAATTGAAGTGGAGCGTTTCGCCGAGTTTGCGTATTCCCGGAAAAATCCAGGTTCGGAGCTTCACTGCAATCGAAGCAGGGAAGGAGTGGAGCACTCTGGCCACGGTGAACGGGCAACCCGCGATTGTCGCCCGGGATTGCGGCAAAGGAAAAGTCATCTTCATCGGTGTGAAAAGTCTTGACTATCATCTTGCGGCGATCTATGATACGCTGCTTGCGTCGGTCGGTCGGAAGCCGATGGTGGAACTTCTTCTGACGGGAAGCGGAGAACTGGCGCCGAATGTGGAACTTCATCAGGTAAAGCATGGGGAATTGAATGGATTCTTCGCCTTCAATCTCGATCAGTATCCCAAATTGACCGAATTGGTTCTGGCGCCGGGAGAGTGTGCGATTGATCCGTTAACGGGCGAGCGGTTGCCTCTCTCTTCGGGAAAAGCACTGGTTTATTTGCCGCCGCGTTTTCGCGCGCTGGTGGTGACGGGGAACGAGGCGGCGCTTCAGGCGCGCTTCCCAGAGGGGCGCAATGTGGACGAGGCGGTGCTGAAATCCCGTTTTGCCGAAGCGGAGCGGAAACTTGAGGCGGAGCGCCGGGGGCAGGTTGCCGAGTTCCGTTTCTCTCCGGACTCCCGCTTTACGCGGATTCTCGATCTGCGTAAATTCTGTAACCGTCCGTTTACCGATCAGGTCGCCGGAGACGGCGAGGGCGGCTGGACCGATCAGGGCGCGGAGAACTCTCTGGATGGCGTTCCCTGGGGAATCGGAGAGTTTCGCGGAGTTCCCACCGAAATCCTGCGCTTTGATGAGACGGAAAACCGTACGTGCATCGTGCTGGATTCCAAAAATCTTGCTCCCGGTTTCGGTGCGAAAGAGATTCGGGGAATTCCGCTGGACGGCAAAGTGAAAAATCTCTATTTCTTCCACTGTACCGCATGGACCGATGACAAGGAGGCCTACCGGTTCCTCGTTCGCTACGAGGACGGTGAAACGCGGACGGTTCCGGTTGTCGGCGGCAAACAGATCGGGGACTGGTGGCTGCGAACCCCGCCGGGAGAGGCGGAATACCATATCGCGTTCCGCAACTCTCTCAATCGCGGGTTCCACGTCTGGAAGTGGGAGAATCCGACGCCGGACAAAATGGTTCAATCGCTGGACATCATCGCTGTCAATGGCGTATCGATTCCGGTTATCGTCGGGGTTACGGCCGAGTTTACGGATCCGTCGTCGTCGGCGATTGAGAAACTCTCGATGGAGGGCTGGAGCGGATACGGCTGGTTCGGTTGCAGTACAATGTGGAGCGAAGGCACGTTGACTGCCGTGCTGAGTGAAGAGAAAAAAGATTGGTGCGGATTCAACCTCGGGTTTCCGGATTCAGTGAAACTTGATCTTGCAAGGCTGAACTCCGCGTCGTCGGCGTCTCTTGTTTTTCACATCAATGGTTCCAACGACACGTGGGGACGGCATATCGGCGGACAAAACCTGCAAGTCAGTATGCGCGGCGAGAAGGGTGAAAAATCATTTGAATCTGCGAAGGTGCGCCTGGGCAGCTTTCTGACCGATGGAAGCGGCGGCATCGACGGAGAGGCGACGACTTTTCAGGAGGTGAAACTTCCGTTGGTGAATTTTTTCCCGAATGGGTTGCCGGATCGAGTCAAAAATGTCAGTTTTCAGTTTTCCGGCATTGCTCCGGCGGCAGGCGTTCAGTTACGTGATCTGCATCTGGAGTTGCCGGCCGGGGTGACCGCCCGCAAACCGCCGCCGGTGCGGTATCGGTTCGATCAATGGAAAAGCTCCGGTTTTCTTGGTTGCAAAGGCGTTTTCGAGAGTGGCAGACTTCTGGTGTCGTTAAACGATAAGGAGAAGAAGAACTGGTGCGGGTTTTCGCTTCAGGCCACCGCCGGAGAAGAGGTCGAATTGACCGGTGCCGATCCGGCCCGATCGTATCTGGAGCTCCAGATCAACGGTGGAACCGTGGGGGGGCAGAAACTGCAGGTCTGCTTTCTGAGCGATGGAAACGAGTCACAGAAAATTCGGCTTGCCGGTTATCTCGACGGGAAAGGCATTGACCGCGACTCCGAAACGCTTCAAACTGTCCGGATTCCGCTTAAGGACTTTTATCCGAAAGGATTGGCGAACGACATCCGGCGCATTCTGATTCAATTCGTCGATGCCCCTCCGGCCACCGGGGTGGAAATCAGCGGATTGATGCTGGAAATCTCCCGATAATCCCGCTCCTCGGGTTGGATTTCTTCCGTTAAGGAATTATATTTCCTTAGCGGAACGTTTGGAACACAACCCGAGGGGCGGCGAAATGAAGCAGGCGAGTGAAGTTTTGAACACGTTGGAGCTGGACGGCGCCTTTGCCCCGGTTCTGGAAGACGGATGGCATGAATCAATGGCGGCTCTCCCTGCCGGAGGGGTGTCGTTTACGGAGCCGGAATTCTTACGGACCAATGCCGCCATTGCCGGATTGGACGATTCGCTGCTTCCTCTGCTGGAAATGCTTGCCGCCCGCCTTCGTGCGGAGGAATCATTGCGCCTGCTGGCGTGGCATGCGCATCACACTCTTTGTTACGGAACGGCTTATCGCCGGTTTCAGGACTGGCCGGAATTGGATCGGGTGCTCGGCGGACAACTCTGCGGAATGTTCTATCTCCTGATCGGATTGAGTGCGATTCCGGTGTTTGCCGCGCGCTACCGGGAACTCGGATTACCGGAGCGATATGCGGAGGATTCCGCAAAATGGCTGAGCGGAACGGTCGCGATCTATCGGGGCGCGCACAACGGTACGGCCGGGCATACGCGCCAACAGTTGCACTGGGTGCGCAACTACGTCGATGGCAAACTGTTCCGGATCGGCCGTTTTGAATTTATGTGCGAGGAGTGGCCGAAACACGCGCCTGTTTCGGTTTATCGAAGTTGCCGGAACGGGCAGGTTGTGGCGTTGGCGGCTCCCGAAACGCATTGTTCCACGGATGGGATGGTGCTGTACAGGGATCAGCCGAGAGAGAGTGCGGCGTTTGTTACGGCGCGGTTCTGCGATGAGGACGCGGTGACCGGTTACCCGATCTCCCCTGCCGGCCGTATTGTGAATCATCGGGTGCGATTGTCGAAAGAGGAGTGGCGGGAAGTGCTGACCCCGGGCGATTTTGCTCCCGGAATCCATATCCCCGGCGGCGGCAATATGAACCCGGAGGTTTGCCGGGAATCACTGCGGGAGGCGATACGGTTTTTTGCCACCTATTTTCCGGAGAAGAGAATTCGGGCGTTTACCTGTTCCTCCTGGATTTTCAATCCGGACTGGGAGCGTCTGATGCCGGAGTCGAACCTGACAAAGTTCCTGCAACGCTGTTACTTGTACCCGCAGAGCTCCGGCGGGAAAGATGGCTTGTTCTTTCTGTTCGGCAGAGATCACGGCGATTGGGCCGGGTATCCGCGTGACAACTCCGCCCGCCGGGCGATGTTGCGTATTCTGGAGGAAGGCGGTCGTCTGCGGAGCGAAGGGATGTTCTTCTTGCCGGAAGAGTTGGAACAGTTTGACGCCAAGCCGTACCGGCTCGGGTGGGAGGCGTTTGCAGCTCGCGCGGAAGAAGAGGCTATTCAATCGCTTCAATGAAAAGGATGACCCGGGTCTGGTGTTCCGCCGGGAGTCTTCGGTAAAGCCGGAGCAGGGCGACCTCCGCCTCCGTCAAATCGGTGCCGATCAGATAGGGAATGGCGACTTTGGAGTCGACATGAAGTTGAATCAGGCGCTTGAGATCCGCCTCCGAGGCGCCGGTTTGCGCCAGCATGTCATAGATTGTTTTGAAGTGCTCCGGCGCGAGAGGACTTTTCCCGCCGCAAATCTGGCAGACATATTGGCGGGTGATGCCGAGCTGTATGGCTATTTGCGTTTGCCGGATTCCGTATTTTGCCAGCATGACTTTCAGCCAGTTTCCGAGCTCCCGGCGCTTTTCCGGATAGAACGACATGTGGGGACACCTTTCTTGCTTTTCGATAAGATCAATATAATGGATCCGTATTCAAAATCAAGAAAAAGTTGCGCCTTTGCTTGACGGAATCGGGGTGGCGGAAAGAAGCGTTTTTTTCAGTTTCATACGGAAGGCCGTTGATTTTTCGAGAAATCGTGTTATATTCATCAGTGATGTTTCCATGGTTTTCTTTACATCAATCAAAGATATGGATGACAATGCGATTCTCCAGACCGGTTCCAATGAAACGGATTACGCCGATTGCGATCGGTATTCGTCGGGGTCATATCGGCGCGCCCGCTGGTATGGCCCGTTCGACCCGTTCGGGAGCCGTCGTTTCATCTGCGCATGTCAGCCGATAAACACAGACCATGCCTCTCCCGCGCGGAATTCTAGGGCATGGTCTTTTTGTGTCGTGAAACGATGAACTATTTGAGGGAATGATGATGACGCCCAAACAGAAAAACGAGCACTATGTGGAAGTGATGGATACCACGCTGCGTGACGGGGAACAAACTCCCGGCGTTGCGTTTACCCCCGCCGAAAAACTGGAGCTGGCGAAGCTGCTGATCAACCGCGTTAAAGTGGATCGGCTGGAAATCGGTTCGGCGCGCGTTTCCGAAGGGGAACGGGACGCTGTGGTCGGCATACTCCAATGGGCCGGGCATCGTGGTTGTCTGGAGGCGATGGAAATCCTCGGATTTGTCGACGGCGGGAAGTCCGCGGATTGGATTCGGCAGGTGGGCGGCAAGGTCGTCAACCTCCTGACCAAAGGTTCCGAGCACCATTGCCGTGTCCAGCTCCGAAAGACGCCTGCCCGTCACTTTGAAGAGGTGGAGAACGAAATCCGGCACGCGCATGAGCTGGGGCTTCAGGTCAATGTGTACCTCGAAGATTGGTCCAACGGAATGCGTCACAGTTTTGGTTATGTGCATGAGCTGACGAGTCGTCTGCGTGCGCTTCCGGTGGAGCGGATCATGCTTCCCGATACGCTCGGCGTGCTGGAGCCTTCCGAAGCGGCGATGTTTTTTGACTGGATCACCCGGGCGTTTCCGGATGTCCGTTTCGATTTTCACGGCCACAACGATTACGGCGTGGTCACCGCGAACAGCATCGCGGCGGTTCGCGCCGGAATCAGCGGGATCCACACCACCATCAACGGTCTTGGAGAACGCACCGGCAATCAACCGCTCGCGCAGTTGGTCGTTGCGGTCAACGATATGACCGGACGCAAAATCCGAGTGGCGGAGATGGAGTTGCAGCACGCGTCCGATCTGGTGCAGAGCGTCTCCGGCAAGCGGTGCGCGTGGAACTATCCGGTGGTCGGTTCCGACGTGTTCACGCAGACCTGCGGCGTTCATGCCGACGGCGACAAAAAGGGCAACCTTTACGCCAACCGGCTTTTGCCGGAACGGTTCGGACGGCAGCGGAACTACGCGCTGGGCAAACTCGCCGGCAAAGCCTCGATCGATCAGAATCTGGAGGCTCTCGACCTGGAACTTTCGCCGGAAGTACGGCAGAAAGTGCTTCAGGAAGTGATTCGGCTCGGCGACCGCAAGAAAAGCGTCGCGCCGACCGATCTGCCGTTTATCATCGCCGAGGTGTTGAGCACCCCGCTGGAATCTCCTCTGAAAATAGTCGATTACGAAATCTCGACCCGTTTCCACGGTACGCCGAAAGCGCGGGTTGCGGTGGAGCTGGATGGAGTACGCGCCGAAGCGACTTCTCCCGGCGACGGCGGTTACGACGCCTTTATGCGTGCTTTGCGGAAGTGCCTGAAGACATTTAAATTGACACTTCCGAAGCTGTTGGACTACGAAGTTCGCATCCCGCCGGGCGGCAAGACCGATGCGCTGGTCGAGGCGACGATCACTTGGGCGATGCCGGGTAAGACGATGAGTACGACCGGCATTGATCCGGATCAAATCGGCGCGGCCGTTCTGGCGACCGAGAAGATGCTCAACTTGCTGTTGCCCGCCAAAGGGGTCATGCAATAGGCGGCAATGATTTGAGAATGCGGCGGAATCGGATGGCGACTTTCGATTCCGCCGTTTTTTATCGCCTGCTTTGCAACCGTCGAAGGCTGCTTGGCAGAAAGAAATTCGAGAAATGACGGATATTGTGACGGCAGTGTTGCAGTATGCGGTTATCGGGAATTTCCTGCGGATTGCGCCCGGCTCGCTCTTCCACGAAGTAACGGAACGCCTCGGCGAACTCTTTCGCAAGGTTGCGCGGCAGTTTATATTTGTCGCGATTCGCCTCAAAACAGCCCATGCCAAGCTCCTGTGCAATCCGAAATGCGGATACATCCCCCGCAATGCGAAGTGAACCGCTCTGTGGATTGTCGGAGACCCAGTTGGAGCCGCCATGGCCGCTGGGCAACAAGTCAATGCGATCGACGCTCTTGCTGGCGACACCTTTCTCTTCCAGCTGCATCAGCAGCCGCTGGCTTTCCCGAATCGCAATGGCTGCATCCTGTTTCCATTCGTCGGAGAGACGCTGTTGAAAAGGGGAGAGCAGTTGGTAAGTCTGCCGGGTTCTTCGGTTCCACTCTGTGCGGTTTACCGGCGGGTTATAGGTATTGGGGTCGGGTTGTTGAATGGTGATCGATTGAGGTGGCGGCTGAGGCGGATCGACCGGGGGAGGAGGCGTCACAGGGAGTGTGCTTTTTTCTGTCGGCGGCGATGCTTCTGACGCAATTGCTCGGATGATGGGCTTTGGCTCCGGCTCCGGTTCCGGTTCCGGTCCCGATTCCGGTTCTTCCGGCGTTTCCACCTTGGCCATCGGAGAGGAAAAGCGGACCGCCAGTTCCGGTTCTTGGGCTTTGGGAACCGGCAGCACACGCGGAAGTTGTTCCGGCTGCGCGTGCAACGGTTCCGCGTCAAAACGGGAAACCCGGAGCGCCAACAGCACCGCCATTGCCAGCGCCGCCAGAATGACCAGGATTACCAGAATCGCCAGCGCGCCTTTCAGCTTACGCTTCAGGCGTTGTTCCGATGGTTCGACCGCATACGACTCCTTCTGCGGGTTTTGCAGCCGCAGAAGGCGATTGGCAAAGAATGCGCGAACTTCAAGCCAGCTTTCCGGGCGCTTTCTGGCGTCTTTGTCGATCAATCGTTCGATGAATGCGACCAGTTGCGGGTCCAGATCCGGATTCCGCTCCAGCAATGGCTGCGGCGCATTATAAAGATGTTGATCCAGAACTTTTTGCGGATTTCCGACAAATGGCGGGGAGCCGCAGAGCAGTTCGTAGAGCATGATCCCGAAACTGTACAGATCACTGCGGACGCCATCCGGACCTTCGCCACGAATGACTTCCGGCGCCGCATACAGCGGGGTGGCCATGATGTCTTCGCTTGATTTTCCACCGCTGACTCGCGCCAGGCCGAGATCGGCCAGTTTCAATATGCCGGTTTCGGCGGAAATCAGCATGTTGCCCGGTTTGATGTCGCCGTGGGTCATTTTGTGGATGGTCCAGGCGTAGTCGAGCGCCTCCGCCAGTTCGACGGCCATGCGGAAGATCAGCTCGAACGTCAGTTGTTCCGGCGTTTCCCGGCGGATTTCTTCGAGTGACGGACCGATCACCAACTCCATCGCGAAATAGTAGTAACCCTCCGGCGTGGCGCCGGCGTCATATGCCTGTACGATGTAGAGGTGATCGAGCCGCGCAGCCAGTCGGGCTTCCCGTAGAAAGCTTTCGATATAGCCCGGTTCCGCCGCCAGCTCCGGGAACAGAATTTTGAGCGCAACCTTGCGGCCGAGCGACTGTTGTTCGGCCAGATATACCACGGCGTTGTTGCCGCGGCCAAGTTCGGTTTCGATCCGGTATCCGGCCAGAATGGTTCCATGAGGAATTTCGGTGCAGTCGATCGGCATGACGCGGTTCTATCCTGAGTTCGATTTTTCGGAATCAGCGGGTTGCTTCAGACTGAAGGCGCTTGAATTCGGCCTCCTGTTGGTCGACGCTTTCCACGAGCGAATGAAGTTTCGCTTTCATGCTTCGGATCGCTTGAGCGGAGCTTACCCATTTGCCTTTGCCTTTGCAGAACGCGCATTCGCGCTTTCCCGCGCCTTTGCAGACGGTGCATTCTCCGGTGCCGTTGCAGCGTTGACAGGGTTGCTCCACTTGTTCAAAGTTCTTGCCGACCAACCGGGTTGCTTTTACTGTTCCAACCCCGTTGCAGAGCGAGCATTTGCCGGGGTTTCCGGTGCAGTTCCGGCAGGGCAGGGAGCCTTTTTCTCCGCATTCTTTGCATGGTTCCATCGTTCCGGCAACGATGGCATCGGGTGCTGCAGAACGGGCAAGAATCGAGTCGGCGAGGAGTTGCGCCCGCAGTACGATCGCGCCGGAGTATGCGGCGGCGATCATCTCTTCCTCTGCGGCAGAGAGACTGGCCGGGAGTTTAAAGTCAGCCAGGAATTCGACATCAACCGGGAGCGGCGTCGAAACACTGTTCAGGCGCCGTGCCACGGTTCTGAGCTCATTCAGCTGCTTCTGTTCGGCTTCGAGCCGTTTCAGAATCTCGATCCAGCCGTCGGACAGGCTCTTACGGTTCTCTTCGGTCGCATACGGTTTCCAGGATTCCTTGTCTGCCATGGTCTTGGAAAGAAGCTCCAAGGTGCGGTAATCGGAGTTGGCCACCGCGTCGGCGATGGTGACTTGAATCATTTCGTTGACCAGTTTGCCGGCCTCGGCCGCATTGGCGGCGCGGGGGAGGGCGCCGATTGATTCTGCCAGCGAGGTGATGCTTTCTGGCGTCATGGTCGCGGCCGCGGCATCCATTTTGCGCTCCAACTCCATTGTATCGGGGATGTGGGTTGCGATCAGCCCGGCAGAACCGAGTACGGCGAGAACGATCACAAGGACAAGAAGAGCGCCGAAGGGACTCTTTTTCTTCTCTGTCGAACGGGGATTGGTTGCTCTGCTCATGGAATTCTCCTTCGTTCTCAGCGTTCGCCGCCGGTGTAATATCGGATGCAGGCGGTCAGGGCGCGCAGAAAGCGTCCATCCTCCGGGTTGTTGCTGTCACGGGTGAGCATATTGCGGCCGTGCGTGGTTTTCTGCAGTACTTCGGTTGGATTTGCCTGCGGCGCTTCAGCGATTGCGGTTACTGTGAGAACGGCAAATGCGATCAACAGAGAGAAGCAAAGGATTCGTTTGCTCATATTTTTGAGGTTCCTCAGTGTTTGATGTTGGAATCAACTGCTGTAACTTAGCATACGTTTCTTTCCTTTGCAAATTCCCGTTGGGAAATAGCGGGGGAATCGGACACCCGGCACGGGAGTTGTATTTGAATTTTGTTTTTTTTCCGCCCCCTTGCGGCAGGGAGGTTGACAAACGGCGCGAAAGGCGGTATATTGTTGACCATTGTTCACGGGATGCGACTTGTCGTACTCCCTTCATTTAACAGCAGTCAGGAATATGAAAGAAAAACGGAAACAAAGTAAGATCAGCGAGGATCCCGGACCCCGAAGGCGTGAAGCCGTGTCGGGCGCTCTTTGTACCGTGGTTCTTCGCTGACGAATTCCACTTCATATAAGTGCCCGCCGCACCGGTTCCGTGTTTCACGGACGAGCGTGGGGTTTTTTGCGCGGTTTCACGCCTGCAAACAGGTTTGAAGGGATTTGAATTCCCGGAACGGTTCGACGTTCCGGTGAAATTGCAACCTTTAACGACAGGATGAAGTCCCATGTTCAGATGTTATGATCTGGTGGATGGCCGCGTGCAGAGTTGCCCGGAAGGGCAGCTCGGCATTATTCAAGTATACAGCGCCCCGACCGAAGAGGAAAAACGTTATTTGATCGATCAGTGCGGAATCGACGAGCATACGCTCATTTCCGCACTCGACGAAGACGAGATCTCCCGCGTGGAGTATGAGCACAATCACATCGCGGTCATCTTGAAGCGCCCGCGCAATTTTCAAGTGGATCGAACGATGACTTTCAAAGTGTCATCGATCGGTACGTTTTTGTTCAAGGATCGCATCATCGTGCTTCAGGCCGAGCCGATGCCGCTCTTTGAACACGGTCGTATGCCGTTGCGCGGCAACACGATTCAAGGTGTTCTGCTGCGTCTGCTGCATCATTCGACGCACCATTTCCTCCAGCATTTGCGGATCATCCGCAACATTTCCGACGAGATCGAGAACAAGATTGAATTCGCGGTGACCAACAAGTCGCTGGTGAATATGTTCTCTTTGCTGAAAAGTCTGACGTACTACGAAAGCGCAACCAGTGCAAACCAGTTGCTGCTGATCAAGATGCGAAACGATGCGAGCAAGATTGGATTCAACGAGGAAGAGCTGGATTTTCTCGACGACATCACGGTTGAGAATAAACAGTGCGACAACCTCGCCGGGATTTATGCCGGGATTTTGACCGGAATGTCCGATGCGCGCGTTTCTGTCGTCAGCAACAACCTTGCTGGAATCATGAAATATCTGGCGGTGATCAACGTGGTGTTCATGCCGCTCACCGTGATTACCGGGCTTGGCGGTATGTCGGAATTCACCATGATGACCGAAGGTGTCTGGTGGCCGCACGCATACAGTGCGCTGGTTCTGATCATGATCATCATCGGGTATGTCACCTATCTGCTGGTTCGGCAGATCGGAACGGGGAAGGGGCAAAGACGATGAACGTAATTAAAAGAATGAGATATCGCGAAACGACGCTTTCCGCCCGCAGCCGGGAACGGTTGCAACGTACGAAGCGCCGCTTCGATCTGGTGACGGTTGCCTTGGCGCTGCTGGTGGTCATTGCGATGCTGGTCAGCAGTCCTTACGCATATGAGCTTGGCTCCAACCGCCCGGAAGGGTTCGCCACCTGGTTTTTGCTGTTTCTTGCTTATCTGCCGCTGGAGATTGTCGGATTGGTGACGTGGATTTTCGGATTGCAGGATTCCACGCTGATTCGCCTTCTGGTGGAAGAACAGCAGACGCTGGCGCTCGGGGTGTTCAACCTTGCGATGCTGGCGGTGGTCTGGTTGACGATCCGGTTTTACTTTTGCCGTCGTTTCGGGATTAATTTCTTACGGTCTTCCTGTACCGTCCTTACTATTCTGGCGGTGTGGGGCGGATTCCAACTCGGCTGCATGGCGGCGGTGGTTATCTGGGAGCGTGGCGGATTTTCGCCGCTGCACCAGCATTTACGTCGCGCTTCCGAGCCGGAACGGGTGATCGTCGTCGGCAAAGACCTTGCTGAAGTCGAGGATCCGAAGCCGATGCCGAAAACTCCATAAGGAATCGCGGATCGTCCATTGCTTCCTTGGCGACTTTCGGCTATATTGCATGAGATACGTTATGGAGGCTTTATGCAATATCATTTTCTGAGTTCGCTAGACAAGGTGTTTGACGATGTGGAGCAGCCGGAATTTATCCGGCTGGATCGGGGCGTTGTGGCGCGGGGGGAAGTGTTTTCGTTTCAGATTGCACTTTCGGCGTCGCCCGGTTGGTTTCGGGTGGAGCTGTCCGGCAAGCTCAATGCACGAATCCGTACGGTCGATCCGGTCCCGGTAAGATTGGCGGCGAATCGACCGGAAGATGGATTCTGGCTGCGAAGCACGCCGGGGCTTTATCCGGATTTGTTGAACCCGCTTGCCGGCGGGGATCGTTTCCGGGTTCTGCCGCGCCAGTGGCGGACGCTTTGGGTGACGGTTCCGGTGCCGGAAGATTGCGCGCCCGGAGAATATGAGCTTTCGTTCCGTTTTTATGGGGAAGTGGATGGTGTATGGACGCCGTGCGAACAGTGCACTTTTCCGCTCCAGGTCGTTGCGCTCACTCTGCCGCCGCAGAAACTGAGCCGCTTTGAGTGGTTTCATGCCGACTGCCTTGCCACGTACTACAATGTAGGGTGTTGGAGTGAGGCGCATTGGGAGATCGTCGAGTCCTTCGCCGCCAATGCCGCCCGGCACGGAATCAATGTATTGTACACTCCGCTCTGGACACCGCCGCTCGATACGGAGGTTGGCGGAGAGCGCCCGAGCTGTCAATTGCTGGATATTGCCTATGATCCGGCGTCGAATGCGTATACATTCGATTTTGAGCGTCTTCGGCGCTATTTGACGATGGGAAGATCCCTGGGGTTCCTCAAGTTCGGAATGAGCCATCTGTTCACGCAATGGGGCGCGCGCTTTACGCCGAAAATCGTCTGTACGCTGCCGAATGGCCGGCGGGTGAACCGCTTCGGCTGGCATGTCGCTTCCGACGACCCCGCTTATGCGGAATTCCTGAACGCGCTGTTCCCGCAACTGCTGGCGTTTTTGCGGGATTGCGGATTGGGCAAGTCTTGCTTCTTCTCTATCTCGGATGAGCCGTCCGAGGCGCATTTGGAGGTTTACAGCAGGGCGGTTGCCCTGGTGAGCCCGCTGCTGGAAGATTTCCCCACGGTGGAGGCGCTGTCGAGAGTTGAATTTTTTGAGCTCGGATTGGTGAAGCATCCGGTTCCGGCCAACAATCACATCGAACCGTTTGTGGATAAAGTTGACGGACTTTGGAGCTATTACTGTTGTGGGCAACAGACACTTGTACCGAATCGGCTGATTGCGATGCCATCGGCGCGGAATCGGATTATGGGAACATTGTGCTATACCTACCAACTGGCTGGGTTTCTGCATTGGGGGTTCAATTTTTACTATTCGCAATATTCCCGGCGTTTTTTGAATCCATTTGCCTGTACGGATGCTGATGGCGCGTTTCCGGGCGGCGACGCATTCCTCGTTTACCCGGGGGAGCATGGAGAAGCATTGGATTCGATCCGGCACGAAGTCTTTGCGGATGGTCTTCAAGACCTTCGCGCACTGGAACTCCTGGAGGAAAAAATCGGACGTGATAACGTGCTGGAGTTCCTGAAAGACGGTCGGTCAGAGGCATTTAAGATGACCGATTACCCGCGTGATCCGGAATTCCTGAACGAACTCCGCCCGCGCATTTACCGTCGGCTTCTGGAGTGATATCGAAATTTTCTCTTCGTTTTTTCTTGTTTTCGCTTGAAAAATTAAAATTCAGAAGGTATATTGTAAAATGTTGTGCGTTCATAGCTCAGTCGGTAGAGCAAGTGACTCTTAATCACTGGGTCCTGGGTTCGAATCCCCGTGAGCGCACCATTTTTTTGTCTTGATTTCCTCCGCCTTCAACGATTTAACCATAAATCCTTCTTCTCTATTCAGTTAAAAAACTCTTGATTGCTGATTGGCCAAACGTTCTGTTGATGCTGATACCGGGTAACATTTAGACCATGGCCAAAATAATGGCAATGAAGAAAAGAATGATACTTCCAACGGGAGCGGCCAATCTAAATAGATATGCCGCATTTATAAATTTTTCATCTGCCACTTTGGCATCCAGCAACTTACTGGTCAGCAAGGATCGTTGCAAATCTTCAACGCTGGGAATTCAACATGGTTTCGTATTCGCTCCGTAGTTGATTCGATTTTTATTGACAGAAAGAATTTTGCAGCCGCAAACCGCATTTACCGTTGAAGTTTCGGCTTTGCCCTTGACAAAATGATGAATCACTATACAATTAATAATATATTGTTTGTAACAACGGGACGGAATTTTTTATGAAATCATTTTTTGTTGCTTTGGTTTCGTGTATTATTGCAGGCGTTATGATGACGGCATGTGAAAGGCATACGCAGAAACCCGAAGAATTTAATTTTGAATCTTTCGCAGGAAAGAATCAAGTATTCCAGATGGCTTTTGACAAATCATCTGGCGAGTGCGCATTTCTTGTTGGTCAAACAGTGATTCCTGACCAGGAGAATACTGTAGAAATCATAGAAGGGAAAGATGGCTCGATTTCATGGATCGTTGATGGTGTGACGATATCTTTACCTCCCAATAGCTTCTACTTTTTTGACGGGCGTAGTATCTACACGGGCAAAGCTCGTTTTTCACGCGAGCAATGGCAAGGCTATAAGGAGAATAATAAATCTCCAAGCAAATACAGCATTGAGGAGATAAAGCAGTATTTTGGTCTTGAACTTCGCCCATTATGAGAAAAGATTGATGATAGTATCATTGAAATCAAGATGTTTTTCTCTTGATTTACAAATGCTTTGCGCGTGAAGAGAAGTTTGAGGTTGAAGTTCTCATTGCGCGCAAAGTCATTTGGACATATATAGTTTAAAATGTCGGATTGTGTTCTGCGATTCAAATTATGATTTGATGGGTTCCCTCATCGAAATATTGTTCGGATACTCCGGGAATACGCACGAATGCACGTGAATTCGCAGGGACGGAAAATTTCCAGATGATATGCTCTCCCTCCCGTTTCCAGTGGGATTCAATGCGCCCGGCGAAGGAGTCATAGGCTGCGTCGACTTCATTGAGTTTTGTTGCGAAATTCGGAGCAAGTTCAAACCGGTCGAACCCGTCTGAATCCGGCAGAGGGCGAATTCCGGCAAGATGACGGTAGAACCAGCCGCCGATCGAACCGAGCATCGGATGGTTGTGCGAGTTCATGCCGTTTCCGGTTTCGTTTTCCCAGCGTTCCCACAGCGTGGTTGCGCCGTTGGCGAGCATATAACCCCAGCCCGGATATTCTTCCGAATTCACCATATCGAACACCAGGTCGATTTGTCCGCATTCCGAGAGCGTTTCCAGTAGATATTTTGTTCCGATGTTGCCGGTGGTGAGCTTGCCGCCATCGGCTTGGAATCGCTCGATGAGGTGCTGCGAGGCGAGTTTGCGTAACTCTTCGGGAACCATGCCGCAGTACAGCGCGTAGCTGTAGGCGGATTGAGAGTCGGATTCGTACTTCCCTTCTCCCAGATGGAAGCGGGTATGGAACGCGGTGCGAATTGCCGCGAACCACTGATCCAGCCGGACGGCTTCTTCCAGCTCTCCGAGGGTGGCGGCGATTTTTGCCGTCAGCGACACAGCATAGCCGTAAAGTGCGGTCGCCACCAATTCGGCGGGAACCAGTCGGCTGCGGCAACTGCCGGGGGCGCAAAATTCGATCGGCGGCACCCAGTCGCCGATTTCGCCGCCTTCGTACAGGATGTGATTTTCCGTCGCCTGCTCCATGCAGCGGCACCATGCGAGGAAGTTCGGGAAGAGTTCGCGCAGTAGTTCCCGTTCTCCATAAAAGAGATGCAAATTCCATGCCGTCTCAACGAAACTGGAGCAGACGGGGTCGACTTTATCGGGCGTCCAATGACAGGGGGCGGTCATCGGGACGAACCCTGTTTCGGGGTCCTGCGCTTCGGCAATATCGCGTAGCCATTTGCGCAGCAGCAAGGCTTCATCGAAGTGGTAGATTGCGCATTCGCTTCGCGCCATCAGGTCGTTGAGCCACCCCATGCGTTCGGTTCGTTGTGGGCAATCTGTGGGAACCCCGTGTAAATTGGAGCGCTCGGTCCAGCGAACCATCGCCTCGATCCGATTCAGCAGCTCATTGTCGGTGCGGAAACTTCCCACGGGGCGGCAATCGGTGCCGACCACGATGCCGGTCAATGTGTCGAAGTCCGGCCGGAAGGGTAATCCGGTCAATTCGACATAGCGAAAGCCGTGGTAGGTGAAGCGCGGCTTCCAGCTCTCTCCGGCGTCGTCGCCGCAAGTGATGTAGGCATCGACCACTTCATCGCCCAGCAAATTATCTTGATTCACCGAACCGTCGCAGTTGCAATATTCGCTGAAGCGGAGCGACACGCGGGTTCCGGCCGGAGCGGTCAGGTTCAACCGGCAATAACCGGCGAAATTCTGGCCGAAATCGGCGACGTGGCGGCCGTCCGGCAAATGTTTCCATGTTTGTACGGGAAGTTCCATCAGTTCCCGGATCGGTTCGGCTTCTGTGCTTCTCATTCGACCGGATGGCGGGGCCACACGGCAACTGCGACGTTCCGGTCGCAGGGCAGGGCCGCCTGGTAGCATCCAACAGGAGTCCGGTTCCTGGCGAGCGTCGAATTCCTCGCCTCCATATATGCTGTTGCGGGTGATGCCGGAGGGGCCGGAGAGGGGGCCGAACGGGCGTGTTTTAGCAACAGTTTCCCCATCCAGTTCCAGTTGAAAGCGAATGATCGGCAATACGTGCCAACCGCCGCCGGCGTGAACCGCCAACACGTTTTCCCCTTCGGTCAGGAACTCCGCCAGATCGAATACACGATAGAGGATACTCCGGGAATAATCGGTCGGAGCGGGATCAAGCACCGCGTCCCCCAGTCGTTTTCCGTTCAGGAACGTTTCGTGCCAACCCAGTCCGGCGAGGTAGAGCCGTCCGTTTTTCACTGTTTTGGGGGCGTGAAATCTTTCTTGAAAGTAACGCGCTGCGCCAGAACACGCACCCGGAAAGCCGACCCAGATGCTTTGCCAATCGCCTGCTTCCAGCAATCCGGCTTCAAAGAATGCGGGGGCGCTCCATATCGACGAGCTGTCGTCGCTTCCCCAGATCATTGCCTGCCAGTAGACCCTTTCCCGGCTGGAAATCGCTGCTCCGCCGTAAGGATGATGATGGCTGCGGCTGCCCTGTGTGCGGCCGGAATCCCAGAGATACGGGCCGGTTGTCAGTGCTTCCGCGGTTGCGGCGGCGCGAATACGCCATGCCGTCTGGGTGGCGGATGGCCGCCAGGACAATTCCGGATTCCGTGCCTCGATCCCCAGCGGATCGATCAACCCTTCAGCTCGCAGGTCAGTGACTGTCAAAATGCTCATAAACCATATCCTCCCGGTTTTCTTCTATTACAATACTTGACTTTCCATGGATTGGAATGGATATTATTTCTGCAATTGTATCTGTTTGTTGCAACATAGGAGTGATCACGCTCATGGGAATCAGCTTTCCGCGACTGAAGATTCATCTCGCCCGTTACGAAGATGGGATTTTTCCGTGGATTCAGGAACGGCTGTATACCCCGTTCTGGCGATACTACTGGAACCCGACGCCGGGAGGAGTTCTCGATTTTCGAGGAGAGGCGATCGAGTTGACGCCGGATACCGTGACGATTATTCCCGGTTACCTGTCGTTTTCAACGCGTGCGCGAGTTCCGTTCTCTCAGTATTATATCCATTTCTGTCTGCCGGAAACGGTCATGCCGCCGGAAAACCCGGTCATTTACCGCATCCCGTTTCAACCGGAGTGGAGGGCGAAATGGGAAACGTTCCGTGAAGTGGCCGCTGATCCGGCAGCCGTTTTTCGGCGTGCCGCCTTGGCTGAATCTTTGCTGTTGACCGCGTTGCTGGAGCTGCCCGAAGAGCTTCTACGGGTTGTTCCGGAACGGGACCCACGCATTGAACGCGCTTGCCGGACGATCGCCGCCAGGCTCGATGATCCACCGGATAATGCGGAGCTGGCAAAGCTCGCCGGGCTCAATCGAGAGAGTTTTATCCGCTTGTTTCACCGTGAATGCGCCGAATCTCCCGGTGTCCTTTCCCGGCGGCTTCGCGTCGAACACGCCTGTCGGCTTCTTCATTACAGCAACCGATCCATTGACGAGATCGCCACGCAGTGCGGGTTTGCCGACCGTTATCACTTCTCCCGTGTTTTTTCCCGCCTGATGCACTGCGCTCCGGCGGCGTTCCGGAAACTGCGGCACTGATGCCCCTCCGATTACGTCGGTTTTTCCTGCCTCGATCTGGTCTTTGACTTTTAAGAATAATTTTTAAGTCGAAATGATATAAGTATTATTTTTGTGAAGGAACAATATTCTATGGTTATTTTTCCATAAAAAATGGATTTTTTCTCTTTGAAACAAGGGTTGATACTTTATGTTACTCTTTTTTGTGATATATTGATTCTCGTATGAAGTTGTTTCAATTTGTATCAAATATTAGAGTGTCAAGCCATGAATCATGATGTGTCGCTTCCACTCCTGACCGTTTGTCAGCTTGGGAGAATGGGAGATATTGTTGCCGCGGAGCCCGCTTATCGTTTTTTGCGGGAGCGTTATCCTGATCGCCGTTTCCGCTGGTATACCAGCAAAGCATACGCCGAGTTACTCGAATTTGCTCCTTTCATTGATGAGATCGTCACCGTGAAAGATGCCGATGAGTATCTGGAGCACAAGACGAAATTACCGGACGGCACGGTTTCGTACGAGTTCAATTTCCGTGATCCGCAGTTGCCCCGATCAGCAAAACAGCGAAAAACAGCGAATGTGCGTAAAACTTTGCTGGCGGAGTTTACCGAAGCGGCAGGGTTGGAGGTGCCGGATGATACTCCGATTCTCTATTTCGATCCGTCGATTGCGTTGCCGCCACTGCCGGAGCAATACGTGGTGTTTCACTGCTCCTCGCGCGGGCGGAGCCGTCAGTGGCCGGTTTCTCATTGGCACCAATTGGCGGACCAATTTTTTCGGGCCGGATACCATGTCGTGGAGATCGGCATGGAGCCGATGCTGAGATCGAATTCCCCGTTATACATCAATCACACCGGAATGCGCCGTTTGCTGGAAGTGGCTCGAATCATTGCTGCCGCCCGGGCGTTTGTCGGTGTCGAAAGCGGATTCGGACATTTCGCCAACGCCGCCGGTACCTTCGGCGTCATCATCACCGGGAAATTGCGCCAGTATCCGGAGTACAACTCTTATCCCGGTCGCTATGGGCGCGGGGAAGGGTGCAATCTGGTTCGCTTCTATAACCAGCCCGCCTACCGGTTGCCGTTTGCACCGGTGCATGAAGTCGCGGCGCGCTTCCTTTCCGGGGACCCGATGAGTTATGCCGAGTGTGATCGTTTTTGTCTGGTGGAACAGATCAAACGATTGCAGCGCAACCCCGGAATTCATGCCGCCGAATTTTTCCTCGAGCCGTTTGCCCGGCTGAAAAATACATTGGCGATTTCCCGCCGCAAAAAGCAAAAAGCATAATTTCAGGCATAAAAAACGGGAATCTCCGTTGTTTCAGAGGTTCCCGTTGGTGTTTTGCTGATTTGAATTACACTTCGGTGTCCGGCACTTCCGGTTCCTGAACCGGGGTCAGTGTCAACAGTACCTGGTCGACACGGCGCTCTTCCACCGCAACCACGCGGATGGTGATGCCGATTCCCGGTAATTTTACCGTGGCGCCGACAGTGGGGATGGTGTTCAATTCACTGAATACCAAGCCTCCGATGGTGTCGTATTCCTCCTCCGGCAAGTTGACGCCGATATGGCGCGAAACTTCATCAAGACGCATGGAGCCGTCGACCCGCCATTCGTTTTCCGACACCTGTTCAATTTCCAGTTCCGGTTCGTCATATTCGTCGTAGAGGCTGCCGACGATTTCTTCGAGCAGGTCTTCGATCGTAACGATACCGGAGGTGCCGCCGTATTCGTCCAGAATCACCGCCAGTCCGAGTTTCCGGCTTTGGAGATTGCGGAAGAGCAGATTGGCGCGCATGGTTTCCGGTGCGAAAAAGACCGGTTTCAGCAATTGTTCCATATCCGGTGCGGTGTCGCCGCTCAGCTTGGCTGAAAGAAACTCACGATAGTGTACGATGCCGATGATTTCATCGATGCTCTCCCGATAGACGGGAACGCGCGAGTAGCCGCAACTGAGCAGGATTTGCTCCACTTCATCCGGTGGGGTAGTGATGTCAAGCGCAATCAGTTCCGTCCGGTGTGTCATCACTTCGGCGGCGGTGGTGTTATTGAATTCAAACACGTTTTCGATCATGCGTTTTTCATCACTCTCAATGGCTCCGCTCTCTTCGCCGATGTTGACCATCATGCGGATCTCTTCTTCAGTTACCTGTTGAGAATCCTCCAGCGCGATTCCGAAAAGGCGCAGCATCGCGTTGACCGATGCGTTCAACAACCGGACGAACGGCGCGGAGATTTTAGCGAAAAAGTCGATTGGTCCGGCTACGTACAGCGCCACTTGTTCCGCATACCGTAGTCCGAGCTGCTTGGGTACCAGTTCGCCAAAGACCAGAGAAACGTAAGAGAGTAATGCCGTGATCAGAAAGACCACCACATTATTCAGCGCCGCAATGGAGAGAAACGTGATTCCGTGCTCGTAGAGCCAAGTGGTGATCGGGTTGGAGAAGCTGTCGGCGGCAAACGCACTCGCCATGAAACCGGCGAAGGTCACCCCTACCTGAACGGTCGCGAGGAAGCGCCCGGAATTTGCGACCAGTTGGGCGACTCTCAGCCCACGGCGGCCGCCTTCCTGCTCAAGCCGGCGTATTGTCGCCTGCTTTAGTGAAATCAATGCCACCTCCGAGGAGGCGAAAAACGCATTGAGTAGAATCAGAAACAACAGAAACAACAACTGTAGAAACAGTAAACTGCCGTCTTCCAAAGCAAATCCTTTGTGTTCGAGTAAAACCGCTGCGATCCGAACGGAACCGCATGATAACGGAAAATAATTATAATATAAAGTAGAAAACTGGAAATACAACCGAAAAAACGCAAAACAATGCCCTGTAGCCGCAGGAAAGCATTCTTTTTTCAGAATTTCTATCGAACACGGCATGCAGAGAAAATGGTGCGCGACGCGGGACGCAGCCCCCGCAACAAAACGAAAGGACGAAAAAATGAGAAACGAAGAAATGTACACGGTACACGTTAGCACAAACAGCAATGATTACGGACAGGTTGGCGAATCTCATACACTGCTGGGTGCCCGCCGTCTGGCGCGGCGGTTCATTCGCACGGCATGCCCTCGCGGGGAAGGGAGCTACAGCGTCCGCGACGAAAACGGGGAAACCATCGAGCACGGCGGCCGGACGCTCCAATCAAATCATAAATGGTTTGCTGCATAACTGTAGATCGCAGTAAAAAAAGCCCGGGGAAATCCGGGCTTTTTTTACTGCTACAAAACTGCTACAAAAAACAATCGCAAATAGATGTATTTTGCCTGTTTCTGTGGCTGTTTTGAGCGTAAAAATGGTGCGCGACGCGGGACTTGAACCCGCAAGCCTTTCGGCGTCGGAACCTAAATCCGGTGCGTTTGCCAATTTCGCCAGTCGCGCGCTTAGGGGAGATAATATATATCGGCAAAACCGGAAAATCAATGCCTGGAGCTTACAAAGGACGCATTCTTCGGTGACTGTGAGGCAAAACGCATGGAGCGTATAGGGATCGGTCCGATACGGAGGGCAAAAACCGGTCCGGTGAAGTTTGTAATTTTGAGCTTGAAATGTAAAATGGAAGATGTATATTATATAATTTGAGTTTCGATATCAGAGGAGGGCTTCGCTAAGTTGCTCATCACCACACCACAGAATTTCCAGTTGTCCGAGCCTCTGCCGCTGGATTGCGGCAAATTTCTCAAGCAGGTCAATATTCGCTATGAGACGGCCGGCACACTCTCTCCGGAGGCGGACAATGCGATTCTTATCACGCATGCGCTCTCCGGGAACGCTCATGTTTGCGGTCGTTATTCCAAAGACGATCCGAAGGCGGGCTGGTGGGACGATATGATCGGGCCGGGGAAGGCGATCGACACCGATAAATATTTTGTCATCTGCAGCAACGTCATCGGCAGTTGCGCCGGCTCGACCGGGCCGCGTTCGATTGATCCCGATACCGGGAATCCGTACAATCTCAATTTTCCGGTAATCACCGTCGGGGATATGGTGCGGGCACAGATGCACTTGGTGCGACACCTTGGCGTCGAGCGGCTTCTCGCGGTGGTCGGCGGCTCCATGGGGGGGATGCAGGCGCTTGAGTGGTCGATCAATTATCCGGACATGGTGGACAGTGTCATTCCCATCGCCACGACATCGCAGCTTTCTCCGCAGAGTATCGCATTCGATTGGGTCGGTCGCGAGGCGATCAAGAACGATCCGCGCTGGAATTGCGGAAGCTACCCTCCTGACCGGGTTCCGGAGGCGGGTTTGGCCACGGCGCGGATGCTGGCGCACATCACCTATCTCTCCGATGAATCGATGAGCCGCAAGTTCGGCCGCGAACTTCAGGATACGGATCACTACAGCTTTGCGTTTCAGCGCGACTTCGCGGTGGAGAGTTATCTGGAGCATCAGGGAAGGCGGTTTGTCGAACTCTTTGATGCGAACAGCTACCTCTACATTACACGGGCGCTGGATTATTTTGATATGGCTCGCCGCAGCGGGGGCGATCTGGCTAAAACATTTGAGGCTGCGAAGGCGGCGTTTCTGGTGGTTTCATTTTCCAGCGACTGGCTGTTTCCCACAGGGGAGTCGCGGAAAATAGTGAATGCACTGCTGAAGAATCGACTTCATGTTTCGTTTTGCGAGATTCAATCCGACTATGGGCATGATGCGTTTTTGCTGGAGGTGGAAGCGCTTGGGCGCATGATTCGGGATTTCTTGCGCAATCAGCAGGAGGTGCGACGTGGTTAAAAAAAGTTATTTTGAATTACGGAACCGCCCCGACCTTGCGATCATCGCCGAACTGGTTCAACCCGGTCACCGGGTGCTCGACCTCGGGTGTGGCGATGGCACGTTTCTGAAAATGCTCAAAAACGAACGTGGCGCCGAAGTGCTTGGTATTGAGCTGAATCCGGATCTGATTGCGGAAAGCATCGCCAATGGCGTTCCGGTCGTTCAAATGGATCTTGATGAGGAGTTCGGGTTTGCCGGACGGAATTCGTTCGACCTGATTACATTGAGTCAGACGCTTCAACAGACGTTGCGCCCCGACCAGTTGATGCGCAAAATCGTGCGTGTTGGCCGGATGGCGGCGGTCAGCGTGCTGAATTTCGGTTACATCACCTGCCGGACACAGCTGTTGTTTCAGGGGATGATGCCGCGTACGCGAGAGATTCCGTACCAGTGGTACAATACGCCGAACATCCACCACGCAACGATCAAGGATTTTCGCCGTCTCTGCAAGCATCTCGGAATTCGGATCATTCAAGAAGTTCCAATCGGGCCGACCTTTCCGGTTTTGAGCCGTCACTGGCCGAATATGTTCGCGGTCGGTTGCGTGTTCCTGTTGGAAAAGGCGGATAAAACCGAACCCAAGACGGACGCCTCCAGATAATATCGGGAAGCAGATAGAAAAATCGCCTCGGACAGCAACTCCTGTCAGAGGCGATTTTACTTTAGGCGCAGGAATGCAAAAACGGCACTCAGCGTGGCGTGAGGTCGGCGATCAACGGCAGGTGATCGGAGTATTCCACCGGGATCACCTCGAAATTTCCCACCTGTACCTGCGGCGAAACAAGAATATAATCAAGCTGCTTGAGCGGTTTCCAGGCCGGATAGGTGGCGTCGCCGGATGCGTTGGCATTGGTGAGACGCAGATCCTGCATGAAGCCGGTCAGCTCTTTCTTTTCGCCGCGAAAGGTGTTGAAGTCCCCGGTCAAAACGAACGGACGGCCATCTTTCGGCAACAGTTCACGCAAGAAATCAAGTTGAGCGGTGCGCACGCGGCGCGAAAGGCCGAGATGGACGAGAAATACTGTGACGCCTTCGCACTCCCGTTCCAGAATCAACTTTTTGGTGCCGCGAGTGAAATAGTGTTGCTTCACTTCCGAACCCGTCCGGGTCAGCAGCGCGTTGGTCTGGCTTTTCAGGTACGGGAAACGGTCGAGAAACGAGTGCGGGCCATATTTGGAGCCGGAGTCCGGCGCGGCGATCTTCTGTTTGTTCAACAAGCGGTTCAAAATGTCGGAGTGGCTCTTCCCGGCGGTTCTCCAGCTGCCGGAATCCACTTCGACCAGCCCGAGCATGTCGGGTTGAAGGTCGTAGACCAGATTGATGATCTGACGGAAGTGGACCCCGCTGGTTCGCAAATAACGGTGGGCGGTCAGCAACCGCTTCGCTTCTCCGCCCGGGGAACCGGTTCCGTAGGCGATATTGTAAACAAGCAGCCGCACGTTCGCACTTCCTTTCAGCCCTTGAGCACCCGCAGTGCGAGATCCACGTTGCCGAAGGGAGCGCTGACCTGGATGCCTTGAACACGCGAGCGGATCGCGGCGATGCTTTCGCGGGCGATTGCCAGCCCCGTTTCTCGTTGTTCTTCCTTGGTTTCGGCGGCGGCCATCCGTTCCATGACGGAATCGGGAACTACGACGCCGGGAACCTCGGTTTTCATAAACTCCGCATTGCGGTAGCTGACCAACGGCCAGATTCCGGCAATCAGCGGAACCTGGAGATGGGCGATCCGGTCGAGGAACTGGAACAGCGCTTCGACGGCAAAAACCGGTTGGGTGATGATGAAGTCGGCGCCTGCTTCCACTTTTTCACAGAGGCGGCGGTATTCGCGCTCCGGATCGATCGCGCTCGGGTCGGCGCCGACTCCGATCACCGCGCGAGTCGGGGCGTTGATCGATTTCCCGCCGAAGTCGATGCCATGATTCATGCGGGATTGGATCTTTACCAACCCGATTGCGTCGACGTCAAAAACTCCGGTACTGAACGGGTAGTCGCCGAGCTTCGGCGGATCTCCGGTGATGAACAAAATATTGTTGACCCCGAGCCCCGCATAACCGAGCAAATCGGCCTGGAGCCCGATCAGGCTCTTGTCACGACTGCAGCAGTGGAGTACGGTTTCGATGCCCGCTTCGCGCTGGATGGCGATGGCGGTGGCGAATGGAGAAATGCGCGCGCTGGCGCGTGGCCCGTCCGGCAGATTGACCGCGTCGATTCCGGCCTCGCGGCATTTGCGTGCCCCCGCGACGGTCGCGGCAAGGTCGAATCCGCGCGGAGGAGTGATTTCTATTGAGGTGACGAACTGCCCAGCGGCGAGCTTGGCGCCCAGATTCGAGCGTTCCGCCAGAGGAATGGGGTCAAGGAGGTCGTTCGCGGCGATTTCGATTTTCGGCAGCCCTTGTTTCTCCGCCCGCATCAAGGGCTTGACTGTGCGTGCGAGCTCTTGAATGTGAGAGGGGGTGATGCCGCAGCATCCGCCGATTGCCGCCGCTCCGAGCATTGCGTAGCGTTTTGCGTAGGTGCTGAAATATTCGGCACTGGTCATGTAAATCATGCGGCCATCGACTCCGCGCGGTTGCCCCACATTGGGTTGGACAACGACCGGAAGATCGGTCAGCTTCATAAAAATTTCAAGTTCGCCGAGCGTCGCTTCCGGCCCGCCGCCACAGTTGAGCCCCAACGCGGTCGGTTGTGGGCCGGGGAATGTTTCGATCAGGCTCTTGAAGTCGCCGATGCCGTCGCCGCTGTGGTTCTCGGCATGGCGATCCACCGCAAAGCTGAGGATGTAGACCAAGTCGGGAAAGTGGCGGATCGCGTCCAGCGCCGCCGCGAGATCGATGGTGGTGCGCAACGATTCAAAAATCAGAAAATCGGTTACGGGAGCCAGTGCTTCGATTTGTTCGGTCAGCAACGATTCCCGGCTTCGGCGGTCATTGGTGGATTCGGGTTCTCCGATTGGGCCGATGGAGCCGGCAATCAGGGTGGTGTCGTTCAATTCCGCTTCCGTCACGGCGCGGCGAGCCAGTTCCGCTCCGGCGCGGTTGATCGCGGTCACTTGATCGGCCAGGCCGAACTGACCGAGCCGGCGTGCGTTGGCATTATAAGTATTGGTGGTCAGGATCTCCGCCCCGGCGTCGAGGTATTTGCGATGAATATCCAGAATCACATCCGGATTGGTGACCGAGAGCTGTTCAAACGACGCATTCACGAAAAAATTACGGCGGTAGATCTCGGTTCCGATCGCACCGTCGAAAATAACCAGCGATTCCGCCAGTTTCTGTTGGAGACAATTCATAAGGTATTATCCGGATTTCGTTCACTATTGGTCAAACATTAACAATCAGAATTATAAGATACTGCGTTTCCCGTTTTATTCAATGAAAAAGAGCGGAAATCTTTGGAAAATGACTTGACTTGCGGGAGGAATGTTGGTATAATATATTCAGATAATAAATTATAATTTTCATATATGAACAATTGTCGAGGTTGTATGTCGGAAAACACGATCCCCGCGGTGGAAAAGGCAATTGCGGTTCTCTGTCGACTCGGTGATGCCGAGGGTGGGATGACGCAGGCCGAATTGGCTTCGGAGTTGGATATTACGGCAAGCAGCTGCTACCGCATCCTCCAGACGCTGCTGGCGGCGGACTGGGTGCGGAAGTCGGGGGCGACCCGTTACGATCTCTCGTTCGGAATGCTTGGCGCGGTGCGGCGGCTGACCGACCGGAACGCCTGCTACGAGGCGATGACCCCGGTTTTGGAGGAGCTGGCTGCGGCAAGCGGTTTGTGCTGCAAGATTTCCATTCGGCAAGGGGAATTTCAGATTCCGATTCTGCGTGCGGAGTCCCCGCGGGCGATGGCGGTTTCTGGTAAGGTCGGCGTGCGCTTCCCGGTGGCGGAGGGGTCGGTCGGCGCCGCGCTGCTGACGGAAACCTCGTTGTCGGAATCCGAACGGCTCGCCCGGCTTTGTGCCGGAGCGACCGGGCGCGACGATGCGATGGAATTGCTGCAGGATGGAGTTTTTGCGATTCGCAAAAACGGTTATTGCTTCAATCGGGGGCGCAACCGTTGGCGAATTGATGCGATGTCCACTCCCGTTCGCGATGCGGAAAAGCGGGTTGTCGCAGCGTTGACGCTGCTGGGGTACGATGAAGATTTTAGCGACGATCGTCTGCCCGCGGTCGTAAAAATGTTGTTGGATGGCGCAAAGAAATGCGAAGAAATATATAACCGTAAGGAACAGGAGTTGTACTGAAATGGCGAAAATCGACCCGTCTACTCTGAAAATCACCGACATGCGTTTTGCCGATATCGACGGCGCGCCGAAACGGTGTACGCTGATCAAAATCTACACAAACCAGGGGCTGATCGGCTACGGTGAGGTGCGTGATGCTTCGAGCCGCACCTACGCGGCGATGCTGAAGAGCCGTATCCTTGGTGAAAATCCGTGCAATGTCGATCGTATTTTCCGGCGAATCAAGCAGTTTGGCGGACATTCCCGGCAGGCTGGTGGCGTCTGCGGTATCGAAGTCGCGCTCTGGGACCTTGCGGGAAAAGCGTGGGGAGTTCCGGTCTGGCAGTTGCTCGGCGGCAAGTTCCGCGACAAGATCCGTATCTATTGCGACACTGATTCCGAAGGCGGCGGCCGCGATATGGGCAAGGCGCTCAAGGAGCGCATGGCGCAGGGCTATACCTATCTTAAGATGGATCTCGGTATCGAGCTTCTGATGGATCAACCGGGGTGCCTTTCGGCGCCGCTCGGGTTTCTGAAAAAGATGCGCGAATACAAACAGACGGTTTTCTCCACTCCGCACGGTTCGATCGATCCGCGGGCGATGCGCGGCGAAGCGTATGATCTCTTCAACACTCCGCACGGCCTGACCGGAATCCATATCACGGAAAAGGGACTGGATTTTCTGGAGCAATATATGGCCGATGTTCGCGCCGAGGTCGGATATGAAATTCCGCTGGCGATCGACCATCTCGGTCATATTCCGCTGGAAGATTGCATCAAACTGGCGAAACGCCTGGAGAAATTCAATCTCGCGTGGATGGAAGACCCTGTTCCGTGGCAACTGACCGATCAGTATCGCCGCCTTGCCGAATCGACGACGGTTCCGATCGGCACCGGAGAGGATATCTACTTGAAGGAAAATTTCATTCCGCTTCTGGAATCCGGCGCGCTGGCGATGGTCCACCCCGATATTCTGACCGCGGGCGGTATTCTTGAAACGCACAAGATCGGCGATATGGCCGAAGATTACGGCGTTCAGATGTCGATTCACATGGCGGAGAGCCCGATTGCCTGTATGGCGGCGGTTCACGTTGCGGCGGCGACGCGGAACTTCATGTCGTTGGAGGTTCATTCGGTCGATGTTCCGTGGTGGGAAGATCTGGTGACCGGCCTTCCGAAGCCGTTGATTCGCGACGGGTACATCGATGTGCCCAATGCGCCGGGGCTCGGCATCGAAGCGTTGAACGAAGCGTTGATCGAAGAAAAGCTGCATGCCGATTTCCCGGTGGCCTGGGGGCCGACCGATGAGTGGGACAAGGAATGGGCCAACGATCGTCAATGGAGCTGACATGACACTCGGCATGATGCTTCCGGCCCGGCCGGATCTCAAATGGACGCTCGCCCGGCAGATCGGGATCGAGTCCGCAATTACCAAGGCGGCCCCGGAATTGACCGGGGATCTGCCGCCGTGGGATTTTGAGTCGCTGCGGCGGACGTCGCAGCGGTTCGAGGAACACGGGTTCAAACTTTGCGCGCTGGAAGGCGACGAGTTTGATATGAACCGGATCAAGCTCGGTCTTCCCGGCCGGGACGAGGACATTGAGCGATATTGCATGATGCTGAGAAACATGGGGCGACTCGAAATCGGGCTTCTCTGCTATAATTTCATGGCGGGTGTCGGTTGGTTTCGCACCCGTTTCGATCTCCCGGAGCGGGGAGGGGCGTTGACCAGCGAATTCCGGCAGGGCGATTTACCGCCGGAGCCGGAGACGCCGATCATCACCCGCGAGGCGCTTTGGGAGAATTACGAGTACTTCATTCGTGCGGTCGTTCCCGCGGCGGAAGAGGCGGGTGTGCGGCTTGGGTTGCATCCTGACGATCCGCCGCTCCCGCAGCTTTGCGGCTACGGGCGGATTTTCACCTCGGCCGCGGCGTATCGGCGGGCGCTCTCGATTGTGGATAGCCCGAATCACGGCGTCACTTTTTGTCAGGCGACGTTTCGTGCGATGGGGGAGGATGTGTTTGCCTGTGCGAAGGAGTTCTGCCGGGCAAAGAAGATGTTCTTCTTTCATTTTCGGGATATTGCGGGGAGTGCGGCGGAGTTTCACGAAACGTTTCACGACAACGGGCCGACCGATATGGCGGCGTTGCTCAAGGTTTTGCAGGATAATGGGTTCGATGGATTGATCCGGCCGGATCATACTCCGACCCTTGCCGGCGAAAGCAACGAAACTCCAGGATATGAGATGCAGGGAAATCTATTTGCCGTCGGCTATATCCGCGGCATTCTCGATACACTTCAATTGGAGGCGTTATGAACGAGTGGGCGAAGGATTTAAGCAAATTTCTGCTTAAAAAAGACGAAGAAACTGATTTTTTGATTCAGCAGGGAACGGAGCTTTACCGTAAAGGCTTCTGCCGCATTCAACTGAAAGATGCAGCCGGGAATCCGGTAAAAAAAGCTACCGTGAAGCTGAAGCAGAAGACGCATCAGTATCTGTTCGGATGTAATGCCTTCATGCAGGGGCAGTTCCCGGAAGAGGAAAAGAACAAGCGCTACGAAGAGATGTTCGCGAGCGTTTTCAACGAAGCGGTGGTTCCCTTTTATTGGTCGGATTTGGAGCCGGAAGATGGGAAACCGCGCTTTCAACATGACGCCAAGCCGATCTACCGCCGCCCGCCGACGGACGACGTGCTGGCATTCTGTCAGCGTTTTGGGATCGTCCCCAAGGGGCATCCGCTTTGCTGGCACTGGTTCATGCCGGATTGGGCGCCGCAAAATTCGGTTGATCTGATGCGTCGTTTGGAGCATCGTATTGCAGAGCTTGCGCAACAGTATGGCAACGAAATCTTCATCTGGGATTGTGTGAATGAGGCACAGACGCGATTCCCGCTTCTGCATCCCAACGTTGCCTTGCCGGACGATCATGTCGAGCGTACTTTCAAGATCGCGGAACACTATTTTCCCCACTCCACCCAGCTCATCTATAACGATGATAATCAGTGGTGGAATTATCAGGGGGAAAGTTCACCGGTTTATGCGCTGGCAAGCCGTCTGCAGGATCGCGGTTGCCGGCTTGGCGGACTTGGTCTTCAGTACCACATGTTCGAGCATCAGCTGCGGGAGCATGATAAATTCATGAATCCGCGTGTGCTGTACCGGTTGCTTGATTTGTATGCGAAGTTGAATGTTCCGGTGAACTTCTCCGAGGTGAGTATCATCAGCCGCCGCGATCTTGGCGACGGCGACCGCTTCCAGGAATTGGTTGCGGAGAAACTGTACCGAATCTGGTTCAGCCACCCGGCGACCGAATCCATCGTCTGGTGGAACATGGTCGACGGTACGGCCGCCTACGCGCCGCTGGGCAGCGAAGACGGGGAAAACTCCCTCCGCGCCGGATTGCTCAACTACGATTTGACGCCGAAAGCGGCGTTCAAGGCGCTCGACCGCCTCATCAACCATGAATGGCGGACGAATACCGCGCTGGAGTATGAGGACGGTGGGGACAACGTGTTCCGTGGCTTCTACGGTCTGTATGACGCGGAGATTTCCACTGACGCCGGAACGTTCCGCAAGACGATTGACTTAAATAAACATTCCGCCAATCAACCAACCATCATCTTGAAATAACAAGGAGTCGAAAATGCCATCCATTCGTGACATGCGTGAGCCGGCGAAAGAAGCCGCAATGATGAAACTGGGGGATCTGATCCGTACCCGCCAGCACATTCCGACCAATGAGTTCGCCATCTCCACCAAGGAGTTGTGCGAACGCTACGAAAAACTCTACACCGGTGCGATCAACGACGTGCTCCGGGAACGTTGCCTGATCGACCAGAATCTTCCGTCGTCGATCATGCCGCTTCGCGATGAGATGACTGTCTGCGGTATCGCGTTCACAGTCAAGAGCGCCCCGAACGTGATGATCGAAGGCGAAATGACCTTCCGTGCCCAGATGCTCGACGATTTCCAGCCGGATAATCTGGTGATCTGGGATACGTCGGAAGACGTGGAAGCCTCTCTCTGGGGTGGCGTAATGACCGCCACCGCGCTTCAGAAGGGAATTCGCGGCGCGGTGATCGCCGGAGGAATCCGTGACACCAAACAGATTCTGGAGCAGAATTTTCCGGTATTCTACAAGTATCGTACCAGCAACGGTTCGCTCGGTCGCTGCCAGATCACGCATTATCAGGTTCCGATCCGGATCGGCAAAGTGACGATTCGTCCCGGGGACGTGATTTTCGGTGATATCGACGGTGTGATTTGCGTTCCGCGTGAAATCGCTTACGAAGTACTGCTCCGTGCGGAAGCGATCGAACGGCAGGAAGAGGACATCTTCACCTGGGTTCGCTCCGGCGAAACCATCGAAGAGATCACCCGCAAAGGCGGTTACTTCTAAAGGAAAGGCGGCCCCGACATGAACCGATCGATTGCTTCGATGTTCGACCTTACGGGGCGTACCGCCCTGGTGACCGGCTCCAGTCGCGGCATCGGCCGCGCCATTGCGGAATGCTTTGCGCGAGCCGGTGCGACCGTCCTGATTCACGGTGTGGCGGATGGTTCTGCGTTGCAGGAAGCCGCCAAGGCGTGCGGTGGGATCCCCGTTTTTGGTGATTTGACCGATTCCGGCGCTGTGGACCGATTGGTCACGCAGTGCCGCGCGGTCGCTCCGACGCTGGATATTCTGGTGCTTAACGCCTCTGTGCAGCGTTATGTTGCGCTGGAGGAGTACGACGAGGCCGAATTCCTCCGGGAATTTCAGGCCAATGTCGGCGCTTCGTTCCAACTGGTACAGGCGCTTGCCCCCGGCATGTGTGAGCGCAGGCATGGGCGGATCATCGCTGTCGGCAGCGTGAACCAGTTCCGGCCGTCGCCGCGGTTGACCGTTTACTCGGCCACCAAGGCGGCGCTTCAGAGCATGGTGCTCAACGCGGCGAAGAGTTACGCGCCGTTCGGTGTGACCGTCAACAATCTGGTGCCGGGAGTGATCCTCACCGACCGCAACGTCGAGCCGTTGAAGGACGAGGCCTACCGGAAGAAGATTCTCGATCTGATTCCGGCGGCCGACTTCGGGCAGCCGGAGGATTGCGCCGGCGCCGCGCTGTTGTTGGCGTCGGAGGCGGGGCGGTACATTACCGGAATCGAACTTCCCGTCACGGGCGGGATGCATTTGTAACGGAAAATCTGCGGTTTCACGGTTGATTCCGGTCGGGTTCGTGCTACATTGTACTGATGGTTTAAGCATGCACTCGAACAACACAGGAATCCATCATGAAACCGCATTCCGCTATTTTCTGCCGCAACGAACAGAGTGTCCGGTATGTCTACACGCCGGAACAGATTGCCGAAATCGGCGAACTTACCGAACTCCGTCCGGGGATTTTTGACGAAAACGCTTTAGAGAAAGAAGATTTCAGCGATATTGAGCTGATTTTTTCCACTTGGGGCATGCCCGCCTTTACACCGGAGCAGCTGAAACGGCTGCCGAAGTTGAAGGCGGTTTTTTATGCTGCCGGAGCTACCGACGGATTCGCCCGTCCGCTGTTCGCACACGGCACAAAGGTGTTGAGCGCATGGCAGGCCAACGCGATTCCTGTCGCGGAATTCTGCGCGGCTCAGATCGTATTGGCGCTCAAAGGATACTTCCGCAATACCCGTACGGTGAAAAGCAAGGCGGATTGGGGGAAGGCGCACGCGGCGACCGGACCCGGTTCGTATGGTGAAACCGTCGCCCTGATCGGCGCCGGAGCCATCGCCGCCAAGACGAAGGAACTGTTGGAAAAGTATCACATCAACGTGACTGTCATTCCCTCCCGCGCCGAGCGCCGGACGGTTTCGCTCGAAGAGGCGTTCGCCAAATCGTTTGTGGTCAGCAACCATCTGCCGGATCGCAAGGATAATGTCGGCGTGTTGAATGGCAAGCTTTTCGCTTCGATGCGTGAAGGTGCGGTCTTTATCAACACCGGCCGCGGAGCACAGGTCAACGAAGCGGAGTTGATCGAGGTGATGGAGCAGCGAACCGACTTGACGGCGTTGCTTGACGTCATGGCGCCGGAACCGCCGGACGAAGGCTCGAAGCTCTATTCGACGCCGAACATCAAACTCACCACGCATATCGCCGGCTCTTTGAACGACGAAGTTCATCGTATGGCCGATTATATGATCGCCGAACTGAAACGTTATCTTGCCGGCGAAGCAATGCTGTATGAAGTACAGGAATCGATGTTGCTGACGAGCCAGTCTTAAGTCGAATTTAAGAAAGGATGCGCCATGAAACGAATCTGGGGTGGGTTGTGTGTTGTGGCGGCATTGCTGTTTACAGCAGGTGCCGCTGAACTGGATCCGCTGCTGAACAATCAGGCGGATTTCTGGAAGATGTCCGGCGAAACGGTGATGGAGAACGTTCCCGGCGTGTTTCAGTGGATGGACGCGTCGAAAGCGCGGATGCGCCATAACGTACGTGGAAGCGAAAGTTCCTTGACCTTGTTCGGCTTCCGAGTGGTGGAGGCGATTGTCGATTTCTCGGACGGGCAGGCTGCGATGCTGAGTGTTTCGTTCTATAACCGCGGGGATGCCGGGGATGCCTCGAAAAAGGCGTTCGATGCACTGCTGGAGAAAGTGCAGGCGAAACTTGTCGCCTTCGTCGGTGACGGTGTTCGCCCGCAATCGCAGAACTTGAGCGCCGGAGGTTCCCGGATTCGTGCGCAGTTGTGGCGTTCCGAAAAGGGCGACGTCATGTTGCGCTGGAGTGTGGCGCGTGAGCGTTCGGAATTCATCACTGTGGACTTCTATCCTGCGGGCAAGGCGCCGAATTCTCTGCGCGATGGATTCAAAACTTCGGTTTCGGTTGCCGAATTGGCGGATCGGATTCAAGATGATGAAGACGGTTCCCGGTATGTGACGGTGCCGATGGTGGATCAGGGAGCGAAAGGGTATTGCGTTGCTGCGACGGTGGAGCGCGTGTTGCGCTATTATGGTTCCAATGTCGACCAGCATGTGATCGCCAAGCTCGCAGAATCCGATTCGCAGCGCGGCACGAACATCAACAAAATCGTCGATGCTCTCTACGGGAATCAGGCGAAACTGGGAATTCGTCTTAAGAAACTGTATCGTTATGATGGGCTGGAGTCGTTCAACGATCTCAAGAAAATATGCAACTCTTACAACGCGATCGCCCGGCGAACCAAAGCGCCGAAAATGGATATTGATGATTACATCATTGTGATCGACAAGACCCGCTATCTGAAATACGGCGAGTTGATGAAGTCGATGGATTTCAACGTGTTCAGAGAAATTCGCGGCAAGGATCGCCGCGAGAGCAAAGCGTTTTTCAAAGAGGTGCAGGACAGCATCGACGACGGGATTCCGCTTTGCTGGTCGACCTTCATTTTTCCGGCGGTGGATACCTCGCAGTCCGATTTCGGTATGCACATGCGGTTGATTACCGGGTACAATACCAAAACCGGAGAGATCATCTACTCCGACAGCTGGGGTGCCGGGCATGAGAGAAAAGTGATGAAGCCGAACGATGCGTGGGGAATCACGGTAAACTTGATCGCGCTGGAACCGCGCCTCAAAAAATAACAGAATCGCTGCAAGGTTGGAGGACAAATGCTTGATTTTATGAAAGCCCTTGCCAGAGAGGCCGGGCGTACTGCGGTGCAGTATTTTGAAGGGATTCGCCCGAACGAAATTCATGCGAAAGGAACGGCAAAAGACCTCGTTTCCGCGGCGGATGTCGCGGTGGAGAAATTGATTGTCGAGCGTATTCGTGAACGCTTCCCGGGACACGGGATTCTGGGAGAGGAATCCGGCCGCATCGGGGCGAACTCCGATCATCTTTGGGTCATCGATCCGATTGACGGAACGCAGTCGTTTATTCAGCACCACCCGTATTTTTCGATCTCGATCGCTTATTGCGAAGCCGGGCAGACGGTAGCGGGAGTGGTGTATGCACCCGTGCTTGGTTACCTCTTTGCCGCAGAGCGGGGGAAGGGCGCGGTGTGGAATGACGAGCCGATTCGTTCCTCTCGTTGCTCCGAGTTGGGGGAGGCGGCATGCGTAACCGGATTCGGTTGCGTCCGCGCCGGGTGGAAGGTGAACAATATTGAATATTTCGGCAAAATCGTTCCGCATCTGCGCGACATCAAGCGTTGCGGTTCCGCCGCGCTCGACCTCTGCTTGACCGGAGCGGGCGTTTATGACGGTTATTGGGAGATGGCGCTTCAGCCTTACGACATCGCAGCCGGAGTTCTGGTGGCGGAGGAAGCGGGGATTCTGGTGCGCGATCTGCACGGTGGTTTCCGTTACCCGGATGAGGGAATCATCGCGGCCAATCCGACGCTGTTGGCGAAACTGTTGCCATTCTTCAAGGGGTTGCCGGAAAATCCATGTTGACTCGGGATCATTTGCGTTTCCGGCGGAAGGGCGGGTTTTTGCCCGCCTTTATCAATCCGTCGGAACCGAAATTATTGGAGTTTGCCGCTGAACTTCTCGGTATTTACCAGGAAGCCGCGGAATCGCACATGCGCCGTGCTGAGCTGGAGGAGCTGTGTTCCTCGCTGTTGCCGAGTGCGGCGGATCCCCGTCTTGCCGCGGGATTGGATAAGCTGATTCAGGATCGCTGCTCGTTCGACCCGGTGCGATCCATCGATTACCCCGTTGCCCGGCGGGAGCTTTTTTGTGCTGCTTCCTCCGCGCTGACGGTTGCTGAGGGGAATCTGGACACCTATCGGGATGCTCTGCTGAAAGGCGAGGGGGTGTCTGATTTCCTCGCTGCGGATATCTATGGCGACCTGCCGGACAATGAGCGGTTGACCGGGTGGCGGCCGTTTTATCCAGCGGAGCTTCTGAACCGTTACAACGTCGCGCTGGTGCAGGGATTGTTGATCTATGCCGAGGAGTTGGTGGCGACGGTGTCGGACACCAATCCAGCGGAGCTTCGGCGAGTGTTTAAATATCTTCGATTCTTCCGCTTGCTGGCGGAGATTTCGCGCCCGAAAGGGAAAGGGAAGGGGAAAGGGAAAGATGGGCCGCTCACATTGCGGATCTCCGGCCCGTTCGCTCTGTTCGCCAATACGCGCAAGTATGCGTTGCAGTTGGCATCGTTTTTTCCCGCGCTGTTGAATCTTCAGGAGTGGAGCCTCACCGCGCAGATTCGGCTGGAAGGGAAACATGGCGCGCTGAAGTTGGATCAGAATTGCGGACTTTGTTCGCATTATCGGAATTTTTCCAGTTATGTGCCGGAAGAGATCCGGATGTTTCACCGGTTGTTCAAAGAGCAGAGCGCCGATTGGAAAATCGTAGGGGAATCCCCGTTTCTCGATGGCGGCGGTCAGGAAATTGTCTTCCCGGATCTTTCGTTCCGGCGCGAAAGCGACAAGAGAACGCTTCATCTGGAGCTGTTTCACCGTTGGCACCGCGGCCAGTTGGAGCGTCGTTTGGAGTTGTTGGAACGAAAGCCGGACATCGCCCTGATCCTCGGCGTGGATCGCGCGTTGGCCGATGACGCAGCCTGGAAAGCACTCGAAGCCGAACACCCGTCGCTTACGGATCGGATGTTTCGTTTTCGAGATTTCCCCGGCGTCGATCGAGTGGGGCGCGTTTTGAATGCGTTTGCAGAGCATCATTCGGAAACAAAAGGGAAAAGACGATGCCGAAAAAACACTTGAGTTTGACCGACTTGCACCGAGATTTGGATCATATGATTCTTACTGCGCATCGCGGCGCCTCCGCGGATTTCCCGGAGAATACGCTCTGTGCGTTTGAACACGCGGTGGAGGCCGGAGCGGATTTGATTGAGTTCGATCTGCGGGCAAGCCGTGAGGGAATTCCGCTTGTGCTGCATGACGCAACACTCGAGCGGACCACTGATGGCAAAGGGGAACCGGAGCACTTGCCGTTGGCGGACATTCGCAAACTCGACGCTTCCGGCGGCAAAGGCGCCGGCATTCCGACGTTTGAGGAAGTGTTGGCGTCTTTTTCGACACGAACGCTGATGAATATTCAGATTTATACTGGCACGGAACAGGCTCTGGCCGAAGTTTGCCGCCTCTACCGTGCGTACGATATGTATGATCGTGGTTATCTGGCGATCGGCAAACGGGAACAGCTCGATTTCGTGCGTCGCCTTGATCCGGAGATTGAAATTTATTTTCTTCCCGGATGGGATACCCGCTCAACTCCCGAGTCATTGCGGCTCTGCCGTGAGCTCGGTTGCCGCTTTGTGCAGCCGATCAAAGAGACGGTTACTGCTGATACCGTCGCGCTTTGCCGCGAACTGGGGTTACGCGAGAATCTCTTCTATTGCGATGACCCGGAGGAGGCGAAGCGGTTGTTTCAAAGCGGTGTCCGTGGTCTTTTAACCAATCGGATTCCGGCACTTGGTTCAATTCGATACTTTTTTACCTAAGGTGCTTGAAAAAACTTTTCCGATCGTGTATGTTATATGCTACGACGCCCAAATAATTCAGGAGGTTTTAGTCAATGAAGGTTTACAACTTTGGAGCCGGTCCGGCGATGTTGCCGAAAGAGGTCATGGAAAAAGCGCAGGCTGAATTCGTTGCCTTTGAGGACAGCGGAAGCGGCATCATGGAGCTTTCCCACCGCGGGAAATACTTCGAGCCGGTGCTGGAACGTGCCAAAGCGAACGTCAAGGAACTGTTGAATATTTCTGACGATTACGAGATCCTGTTCACCCAGGGCGGTGCCAGCTTGCAGTTTGCGATGATGCCGATGAACTTCCTGAATGGCGGCGTTGCCGACTTTGTCGATACCGGTGTCTGGAGCGACAAGGCGATCAAAGAAGCGAAGATGTTTGGTACGGTCAACGTCGTTGCTTCGAGCAAGGCGACCAAGTACGACCACATCCCGGCCGAAACCGAATGGAATCGTACGGCGGATGCGGCGTTCTTCCACATTACCAGCAACAATACGATTGCCGGTACCCGCTATGCGAAGTTCCCGAAATCGTTGCCGGGTGTGCCGATGATGTCCGACATGTCGAGCGACATCATGTCCCGTCCGTTCGACGTCAGCGATTTCGGTATGATTTACGCCGGTGCCCAGAAGAACCTCGGACCCGCCGGTGTTGCGCTGGTGATTCTTCGTAAGGATCTCATTGCCCGCACCGACAACAGCAAGGTTCCGACCATGCTGCGTTACAGCACTTACGTTGAGAATAACTCGATGTTCAATACTCCGCCGACCTATTCGGTTTACATGCTCGCGCTGGTTACCGACTGGCTCAAGGAGCGCGGCGGACTGGTGGAGATGGAGAAGATCAACGAAACGAAGGCGGCTTACCTGTACGACTTCTTCGATAACTCCAATTTCTTTGCCAGCACGGTGGCGAAAGCCGACCGCTCGATCATGAACGTCGTCTTCCGCACTCCGAGCGAAGAGCTGGATGCCGCGTTTGTCAAGGAAGCGAAAGCGAATGGCTTGACCGAGCTCAAGGGGCATCGCCTCGTCGGTGGCTGCCGCGCGAGCATCTACAATGCGATGCCGCTGGAAGGCGTCAAAGCGCTGGTCGACTTCATGAAGAAGTTTGAACTGGCGAACAAGTAAACGAATCTCAGATTCGATACAAGAGGCCGTGTTCCTGTTGAGGAGCACGGTTTTTTTATGGGCATATCGCGGCCGGAGCAGAAAAAAAACCGCGCCTGAATGATTCAGGCGCGGCTTGCAATTGGAGGAATTGTAGAAAATCAGAGATCCTTCCCGAGGTCGACCAGGCCTTTGTTCGCCGGGGCGTCCGGAGTGGGAGCGATTTCTTCGGTTTCAATACCGTCCAGCTCGTCGACGCGGACCAGACCGGCTTCGGGATCGGTATAATCGATGCCGACCTGTGCGGTTTCTCCACCGATCAGCGAGATGATTCCGGAATTCGGGTCACGCATCAGCATGGGGATGGTTCCCACTGTTTTCCGGTATTCGTCTGCAAATTTCTTGCCGTTGGTATCGAATGCGAGATAGTGAAACACCTTGGGTGAAACCGGGATCAGCAGGTGCACGCGGCTCAGCATGTCAACTTCCGCGGTGAATTTCTCATAGCCGATGGCCTGACCGACACGGATGACCGCGTGAACCAGTTTGTCATCTTCAATCACCAGATAGTAGGCTTTGGTGGTTGTGTCCACCAGAGAACGCAGGCTGTAACTGCGTTCTTGGGCGACGCCAGGGGAGTCGCTGTTGTTCAAATCCGGCAGCCCGACGCTTTTTGTCCAAAGCGTGACGCCCGGCTCAATGTTGAATTTGAGATCCGGACTTTTGAACTCCGATGGAAGCAACGAGTGCGAAACATACGCATGCACCCGGAAAAATCCTACCTTGTCCAACTGATAGTAACGGTTGATCGGAACGATCAGCCGCCGGATCTGCCCCGGTTCCAGCACCAAGCCGGTTACCGTAAGATCGGCGCCCGGACGTTTCGGTATCGGGCGTCCGCGTTGGTCGGTCACTTCAAACAGCAGATACCCCTGAAGCTCCGCGCGTTTGCCGAACAGCAACGGGCGACCGGAATCGTTTCGCAGTGTGACGCAGGCATAAATCGGCTCGTACTGCATGTAAAGCGAACGGTTGAGCGTCAGGTCCATCGCGACCTGAGCCGAAACGGTAAGCGTCGCACAGAGCACGGCAAGGACGGTAAAGATCGGTTTCAACATGGGTTAATCTCCTGTCGTCAGAGTTTGGATACAATCATTTGCTACCTGTTCGGCATCGAGCCGGTGGCAGGGGGGCGCATCTTCCTTGCAGGTGCGCTTCAGACATTTCAGGCAATCCAACCGCATCTGGTAGATGTGATGAATTGTTCCGTACGGGCCGGTTTTTTCCGGGTCGGTCGGGCCGAAAAAACCGAAAACCGGTCGCGAGAGCGCTGCCGCAGCGTGCATCGGGCCGGAGTCGTTGCTGATGACCAGCCGGGCGTGGCGTAACGCTTCCACCATGACGCCAAGCGAGGTTTTTCCCGCCAGCTCCAGCAATGGGAAATCGGATCCGACCGCCGTGCGGATTGCACGTTGTTCCATTTGTTCTGCGGCGGAACCGAGAACGGCGAACCGGCATTCCGGGCGTGCGGCGTGAATGCCACGAATTATATCGGCAAACAACGTGGGCGGAAATTTCTTTGTGTTCCAGCGGCTGCCCGGCAGGAGCACCACAAATTCTTCGGGCAGGGGGCCGGTCAGCTTCAACAGTTCAGCCGCGTGTTTTCGGTTTTCCGGTAAAACCGGTTTCGGAACCGGATCGTTTCGTTCGCACAGCGCGTTGACCAGATTCACATTTCGTTCCACCGCGTGTCCGGAAGGGACATCGAAACGGAGGGCGTAGCCGAACCGAGCCGTCGATTCACGAGGGTGGGCGAAACCGATGACCGGGCCGCCCCGAGCCGTTTTGGCGAATATCGCACTGCGCACCAGCCCCTGAAAGTCGATGACCAGATCGTAACGGTTCCGGCGGATTTCCCGGGTCAAACTCAGGAATTCCGGGAGCAGCGTCGGTAGTTTCCCCATCCGTTTCCGATTGAAGAGAATCCGGCGGGAGATCGGGAACGGGCTGTAATCCAGCACCTCCGCGAACGCCGGGTGAACCAGATAGTCGAGTTCGGCATCCGGGAAGTTCCGGCGCAGCAACTCCAGCGCGGGAAAGACATGAAAGATGTCCCCCAAACTGCTCGGCTTGATCGCCAGAATCCGTGTTACCTTTTTCTCCACTTGCGGATCGCTTTCCCGGTCAGGGGCGGTTTTAACTGCCGTTGGCAAGGCGCAACGCGAGCCGTTCCGGGAGTCCGGCTGCGAGAATTTTGGCCTGCTGGCTGGCGATGTCGTAGGGTAGCCGGTAACGCGTGACATAGCGCGCGATGGTGTCGTATACGGCAAAACTTGCTCGTGGGTCGCGGTTTCGCGGCTGGCCGATGCTGCCGATGTTGAACAAATATTTGCACCCGGGTTCTACTTCAACCGGAAGTTCGTCGGGGAGGGTGTAGTCGAAGTTTTCTTCTTCCAGTTCCGGGTTGTAGTTCCATGTTTCGATCTCTTCCAGCCCGATTGTGCCGGGGCGTTTGCAGAAAGCGACCGGAACGTGCGAGTGACCACAGAAGCAAAGTGAAGTGAATTGGTAGTTGAAATTGTCCGCCGCATGGTGCGCGTCAAAAACATACCCCCAGTTTTCCGGGGAATCCAACGTGGCGTGAACCAGCGTGGTGTTGCAGCTCGGCAGTGTGGTACGGAAGGGGGCGCTCCCCAGCCATTCGCGCTCTTCTTCGCTCAATTGTGCCCGGGTCCACTCCACGGCTTTTTTGGCGTGGGGGTTGAAGCCGGAGATTTCGATGTCGCCGTTGGCTGTATATTCGTCGTGGTTTCCGCGTACCCGCGCGACGCAATTCAAGTCATAAATCGCTTTTACGCATTCTTCCGGCTCCGCATTGTATCCGACGATGTCGCCGAGCGAAATATAGTGGTCGACTTCCAGTTCCCGACATTTTTCCAGGACGACTTTCAGCGCGTCTAAGTTGGAATGGATGTCGCTGAGAATTGCGTACTTGGCCATCTTTTCCCTTGTCCCCCTGTTTCCGTCGGCGGCGACCAGCTCAGCATCGCCGGAACCGCGTTTGTATGTAAATTTTTCATTGCGAACAAAACAGTGGTACGCCGATCGCTGTAAGCCGGATTCTGTCCTCCGCCGAAGCGGATGGGCAATCATCTGTCTGTGCGACCAGAACCCGGGATTCCTAACGCCGCGAGCAGCGGCTGATCCCCTATTTGGTCTTGCTGCGGGAGGGGTTTACCATGCGGCGCCGCTTTCGCTGCGCGCCCGGTGGGCTCTTACCCCACCCTTTCACCCTTACCCGGTCGAAACCGGGCGGTTTGCTTTCTGTTGCACTGGCCTTCCCGCGGCGTATTGTCCGCGGTATCCTTCTTTTCAAAAGGACTCCCTGCTCTTTGCAGTCCGGACTTTCCTCAACCGGGACAGCGAACCGCCCGGCCGCGATTGCCCACAATCGACGTACCATCATTTAATATAGTCATCCTCCCGGAATATACAAGAGTTTTCATCGTTTTTTTTCAAGAACCATTTTCAGCGGAGGAATCGTGTGTCACCGGTTGTAAATGACCGGGCACGGGTTTATATTTTCTTGGAAGAAACTGGAAGAGAAGAGGAACCGGAATATGGATGTTCAAAAAATATTTAAGCGACGCGATACGCGGATTTACTGCCTGACGGCGCTGATTGCGCTGATGGTGCGGGCGATTCTCTATCTGGATTGGCTGCATTCCCCGATGCGTTATCTCCATCGGGTGCACGGATTGGATATGATGACGCTGCTGCAGTTTGCGGAATGGGGCGAGAGCGGAACGATTCTGTTCGCCCCTCACCGTATGCTTCTTGCGCTGTTCTGGAAACTGAATGGCGAAGTTCACCCGGTGGAACTTCTGGTGCTTTTGCAAACGCTGGGCGGAGTAGCGATCGCGCTGCTGACTGTATATGCGGCGCTTCGATTGTGGAGAAACCATCTGGCGGCGCTGGCAGCCGGATTGATTGCGGCGCTGTATGCCCCGGCAGTGATGTATGAGCTGTCCATGCTTCAGGAAACGTTGGCGCTGCTCACATTTTCCGCAAGTTTTGCCGGAATCCTCTGGGCGCATAAACATCATTTTCGTTTGAGGTACGCGGCGACGGCGGGAATTTTGCTCGGCATCGCGTCGATCGGGCGCCCTACCGCGCTTTTGTGGGTTTTGTTTGCCGCCGTCTGGAGTGCGTTTGTGCTTTGGCGGCGCGGACGCGCAAAGCGTGTCTGGCCGTTGATCGGCGGCGTCTTGTGCGTCTGGTTGTTGATCAGTGCGCTCAATTGGTATTTTGCCGCCTATCCGGGGCCGTTCTATCATGTGCTGTCTTATTCCGCCTCCGTGAACCCCGCTCCGGCGGCTGGTGGCGAGGTGATTGCCCCGATTTCGGACTCCTCCGTTGCGAAGCTGTTCCGAATCGGCGCCAACGCGCTGAGTCGCTTGCCGAAGGTTTTTCTTGCGCATGAGATACCGGACAATATGAATTACTATTTCATCCGAGCTTATAATCCGGGTTTTCAATTTTTGATCGGTCCGGGATTGTTGATTCCGTTTGCCTTGTCCGGGTTGGTTCTGACATTGCTCTCCCGTCGCTTTTTGCGTCGGGACGGCTTGATTTTGCTGGCGATGTTTGCGTTGGCGTTGCCGATTTGCGCCAACTATCCGGTGGGACGTTATCGATTGATTCTTCTTTTGCCGTTTGCGCTGCTTGCGGTGCAGACCCTACGGATCGCCTGGACGCTTCCGCACCGGGTCTGGTTGCCGATTTCCGCTGCCGTGTTGCTTGGCGCGTTTCTGATTAATCAACCGTTTTCGGAGAGGCATACGCTGCGTTCCTCGGATTTTGTCAGCTGGGCGCTGGCGCAGGAACAACCTTCCGGGCAGGTGAACGAAGCGTCGCTGGCTACTTTGACGGAAGGGTATTATCGGAGTGGTGGAAACGAAGCCGTGACGATCAACCTCCTGATTCGCCTGATTTCTTTGCGGCAGCTGGAGGCGGCGGAGGAGTTGATCGCCGGGGCGCTGCAGCAGGGAGGTACCAATCCATCACTGCTGTTCTATTACGGTGCCATGATGAAATTGGAGCGTGGTGACGCGCCTGCCGCAGAGGTGTTGCTGGAACAGGTGGACCCGGATCGGCTTGATGATCTCAGGATCAAATATTACTTTTTGCGAGGTGACGCCGCACGCCTGCAGGATGATCTCGTCGAAGCTCGCCGTATGTATGAACAGGCATTGAATGAGCCGGACCCGTTCGGATTCCGGCCGATGGTTGAGCATGCGTTGCGCAGGCTTGACGCCTTACTTCCCGCTACCGTTTCCGGCGAGAAATAATGCGGCGTCCGCAATCCCCTTTTGAAGAAAGAGCTCTAATCCCGGACGAGTGAGGAAGCCGTGAAGCGCACCATTGTAGCGCCGAATCCGAACCGGAACCTCCCCCTTGCGCAACTGGAGCGCAAACTTCAATCCTTGGTCGCGCAAGATGTCGCACCCGGATACAATAACGAGCATGGGCGGCATGCTGGCTGGATCAACCGTGAAGAGAGATGCCGTTTCCTGGCGCTCCTTCGCACTTGGCAGCCATGCGTCGGTGAATGCTTCCATTGCGGCGGCATCGTATCCGAAGTTTTCGCCGTAACGGGTCCAGGATTCTCCGCGATTCTCCGCTTCTGCGGCGGTGTAAGGATAAAACAGCAATAGCCCCGTCGGCTTTTCCCCGGTGGTGTCGTATTCGTTGTACGCGGCGGCCACCGCGAGGAGGGCGCCAATGCCATCGCCGGCCAGAAAGATCCGTTCGGAATCCACGCCAAGTTCATCGGCATTGGTGCAGAGATAATTATATGCGGCCAACGCATCGTCAAGTGCCGCCGTCCATGGGGATTCCGGCGCAATGTGGAGTTCCGGCGCCGCGACCATGAATCCGGATTTTGCCGCGAGTTCGCTGCAAAAGCGCGCTGTATTTCGATCAATTCCGTGCAAAAAAAGCACTGCGCCGCGCGGTTGTGCGGAAGGGGATTCGGGCTGATAGAGCCGCATGATTTCCGTCCCCGTTTCGCTCTCCAGCTGGATGTCTTTGGACAGAATGCCCGGAACGGCCGATGGCGTTGCCGGGAGCACCGGAGGCAGGCAAAGATAAGCGGCGGATTGCGGATGCAGTTCCGTTGCCGCGGATGGAGGTTCTGGCGGGGGATCCGTCTGTGTGGATTCGCTGGATCGGCATCCGGCTGACACCAGAAGCGAAAGCGCGAACCCGAACAAAGCGAGCTGGTTGAATTTCATAAAAAACCTCCCCTGCGATCAGGCAGGGGAGGGCTCCTTCGTGTGTTTTAGAAGTTTTCCGCTTCGACTTCAAAGAACGATTTGGTCTTTTTGCAGACAGCGCAGACGCCCGGAGCCTTGTTGCTGATGATGACGTGACCGCAGTTACGGCACTCCCAGCGGTTCTCGCCGGTGCGGACGAACACTTCCTCGTGCTCCACGCGCTCAAGAAGTTTCAGATAACGCTCCTCGTGACGCTTTTCAATCGCAGCAACGCGCTCGAAATTGCGAGCGAGGGCGGCAAACCCTTCCTTATCGGCAACTTCCGCAAAATCCTTATACATGCTGGTCCACTCTTCGTGTTCGCCCGCCGCGGCCGACTTCAAGTTTTCGGCGGTGTTTCCGAGCATTCCGAGCTCTTTGAACCAGAGTTTCGCGTGCTCTTTTTCGTTGTTCGCGGTCAGTTCAAAAATGGCGGCAATCTGCTCGTAGCCCTCTTCCCGGGCGACTTCGGCAAAATAAGTGTATTTATTGCGAGCCTGGGATTCTCCGGCAAACGCGTAGGCGAGATTTTCGGCAGTCTTGCTGTTTTTGAGTTCCTGCATTTTCATACTCCTTGTGCTTAGGCTTTCTTCAAGTTCTTCTTGAAACTGTCATTAAAATATAGTAACAATTATCAAAAGTCAAGTTCCAGTGTCACTTTTTGCTTACTTTTCCTTAGGAAACCACTTCCCGGTAAAGCCGGTGTCGCTATTGATGTGCAAAACATCCCCGGAACCGGCCCAGGTGAAGTCGCGGGTGTCGACGAGGCGGTTCTCTTCCCATGCACGGCGAATCGCGGCATCCAGCCCCGGAACGACACGGCGGGCAACCTTGTTTTCGTTGAGCACGACGCGAACGGTTTCGGAAGGGATGGCGACACAGGGAACGGAGTCGAATACCGCATTGCAGATCAGCGTATGCTTTGCCGCGATATCGATGGTGCAGATGAACTGCTTCGGATCCTCCATCCGCTTGAGCAACGCGTCAAAAATATTCTTTCGCATCTCGGTATCCGGCGTCGCGGGGAAGTTTTGAACCTTTCCGTCGGCGGTGGTCAGGATGATTTCACGGTCGCTGTACTCGATGGTTCCCGCAGTGCCTTCGATCCGGGTGATCGGATTCTGACTGCCTTCGCTGACGTGTGTTACATGGAAAAAGAGCGTTCGATTGTTCGCCCCGTCCACGCGGATGGTGGCGAAGTCGTTGGTTTCAATCTCATTGGCGCGAAACAGACCGGCTTGCACCGCTTGCGGTTCCACGGTGTCCTCGAAGGTGGTTCCCGCATGGAAACTCAACAGATTCAGGAAGTGGGCCAAGGCATTGGTGAACGGGCAGTCGAGAACCCACTTGCCGTTGACTGTGGCTTTCCCCGCCCAGTTGTTGCGGTGGTAGTACGCATCGTCACGCGGCCAGAGCGCGTAGCATTTGAACACCTGCGGTTCCCCGATGGCACCGTCCAGCAGAAGCTGCTTGACACGGTGGGTGTCCGGCTGGTATATCGTCTGATAGCCGACGGCGATGAATTTGCCGCTCTTACGTTCGGCTTCCTTCATGATCTTCGTTTCTTCCACGGTGGCGGCAACCGGTTTTTCCACATAGACGTTCGCCCCGGATTCCAGCGCGGCGACGGTCATCGGGCAGTGCAAGGCGATTCCGGTTGGGATAAAGCAGATGTCGATCTGCCCGCGCAACTCTTCAAGCATGATCCGGTAATCGGCATAGATCCGGCAACCGATCGATTTCAGGAAGGCGCACTTCTCCGCTTCTTCTTCCGGATTGATGACGACAGCGGCGATGAAGTTGGCTCGACGGGCGTTGTGCTCCCGCACGAGATCGTTGTAGTGGACGGCTCCGAATCCGGAGATTCCGATGACGGCGACGTTAATCATGATAAGCGTTTCTTCCCGGCTGGTGATGAATTTCTGTCGGGATTAAGATAGCGCTTCCGAAGCCTTCTGTCAAGTTCGCGGAGGCGTTTCCAACAGATAACGTCGGAAAAATTCCGCGGCAAGCGGAGCGCAGCTTTTTCCCCCCGATCTGCCTTCCTCCACCATGACGCAGATGGAGTAGGTTCTCCCCTTCCAGGAGGTGAATGCGATGAACCAGGTGATCTGGGTTCTCCGATCGCGGGGCCCCACTTCGGCGGTTCCGGTTTTTCCGTAAACATCAAGTCCGTCCACCTTGCCTTCGCGCCCGGAGCCGCCGGGCGTATTGACCACGTCGAACATCCCACGCCGGATGACGTTTAGCGCGGAGGGTGACGCCTTGAGGCTGCCGGTCTGTTCCGGTTGTCGCTCATAAAGCGTCGTCCGGTTCGCGTCGACCACCTTCCAGGCGAGGTGTGGCTTCCACATTTTGCCGCCGTTGGCCAGCGCCGCGGTGAACGTGGCGGCCTGAAGCGGTGTGAGCGTGATGATTCCCTGACCGATGGAGAGCAACCCGGTATCGTAAATGGTCCATTTTGTTCCGTGAAGGCGCTTTTTGGTTTCAGAAGAGGGGAATGTTCCGGTCAGTTCCGGCAGTTCGACGCCGGTTTTTCGGCCGACGCCGGCGGAGCGGAGTACATCGGCGATGGGGGTGAGCCCGACCCGCAACGAGTGTTCGATCATGTAGTCGTTGCAGGATTTGGCCAGCGCGCTCTGTAAGTCAAGCGGCCCGTGTCCGGCACGCGCAGCGCAGCGTATGGTTGCGTTGCCGATGTCGGTATGCCCGTCGCAGTTGACGATGTCGGAGGCAGGAATTCCGGCGTTCAGGAAGGCCAGCGCTGCCAGTGGTTTTAGAATGGATCCTGGCGGATAGTTCCCGAGGAACGCACGATTGTAGAGCGGCCGATCCGGGTTCTCCAATAACTTTTTATAATAGGCGGCGCTGATGAAAGGGGTGAACCCCTCCGAAAGATTGTAGGTCGGGCTGGAAGCCGATGCCAGTATATCGCCATTGGAGGCGTCGAGCACGACCACCGCCGCCCGGTTTCCGGAGATGATTTGTTCAGCGATCCGCTGGGCGCGGGAATCGACGGTCAGGATGAGGTTGTTTCCATGTTGCGGCTCGATCTTGTTGATGACCTGGTTCTGGATATAGCCGAGATTGTTGACCTGAACAAGCGAATAGCCGGGCAAGCCGCGCAGCCCCAGCGTCGCGTCGGGCGCATCGTCGGGGAGGCGGTCGAATGCGCGCTCAATTCCCTCCACACCGATCAAATCGGGTACATAGTAAGAGAATTCACGGAAATCCTCCGCGCTCCGCGGTTCTTCGCGTCGGGTGTAGCCGATCAGGTGAGCCGCCAGCCTTCCGGCGGGGTAGCTGCGGGATTCGTCCGCTTCCAGGCCGATGCCTCTCAACTCGCGGCTGCTTTCCAGCGCGCGGCTGATTTCCGGAGGCGTCATCTGCCGGAACAGCACCAATGGAAGTCCGGGTTGATAATTCAGATGACGGGCAACGCTTTCCGCCGTCAGGGTATTGGGGCGTCCGATTGCTTTGGCAATGGTTTCTGCGCTGATCAGAATTTTCTCTACGACTTTGCGTTGGGAACCGCGAACCTGAACTTCCTGCGGATAAACCACCAGATTGGAATCCGGGCTGTTCCCCGCGAGGAGCATCAGGTCGCGGGTGTAGATTTTTCCACGTGTGGCCGGAATGCGGATTCGCCGGAGCGACTGACGTGAAATTGCGTCGATGCTTTTGTCGGATGCTTTGGTTTGGACGTAAGCTAGTTTCACGATCAAGATCAAAAACATCACGAGAATAAATCCGCCGAGAATCAGCAGCCGGAGCTGTTCCGTACTGAGGATTCCCCGAACGGGAGTGGTTTTGGTCGCCTCTTTGCGCGGCGCCGGGCGTTTCGCTGGTTGTCTGCTCATGGCCGTTTGGCCTTTCGGGGTTCGCGAACCCGGCGCGGACGGAGGGCGCCGATATTGGATTTCGGTTCCTGAATTGCTGTATCCAATCCCAGTTTTCGACCGATACCGTCAAGTATGATGGTCAATACCGGCATGATGACAAGTCCGACCGCGCCGAAAAAAATCAACTCCCAGATGAGTTCGTTGAATTTGCCGGGCAGGGTGGAAAGCGCCAGCCGGGCAACACTGTTTCCGAGGATGGCAACCAGAGCGATTCCCATTCCGGGCAAGGCGGTTTCCAGTGGATGCGTCGGCTCTTTCAGGTGGATCAGTCGCCCGGTCAGCAATGCAGCTGCCAGAATGACCGGTGTCACCGGCAAGGTGCGCCCATAAATAAGGTCAATTAAAATCCCGGCGGCGATTGCGATTGCGAATCCCATCGCGGTGGATGTGGTCAGTAACGCGTAGTAGATGACCAATGCGACGAGAAGCAGCGGCAGCCCAAGTTGTCCGGCCAGCAGTTCCAGCATCAACGCCAACCAGAGAAACAGAAATGTAAATGCCGCCCTCATCATGGCGTAAGTTGTTCCTGAGGAATGGCAATCAGCAGGTAACGCAAGTTATCGAAATCAGCCTGCGGCTGGATCAATCCGGTGATGTGCTGCGTGCTGGCGAAATTCGGATCGACTTCATCTGCGGTATTCAGCGTTCCGACCGGAATTCCGGTGGGGATTCCGGTTTCGTAACCGGTGGTGAACACGCCTTCGCCCGGCAGGAATTTCTGGTTGACTGGCATATGGCCGACCGGGAGTTTCCCCGTAACCGCCTGGCGTTCCCCGGTATTCAGGAATCCGGTGCCGCCATGCTCAAACGCGAGCGATAGCCGCAACGTTGGAGAAAAAAGCGTTTCCACTTCGGCGTTGCGCCGCCCGACCCGTGATACGATTCCGACCAGCGCGGGAACACCGCTTTGCGTTGCGGCAATGACCGCCGCGCCGGGAACGATTTTTGCTTCCGGGTCGATGCTGACGGTAAAGCGTTCCCGCCAGAACATCGGATCGCGCAGTTGAATCTGGCAGGCGTGGTATTCCCACCCGGTCGGGTCGGGGAGCCGCAACATTTTTCGCAGTTCGCGGTTCTCATCTGCAATGGTGTCGATCTCGCGGAGGCGGACGGCGCTTTCGTGGTTCTCTTTCATCAGCGCTTCTACTTTTGCCGCCAGTTCCGTGCGGCTGAGAAGCAGAAGCGATTGTTCGGAGACTCCCCGTGTCGAACGTTGCGACAACGCGAGATAAGGATAGAAGAAATCACCGAGCAACAACCCCGCGCTGCGGTGAAGCGCCCGGTATCCAGCGAAGGAGAGAAGCAAGGCAAACAGAACCGCTACCGCGAAAACGACCCTGCGGTCGGATTTTTTCCCCGGTTCGTTCATGGGCTGTCTTCACTCCTTCACCGTGATTGCGGTCAGCAGCCGCAGAGCATTTTCTTGAGGTGAACCAGTTCGGTTTCCGCATCGGTCAGCAGCTCATTCACGAGCTCTTTGACCGACATGATTTCACCGACGAGGCCGACGGACTGTCCGGCCATCAGTGAGCCGTTCTCGACATCGCCTTCGATTGCGGCATGACGGAGCGCACCGATCCAGAACTTTTCGACCTCCTCCTGCGCCTGAATGCGGGTGATGGTTCCCGCTTCCAGATCGCGGAGCAGCTGAAGCTGGAGCTGGCCGAAACGGTCGGTTCCCTTGTTGCGGAGCGCACGTACGGCGACGACCGGGAGTTTCTGGTCGTACTGCGGCGTGGCGATTGCGTCACGGGCGTTCGCATTTTTGAATACTTCTTTGAACGCCGGGTGAACGTTGGCTTCTTTGGTCATCACGAAACGGGTGCCGAGCTGGACGCCCGCCGAACCCATGGCCAACAGATGAGCGACCATCTTGCCGGTACCGATGCCGCCGGCGGTGAAGATCGGAATCTGTTCGTGGAATTTGAACAGCACCTGCTGAAAGAGCACCATGCTCGAAACATGACCGATATGTCCTCCCGCTTCGCTGCCTTCCAGAATGATGCCGTCCGTGCCGAAGCGGATCATGCGTTCGGCAATTGAGATGGTTGAGGCAAAGCAGAGCACTTTGGCGCCGGTGGCCTTGGCCGCGGCGATTTCTTTTTCCTTCGGGAAGCTGCCGGCGAAGATGATAAACGGAACCTTCACGCGGGCGAGCATCTTCAGGTGATCCTGATATGCCGGAGCGATGGTGATGAGGTTGACTGCAAAGTTGTGCGGGGTCAGAGAGCGGATTTCCGCAATTTGCTTTTCAAGAATATCGCAGGGCGCATTTCCGCCTGCAAGACAGCCGAAACCACCGGCGTTACAGACCGCCGCGACGAGTTTCGGTTCCGAAACCCAGGTCATGGCTCCGCAAATGACGGGGTACTGTACTCCGAGAAATTCACTGCCGCGGCGCAGCAACGGGGTCAACATTGGCAATTCTTTCATCTGTCTTCTCTTTCGTTTCCCTTGAAGTCTTTTACTCGGGATTCCCTTAATTTTTTTCAACTGTCGCAAGTGCGACCTTCCCAGCTGATTAATATAGCATGGTCGGAATCGCTTTTCAATCGTCCAGCCACTCACGCTCCACGCGATCGAGAAAATCTTTTTCCCGGTCGGTGAAGAAAAAGGCCGGTTGTTCGGCTTCTCGAATCGCTTTGTCGTAAAATTCCGCCGGAATGCGATTCTCCTGTTCCGTTCTCTCCAGCAGATCTTCGATTTTGGCGCGTCGTTCGAGATCCGCGCGGATTCGGGCGATTTCCTGACGGAAGCGGTCGATGGCCGGAGCCGGGTTGTTTGTCGAGCGTACCTGGGCTTGAAGCGGCAACAGCATGAGGGCTTCTGCCAGATTTTCAAGCAACAGACGGCCGGAAATTGAATTGCCTTCCCGCAGTGCCAGAATCCGGTTGCGGAGAGCGATTTGCTGTTGCTGTGCATCCAGCCGTCCCAGAATATGTTCCGGGAATTCCGCCAACGGGAAACGGAGCTGCTCCCCGGTCGGCTCCCCTTTTTCGTTCAGGACGGGAAACGATACCGGATCCAGCGACTCAAACGCCGCCACGATCAGATGCACCGGCTGTGGAAAATATTCATTGAAGGCCATCCGGCGAGCTTGACGCTCCAGAATTCGTTGTAGTTTCTCCGCTTCGGTCATCTCGTCCCACTGTTCCCGCCCGATGGAGTCGAATATGCGTTCCTTCGCCGCTCCTTCAAGGAGAACGCGGCCCAGCGTGGAGAGGAAGTTTTGATTTTCACTCCCAGCCGGAATGGTCGAGAGAATGCAATAATCCAGCAATGCGTTATCAATCACCCCGGAGCGCTCTGATCCCAATTCGAGCATTACGCGGCTAAGTTCCTCATACCATACGCGCGCGGGCGAGGGTAACAATTGCGGATCGATCATGCGCATCCGGTGAAAGTCCGGAAAGGTGTCCTGTTCCGCCAGGGCTCGCAGCACCGGCAACCAGCGGTTGCGGCGCAGCAGCGTTTCGCTTTCGCGGGCGTTCCGCAATCGGGCCTCCAGTCCCGCTGCGATCCACCCGGGGAGAAAATCAGAGGAGGGCGGTGGAATCGAATTCGGCACCTTGGCGAGCAGCAGAAGCCCGAACAGTTTTCGGCGTAACGAGTAATCGCTTCGCCAATCACCATCCCGGTCATTGAAGTGGAGCGTCCATTCCTGTGGTTTAAATTCTGTGCGCAGCTCTCCCTTCGGCACCTCTTCGGAGAGTACGATTTTGCAGTGGCGCGGCTGCCGCCAGCCGGTAACCCGGAACAGCGTCAGGAGCTGGGCATTCATCGTCCGCAGTTCTTCCAATGTTTTCAGCGACTCGGCGCTGGTGCGATCCATGACGATCGCGACGCCGTCGCCGGTTGTTGCGGAACTTCCCTGAACCGTAACCGCGCCAAAGAATAGCGTCAGAAGCAAGATACGATTTAAATCACGAAAAAACATCGGTGTTTTTATTTGTTTTTACTCGCTTGAGGATGTATTGTTAAAGATATTGCAATATAACCGTTCAAGTTGCCGAAAACAAAGTCATGACGAAAAATAATTCAAAAAACGAACTTTACCCCGTGGCCCTCACCATTGCCGGGAGCGATTCCGGGGGAGGGGCCGGGATTCAAGTCGATCTGCGTACCTTTAACGCGTTCGGCGTTTACGGCTGTACGGCGATCACCGCCCTGACCAGCCAGAATCCGAAAAAAGTAACCCGGATCGACGCGATCCCCGCCGAAGGCGTGAGCAGTCAAATCGATGCGGTGCTGGAGCTGATTCTGGTTCGTTATGCCAAAACCGGGATGCTGTTCTCCGCCGATATTGTTTCGGCGGTGGCGCTCAGTGCAAAGAAACATAAGTTGCCGCTGGTGGTTGATCCGGTTATGGTTTCCACCTCCGGAACCGTTCTGTTGCGGGAAGATGCGATTGAAGCGCTGAAACTGGAATTGTTTCCGCTGGCGAGCTGGATCACTCCGAATATTCCGGAAGCGGAACTGCTTCTCGGACGAAAGCTGAACGACGAAAAGGAATGTGCCGACGCCGCTTTGGAATGCTACGAAAGATGGGGCGCGTCGATTATATTGAAAAGTGGACACGCGCGTGCGGGGAAGCATGCCGCCGATTTTGTCTGCAAAGAAGGTGTTTTGTATCGCCTGACCTCTCCGCGTCTGCCGGATAATGGACAATCGCACGGAACCGGTTGTACCCTTTCGGCGGCGATGACGGCAGCATTCGCACTGGGCGCTCCATGGAAAAATGCGCTTTGCGAAGCCAAGGCGTTTGTATTGGGCTCTCTTACCGAATTTGTGGAGATTGGTCCGGGAGTGAACGCGATGTATCCTCCGGTGGAGGATTGGAACGGACAGGTTCGACTGGAGAAACTCTAAACATCGATGAAGTTTTTCGGAACATCACTTTTTTCCCTTTTGCTTTTTGCCCTGTTTCTAGGCGGAGCGGTGTGTGCGGATGCCGCCCCGCGTGCTGTCTGGGCCAATGGGTTGCGCCATGTTGACCTGAGTGACGCCGCTACTGCCTTGGGTGGGAGCGCTGTTTCCGGGAAGACGCAAGTCATTTTGGTTCATGAGAAAAGGCGGTTTATTCTTTATCCGGATAAACGGTTCATCCATCTGGACGGATTGCGTATCAACCTCTGTCATCCGCTTTTAATGCGGAACGGCCGGGCATATCTGGGGCAGATCGACTACAATACAGTGCTGATTCCGCTTCTCTCTTCCGGCAAGCAATATCGCCATCCGATCCGCAAGATTGTTCTAGATCCGGGGCATGGCGGCCGCGACCAGGGTGCTTCCGGTTCCCGTATGCTGGAGAAGACGATTACGTTGAATCTATCGAACCGGGTGGCGAAGATTTTGCGTGCCTACGGTTATAAGGTGGAGTTGACGCGCACCCGTGATACGATGCTTTCCCTGGGGGCGCGCAGCGCCTATTCCAATCGGGCTAAGGCGGATCTTTTCGTTTCGATTCATGTGAATTCAACGCAGGATCGAAGTGTTCGCGGAATCGAAACATTCTGTATGACGCCGGAAGGCGCGACATCGAGCAACAGCGGGGGCCCACCGGATAGCAAACGGTACGCGGGGAATGCGAATAACGCATGTAATTTTTTGCTGGCCTATCATTTGCAGCGCTCATTGCTGGGGAGGACGTCGGCAACGGATCGGGGAGTGAAGTTTGCCCGGTTTGCGGTATTGCGTGATGTGACCATGCCGGCGGCTTTGGTTGAGGTTGGCTTTCTGTCGAACAGTGAAGATGCGGCGAATCTGGGCAGTTCCGCCTATCTGGACAAGCTGGCGCGAGGAATTGCTGCAGGAATCCTGAATTACCACCGTTCACTTGCAAAGTGAAGCTCCGCAAAGCCTTGCGCTATTCTGAGGGGATTCCGGCAGAAAATAAGAGATAGAATTTTCAAAAAAAATCAAAAATCGAGCTTGCTTTTCCCCCCTCGAGAGCTATATTAAGTAACATCAAGCGGGCACCCATAGCTCAATTGGATAGAGCGTCTGGCTACGGACCAGAAGGTTAGGAGTTCAAGTCTCTTTGGGTGTACCATCCTTTACCGTTAGTCGAACTTTCCCCGTCATTGCGATGGGGAAAGTTTTTTTCTTCTCGCGGAATGACTTTGAAGTTGCCATCGCCTTGATCTTCGATCTGGCCAAGGTCGCAGGAGAGAATTTGCCGGAGTTCGTCCTTCTGGTATGATCCGGCCCTTGCCAATGCTTTACTCAATCCTTCCAGCCGTTCTAAAAGCCAATCTGCAAACTTATATGCGTCCAATCCCAATTCGACCCGTTTTCGGTAGAAATCCAAGCGCTGATTCAGTGTTTCCATCTCCATGTCAAGCTCTTCCATGCGGGAATTTGCCATTGAGACAAGAGACTGCGACAAATTACTCAAGAGGGAATCAAAAACCCGCTTTCGCTCTTGTTCTACCCGAGTGATCGATGTTTTTATTTCAACAATCATCGGTTCCGATTCTTTTCTTGCAATGCTGGCTTCTTGACCGATTTTTTCTCTCGTGCGTTCAACGATTTTCCGAACGATTTCGTAGCGTTATAAAAATTGCCATATACCCAATTATTCCCATTGCGGCTTGGCACATTGCGATGCCTGTCCGCCCAATATAAGCGTTATGCAGCCCAATGGTTCCACAAAAAAGCGCCAAAAGAACATACACCGCATGGCTTCTCTTTGGAATGACACTTCCCAATTCATTAAGATTAACCTGTCAGTCAGTAATTTGCAAGCACTTATGGCAATTTTCTGGTCAGAAGTCCGAAGGGAAATTTTTATCTCTGCGGGAGACAAGGCGCTGTAGCCGTTTTGAGGAAGACGACAACGGAAGTAATATTTTCCATTGCGGGATACAAGGTGATTGACCGGGATATTCATTTTCCGCTCCCTGTGGCCCACTTTGTGTACCAATCAGGAACAACCGGTCAAATCCGTTTGAAATTTCAGAACTGTTCAAAATAAACAGGTTATAACATAAATGGCGGAGAGAGAGGGATTCGAACCCTCGGTACAGTTGCCCGTACAGTGATTTTCGAGACCACCGCCTTCGACCGCTCAGCCATCTCTCCGCTCAAGCTCCGGATGGAGCCGTTCTGTTTTATAAGATATCATCGGTTCAGGAGAAAATCAACCCGTGCAGGAGGGAAAATATTCAATTTCCGGCTATTCTTTGGCCGGGAGAGGTTTGTAAAGCCGGAACAGCCATTCGCCGGGGAGGGGCATCCCGTTCCATTCCGAACGCCCGTAATTTCGTTGCCGATCGTAAAGCAGGGAGCATTCACCCGGAAACGAAACGATTTTCAGCGTAAAGCCGTCGTCACGTGGTGTGACCGGGAAGCGGATTGCCGTCAAGCCCGGTTGAGTGATTTCACGAATGACAGTCTCTCCATTGAGCAAAAAACGAATTCGTCCGGCGGAGCTTGCGAGCAACTGCCACTCCACTTCTCCTTTTGCGGCGAATTTCGGGAAGCGCTTGCTGATCTCCTGACCCGGCTTCATCTCTTCCAGGGTCCATCCGCCGAAAGTACGTGGGCCATAGTCGAGTTGGTAGGGCGTTCCGCCATAGCTGACAATGGTTCCTTCCGGGCGTAACGCCCGGAGTAGCGAGGATTCCAGATTCGTGCGATAGAATTCATAGCCGGAGCTGACCAGCCAGAATGCCGCCAGAAATCCGCCGCCGCCGTACAACAAGAGTTGCTTTCGGCAGTCGGGCGCCAGTTTCCAACGTCGGATTCCCCAGCCGGCGAATGCGCCCGCCGCAATCGCCACCAGTGGCAAAATCGGGGCGCGGAAGCGCGAGAGGATGTAGAATAGCGCCGTCGCCGCCCAGTAGGCCGCAATCAGCCCGATCAACATCCAGTAACGCACGTCGCGTCGCCGGAATGCCTTGCCGCCGATCAGGAACAAGCCCGCCAGTCCCAGCGCGAGCAACGGTAAACTTCGCCCCGGCAGCAGCCAGCGCAAAATCATGCTCTCTTCTGCTCCGCCGCCGACTCCGTGGAGGGATACGTTGTTGGGAATTTCGCGATAATCCCAGAAAAGCAGGAGTTTGCGGAACTGAAGCTCGAAAAAAGCACCCGGTTCCCGACGCATCCATTCAAGCATTTGGGCTGGAACGCTCACGCCTTCTCCCACACGGGCCATCATGCGTTGATAGGCTTCGGGGTATTCCATGGGGCCGGCCGGAAGTTCCGGATCACGTCCGCCAGCTGGAGCCTCCGGCGAGTTCCCCAGCGCCAGAACCGCATCGGCGGCCGTGGAGGGGCCGGTGAATGTCCCGGTCAATCGGGTGTTGTGGATGGAGAATGGCGCTTGCATCAGAAGGACGGCGCCCAAAAACAGAGCCGCGCCCGCAGTGACCTTGAGCCAGCTGATGCTCCGTTTTCGTCCCGCCCAGATCAGCGCGCATAGCAGAATCGGAAGGTAAAAATTGATATTGCCGCGAGTTAGAATTGCAATCCCCGCGACCGCGCCGACCGCCGTCCAACGTGGCAGCGTCCAGCGTTCGCATCCACGCAGCGCGAGGTAGAAAAGCAGTGTCAAGTTGAAGGCCTGAAGTGTCTCATTCTGGTGGTACGGCGTCATCAGCAGCAGCGGTGTGGAGATGGCGACGAAACCGGCTGCGACAAGGCTCGCCGTCTTGCCGAACATTCGCCCCGCCGCCAACCCGGCGAGATAACTGGTCGCCCCGCCAAGCAGGGATTGAACCAGAACGACAAAGCCGATCGAGCCGCCTGATATCAGATAGCAGAGCGGCAGGAATACCGCGTAGTAAAATGGCTGGTAGTAGAACACCCCGCTGTATTTCCCCGCCGCCATTTCACGGCCGAGCTGCATATAGGTGGCAAGATCAGTCAGCACGGATGGAAAATAAACAGCGTTACGTCCGCCGTTGGCCGCGCCCAGTTCGGCCCAGACGCCGAGGCGGAGCAGAAACGCCACACCCGCGATTGCTCCGAGAAGCAATAAAAAACCGCGGCCGGAGCAGAAACGCCCGGCAGCGGTTTTTGAGATGGACGCTTTGCCCGGCATCAGACGGTCATCAGCTCCTTTTCCTTGACGGCAAGCTCTTTGTCCAGATTCGCAATGTAGCGATCGGTCAGCTTTTGAATGTCGTCAAGCAAACGCTTGAGTTCGTCTTCGGTAAGCATGGCATCTTTCTGTGCCTTTTTGGCGATTTCGTTTCCGTCGCGGCGGATGTTGCGCAGGGCGATTTTCGCTTCTTCCACAAAGCCTTTGGCTTGCTTGGCCAATGTGGCGCGGCGATCCTGGCTGAGTTCCGGAATCGGCAGTTTGATATGGGTTCCGTCGTTCAGCGGGGTGATGCCGATATTGGAGGTCTGAATCGCCTTTTCCACGGCGGACAGGGCGCTTTTGTCCCACGGCTGCACCACCAGAAGGCGCGGTTCGGGGGCGGAGATTCCGGCCAGCTCTTTGAGTCGGGTCGGGGTGCCGTAGTATTCGACCATAATATGTTCGACCAGCGACGGTGAGGCCTTGCCGGTGCGGATGGTGTTGAATTGGTTGATGAGAACCTCTTCGGTCTTCATCATGTTTTCTTCCAATTCATCCAGAAGCGTACTCGGATCCTGTTGCATAATTTGAAACTCCGGGGTTTACATTAACATTACCACTTAATACGGTAAAATAGCAAGCATTTCGGTAAAATGCAAATAAAAAATGCCTGAATCGTTGAATATTCAGGCGAAAGAGAGGTTCCGGGATCGGGAAACCGCGTTATTCCAGAAAAAGGCTTCCCTGCCGCAAAATCCGGGGTGTGGAGCCGGTTGCATCCACCACCGTGGATGCGAGAGCGTCGGGTGGAATCGCCCCACCGTCGATGGCGAGCAGGAGTTCGCCGGAGAGTTCCGCAAGCGCGGCCTCCACCGTCAGTGCGTTCGGGTGCCCGGAATGGTTTGCGCTGGTCTGGGCGAGGGGGCGGCCGATCCGGCGCAACAGTTCCTGCATGAACGGGTGATCCGGAACACGGAAGCCCACTGTTCCGCCATCCGTTTTCGGTGCGATGATTGTGAGCGGCCCGGGGCAGTGGCGAGTGGCGAGTTCCGCGGGAAGTCCGCTCATGCGAATCCCCGCCGCATCGAGGGTTCGCCAATCAGCGACGAACCAGCCGAGCGGCTTGGAGAAATCGCGATCCTTCAGCTCATAAATGTGTCGGATCGCCGCCTCGTCGTCGGCGCGGCAGATCAGGCCGTAAACCGTTTCAGTGGGGATCAGAATGACTGCGCCGGGCATCGCGAGCGCGGCAAGTGCAGCTTCTACCGCTTTGTCGATTCCGAGGTCGGATAGTTTAAAAATTCTGCTCATGGTATATCGTTTGCTCCTCCGTTCTGTGATTTGATGGAACGGCATCTGCTTACTGTACTCGATTTTGGGGAACGGTTCAATTCACCAATGTAAAAAAACGCGCTTTTTCCACTGCGGGCGACCTTGAAAAAAAGGGGAATCCGGAGTATGCTACTCTGATGAAGCAGAGCAGAATCATATATCTGGCGCAGCCGCATGGAATGTGTGCCGGCGTCCGGCGGGCATTGGAGGTGGTCGAAACCGTGTTGGCACGGTTTGGCCCCCCGATTTACGTGTTGCATGAAATCGTTCACAACAGTTTTATTGTAAACAGCCTGAAACTTCGTGGCGTTTACTTTGTCCACACCTTGGAGGATCTTCCGCCGGGCGCCGTATTGCTTTTCAGCGCTCATGGCGTGTCAGAGGCGGTCGAACGGGAGGCTCATGAGCGTTGCCTGCGCGTGGTGGATGCCACTTGCCCATTGGTGAAACGTCTGCATTACGCGGCCGCAGAGGTGGTGGATATTCTGGTCCTGCTGGGGCATGCCGGTCATCCGGAGGTGATCGGCACGGTCGGGCGCTCCGGGGCAACGCGGACGTTTGTCGTCGGCGGGAAGCAGGAGATCGATGAATTGCCGGACTTTCCGCCGGAGGCGTCGGTTGCATTGCTGGCGCAGACTACGCTCAATACGGCGGAAGTTGCGGTTCTGGAAGATGCCCTGAAGAAAAAGTATCCGTCGCTGAAATCCGCGGCGGCGGTCTGTTATGCCACTACCAATCGCCAGAAGGCGGTGCGAATGGTGGCGGAGAAGACCGGTGTGGTTCTGGTGATCGGTTCTCCGCACAGTTCCAATTCAAATCGGTTACGCGAGGTGGCGGAGCAGGCGGGAGCCCGGGCTTTTTTGATTGAAGGCGCGGATGCGCTTCCGGCGGACGTTTTGACCGAAGCCGTTTCCGTGGGAGTCGGAGCCGGAGCAAGTGCGCCGGAACGCCTGGTAGAAGAGGTGATCGAAAAACTTGAAGCGCTTGGATTCGGCCCTGTGGAGGTCGTTCCTGCCGCTGAAGAAAAAAATGAATTCCGGTTGCCGGAAATCCCGGAGAAAGTACAATGAAATATCTGTTGCTGTTGGGTATGGTTGTTGTTGCGGCGCTTTTTGCCGGTTGTGATGATAAGCCGGGAAAAAATACGCTGAAAGTTGCGGTGGAATACGATCTTGACCGGAATTTCACTTGGGAACCGGAGCAGCAAAAACTCTCCGGCGTAATCCGGGTGAAGGTCGTGGCGACCACCAAAGATATGCCTTCGCAGTCGATCGTGTTCAGCTTGCCGGTTGCGGTTTCTCCGGGAGAACGCAAGACGATTCTGGTCATGACGGATGAAGAAGGGGTGAACTTCACCGGAGAATACCCCGACTTGCCTATTCAGATGCCGCGACTGCTTCAGCTTCAAGCTCCGGATGTCTATGCGGAACTTGTTGAAACGGAACTGACTGCCGCTTGCGAAGTCGCGCTGTCCATCGAGCCGTATGAGGGAAGGCATTGCTTTGTATTCAGCTGTTTCCTGCCGCGAGCCGGGTGGTTGCATGACAGTTCGTTTGAATTTGTTGTCGATACGGCGTTTTCCGATGGGAAATTTATTCCCTATGTCAAGGGAGAGGAAGAAGTGCGCCGGTTACGTTGAACCGGAACTGGTGTCAAAGTCAGGCTGGAAAGATGATTTTGAAACCGGTTTGAGGTCTTGAAAACCGGACGCAGCATGATATATTGTATTTGAGAATCATTATTGTTTTATGCTGAGGAGTAAGATACAATGAGCTTCAAGGACAGCGCATGGCGCAATGAGATAAATGTAAGAGAATTCATTCTTGCAAACTACACTCCCTATGACGGCGACGCGTCATTTTTGACGCCGCCGACCGAGCGTACCCGGGGGCTGTGGCAACAGCTTTCGGCGCAGATGAAGCAGGAGCGCGAGCGTGGCGGTGTGCATGACATCGATGAGAAAACGATTTCGACCATCACCTCGCATGCCCCTGGTTATATCGATCGGGAGTTGGAACAGATTGTGGGGCTTCAAACGGATGCGCCGCTCAAACGGGCGATTATGCCGTTCGGTGGTTTCCGGCTGATTCAGACGCAGCTGGAGGCGTACGGTCGAGCGATGGACCCGGCCGTGGAAAATGTGTTCCAATATCGCAAAACTCACAATGACGGAGTGTTTGACGCTTACACCGATGAGATGAAGCTCGTTCGTCGCGCCGGAGTGATTACCGGTCTGCCGGATAATTACGGGCGCGGTCGAATCATCGGCGACTACCGTCGCGTTCCGCTTTACGGCGTCGATTTTTTGATTGCGGAGAAAAAGCGCGCCAAGAATGAAGCCGTTCGTGATGTGATGGATACGGAATTGATTCGCAGTCGGGAAGAGTTGGCCGAGCAGATTCGTGCCCTTGCCGAACTGAAAGAGCTGGCCGCCTCGTACGGCTTTGATATTTCCAAACCGGCGACGGATACGAAAGAGGCGATTCAGTGGCTTTACTTCGCTTATCTCGCCGCGGTCAAGGAGCAAAATGGCGCGGCGATGTCCATCGGCCGGGTTTCCACTTTCCTCGACTGTTATGCCGAACATGACCTCAAAGCGGGGAAATATACGGAAGAAGAAATTCAGGAGTTCGTCGATCACTTCATCATGAAGCTGCGGATTATCCGCTTTCTGCGAACCCCGGCTTACGATGAGCTGTTTTCCGGCGATCCGACCTGGGTGACCGAGTCGGTGGGCGGCATGGCGCTCGATGGGCGGCACATGGTGACGAAGATGAGCTTCCGCTTTCTGCATACGCTGGTGAATCTCGGCCCCGCGCCGGAACCGAACCTGACGGTGCTTTGGAGCGTGAGATTGCCGGATCATTTCAAGCGATTCTGTGCCGATATTTCCATCGAAACCTCATCGATCCAGTATGAAAACGACGATCTGATGCAGGTGAAATTCGGTGACGATTACGGCATCGCCTGTTGTGTTTCGGCGATGCGGATCGGGAAACAGATGCAATTTTTCGGCGCGCGCTGCAACCTGGCCAAAGCGTTGCTCTACGCGATCAATGGCGGGCGTGACGTCAAATGCGATAACGGGCAGGTCGGTCCGGTGATGCCGTTCCTCGGCAATCGGGAGTTTCTCGATTACGACGAGGTGATGCGGAACTATGAAGAGGTGACCGACTGGCTGGCGAAGCTGTACATCGACACGCTGAACATCATCCATTATATGCACGACAAATATTGCTACGAACGGATCGAAATGGCGCTGCATGACGAAGAGATCGTGCGCACTATGGCCGGTGGAATCGCCGGGCTTTCGGTTCTGGCAGACAGCCTTTCGGCGCTTCGCTACGCCAAGGTGCGTCCGTTGCTGAATGAAGCGGGATTGGTCAGTGATTTTGAAATCGAGGGCGAGTTCCCGAAGTTCGGCAACAACGACGACCGGGTGGACGAGATCGCGGTGGAGATCGTGCGTTCGTTTGAGCGGAAACTCTCCCGTCATCGCACCTATCGCAAATCAAAGCCGACGCTCTCAATTCTGACCATCACCAGCAACGTCATGTACGGTAAAAAAACCGGGGCGACGCCGGATGGCCGCAAATGCGGCGATCCGTTTGCGCCGGGTGCGAATCCGATGCACGGGCGCGACGTGAATGGGGCGGTCGCCGCGCTGAAGTCGGTGGCGAAGCTGCCGTACGATTGCGCGGAGGATGGGATCAGCTACACCTTCTCGATTCTTCCCGATTCGTTGGGGAAGAGCTCCGAGGAGAAGCGGAGCAACCTGATCGCGTTATTGGACGGGTATTTCTCTGAAGCCGGCCATCACCTGAATGTGAACGTCTTGCGTCGGGAAACATTGTTGGATGCGATGGAGCATCCGGAGCAGTATCCGCAATTGACGGTGCGCGTGTCGGGATACGCGGTCAACTTCATCCGCTTGACCCGTGAGCAACAGCTCGACGTGGTGAGCCGGACGTTCCACAAGCGGATCTGACGCAATGATGGAATGGAAGGGGCGGATTCACTCGATTGAGAGCTTCGGGACGCTGGACGGTCCGGGCGTTCGCTTCGTCATCTTCCTGCAAGGCTGCCCGCTCAATTGCCTTTATTGCCACAACCCGGATACCTGGGAACCGGAGGATGGGCGCCGGATTGCGGTTTCGGAGCTGTTGCGGCAGATTGAATCCTGCCGCAACTTCATCCGCTCCGGCGGCGTGACGCTATCGGGGGGGGAACCGCTGATGCAGGCGGATTTCTCCCGGCAAATTCTGGAACGCTGTCGCTCGCTCGGAATTCATACCGCACTTGATACTTCAGGTGCATATCCGTTGGAAGTGTCGCAGCCGGTGATCGATGCGGCCGATCTTATTTTGCTGGATATCAAGGCATTGGATCCGTCGCTGTGCCGCGACTTGACCGGTATGGACAATCGCTATGCGTTAGCGACGCTCGATTATTGCGAAAAGACTGGGAAGCCGGTCTGGATTCGCCACGTGCTGGTTCCTGGCTGGACGTTTGATCCGGATCGACTCAAGGCATTGGCCGCCTATCTGGAGCCGTTTCACTGCATTCAGAAAGTGGAGCTGCTGGCGTTTCATAAAATGGGTTGCTTCAAGTGGCGCGCGCTCGGACTGCCGAACGCATTGCGCGATACCCCCGAGGTAACCGAGGAGCAGCGTCAGGTGGCGGAGGCGCTCTTCGTCAAGGTCGGGCAAAAGCAGAACAAATGAGCGATAAAACGGTTGTCCGGCTTTTCGGTCTTGTTCGGTGATGATCAGACGAAGGTGATCCGCGCCTCTTTCATGTAACGGTTGCGCAACGCATCGGCGATGCGTTTGACGATGTTGCGACGCAGTTCAAGGTCGATCGGCAGATTTGGATCCTGATGCGCCTCGTTGATCCGGGTACCCACCAGAAATTCAATGATGTCGTTTCGGCGCATCAACTCTACCAGTCGCCCGGCCGGATCGTTGTATTCGGTGTCGCCGCGCTCCAGATAACTTGCCGCGCGGGAGAGGGTGTAGATTCCTTCCGTCACCAGGTCGGCGCCTTCCAGCTTCGAGGTAGGGGGGAGATCGCCGGAGGCGGCGTCCGGCTCCGGGATCAGCGGGATTCCAAGCTCTCGCGCGAGAATGGCCGCCGAGGTTCCGCCGCATACGACGCGCGTTCCGTCAAACTCCTTGAATTGTCTGGCGCATTCCGCGTCGCGCTCCCGATCATAGGGTGGCCCGGTAAAGAGCAGCATCCGGCGCGGATGGCGGAAGTGGAGGCAGGCCGCGGTGATGTCGTCGGCCGGCCGGAGATTGGGTTCGTGCGCAATCGCTTCCCGTAGGATTCGTTCGGAGAGTTCTTGCGCCGAAATCTCCGGCATTGCCGCGATTTGCCGCTTGGCGTAAGCCGCAACGCCGCCGGTTCCCCAACCAAGGGGGAGGCGTGAAGTGCCGAGCCCGGCTTGCGTCACTCCGTCCGAACAGAAGACGATCCGGTCATCCGGTTGGGCGCGAAACGAATATGCCGTCATCGTTCGTTCCCGGTATTTTGGGGAGGCGAATTCTTCGCCTTTGATCGGCAGCACTTCGCCGTCGCGGAACAGCAGAAAAGGCGGGTTTCCCATCTCCACGATCCGGGTGACACCTCCCAGACGGGTGTCTACAATGGTGAACGTCGCATAGCTGATTCCTCGCACTTGACAGATGGGCAGGGAGTCCATGATGACTTCGGCAGAGTGGACGATCTCCCGATCCTCCGCGCTGAAACGGATCGCCATGGTCGTCGTCATCAGCGCGAGGATGTTCGCCTTGAGCCCATGGCCGAGGCCATCCGCCAGCACTGCCAACAATCGTTCTTCCGCCGGAATTCGCTGAAACGAAACCGCGTCACCGCAGGCCTTTTCATCATAGTGACTACATTGGCTGTAGCCGGTGTCGATAAATAAACTGGCGGTCGGATTCATGGCTTCTCCTGCTCGGCCGGATTCGGATCGTCGGCATAGTTGTCGGCGATCGAACGAAGCAATAACTCGGTATCGGCCATCTGCTCTCCCAGACGGCAAGCGATTTCCTGCACGGCGGCGATGTTACGGTCGATCACCTCGCGGGCGCGAGCCGCGATTTGCTCACGCCGGAGTTCGGTGCTGGTGACGTCATAAACCACGCCGCCGACAACTTCGCCGGGGTCGACGGTGAAAATGTTGACGTTGAACAGCCGTTTGTCAAATTTCAGCGAATCACGACGGATGTCTTTGCCGCTCAGAAGCGATGATTCAAACAAACTGGAGAACGGCACGATCCGGGTCAGATCCGCCCCCGCCATACCGGGGCAGGCGTCGAAAGCGGCGACCGTTTCTTCGCCGAAGAGTTCCGCAAAATGACGGTTGCACTCGATGATCTGCATGTTGCGGTCAACGATGACGGCGCCGGAAGACATGCTGCGCAACAACGCATTCGCTTTTTTCTGCGCCTGTTTCTTCAGGAACGAAACGCACATCGACGGTTCCGCGTGTCCGGCGATCAACGCCTGGGCGAAGTTCCGGCAGGTGTCGTAGCCGCAACTGTCGCAGTTCAGCTCATCCTCCGGTTTCGTCTTGCCGATGCTCCGAAGCGCCGCCTGAATGTCGGAAACCGTCGGCGTTTCGACCGGAACGGCATCCTTTGGGTACGCCGCAGCGATGGAACCATGGGTGGTGCGTTCGCGCGGCGCAGCAGGGAAACTGGTTTTACCCAGCACCCGCAGCCGCTCCAGCAATCCCGGCGAGTCGTGTTCGGTACAAGGGCCGTGAACACAGCCGCCGGGGCAGGCGAGGGTTTCAATGAATACAGTTTCATCCTGTGGCACTTCATCCAGCCCGAGCCCTTCGAGCGCCAGTTTCATATTGTCCAGCCCGGTCAGGGTGAAGTAATGCACCTTCCGGTTTTTGCACTGAAACTGAATGGTGTCGTTCATACCGCCTTCGACGGGGTAAAGCGCGCCTTCTTCGGCGGACTCCGGTACGAATTTATCTTCCGCATTCGTTTCCAGCCGTTCCGCCTGCAGATTCGCCTCGCGCAGAAGCTGGCGAAGTTCCGGATAGGTGATGGCCAGATCCAGCAACTTCGGGTTCCGGTCGGCCTCGTTTTTCTTGCTGATACACGGCCCGATGAACACCACGCGGATATCGTCGCCGTACGTGTCGCGCAGCATCCGGCAATGCGCCATCAGCGGAGAGCCGACTTGAGTAATGGTTCCGGTCAGGTGCGGAATGTACTTCCGCACAAAATCAACCGCAGTCGGGCAAGCGGAGGAGAGCAGCAACCCCGGCTTGCTGCCGTTCAGCTCTTTTGCCACCTCCGCCGAAACGATCTGGGCGCCGAGAGCGGTTTCGCTCACCCCGGCGAATCCGAGCGCCTTGAGCGCGCGGATCAGTTGCGCCGGTTTGACCTCCTTGAATTCACTGACCCAGGACGGTGCGAGCGAAACGTAGACCGGTTGCGGTTCGGAAAGTAATTTCAACAACCGGGCGGTGTCGTTGCGAAAGCGCTTGGCCTTGACCGGGCAAACCTCGACGCATTTGCCGCAGGCGACGCATAATTCCGGGATGACGGCCGCATGGCCGTCGCGCACTTTGATCGCCTTGACCGGACAGTGGCGGACGCATTTGTAGCAATCCTGACATTCGGCCTCGGCGGTGTAGACGGGGTAGGAATGGTTCATTTGCGTGACCCTCCGGTTCGAGTGACGGGGCGGCGTTTGACGCTTGGAGTTTCCGTTTTCGGATCTTCGTCCCGATGCAGCTGTTGCGCCAGTTTGGCGGAGAGTACCGCAAAATCTCCGGCGAGATTGACGCGTTGCTGAATGATTTCAGCAGGCAGATGCAACGTATGTCCGGTAAAGTTCCAGATGGCCAGAATTCCCGCTTCCACCATCCGCTCCGCCACCGTTTGCGCCGCGTGATCCGGTACGCAGAGAATTCCCATGCGGATCTGCAATCGATACGTCAGGTGCGGGAATTCCTCAAAATCGAAGAGCGGGATGTCGTTGATTCGTGTGTCGGGCGGAATCGGCCCCCGGTCGAATGCCGCGAGGATTTTCAGGCCGTAAGCGCCGAATTCGTGATAGCCGAGCAGAGATGTTCCGAGATGGCCGGCTCCGACCAGAAACGCTTCTGATACATTTTTCCAGCCGAGAAACTCCTCGATCCGATCGATCAGGCGGTCGACGGAATAGCCAATGCCGGGCGAACCGCTGGCTCCGACCATTTCCAGATCCTTCCGGACGCTGACTGCGTCGACTTTGAGCGCATGGGCGAGCGCCGGGCTGGTGGCATTCGATTTACCCTCAACCTGAAGTCGCTTCAGCTCGCGCAGGTAGGCGGGCAGACGTTTGAGGGCGGGAATGCTGAAGACCTTTGACTTGGGCATGTCGTTTCATTCTCCGTGTTTCTATGAAACATAGCCGTTTTCCGGCGAATGTCAAGGCAGGGGAAAATAAGAGGGATGCAAAAAAAATGTGCCGGCTGTGAAAACAGGCACATTTTTCATTCTGATATGCGAATCACGCCTTGAAACGAGTCGCGATCCGGGCGATGCGAAGACCGTAGTTTTTAGCGGTCAGGATATCACCCGGCGGCGGCGCCATCGGCGTTTTCACTCCGAAGCTGCTTGCCATCGGGCCAAGGGAAGCACTGTTCCGGTTGATACATTCCGGGCTGGGGCCGCTGATGGTCGATTCGGCGCCCGGCTCGTTGGCTCCGACCGTGTCGCCGACGCCGACCCAGATCATGCCCAGCTGCATGGCTGTGGTGACCAGCCCGATCATGGTGATGGTCTTGTCGCCGGAGAAGTTGCTTGAATTGGTGAAGCCGCCGGCGATTTTATCTTTCCACTTTCCGTTCCCCCACTTGGTGACGGTCGCTTCGAGAAAACTTTTCATCCCGGCCGCAAGGTTCCCCATGTAGGTGGCGCTGCCGAAGATGATGGCGTCGTACGAATCGAGTTCGTCGATGCGCTGTGTCGCTTCTGCGGCGTCCATCAGCAGGACTTCGGTTTCCGGATGCGAGGCGGCGCCGTCCCGGACGGCCTCCGCCTGCAATTTAGTATGTCCGAATTTGGAAAAATAGACGACTGCAATTTTTACGTTCGACATAATTCATCTCCTCTTCATGTTGGAGTTGGTTGCTTTCAGTATAGCACGAAATGTCGAAAAATACAAGTTCTACTGTTTCTCCGACCAGTTCCCCGCCGCATCCTGCACCCAGGTGCCGACCGGGGATATTTCGTTCATGCGGCCGGACATGCGTTGAGCAATCGATTCGACCGGGAGATTTTCACGGGTGGCGATTTTCTCGAACACCAGTTTTCGGTCGACGTTTTCCGCATCGATCACTTCCTGAACCGATGCGCTGAGTTTTCCACTCTCGGTGCGCGCGACCAGGAGCCCGGAGTTGGCCTCGCCGATCAATTGGGCGTTTTTCCAGGCGAGAATACGTTCGCGGCGCGCGCGGCGGCGCTCCCGTACGTTATCGCTGTTCGGGTCGGCTTTTACATCGCCGGTGCTGGCCAATTCCTGATTCAGTTCCCGATCCACCCGCAGATTCACATCCATCGTGATCTGAATGGGGTTGATCGTCACTTCGTTCTGGGTTTTAATGGTTGGGGTACAGCCTGCGGCAAGAGCGACGGCGGCGGTGGAAAATAAAACGGGTAGATACTTCATTTCTTCATCTCCTTGGAGGTTGGTGTCTTGAATTTTTGGAACAGTTCGTTCAGCTGCAAATATCGATTGATCGGCAGGTGCGTATTGACGTTCAGTTGAATTCCCTCAAATGTGGCGCGGGCGGACGGATCGCGCCGAAGTTGCCCGGATTTTTCATCATAAGCAAACGGCAGGGGCTGATTCGGCTTTCCGTCGAACAGGAGAGAAATGGTCAGGTTTTCCCCATCCGGCGTCAGGTTGATCCTTGCCCAGCTATAGGTGAAGTCGCGAAGCGCCTCCAACGCAAAATCGAGCTGTGACTGGCGGAGTGCCGCGTCGGCCATGCCGCCTGCCAGTTGCTCGGGGTTCTTCAACTGGATGGTGTTGCTGCTGCCGGGGCGACTGTAAAGGTAGCTCGCGTCGATGGCAAGCCCGCGTTGTGAACTCCACCTGACCGGGATCTTTCCGAACAGTGTGCCGTTGCCGTCGGCATTGCAGATTCCGAGTTGACTGATGATTGCAGCCAACGAGAGGTTTTCGCAGTAGACCTCGGTGGAAACCGAAAGACGCTCCAGATTCGACGGATTGAAGCGGAGCGCATGAAGCATTACCGTTCCGCCGCACCAATCGATGCTGATTCGTTCGATATCCGCTTGCTCGCGTGATGCGATGTTGAAGCGCAGTTGAAGGTTGGAGAAATCCAGTGTGCCGCTGCGTAGTTTCTTGACGCGCAGCGTCTGGCTGCCCGGCGTACTCCAGTTCAGCAGGTCGTTCAGACGGAGGTCGAGACGGATTCCTTCGATATTCAGTTTATGCTCCGGCCACTGGAATGCGCCGTCCTCCAGCAGCAGTTGCACGCCGGAGATCCACTTGATTCCGTCGTAGCGTATTGCTCCCCCGAGAGAAACGGTTCCGGCGGCAAGTGCATCGCCAAACGCCGGGTGATAGTCGGCTAATTTGAGCGGCTCCTTGGGTTTCCAGGGCGGGACGTTCACTTCAAACAGCATGTCCGGCATGCGTCCGACACGCGGTGACACCCGACCCCGGAAATCGATTCGCGCTTCCGGTATGAGCTTGTTTTCTACGTCGCCGGAGAGAACGATTTCATTGTTTTCCAGCCGGAAACTGCTTCGGGTCGATCCCAGTTCCTTGCCGTTTCTTTTGATCGATCCAACATTCAGCGTCGCCGGCAGTGCTTTTTCCGGCGGCAACGGAATCAGCAGGTTGATCCCGCTCGCGAGAAGCCCTTGTGAGGCGTTTTCTGCGGTGATATTGCTGCCGGAAATCGTGTAATGTCCGGCCAGTCGCTCGATTCGCAGCTGTGGCGCTTTGACGGCAAAGCCGTATGCCTCCGCCTGAAGCGGCCCGGTGGTAAGCTCGACCCCGGAAAGGCGGACGCCGTTGCCGGTTTCGGAGAGATTGAATTTCCATCGAATCTTGTCCGTGCTTTTTGCCTGAATCGTGTTTCGGTTGAACGCCACGGCGGCCGGGTCCATTTCGCCGTCGAGAATGGCGTGAAGCTCCTTGCTGCCGGTGCGATATCTGAGATTGCAGTTCTGACGCACCTTGATCGGGGTGGTGAATTCCATCGGCAATCCGCTTCGTGAGCCGAGGTCGAGCGTCGCGTCGAGGGAGCCCAGCGCGTTGATTCCGTCGCCTGCGAAACCGAGAGCCAGTTCGTAATGCAACCGGGCGTCGCCGCCAAGTGCGGTTCCGGTCAGGTCGGCAAGCGATTCCAATCTCAAATTGGCGTCGCCTTTCAGTGTTGCGGCGGAGGTGGTCGCATCGTACTCGACGGTTGCGGTGATCCGTTGGCCACGTGGAGAAAGGGTCAGCTCAGCGCGAATTTGTTTCCAGCCGTTGTCGGTCGACGTGATGGTGGCCGCCGCCGGAATCACCAACCGGCGTCCCTCGTAATTCAAATGAAGCCGCAAGTCACGGACGACGACTTCTTTCAATACCACGGTCACGGGCGGGGCGGTCGTCGTCGGAGTTTTCTTCTCCATTTTGGCGAGTCGTTCGAGAACCCGATCGAGATCACAGCCGGCAATCGCAAACGCGCCGTCTTTCATTGTTAAATGAATATCTCCTCCGGCCAGCGTCAGCCGGGTGATGTCAAGCGTGCGTGGAGCGCGGAACGGCAGATGCGGAACGTAGTCGGCACGGATCGAGTCGAACGTCAGCATTCCCCCGTCGTCGCCGGTCAGCGTTAGCGCTTCCAAATCCAACCCGGTGATGCCGATGCGCCGAATTTTCAGCTCCACCTCATCCAACCCTGATTGCTGCCGAAATTCGGGGAGCAGTTGCTCGCCGATGTAGTCGGGCAGATACCAGTTCCACCAGACGACGGCGGAAATCCCGGCGGCAACCAACAGGATTCCAAGTGAGAAGATACCCCAGAAGAAGAGTCGGAAAAGAAATTTCCAGATACTTCGCGGTTTCTTCTTGATTTCTTTTTTGTTTTCTTTTTCTTTGGTCATGGTGGTTCTATTTCCCTATGCAGAAGCGGCTGAAAATATGATCCAGAATATCCGGCTCCACGATTTTGCCGGTGACTTCGCCAATTTGATTCATGGCTGTGCGGATGCCCGCCGCGGCCAACTCGTATTCCTCTTCGCGGAAGTGCGCCTCTGCTTCCGGCAAAAATTCCAGCGCCGTCGCCAGGAGTTTTGCGGCACGGGCATTTACGGCGACTTCAGGAACCGCCGGGCGCGGCGAATCGGCCGCCATCCGGGCGAATGCTTCCAGAAGTGTTTCGATTCCTTCCCCGGTTTTGGCCGAGAGCCGGACGGCGGGAACGGAGAGTTCGGGCAGTTCCCGATCCTGCGCCAAATCGATTTTGTTCCAGACCGCGATCCGGTTGAACCCGTCACTGCGTTCCAGTTCGGCAATCTCGTCGCCGATGGTGGTGGAGGATGCGTCAAGCAGCCAGAACGTGACTCCCGCCGTCGCCAGAGATTTTCGGCTTCGCTCGACGCCCATCTGCTCGATCGGGTCGGCACTTTCGCGCAGTCCGGCGGTATCGGTGAGCCGCACCGGGAGTCCGCGTAAAACGGCGGCGGCTTCCACCGTGTCACGGGTGGTTCCGGGAATCGGGGTTACGATTGCCCGCTCGTAACCGAGCAACAAATTGAGCAGACTGGACTTTCCGGCGTTCGGTCGACCCGCGAGAACGACGGAGATCCCGTCGCGCAAGGCACCGCCGATATCGCGGGTGTCGTAAATTTCTTTGATTTTTCCGATGAGAGTTTGTAGTTTTTCCGGTACGTCTGCGTCCCAGGCCAAGTCTTCTTCCGGGAAATCGAGGCGGGATTCGCACTCGGCGCGCAGTTGATTTAATTCCTCATGGATCGCGTCGAGTTTGCGCGACAGCACGCCTTCGAGCTGTTTTGCCGCCGTTTTGAATGCAAGGTCGCTGCCTGCGGTGACCAGATCGTTGACCGCTTCAGCTTGCGCGAGGTCGAGTTTCCCGTTGACGAAAGCGCGGAAAGTGAATTCCCCCGGTTCCGCGAGGCGACAGCCCGCATCGAATGCGAGGCGAAGCGCATTGTCCGCCGCCGCCTGGCCGCCATGGCAATGAAGCTCGATCACGTTGTCGCCGGTGTAGCTGGCGGGGCCTGGCATATAGACGGCGAGTGCGGAATCGGCTCCCACGCGGCCGAGCAGCATTTCACGCCGGGTGTCCACGCCGAGCTGGCGCTTGCCGTTCCAGAGCTTGCGGCCGATGGCGAGTGCGTCGGGGCCCGAGATTCGGATAATTGATACCGCACCGCCGATCCCGGTCGCCGGAGCCGCTATGTTGTCAAATGTATTCATAAGCTATAGAATATAGCATGACGGACGCCGGAAATCAATCGCGTTTTTCACGAAGGGAAGCAGTTCCAGAATTTCCCGTGCAAGGTGGTGTTCAGTTTGCAGACCGGAATATTTCGGCGAAGCTCCCCCGCAAAATCAAATGTACTGACCTTGAGGCGTATCGCTTCTTCTTTCGGAATGGAAGACAACGGAATATAGAGTAAATACAGCAGGTTGCGGGAGGCTCCAAGCATCTGCTGTTGCGGAGAAATTTCTTCGCGACGATCCTCCTGTGCCTGATCCAACAGGTAGAATTGATGAACCGGAACGGGCGTACACCCCCGATAATCGATAGGGGAAAGTCCCCGGCTCCAGCGTGTCCACGTCGGCAGCGGGTGGGCGAAATAGTTGGTTCCGCAACGAACCAGAAGCGAGGCGTCATCGCAATGTTTCTCCCACTCTTCCTCGGGCAGGCGGCGGTAAGAGGTACTTTTGCCTGCTCCGCTGTCGCCGCTCAGCAGGATGCCGCAGCCGTCCGAGCGCCGGGTGACGAGCGTTCCGTGAACCAGCGCCGCATCGCCTTGAGCAATCGCCCCGGCAAGCGGCAGAAAAGAGAGCAACCGGCGAAGAAAAAGCAATTGCTGCGGTTTATATTGGGTTGGAGGAAGATAGAAATGAATTTCTCGATCGTCGGGGCGTACGATTTGCAACACATCTCCAAGCCGTGTTGCCCATGGCCGTTGTGCGGAAAGCTCCTCCGGCGCCGATTCACCGTGAAGAATCGCCCGGACATGGGCGGGTTCCGTGCGATCCGTGGTCGTTTCCCAACCGCAGATTCGAGCCGTTTCATCCAGTCGTTCTTCGGTATTGGAATCCACGGCTTCCCAGCGGATGCGGAAGCCGTTGCAGAGAGTGAGAAGTTTAAGCATCGGAACCGGGGATCGCCTCATCTTCTACTGTTTCCGTTACAAGTTCCAGCTCTGCGGCCGCTTCCGGTTCCCGCGGATCAAGCGCCTGAAGCAGCGCTACGCCGCTGAAGCGCAGGAACGTCCAGACCGGCAGGAGCAGCACGGCGCGAATATAGGGGACTCCGAGAAGAACCCAGAGCACGCAGCACGTGATCACCCCTGCAATTATGACGACCGTCATGATGCCGAAAAGGATGATTGCAATCATCAGGCAGAACAAAATGCACTTCCCGAGATTGCACGCGATCAGATAGTGCATACGGCGGAACCCCTCAAAGAAGTTCACCCGGTCGCGGTACATGATCGGAACCAACAGGAAAAAGAGATACCAGAAATAAAACCCGGTGACGATGGAGTATGCGCCCCAGATCAGCAACAGTACAATCAGCACCCACATGCGGATCTCGCCGAGCGCAAAAAAGTCGGAGGGGATTTCATAACTGCTGATCCAGAAATATCCGAGCGCTCCGGGGAGGCCGAGAAGAAACGCATGGCCGATGCAAACCAGAACGGTAAAGAGAATATAACCCCAGAAGAACGAATTTCCACTTTCCCGGAATTCTCTCCATGGTTCTCTGATTCCGTCGTTGCCGGTCAGGAGATTGTCGAGAAAAATGAATTCAAACCGGCTGCGAAGCCAGAAAGCGGCGATGCCGCCAATCCAGGCCAGCAAGATGATTCCGCCGAGAACCCCGATGAAAACCGAGGGGGACGCCGCAAGCAGCGGCGGAAAGAAATTTTGGAACAGGTTGAACGCGGTGCTGAGGTCGTCAACCAGCGTGACCATCCAGCAGCAAAATCCAAGCAGGAACCAGCGTTCGATCGAAAACGAAGTGAATAATGTACACTTCGTTGACTGCCAGGCGTTTGAAATAACCTGATCGATGGAAACACGAGGTTTGTTCATGCAATGAATCCTTTTTGAGGGTTGATGTATTGCGTACGCAGAAATAAAATAGTATCCAGAACCCGGGGATGCAAGCCGTTTTCAGGATAAAATTACATTTCCGGCAATTTATGGATGGTGAAGCTGACGATTCGTCTGGTTTGAGCCGTGATGACCGCGATATTGGAATGACGGATCTCCGGCGCCCAGAGAATAGCGCCCTCTTGGTTGCGCAGCACGGGCAGGGGGGAATCGGCGGGAATTCCGCGATCGACCCGCAGCTTTTTCAGATTGCGTTCCGTGGATTCACCGAACGGCACCATCCGGTCGCCATCGCGACGGTAGTCCACCCGGAGTATCGCGGGGAGCTGATCCGCGTCGAACAGCGCCCGTCCGCCGTCAGCGGGGCAGGGGGTCTGGGTGATTTCCGCATGAAACAGAAAGGAGTTCCAGCGAAGTTCCGGTTCCCGTGTCCAATCCCAGGAGATCGGTTCCGGCGGGATTGCCTCACTTCCCTGTAGTTCCAGTGATTCGTCGCGCAGCAGGAGTGTTCGCTCAGCGTCCAACTGCATTCGACGGAGTTCGGGGGAGGGGGACGCAAGCAACGCGTCAAAACGCTCCAGCGCCGCCCGGTTCGGAATATAGTCGTACCCGGAATGCTCGGCGACGAACTTCCTCAACAGGCGAATTCGCATGGCCGGCGGCTGGTTTCTCCAGAAGGCGAACGAAGCGTGCTCCGTCGTTTCCCGGAATCGGCGCTCCGCTTCGGCTTCGAGAAACTCCGCATCGGCTTCCAGTGCATCGAGTGAACGGAATACTCCGTCCTCGCTACCCGGTGTCAATTGGTAGATTTCCGGCAGGATTCGCCGCCGTAATGCGTTGCGTGTCAGCGATTCATCCGCGTTGCTTGAGTCTTCCGCCCAGCGTTGAATGTTCTGTTTGTGCAGATATTCTTCGATTTCGCGGCGGCGCAGGGAGAGCAGCGGCCGCAGGAACGTCACGCCCTCCACCTGGCTCCGGGAGCGCAATCCGGCAAGGCCGCTGGCGTTGGAGCCGCGCAGCAATCGGAGCAGAAAATTTTCCGCCCGGTCATCGGAGTGATGTCCGAGAACCACTGCCGTACCCGGCTGGTCGGCGGCGAGCTGCCGCCAGACCGCCAGTCGTGCGGCGCGTGCGGCGTCTTCAAGATTCGGAGATGGCAGAAGGTTCAGGCGGAAGAGCCGGAATTCGATGCCGCGCTCCTCTGCAAAGCGTTGCGCCTCTTCCGCTTCGGAGTGGGATTCTTCACCGCGGAGGCCGTGGTCAAAATGAACGGCGACAACCCGGCTGCTGGATTCCAGGCCGAACCGCGCCGCTAAGAGCAAGGCGGCGGTGCTGTCCGCTCCGCCGGAAAAGCCGACGAAAAGGGTGCCGCCGCGGAAAGATTCAAAAAGTTTCGTGCAATTATTCAGAATCATTTGTAAACCGTCCGTTTCAGTTATAATATATATGGCTGAATGGTGAAACTCAAGGAATTCAGGAGCGATTCATGGCTTATATTGTTGTAGCGACGAATAATTCGCATAAAGTCGAGGAGTACAAAGAACTTCTCGCGGGGCAGAAAGTGGATTTGAAATCCCTGCTCGATTACCCCAATTGCCCCGAAGTGGAAGAAGATGGGGCGACTTTTCGCGAGAACGCCGCTAAAAAGGCGCTGGCAGCCTGCAAGTATTGCGATGTTCCGGCCTTTGCCGACGACTCCGGTCTTGAGGTCGAGGCGCTCGATGGTCGTCCCGGCATCCACTCCGCTCGTTACGCGGCGACCGACCGGGAACGGATCGCGAAGCTGTTGGAGGAATTAAAGGGGGCGGAGAATCGCCGCGCTCGTTTTGTCTGCGCCATTTCGATCGCCATCAACGGCGAAGTGATCGAAACGTTTGAAGGGGAAGTGAAGGGGCGGATCGTCGATGCTCCGCGCGGGGAAGACGGGTTTGGCTATGATCCGATCTTTCTGCCGGACGGCTATGACCAGACCTTCGGGGAAATGCCGGCGGATTTGAAGAACAGCATCAGTCACCGAGCCGTTGCGTTCAAGAAAGCGATGCAATTCGTGGAAGACGAAATGTCCGTCCTCGACGATGACTTCAGCCTCTGACGTGCCCGCAATTGCAATTTGCGTTGCGGCGTGATATATTATCCCGTTCGGATTGTTTGTTTTTTATTCATAATTTATTATTTAATCGATTGCAGGTCAATGGAACACGGTCAAAATCTTTTTGCCGGCGACACCTACGATACACCGGCTGATATGCGGAAGTCCATGTTGTACCGCCTGTCGTTTGGAAGTCGTTGGTACTTTTATTTGAATAACTTCGGCGTTTTTGCCCGCACCGGGCGTTGCGGCCGGCATGGCCGCCTCGACAAAGAGCGGCAGATCTTCTATTCCAACCAGAACTTTCGTTTGGTTGAAAAGTGCGGCGGGCGCGTGCACCTGCGTGGACTGGATAATTTGCGTGCGGTTCAAAATGAACCGGTGGTGTTGATCGGCAACCATATGAGCCTTCTTGAAACCGCGCTGTTTCACGCGGTGGTTCGGGAACATCTCGACTTTACGTTTGTGATCAAGCAATCACTGCTGGCGGTTCCGTTTTTCCGGGATATCATGACTTCGCTTGGCGCGATTCCGGTCGGTCGGGAAAATCCGCGCGACGATTTGCGTGCGGTGCTTGGCGACGGCAAGAAAATTCTGGATTCGGGGCGCTCGATCATTATTTTTCCGCAATCCACGCGGAGCGAAGTGTTTGACGGCACGAAATTCAATTCGATTGGTATCAAGCTGGCGAAATCGGCGGGCGTTCGCGTGTTGCCGTTTGCGCTGAAAACAGATTTTCTCGGCAACGGCAGGCTGTTGCGTGATTTGGGGCCGGTTCGGCCGGAGCGCGGAGTATATTTTGAATTTGCTCCGGCGCGCCCGGTGGAAGGGAACGGACAGGCACTTCAGCAAGAAATTATCGAATTCATTCAATCCCGCCTTGCGCTTTGGCAGGGGCAGGATTCCGGGAAATAACAGGGGAAAGAAGGAGAAGGCAATGCAGAAGGTTTCGATTCCGGAAACGATGTTGGCGTGGCAGTTGCTCGGGGCCGGCATGGAGAATTTCGGCGTGAACGACGGGCCGGTCGAGATTCCGGTTCCGCAGATCGGGTCGGATGAACTTCTGGTGCGGATCGACGCGATCGGACTTTGTTTCTCCGATGTGAAACTCATTCGCGCAGGCGAGGCGCATCCGCGCGTGATTTCCGAAAACCTCAAAACCGACCCGGTCATCCCCGGTCACGAAGCCGTGATGAGTGTGGTGAAGGTCGGAGAGCACCTTGCGAATAAGTTCAAGGTTGGCCAACGCTACATCATTCAGGCTGACATTTATGTAAAAGGCAAAGGGTTCGCCTACGGATACGCGATTGATGGCGGCATGGCGCAGTACAGCGTGATCGACCGCCGTGTGCTGGAAGGCGACGAAGGGTGCTATTTGCTGCCGATTCCCGACAGCATGCCCTCTGCGGTTGCCGCGTTGCTGGAGCCGTGGACCTGTGTGCTGGCCAGCTATATGATTCCGAACCGCACCGCACCGAAAAAGAACGGCCGAGTGTTGATCGCCGCCGGGGATCGCCAAGTCTATACCGCCGGGAAGGCGTTGAAAGACGCGGCGCCCGCCAGCGTGGTTGGTTTCGGGCTCTCTCCGGAAGCGGTCGAGGCGTTGAACGCCGAGCTCGGCGTGAAGATGACGCTGGTTGATGAGCTGCCGGGCGGCGTGGAGTTCGATGATATTTTTCTCTGCAATCTCCCCACTGAATTTTCCGAAACGGCGGCCAAACTCGGCAGCCGCGGCGGCGTGAGCAGCTTTATTGGCGACTACGCCGGTCGTGACGGATTATTCGACGTCGGCCGGATTCATTACGAAGGATTTTTCTATCAGGGCGCGACAGGCACAGAGCTATCGGCCGCTTACAATCGGAACGTTCGCAGTACGGTGAAGAAGGGCGGCAGTTGCTGGCTCCCCGGCGGCGCCGGGGCGATGGGGCAGATGCACACCCAGCTTGCGGTGGAGAATCCGGATGGCCCGTCGCGTATTTTGGTGACGGATATGGATTCGGCGCGCATCGCCAACGTTGAGCGGCTGCTTGCCGACGCGATTGCCGCGCGGAAGATTGAATTCAAGGCCGTCAATCCGTCGAAGATGTCCAAAGAAGAGTTTGATGCGTTGTTGCGCGATTTTGCACCGGATGGGTTTGACGACATCATTATGCTGGTTCCGGTCGTGCCGGTTCTGGCTCATGCCGCGAAGTACCTCGGTAAAGACGGGTTGATGAATATTTTTGCCGGAATCCCGGCGGGAGTGGAAGGCTCACTGTCGATTCAGGGGATGGTCGAATCGAGCCACCGCTATATCGGTTCGAGCGGCAGTCGCACCGAGCACCTGCGCCACACGTTGGAGCTGGCGGGAGAAGGCACGCTCAATCCGGTGACCGCGCTTGCGGCCATCGGTGGAATGAAGACGTTGAAACATGGATTGGAAGCGGTCATCGAGGCGAAGTTCCCCGGGAAAGCAGTGATTTTCCCGAATGCGCCCGATATGCCGCTGACTCGAGTTGCTGACCTGGAATCCCTGGGCGGCAATGTGAAGAGCACACTCGACCGTGATGGATATTACACGATGGCGACAGAGGCGGAATTGAAACGGCTCTATGAATAAGGAAGGATGATCCTTTGCTCTCATTCAGAGGAAAACTTTTGCTGGCTCTGTTCGTGCTTGCTTCGACGCTGCTTGCGCCGGTTTACGCAGCCGCGCTCGGAAACACGAAACTGAATTTTAACGCGTTCAAGGAATTCAACGCGGATAGCTGGCAATTCGCCGGTCAAAACATCATCGCGCGGGGAGTTTACATCCCCGCCGGTGATATTGAGATCTATGCCGATGAAGCCGTGATCAACGTGGAGAGCCGGGACTTTGAGGTCAAGGGCAACGTCCGCGTATTTCGCTGGGAAACGACTACCGGCGCGGTGGATATGGAGAAGCTGGCTCGCATCGAAAATTCTCCCAATACGAAAACAAGCATTGTCGACGTCGTCGGGGATATTTGGGGCGAACAGCAAGTCAAGGTTTCGGTGTCGATGTTGACCGACAATATCACCGCCCAGCAGCTGTCGGGTAATCTCGACAGCGGTTATATTCAGTTCAAAGATGCGCAGATGCGTTTCCAGACTTATGTTTGCCGTGCCGAAAGCGGAGAACGTAAGCCGGATGGCGTGATCACGGTGAAGAACGTTGAAATCAGCACCTGTAGTTATCTGGAGTGTTCCCATGGTCACTACTCCGTCGGGAGTACAGAGGCGCAGTTTACGCCGCATAAGACCGAGTTTTACGGCTTGGAAAATCTGGATACCGATGTGGGCGACCATTCGATATTCTTGACGAACGGGTTTGTCAAGTTGTACGGGATTCCGGTTCTCTGGCTGCCGGTGTTCTATAAGCCGAAGGATGAATCCCCCGGGCTTTTCAGTGTTCAGGCCGGACAGTCGTCGGATTGGGGATATTACCTGTTGCTTTCCAAACGTTTCCAATTGACGGAATATCCGCATTCCAGCATTCGGGTGCTTGGTGATTACTACTCGAAGCGAGGCTTCGGATATGGTGCCAAGGCGGAAGTGGAAACAGATACGTCGTCGACTGAGATCTTTGGCTATGGCATCTGGGATTTCGACTCGAATGAAAATGACAATTACGACAAATACCGAATCAAAATTCCGAAATACCGGTACAATTTCCGGATTTCCAATGTGACCCACATCACACCGCGATTGGATTTTCGCGGGGTCTTTGATTTGATGAGCGACCCGTATTTCACCCGTGACTTTTTCTCCAGCGCATACAACGCCAACCCGCAGCCGGCGACTTATATGTCGTTGGAACAACAGTTTGACCACTTCAGCGCATCGCTGTATGTCCGTCCCAAAATCAACAGTTTTTACTCCACAGTGGAGCGCCTGCCGGGATTCCGCCTGGATGCCCACCGGCAGGAAATTTTCGATACGAATTTGTACTATCAGGGTGACCTCTCGATGGATTACCTGAAGATGGACTGGATTAAGTTCGATAAAGACAACAAAAAATTTCCAAACGAGAAACTGAAGAATTATTCCAGCTTCCGTCTTGATACAACTCATTTTCTTTATTTTCCGGTTCGTTTTGACTGGCTGACGTTGGTTCCGCGCGCCGGACTCAAGGTGACGGCTTATTCCAACACCTCCAAGAACAAGGTCGGCATCAAGGATTTGAACACCTTGTTCCAGGCGGCGGACCCGCAGAACCGTTCGGGGATGTTGCTGAACAATTACGATGACAAAGGCGATGCAAAGCTGCGCTTTGCCGGTGAAATCGGGTTGGAGGCGTCAACAAAGATTTACAATACCTGGCAGGACGTCCGCAGCCCGTTTCTGGCGCTGGATGGATTGCGCCATGTGATTCGTCCTTATATCAACTATACGTTGATCTCCAAGCCGAACGTCAGCCGTGACAACCTTTATTACTTCGACGATATTGACCGGATCAGCGAACAGCATTTTGTCCGCCTCGGTATTGAAAATCGGTTGCAGACCCGCCGGGGAAGTTCGGTGCGGGACTATTTTACGATGGAGAACTACTGGGACCTTCACATGGAGGAGCAGGACGGCTTCAACCGGATCGGCGACTTCTGTACCATCCTGACCGCGACTCCGATCAAAGACTTTACGATTTCGACCATGTTCGCGATCGACGCCGGCAACAACAACGGCGAAGTTCCGGACACCACCCGGAACGGTCGGAACGCCGGGCGGCCGGGGATCAATCTCCGCTGGCTCAACCGCTGGAACATTACGCTGAAGTACACGCCGGCTCCGGACTGGGAATTCACGTTCGGTTACACCTATCACCGACCCTATGCGGCACGCAGCGCCTATTCGATGGGCTCCACGCTGACGCAGATCGATGCGGGTTCGTTCTTCGATAAATATTTTGATGATCATACCCAGACTTTCCAGTTTGGAGTTCGTCTGCCGTTGACGCCGGACCGGCGCACATTTGCGTCGTATGCGCTGAAATATGACGTGAAGGAAGGCTACATCGACAGCCACACGGTGCAGATTATCCGTAACTTCCACTGTTTTGAAGTTGCCGCAGGGCTTCAGTGGGAGCATGACGATGACGACAACAAGTACAAGCAGAGTTTTATGTTTTCCATCTATCTGACCGGATTGACCGGGCCTTTGCAGGGCGGTCAGAATACGGTGTTGAGCAAGGCGGACAGCGCGATGCGCGATCCGGGTTCGTCGCGTCTCGGCAAATTCTGGGGTAACTGACATGTATATTGTAACAGGTGGAGCCGGTTTGATCGGCAGTTCGATCATCTGGGAATTGAATCGGCGCGGAATCGAAGACATTCTGGTGGTGGATCATCTCGGGTTGTCGGATAAATGGAAGAATCTTCGTGCGCTGAAATTCGTCGACTATCTGGAAAAAGACGAGTTCCGCTGCAGGTTGCTTCGCGGTGATTTTAATGATCATCGGATTCGTGGCGTGATCCACATGGGCGCCTGTTCCGCGACGACGGAGCGGGATGCGTCCTATCTTGCCGACAATAACTATCTGGTAACAAAAGAATTGGCGGAATTCTGCCTGCCTCGCGACATTCGTTTCCTCTATGCTTCGAGTTGCGCCACTTATGGCGACGGGAGCTGCGGGTATGCGGACGACGAGGAGCGGATCGAAGTGTTGCGCCCGCTGAATATGTACGGCTACTCCAAGCAGATGTTCGATCTCTGGGCGAAGCGGAGCGGGGCGCTGTCGAAGATTACCGGGTGCAAATTTTCCAATGTGTACGGGCCGAATGAACGGCACAAGGGCGAGATGCGGAGCGTCGTGTTGCGTGCGTTCGAGCAGATCACGGAAACCGGCAAGCTGCAGTTGTTTCGTTCCTACCGCCCGGAGTATGCCGACGGCGAGCAGATGCGCGACTTCCTCTATGCAAAGGATGCGGCCGATATGGTTCTTTTCCTGTTTGAGCACTCGCAGGGAGCCGGGCTTTACAACATCGGCAGCGGTCGGGCGGAAACATGGAATGCGCTGGCCGCAGCAGCTTTTGAGGCGCTTGGCAAGCCGGTCGACATTGAATACATCGAAATGCCGGAGCACTTGCGCGACCGGTATCAATATTACACCAAGGCGGAGATGGGGAAGCTGAAAGCGCTCGGTTACGAGCGTGAGGCGACTTCGTTGCATGATTCGGTTGTGGACGATATCCGCAACTATCTGCTGCCGGGGCATTACTTGGGCGACGAATGCGAAGTACAATAAACAGCACGGCGTCCGGGATTCTCTCCGATGCGGTGAATGTGTTGGCGTTGATCGAATCCGGGAAGCAAAATCTGGATGATGCGCTTGACGGTTCGCTCACTTTGCCGCAACTGCGGCGCACCACCGGGAATCTTCTGTTCCTTTATTTCCGTCGCAAACGTTTTGTCGACGGCTGGATTGAATCACTCGCCTCCCGTCCGCCCCGTCCGCGATTGCGTCGGGTGTTGGCGGCGGTACTGACCCAGATTCGCTTTCAAAATGGGATCGCGCCGGAGTCGGCGGTCAATGTCGCAGTGGAGCTGGTGAAGTCGTCCGGAAACGCGAATGAAGCGAAATTCGTCAACGCGGTTCTCCGTCGCGCGGTGCGCGAAATGCCGGAGCCGGAGATGACGCCAGAGGCGGTTCTTCCGCCTGCGCTTTGGAAGCGCTGGAGTGGGCGTTTTTCTGTGGACGAACTGGATGTGCTCAGCGCCGCATTTCTTTCCCCCGCGCCTTTTACGTTTCGCGCGGAAGGCGATTTCATTCCGCCGGAGGAATGGGACGCCATTCCGCTTCCTGGCCGGGAACCGTTCCGTTTTTTTGAATCGGAGAAGCCGGGAGTGGTTCTGGAATCCGAGGCTTTGCGGGAAGGGCGGATCTATGTTCAAGATCCGGCAACGGCGATTGCCGCTTCTTTGCCGGACTTGACGGCGGTAAAGAGCATTCTCGATGTCTGTGCCGCTCCGGGCGGAAAGTCTTTGTTGCTGGCGGCTCGGATGAATCCGGGAACGACCTTGACGGCCGCGGATCGTTCGGCGCGGCGGCAGGAGCAGACGCGGCAGAATTTCCATTGCCGGAAGTTGGATTTTTCCGTCATTACGGCGAAACCGGAGGAGCTGACCGGAGAGTATGATCTGGTGTTGACCGACGTTCCCTGTTCCAATTCCGGTGTGTTCCGGCGGCGCCCCGATGCGTTGTGGCGTTTTCATTCCGGCGCGTTGGCGGAGGTAGTTTCGCTTCAGCGCTCGATTCTGGAAGCGGCGGCGAAACGGGTGGTGCCGGGTGGACAGCTGGTGTACAGCACATGCAGCATCGAAGAGGAAGAGAACGATCGGCAAATTGATGCGTTTTTGAAGACGCATCCGGAATTTACGCGTCAGGATTCCCGGCAGGAACTGCCGTCATGCGGCAATGACGGCGCTTATGCCTGTTTGCTGCGGCGGAGCGCGAAGAGCATCCGCACATAATCGATCATCACCCGGGCGGAGAGTTTGCTTTGCCCATGCTCCCGCAATCCGAATGTAATTCCATGCTCGACCACGCGGCACGGTTCCGGGGAGTGTGTCAGGAGATAGAGCAATTCCAGCATGATCTTGAACCCTTTGGGGCTGAGGCGGGGGGCCACTCGTTCAAACGCCTCCCGGCGCAACGCAAAAAAGCCGGACATGGGATCTTTCACTTTGACGCCGAGAATCATGCGCGCCATCAGTGTCGCCGTCCGGCTGACGAGAACGCGGAACGGGTTCCATTTCTCCCGGAACCCGCCCCCGGCCACATAGCGCGAACCGATTGCGAAGTCGCAATTCTCCAGTTCGTTCAGCAGTGCGGGAAGATCGGCGACGTCGTGTTGAAGATCGCCATCCATGCAGCAGAGAAACTTCCCTTTCGCCTCTCGAAAACCCTTGACGATGCTCGGACTCAGACCAGGAATCCCGTTGTTCCGAATGGCGCGTACATTTGCGTGCCCGGCATCGGCGTAGGCGTTGACCGCTTCCGCCGTTCCGTCAGGGGAGTTTTCGTCGGCGACGATAATCTCGAAATCAGTCAGGCCGCACTGTTCGATACGGTCGATCAGGAGCAAAATATTTTCCCGTTCATTCAACGTGGGAATCACGATGGAGTACTGGATCATGGTTCGCTCCTGCAGTTGGGGTGGGTTATGCCGGTTTCACGACCGTAACGACGGACGAAACCCGTAACGGGGTGACCGCTTCCCGATAGGTGGCCATGTGCGGAGCGGCAAGATGCGCCTGCAGGTGCTCGGGAGATTTCCAGGTTTCGAGAATGGTGACCGCGTTGAGGTCGGCCGGCGCGCCGATTCCGACGTTGGCGTCGACGGTGGCTTCGTAACGGATGCAGCCATCTTCGGCGAGCACGTTCGGAATGTTGTTGTTGAGAATTTCGAGGAACTTTTCAAGGCTGCCTTCTTTGATGACACAGCGGGCGATGACGTGAACCATGGGGATTGTCCTTTCGTTGAGAGCCGGTTACCCGGCGTAGGTTTTCTTTAAAATTTCTCCGAGGATCCGTTCCGACTCCGCTATGGGAACCGGATAAGGAGCGCCTTCGAGTTTCATTTTGTTCTGTGAACCGCTCTTTGCGGTGACCGTCAGCAACTCCGGTGTGATTCCGGGGCAGTCGCAAAGAGCGGCCGGGACATGAATGGAGTCCAGAAAACGGCGATACGAAACGAGCACCTCTTCCGGTGTATCGCCGGAGAAGATCGGCGCCAGTTGCATGGTGCGCTCCGCCACTGCCGGGTTGCCAAGATAGTAACGCCAGCACTCCGGCAACAGCATGGCGACCGCGATGCCGTGCTCAAGCCGCCCGAACCAGGAGAAACTGGCCAGATGCGGCAAGCCGGTCGGTTTGAAACGGATCACCATGCCGCCGAGCGTGGCAGCTACGGCCATATTCTGCCGTGCGATGGAGTTGTCTCCATTGGCGATTGCTTCGGGGAGGTTGTCCACGATAAGCCGGATCGATTTCAGCGCCCATTCGTTTGCGTTCGGGTGTGCCTCATCGGCACGGATGTTCAAAAAACCTTCAATCGAGTGCGCCAATGCGTCGCAACCGGTCGCCCGGGTGACGGCGGGGGGCATGCTTGCCGTCAGTTTCGGGATCAGCAGCGCCAGTTCCGGAACGATTTTTTTTTCAGAGATCAGTTTCTTGACACCCAGCTCCGGGTCGACGATGTTGCTGTATGGCGTCGCTTCCGAACCGGTGCCCGATGTGGTGGGGATGCAGATCACCCGGTCGGCGTTCGCATCCGGGAACGCATCGCTCCAGCGATTGACGCCGAAGTGTTCGATCAGTTCCCAACCGGATTGCGCCGCCAGGTAGGCACCCTTGGCGGCGTCCATCGCACTGCCGCCACCGACGGCGATAACAGCGGCCGGTTTGACATCATGAATCCGTCGGATCATTGCATTCACGGTGGATAGCGCGGGTTCCGCTTCGATGTCGGAGAAGCGGAACATTTCGCGCCCGGCTTCTTTCAGCGCCTGTTCGACAAAACGGATCCCGCCGTTGGTGTCGGCAGAGGATCGCCCCGAAAACACCAGCACCGCGCCGGGGCCGCGCTTTTGCAGCTCGGCAACCAGTACGGCGTGCGGGTGATCGGTGACGATCCGTTCGCCGGGAACATTGCGGAATGTCGTTTCATCTTTCATTGTATCAAATTCCGGAGGCGGAAGAAGTTGCCGCTTTGGCGTACCAATGCAGTGCGTTGCTCTGCTTTTCCCCTTCCGGCAGCCGGGCATCGAGTTCTTCGATGGACGCGACGGCTCCATTGAGGTATTCGCGGATTCGCAGCGCGGTTTCTTCCAACCGTGCCGCAAGGGCGGCATTACGCGCCTGAATCACTTCCAGTCCGAACGGTTTGGCTGTACGGAGCCACTGACGGCGGAAGGTTGCGTCGAATTCCCTGACCGCGGCGATTGTCGACGGGATCATCGACACCGCGATCTGACGCAATGCGATCCGGTCGTCGAGATCGTAGGCTGCTTCGAGCGCGCCGCGAAGCTCCAGCTTCATCAACAGGAGTTGAAGCGCATTGATGATGTGCTCGAAATCTCCGGCGAATCGTTCCTCCTGGTAGGGCAGGAGCTTGCGGAGCATCTCGTCGTAGCGGTCGCAAAGGATCAGGTCGAATTCCGGATTTCTGCGGCGGCAGTCGTCGAAAAGAATGCCGAGCAGCGGGTCATCCCAGATCATGATGCCTGCGGCGCAGCCGAATTCATCCTGTGCGTCGATGCGTGCGGCAATCAGATGAGCTTCATAACTGCTTTGGCAAACGGCGGCGAAGCGCTTGGAGGTGCGCTTTTCCGAATCGTCAGCCGGAACACCGAACGCGAGATCCGCACTGAAGAGAATCCCCGCCAGTGCGGAGTCGTAGTTGCAATATGCGCCGTTATCGCCCCACATGGTGAAAAACAGCTCCGAAACTTTCTGTTTCCGGCAGGCTTCGATGCAGGGAATCACGGTTTTGGTGGTTTTATCGTGATCGTACCAGAGGCGTGTCCATGTCCAGATGCCGGAACCCATGACCGGCTCGAAACCGATGTCGCGATGACGCTTGATCATCGCCTCGTACATCGCAGCGTCCTGATGATAGTAATCCCAGTAGACGAGTTGGACGTTTTTCGGAATCTTTTTCTGCACCGATTCGGGAATCGGGTTTTCCAGGTCGTAGTAGTACTGCTCTGGATTGCTGAGGCGGAAGTACATGTCCGACCAGATCATCGGAGCCAACCCCGCTTTTTGGCAGATGTCGTTGACTTTTCCGAGGTGGCGGTTGAAGAGCTCAAACCCGCTTTCGTAACCGAACTTATCGAGGAAGCGCCCGCGTCCGAGGTCGTGGGTTTCGTCCATGCCGATGTGCAGACGGCGGCTGCTGAGCGCTTCGCTCCAGAAGGCGATCATCTGCTCGATCAGCTCGTAAGTCTTCGGCTCGTCGACCAAAACGACGCTATTGGTATCCTTGACGCTGGCAAACGCGCCCCATTTCAAAATTTGTTCCAGATGACCGAGCGTCTGGATGCAGCCGCGCAGTTCGATGCCGAGGCGTGCGGCGTACCAGTCCAGCTCCTGAATTTCTTCCAGGGTATAAGCGCCGCGGAGGAAGCCGAAGAACGGTTCGTCAGGGAGCTCGTAAGTATCTTCCGTATAAAGCATCACCAGATTGCAGCCGGAGAGGGCGAGGCGGCGGAACCACATCTTCAGGTGCTCCACCCGCATGACCATGTTGCGCGATACGTCAAGCATGATGCCGAGGGATTTGAACGGCGTGCTCTCGTCGCATTCGATCTTGGCCAATGCCGCACCGATTCCGCGAGCGGCTCCGGCGATTGTGTTATACTCGATCAAAACCTCTCCCGGCGAGCGCTTGACGCGGGAGATGGTACCTTCTGCGGTGACCCGTTTCGCTTTCAGCTTCAGCCCCCGGCCGAGCGCGGAAACCGGATACTCTTCTTCCAACGTTTCCAGCAGCACATGCAACTCTTCCGGCACATCGGCGGGACGCCACACCAGTTTAGACACCTGAGCCATCGATTCTTCCTCCCAAATCTTGTTCCGTTTTTACCAGGATTCCGTCTCTTCCATTATTATATCGCATTCGGAGAAAAATAGAATGGATAAAAACAGAAAAACAATGACTTAATACTATGAATACCGCTTTGCCTTCCTGAAGGCGAAAATGGGATAAAAAACGGAACAACCGTCTCTTGCGACCCGGCTGTTCCGTTTCTGACTCATCTCAAGCGAGGATGTCAGTTCTTCTTCTGGAAGAGACTGCGGATGCGCTTGCCGACGATTTCCGCCGGGTGGGCACCGAGTGCCTCGCGTTTCGCCTTGAGAACCGGGGCGCCGTTGCGGGCTTCCTTGATCCATTTGGCGGCAAATTCGCCGGATTCGATGCGACGCAACGATTCCTTCATGCGCACCTTGACGGAGGGATCGATGATCCAGGGGCCGTTGTCGTACTCGCCCCACTCGGCGGTGTTCGAGATGACCGCGTTCATCGTCTGGATGCCGCCTTCGTAGATCAGGTCGACGATCAGCTTCGCTTCGTGGATGCACTCGAAGTAGGCCATTTCCGGCGGATATCCCGCTTCAATCAGCGTTTCAAAGCCATACTTCATCAGGTCGACGATACCGCCGCAGAGAACGTTCTGTTCGCCGAAGAGGTCTTCGTAGGTTTCCTGTTCAAAGGTACATTCGAGAACGCCGGCACGGGTCAGACCCTCTGCCTTGGCCATTGCAAGACCGTTGTCGCGCGCTTTGCCGCTTGCATCCTGGTAGATGGCGACAAGACCCGGCACGCCGAAGCCTTCGACGAAGCGCTTGCGCTCTTCGGTTCCGGGGCTTTTCGGGGCGACCATGATGACGTCGACGTCTTTCGGCGGCTTGATTTCGTTGAAGACGATAGAGAAGCCGTGCGAGAAAGAGAGCGTTTTGCCGGCGGTCATGTACGGAGCGATTTCCTTGTCGTAGACCGGGCCGTGCATCTCATCCGGCAGCAGGATGTGGATGATGTCCGCGCGCTTGGCGGCGTCGGCAACGGAAAGCGTCTCGAAACCGTCTTCTTCGGCGGCGTCCTTGGACTTGCCGGGACGGATTCCGATTACGACGGAAAGACCCGAGTCGCGCATGCAGAGCGCCTGAGCGCGTCCCTGCGCGCCGTATCCGACCACAGCGATCGTTTTGCCGTTGAGCACGCTGAGGTCAGCGTCTCCGTCATGGAGGATCTCCATTTCTTTCATTTCTGTCATCTCCTGATTCGGTCCGAGTATTCGGACGCGTTTAGTGTAGTGTCTTAACGGTTTAATATAGCCGCTTCTCTGTCTGATTGCAACCCCCCGCGTGCCGATTTTCCCGGCAAATCCGTGTTCTGTGCAGGTGGTTTTTCGTTTTACCTTGATTTCTCCGCGATGAAATCTTGCTTTTCGACGGAACACTTATATATTACTCCGTTGGTTCAGGCATGTATCCGGGATGGTTCCGGGATCGAGCCGCGTGGTAACAGGCGTGGAATCCGGCGCCGGCAGGGAGGGCTGCATCGGTCAATGGATGTGAATGCGGGAAAACCATATCTTTTTTATAGCGGCGAGAGCATGTCCGGCGTCTTTCGTCCCGGCGATGAATTACTCTGCCGCTCTTTGCCGTACAATGAATTGCGTATTGGCGACGTCATTGTTTTTTCAGCCGAGTCCGGAAAGTTGATTGTTCATCGGGTGATCCGTTTTTCCGATTCGGGCGACCCCGTCACGATGGGGGACAATAACCCGACGCCGGATCGCAAGGGACCGGGAAAATTGCCCGAGTATCGCCTGGTTACCGGGTTTCGCCGCCGCGATTTGCTGTGCAGCGTTCGGAACGGTCGCGCCGGAATGACGCAGTTTTACCGCAATCGCCTGCGTCGAACCATATTGCACAACGGACGGTTTCTGGAGTATATGGTTCCGCGCCGGTTGCGGATCCGCTCCCTGAAGCAGACGGTGTTCGGCAAGAGTGTCCATTTCAGCTGGCTGGGAATCCGGATCGCCGTGGATGACGGCAAAATGCTTCGCTTCCGCCATCCCGCGTTGAAACTTTTTTTTGCGCCCGAACGAAGAAAGGGATAACGTATGTCTGCCGTACCGCTCAAGACTGCTCTACCGCTTTTCGGGCGAATTTTTCGAGGACAGTGGAAATTTGCCGTTGCGATCGCATCGGTTTCGTTGTTGATCTGGCTGGCGTCGACGGTTTCCCCTTTTCTGCAAAAGCAATTCATTGATGCGATCAACCACCGGGAACTTTCCCCGGTGATTTTCTGGGGCGGAATCGCTGCAATGGCTCTGATGAGTCTCAAGCTGGGGGAACAACTTCTGGCCTATCTCGGTTCTCTGATGAACCTTCGGCTGGATGTGCAGTTGAAAACCCGCTTTTTCTCCCATCTGCTGAATCTGCCTGTCGGTGTGTTGCATGCGGGCGGTTCCGGTTATTACGGCATTCGTTTTTTTAATGATGTCAATGTGGTTAACCAATTTTGCTCCTCCGGTTTCTTTGCGTTGGGAACGGCGGTGCTGAAGACGCTGGGCGCAGTGTTTTTCTGTTGCCTGCTCGATTGGCGCCTCGGCCTGGGGGTTGTCCCGGTATTGGTTTTGTTTGTTGTTGTGACTTGGCGCGTCAGTCGCCGACAGTATCGGCTGAACTTGGAACTGAGCGAACAGGCGGTCGGGAACCGGAGATTGTTGCAAAATGCGCTTGATCGCGCCACGCTGCTCAAAGCCGGAAGCCGGGAAGAAGAGATGACAAAGCGGGTTCAGAGCGGGATCGAGGAGAACGCTTTCTTGCGCCGCCGACTGCTTCGGCGGGAAAACCTGCTTCAGGGGGCGTTGCAGCTGGTTCCCTCCTTGTGTGTCGGGATTACGGTGATTCTGGGGATTCATCTGATTTTTGCCGACGAGTGGACGTTGGGGGATCTCTGGGCATTTACCGGTTATCTGCTTCTGGTGTTTCATCCGGCACGGAGTGGCTGTATGCTGTTTATCCGTGCGCTGCTTGCGATTGCCGCGGCGAACCGGTTGAATGAACTTCTGGTCATGGAGCCGGAGGAAGGGAAGGGGAGCGGTGTGATCCCCGGGCGGCTGCGCGGAGAAATCGAATTCCGGTCGGTCGATTTCGCCTATCCCGGCGCGGAACGGATTTTAAATCACTTCGATCTGCGAATCAATGCCGGAGAATTTCTGGGACTGGCCGGCGATAACGGCAGCGGCAAAAGTACGATCGCTTCGTTGTTGTTGCGGCTGAATCGCCCCGATTCCGGGCAAATTCTGCTCGATGGCGTTCCGTTGAGCGATTATGAGCTTGGCGCCCTGCGTCGCCGGATCGGTTACCTCGACCAGCGAACCGAGATGTTGCATGGTTCATTGCGTGACAATCTACAGCCGCCGGGAATGGTGTTGCCGGATTCCGAACTGCTGGAAGTGTTGAACAACGTCGGCGTCGGCGATCTGATTCGGACGCTTCCGAGCGGGTTGGATACCGACCTATATGAGAACAGCGGCAATTTTTCCGGCGGCGAATTGCTTTGTTTCGCGATGGCGCGCGAATTGCTCCGTAAGGCGGATCTCTATATTTTCGACGAAGCCACGGCCAATCTTGATATCGATGCCGAGCGGCGGGTCGTCGCATTGATCCGGCGTGAGCTGCGCGGCAAGACCGTCCTCTTCATTTCGCACCGCACTTCCACGCTGGACGCCGCCGATCGGGTGATCCGGATGGGTTCCTGCTGAAAAGTTGTTTTGTGCTATTATTTGGTGGAAGTGTGCCATCCCTCGCACTTGGCGCGGGATAAAAATGCGCTATACTATATGGCAGAACACAAAACCATCAGGAGGTTCGCATGAATTTCGACGCGCAAAGCTACATGATTCCCGCATCCGCCTATCCGGTCCCGGCGATTCTGGATACCGACACCTACAATGAAATCGATGACCAGTTCGCGCTTATTTACGCACTGCTGACACCGGAGTGCATCGATTTGCGCGGCGTGACGGCGGCCCCGTTTTTGAATAACCGTTCGACGTCACCGGCGGACGGGATGGAGAAGAGCTATCAGGAGATCCACCGGATTATCGATCTGATGGGGTTCCACGGTCGGCTTCCGGTGCTGCGCGGTTCTACTTCATTTCTGCCCGATCGTGTCACCCCGGTTCGTTCCGAGGCGACGGATTTTATCATTCTTGAGGCGAAACGAGCGCGGGCGCGTGGTGAAAAACTGTTTGTAATGGCCATCGGCGCGATTACCAATGTGGCTTCGGCGCTGTTGATTTCACCGGATATTGCGAATGACATTGTGATTGTCTGGCTCGGCGGACACGATCATGCGCACGAGCATAACAAAGAGTTCAATCTTTATCAGGACATTCCGGCATCGCAGACGGTAATCGACTCGGCGGCTCCGTTCGTCCGCATCCCCTGTTGCCATGTTTCGAGCGCGCTTACCGCCAAGGTGGCGTGGCTCGGCACAGAACTGGCCGACTGTGGCAAACCGGGTGAGTATCTCTTTGAGATCTTCCGCGACTATATGAAAGGTCATGAAAATGACGACAAGGTGATCTGGGATATTTCCGCCGTGTCGTACCTGACCAATCCACAGGCGACGAAATGGGAGATCATTGCGCGTGAAAAGCTGGAGAATGACAGTTCCTGGAGTTTCCCGGAAACTGCCGCGCGAATGTTGATCGCGCGCAAAATCGATCGCGGTGCGTTGTTCCATGACCTGTTTTCGCGTCTGCGCGCTTATGTGAAAAAAGTCTGCTGAAGAGATCACTCTCTTTTTTCCGCATTCTTTTGGGAGGGATATGGAAATTTCCGGTTTCTGTGATACCTTTTATGGATGACGGAAACAGGAAAAAAACGCAATGAATTTCCATATCCCGACCATGCGCTGCTGCTTGCGCCGCTGTCGGGGTATACCGATTTACCGTATCGCCGAGCCGCCCGCAAATGCGGCTGCATCTATGCCTTCACGGAAATGATCGATGCCGCCGCTCTGGCCTATGCCCGCAAACGCACCGAAGCGATGCTGCTGCGCGGTGAGGACGAATCCTTCCTCGGCGTGCAATTGGTCGGCGCGAATCAGGAGCATCTGAAAGTTGCGCTCGATGTGTTGAACGAATACGATTTCGACGTTCTCGACTTCAATCTCGGCTGTCCGGTTCCGAAGGTGGCGAAAAAGGGCGCCGGCGCCGAACTGGGTCGGCGTTTGGAACAGGCGCTTGCCTGTTACGCATTGTTTGGTGAGCGCTCCCGCCACCGGATCACGGCGAAGATACGGATCGTGGATGCGCTTGATCCAGCGCCGACATTGACGCTGGCGAAAGGACTGGCGGAGCTGGGAGCCAGGGCGATCACGATTCACGGACGGATCAAAGAGGCGTTTTACGCCGGGCCGGTTAATTACGATATCATCCGGCAGGTGCGTGAGGCGTTGCCGCAGGTGCAGATCATTGCCAATGGCGGTGTCACCGGACCGGAGAAATATGATGAAATCCGACGCGAAAGCGGCTGCGGCGCAGTGATGCTGGCGCGCGGTGCGATGGGGAACCCATGGCTGTTCCGTGAATTGACGGAAAGAGAAAGCTATCTTCCTCCGAGCTTGGATGAATGGCTCTCCATCATGCGGGAGCATATCAGGGAAATGGTGGAACTTTACGGGGAGGACTCCGCGATGCGGATTGCCCGGAAGATCCTGCATGATTATTTCCGCGGTCGTGGCTTTCAAAGTGAAATTCGTTCGCGTATCTCTTTCCTCTGTACTTGGGCGGACTTCGACGTATTTCTGCAAGCTGTTCCTGTTGCGTTCACCGGAACCCGTTCCGGCATGGAGCGGGAAATCAGTCGGGCTTGATCCACCACCTCAAAATGAGCAATGTCACCGGCAAGTAGGCGCAGAGCGTCACCACGATGCTGCTGAAAATTCCACGCTCAAATCGCCGAACCAATACCCAGGTCATGATTAAGAGCGTGAAAACAGGCGGCGATATGCGAAATCCCGCAAACCGCGAATAATCAGGCCAATGAGGCAGGTAACGCTGGATTGTGGCAAACAGAATCGCCAACCCCGCGAATGTCAGCGCACAGATTGCGGCCTCCTTCAGTTCCAGTGGCTCCTCTGCAAATCGCCAACCGAGAAAAAAGGCGCCGAGTCCACACAAAAAATAGAGTGCGAATGCGGTGATGAACAACCATCCGATTTCCATGCGAAATACTCCAATAGAAGAGATGCTGAAAGCGCAATCACAAAGTCGAAAGTTGTGATAACAGGCCAGGGATAAACAGTGCAACCACTGTAAGCAGGAGCCCGTCGGAAAACTTGTAGTCGTACAGCTTCACCAGAAGCCCGGTGCTCAGAAACAAGGTACACAAGAGTCCGATGACTCCGATGAAAATCCCGATTGTCGCTATTAGAGCCATGATGACCGCGAGAATAATGGTGCCGAAGAGATCGATTTCCGGCAGGGAAGCGAACAAGCGGTGAGCGAAATAAAGTACACACCACGCAGAAACGGCAAAGGAGAGAAAAAGAATCAGAAGCAATAGCCCGAAGAACATAGGTTGATTCCTTTGTTGTTTCGTTGTTTCCGGAAAAGCACGCTGCAATTATTTCAATCCGTCGGCAATTGCCGACGGAGGAATCAAGCTAACGCCGGGTTGAGTATGCGTATGGCGATGATTACGTAAAGTACCAGCCATGGCAAAAAGCATGCGCAAAGCGTTAGAAGAATTGATGTAAAAACTCCCATTTCGTAATGCGTTGCCAGCAGCCCTACAGTGACCATGAGCGTGATGCCCAATCCGAAAATGCCAAGAGATGAAGATAGCCCCATGATGGCGCCCATGATCAATGCGGCATTCAGTGCATCTCTGGCGGTGAGTTCTTGCTCCGCCAGTTTGGACCCGAGGAAAAATACTGTGAAACCGGATGCCGAGAAGATGAGAAACGGCACGAGCAATTTCACAATAAACATGAATGAGTTCCTTTTCCTTTATCCCGGTCTGAAGCTCCGACTACAGGCCGGGATAAGTTTCGGTTGCTGACTCAGTTACGAATTCTTCTGGCGTTGGCTTTTCCGATATAAAAGGCTTTGATGTTGTTCTTTACCACATGCTCTTTTTCGTGGAAGCAATCCATGATCGCCTCCTCGAACACGCGATCGAAGTCGGATTTGTCCGCACCTTCGAGGTAGAGATCGCACATCATGACCGCGACGGCGCCAAGCATGACGGAGTTCGCGTACTTCAAATCGCCGAGCTGCTTGGCGAGATCCGAGGCCGGGAGGGTATAGATCACCCGGTCAAGCACTTCGTCTGGGCAGTGTCCGTTCGATTCGTCGTAGAGCAGAACGCCGTTCTGCTTCAGCGTCGGCAGATATTTTTCCAGCGCCGGCTGGTTCAATGCGACCAGAAGGTTGCACTCTTTGTCCACCACCGGGGAACCGATGGGGTCGCGGTTCAACACGACCGAGCAGTTGGCGGTTCCGCCGCGCATCTCCGGGCCGTAGCTCGGGAGCCACGAAACGTTGAAGTTACGCAATTTTCCCATTGTCGCCAACATGTAGCCGAGGCTCAATACGCCCTGACCGCCGGAGCCGCAGAGTTTGATTCGCCGTTCGGCGCGGAAGATGCGCGACGGGTTGCGGAACGATTCGCTGACGCCGTCCGCCACACGCACCGGGTATAGCAGTTCGCGCACCATTTTGGGATCATAGATTCCTGTCGGGCGTGAAATCGGATCGCGGTTTTCCGCATTGTCCTTGTATACGCCAAGCGGAAAGTAGCGGCTCATCTGGTTGTCGAGAAATTCGTTCATTTCCCGTGCGCCCATCTTGAGGTTGACCGGACAACCGGAGAGGCACTCCACCATGCTGAACCCTTTGCGCTCGATGCTGTTGGTCAACGCCTTGCGGATCGCCAGCCGCGCCTTGCGGATCGCTTGAACCGTCGAGAGCGAAACGCGCTCGACATAAACCGGAGCATCCAATGCAGCGACGGTTTCGGAGACTTTCAGCGGGTAACCTTCGCTGGTGACGCTGCGTCCGAGCGGGGTGGTCTGGGTCTTTTGTCCCGGCAGTGTCGTCGGAGCCATCTGGCCGCCGGTCATTCCGTAGATCGCGTTGTTCACAAAGAAGACCGTCATGTTCTCGCCGCGATTGGCCGCCTGAAGAATCTGGTTGAAGCCGATTGAGGCGAGGTCGCCGTCGCCCTGATAGGAGATGACGATATTTTCCGGATTGGCGCGCGCCAGCCCGGTGCCGACCGCGGGGGCGCGCCCATGCGGCGACGAGATCCCGAAACAGTCAAAATAATAGTAGGTGAATACCGAGCATCCGACCGGTGCGATGAGGATCGTTTTGTCTTTGATTTTGAAGTCGTCGATCGCCTCGGCAATCAATTTGTGCAAAATGCCGTGACCGCAACCGGGGCAGTAGTGCATATTGCTTTTGATCGGGCCGGGACGACGCTCGAACGTCGGGAAAAATCCGCCGGAGCGGCCATATAGAATTTTTTCACTCATTTTCCTGTCTCCTTCTCCCCGATGGCAATCATGGTGCGTTCCACGATTTCATCGATGGTCGCGATGTTGCCTCCCATGCGGTTGATCAGGTGAACCGGACGGCTGCAATCGATCGCCAGTTTCACATCATCGATCATTTGCCCGTCGCTCATTTCCACCGCGATGAAGTGCTTGACCTGCGGCATCAACCGCCGAAGCGCATTCACCGGGAACGGCCAGAGTGTGATCGGGCGGAGAAGCCCCGCCTTGATTCCCAGGGCGCGCAACTCGTCGATTGCAGAGCGGCTGATGCGGCCGGAAATTCCGTAACCGACCAGCACGACGTCGGCATCTTCGGTCATATATTCTTCGCTACGCTGCTCCACTTTGCGGATTTCGGCGTACTTTGCCTGAAGTTTATGGTTAAGAGCTTCCAACTCATCGTGTTCCAGATAGATCGAGCTGATCATGTTGTTACGTGGACGAGAGGGGTCCAGCGCCCACTCCGGAACCTCCGCGCGGCCTTCGCGCGGCTCCGGCAAGGTCACCGTTTCCATCGTTTGCCCGATGACGCCGTCGGTCAGCAGATAGACGACGATGCGGTATTTCTCCGCCAGTTCAAACGCCAAGCAGGGAAAGTCGCACATTTCCTGCACTGAGGCAGGAGCCAGTACGATACAGCGGTAACTTCCGTGCCCGCCGCCCTTTACCACCTGATTGTAGTCGGATTGCTCCGGGCCGATGTTCCCCAGCCCGGGGCCGCCGCGCGTAATATCGACGATGATCGCCGGCAATTCGCTGCCGGCAATATAACTGACGCCTTCCTGCTTGAGGCTGATGCCCAGCCCCGAGCTGGCGGTCATTGTGCGTCGGCCGTTGGCCGCGGCTCCCATGACCATATTGATGGCGGCGATTTCACACTCCGCCTGAAGGAACGTCCTCCCGAGCTTCGGAAAACAGCGTGCCGCCGTGTGGGCGATTTCGCTGGCCGGAGTGATCGGATAGCCGAAGAAGCATTCACAGCCCGCCAGCAACGCGCCGTAAATGACGGCTTCGTTGCCCTTGAGCAGAACTCGATTCGTATATTCCATGGACTTCACTCGCTTTCTTTTACAATCTCGACAATGGTGAGCGCGCCGGGTTCGGGGCAGGTCAGGAAGCAGCCGCCGCAGCCGATGCAGGGATTGCCGGTCTGAATGACAAAAGGAACACCGAGTATATTCAATTGGGTTCCCATTTTGAGCACATTCCGGGGGCAGGCGATGACACACCGCTCGCACCCTTTGCACTCGTCCGGTGCAATTCGCACCTCAAAGTTTCGTTTACTCATGGGCTTTTAGTTCTCCTGTTCTAATCAACAAAAATTCCGCCGTATTCTAAAGCGGAACCTTGATGGCATCCATGATTTCTGAGATAATCTCGTGTGCGGAAACACCCGCGTAACGGGTTTTCGCATCCACGACCAAGCGGTGCGAAAGCACCAATGGGGCAAGCTCTTTCACATCGTCCGGCAACACGAAGTCCCGTCCGCTGAGCAGAGCCAGTGCACGGGAACAGTCGGCGAGCCGGATCGCCGCGCGCGGGCTCGCGCCAAGCGTCAACCGGGCGTCGCGCCGGGTGGATTGAACGATGGAGAGCAAGTAAGCGGAAACCGACGGCTCCATCCCCACCTGCTTCATCTGCGCCTGAAGTTCCAGCACTTCCGTGCAGCTGATTTCCGGCTTGAGCGATTCCAGCGGGTCGATGTGGCGGCGGTCGTAGAGCATTTCGCGTTCGGCTTCTTCGTCGGGATAACCGAGTGAAAGGCGCATGGCGAAACGGTCAAGCTGCGCTTCCGGCAGCGGATAAGTTCCCTGATATTCAATCGGGTTCTGGGTGGCGATCACCATGAACGGCGCCTCCAAGATCCGGCTTTGTCCATCTGGGGAAACCTGATGCTCGCACATGCACTCCAGAAGTGCGGACTGGGTTCGTGGCGACGCACGGTTGATTTCATCCGCCAGCAGAATATTGGTAAATACCGGGCCGGGGCGGAATTGGAACTGTCCCGTGCTCGGATTGTAAATTGAGGTTCCGGTGATGTCGGCCGGCAACAGGTCCGGCGTGAACTGGATGCGGCTGAATTTCGCGTCAACCAGTTTTGCCAGCGCTTTCGCCAGTGTGGTTTTTCCGACGCCCGGCACGTCGTCGAGCAGAACGTTGCCGTTGGCGACAAATGCGGTCAGCAAATGGCGGATGACATCGGATTTTCCCCGGATGATCCGGTTCAGCTCAGACTCAACGACGGCGAGTTTTTCAATCGGTATCGACATGCTTCTCTCTTCCTTAAGTACGGCGGTCAGTACCAATTGCCTTCAAAGTTGAAGGTATTGGTGTCCTGACTGTTCCAGTGAGCGTTCTGTAAATCGTAATAGTCGTAGACTCCGGCAAGGCGCGGTACCGAGTGAATCTTTTGCGGGTACACGCGGGTAAGGCCGCTGCGTTTGTCGAAACGGACGACGAATGTGTTGCCGCGGGCGTCGCGCAGATCCCCTTCCGTCGATATTCGCGCACGGGTAATCAGCAACACCGGGCGGCCGTAGCGGTAAAGCTCCAGCGGCAGGATCGACTTGTCGCGGAAGGCTTCGATGGCCTCTTTCTCCAATTCCAGATGGGCGGTTACGCGAGTGACGCCGAAGCGGGAGAGTTCCAGCGCGGCAATCGAATTACAGACCGGAAGCGGCGCGGAGGCAATGATTTCCAGCTCCTTGTAATCGTCCAGCAGCGCGAGGCCGTAGAGGGATGTGACGCGGAACCGACGGATGCCCGCTTCCACGGCGCCCCGGATGGCGCGCCGTACCGAATCGAGCTTGTCTTCCGGGCAGAATTCCGGCAGGATCGCCTCGTTCGTCAATTTGTTGAAGTCGAACACACCGCATGCGCGGATCGCCTTGCGGTTGCCCGGTTCGGCGCCGTTCGGCTTCATTGCGACCGTTTCAGTCAGGTGTTCCGGGAGGGCGTAGGCGGGCTTGAGTTCAAGCCATGCGCGTCGGAATTTCTCCAACCCTACCGCGGATTCACGGAATGTCGAGCCGGAAACCAGCGCCGATTTCACCGCGTCCCAGAATTCCCGGCGCAATGCTTTTAATTCACTGGCGGGCAGGAAGTAATTTCCTTCGATTTTACATTGGAACGCACCGAGTGCGAATTTGTCGGAATCAGCGGCGGCGAATTCCTTCGCCAGTGCTTCCGCCGTCACCGGGCGTGAGTCGGCGGGTCTCAGGTTCAACGCCTTTTCCCAGTGTGGGAAGGGGGTGTTGCTTGCGTCAATTTCGATTTTTGAGGCCGACAGCCGCACATTGAGATTCAATTTTTCGCGCAGCGGCGGCAAGGAATCCAATTCTTTGGTGTAGTCCGAGAAACTCTCTCCGATTTTGAACACCAACCCATTGGGGGAAATCGGCTTGTCGCAGGGAATCGTCACCAGTTGCCCCGGCAACGCTTTGCGGGAGGGAAGGTTGTCAACGAACATTTTCGTGATCGTCAGCGCCGGGCCTTCGTCGCCCGATTGCGGTTGAACCCGAAGCCGGTCGCCCAGAAAAAGCCGTTTGGTGGCCGTGAATCCGAATCCGTTTTCCCGCAGGTCGCTTACCGTTCCGCAAAGCTGTCCGGCCGCGCCGAGTGAATCGTGCGAAATCAACGTGTCGGAGGATTCCTTTGTATAGAAGCCGAGCGACCATTTGCGTCCGCACCCCTTGGAGAGCATGTTGCGTGCCTCACCGACCAGTTTACGCGACTCTTCCAGCGGTGCGTCAAGCAACATCCGGTAGGCTCCGACTGTCTGCTTCACATAGTCCGGCTGCTTGAGGCGGCCTTCGATTTTCAGCGAATTCACACCGAGCGCCCGCAGTTGCGGCAGTAGCTCGATGGTACAGAGATCCTGTGGAGAAAAGAAAAATCCGTTGCCGCCCTTGCCGAAATAACGTCGCCGGCACGGTTGTTTGCACTTGCCCCGGTTCCCGCTGTATCCCCCGAGATAGGAAGAGAACAGGCAGGCTCCGGAAAGTGAGGCGCACAGTGCGCCATGCACAAAGACTTCCAGCTCCAGCTTGGTTTTCTGGCGCACGGTGGCGATCTCCTCGATCGTCATCTGGCGCTCCAGCACCACCCGGCTGACGCCAAGTTTTTCGGCGGTTTCAAGACCAGCCGAGTTATGGAAGCCCATCTGAGTCGAGGCGTGAAGTGTGAGTTTCGGGAAATATTCCCGTGCCATCCGGATGATTCCCAGATCTTGCACCAGCAGCGCGTCGGGCGCCATCTCTTCCAGTGCGGCGAGGGTTTCGGCCACTTCGGCGAGTTCGGACTCTTTCACCAGCGTATTGAGCGTGATGTAGACCTTCCGATTGAGCCGATGGGCATATTCGATGATCTGCGACATGCGCTCCGGCGTGAAGTTCTCTCCGCGCTCCCGGGCGTTGAATTTGGATAATCCGGCGTAAATGGCGTCGGCGCCGGCTTCAAATGCGGCAAGGGCGCAGGCGGGACTTCCCGCCGGCGCCAACAGCTCGGGCCTGGACGGCGCGCCGGAATTGTATTCTGAATTCATTTGATAACTGCATCTTTCCGTTTCAGTAACTATAAGGCAACTTCCGCAAAAATCAATGCGGCGAAGTGTTGATTTCTTGTTATTTTTGAGGTGTTATTCCAATCGTATGCGCGGGTCGGCCCAAGCGTATGCGAGGTCGGCCAGCAGATTCATGACGATAAACAGCAATGCGCTGGTTACGACAAGTGCTTTCAGGAGTTGAAGATCCGAGTTGTACAGTGCATCCACTCCGGCGAATCCGAGACCGGGGATCCCGAAAAACGATTCCAATAGCAAGCTCCCGGTGAACAGAAACGGCAATGCGGCACTGGCGCGGGTGATGATTTGAAGCGCCGCATTGCGCAGCAGGTGCTTGCCGTAAACTCGAATCGGCGATAATCCTTTGGCTGCCGCCGTCCGCAGGTACTCACGCCGGAGTTCGTTGACGAATACGGTTCGGTAGAAGCGCACATTTCCACCGATTCCGCAGAGCACTCCGACCAGCACCGGCAGCACCAGATACCCGATCCCCTCGAACCCCCAGACCGGGAACCAGTCGTAATAGTAGCCGAGAAACCATTGCGCGAAGATGATGACCACCAGATATGATACGCTCATCCCCGCCACTGACAGCACCACCAGTGCCCGGTCAATCAGCGTGTCTTTGAAAGCCACAGCCACCAGAGCCAGACCGAGCCCGATCACCAGTTCTCCGAGGAAAATCGGAAGCATCAGGCAGAGCGACGGCCAGACGCCGCGCAGCAAAATCGTTGAAATCGGTTCTCGCGTGGTGATCGTCTTGCCGAAATCAAGCACTTTTACATATGGGAATTCCGGCTGAATATTCAATATTTCTTTCGCCGCCCGCAAAAACTGGGAATTCCATGGCGAGTTCTGTTCCCGGAAGAATTCGACCCGTTCCACTCCGGTCGCGTCCAGCGCGACTACCGTTTCGCCGGAGAGAGCGGTTTCGATTGTCTTCCCGTTGCGAACCACGCGCATGGTGAGTGGCTCACCGGTGGAGAACTGCCGGTGAATATGCAGCTCTCGCTCCTTTTGTTCAATTCCAGGCGGAAGCGTTTCCCCCCGTGAAAACGTGGGGTAGGCTTCGGTTTTGCACCATTTGCCGTAGAGGAGCGGCAAGTCGGCGCCAAGTTCACGGCGAAGCGATTCCACTTCGTCGGGACGGGCGTTTTTCCCCAGTACCGCTGCGGCGGGGTCCCCTGCCGCGACGTTGAAAAGCGCGAAGGTCAGGAGCACCACACCCAGCAGAATTAAAATAGAGTAAAGCGCTCTGCGGATGATAAAATTCAACATGATATAAAATAGCTGTGAAAGCACTCTTTTTCAATTGAAAAACAATCGGAACGGAGGTAAAATATACAACTGCAGTCATGTTTCATCGAAAAGGAGCCGGATATGGATGTCAATTACGATACGTTGTTCGACCGGAAGGCGAGGGAAGAGATTCAAGCCTTTTATGATACTCGTGACCGCTGGCAGGCGATTCTCGATTATCGGGCGCTTGCGGCGGGGATCGGGCATGTGCGAAATTTATTCTATGGAGACTCCATCACAGAAGCATGGCCGCTGAATGAGTTTTTCCCGAATGTTCCGCTTCTGAATCGCGGGATCGGCGGCGACAATATCAACGGCCTCTATCTGAGATTGGATAACGACGTCTTTGCCTACGCGCCGGAAAAAGTGTTCATGTTGATCGGAATCAATGGAATCGAACAGAAGAAAACATGGATTCTGGAACGTGTCTGCGCCGTTGCCTCGTTGATTCGGGAGCGCGGCAGCAAGGTTTACCTGAGCAGTATTCTGCCGCTTCGCAGCCCGGACGCCTGGGATCGGTTCCAATATCAGGACAAGATCGTGGAGGTCAACGCCGAATTGAAGGCCTGGAGCGACACGAACATCGATGGATTTCTCGATTACCATGCCCGGCTGAAGGACGATGACGGTCAACTCAAAGCTGAATACGCCTGCCCGGATGGAACTCACCTGACGTTCTCCGCATACCGGGTTATGGCGGATGTGGTTCGCCCTTATCTGGACTAGACGGCTTATGCGCGACCCTCTGCTACTCTTACACGTCTGCTGTGCCCCATGCGCTTCCGGGTGCGTGGAGCGGCTGCTGGCGACCGGACGGGAGGTCCGGCTCTATTACTCGAATTCCAACCTCGCAACGGAGGAGGAATTTGAGTGTCGGCTCGAATCGGTTCGGCAACTTGCCGGAATCTTTGATCTTTCGCTCGAAATCGACCGTTACGATCACGCCGCATGGCTTGCGACGATTGCGGGATATGAAAACGAGCCGGAGAGGGGAGGGCGCTGTTCGTTCTGCTTCCGCCGTTCGCTTCAGCGAACGGCGTTACATGCCGCTGCGCTCAGTGCGAATTTCGCCACGACGCTTACAGTCAGTCCGCATAAATCCAGTCGTGTCATCTTTGGCGTTGGCGCGGAATGGGGGCATTTTGAGCCGTGGGATTTCAAGAAACAGGACGGTTTCAGACGGAGTCGCGAGCTTTCCCGCGAGCATGGCTTCTATTTGCAGGATTTTTGCGGCTGTGAGTTTTCCCGCCGGGGCTAAGCTCCCGGTTAGCGCGCGCCAAATGCTCCACCGATGGCCGCCGCTATCGCGTACTTCATCGTGGAAGCCGGTCGGCGGAATCCGTTCCACGCGACCAGACCGACCATGCCGATCAGGATGACCAGCACAATGCCTCCGGAAATATGCGCCGGAGTGTCACTCTTGATTTTCTTCCCATCTGCCATGATCAGAATCCCGTTTCGTTATGATTTTGAAGCGGCAATTTGCCGGAATAAAAGCAACCGGACATTCTGCTGCAACCGGTTTCATGGTTTGAATAATACTGCATTCCCCGGTTTGCAAATCTGGCGGAACAATTCTCCGAATCGAACGATTTCGAGTCGTCCGTCTGTGCTCAATTATTAATTAATGAGTTCTTTTGATTGAATTAATTATGCGTTATTATTGGTTTTTGGTTGAATTTTATATAATTATAAACTATCTTATGATTATGTAATCACTGAGAGCAGGAGCATGGGATTATCATCGGAGGAGTATCTATGATTATGGAGTTTGCTTTTGCAGACTGCTTTTTACATGACCCGACGTATATGGTTTGTGTGGACTTCAATGGAGAAACTGCATACGCGTATTTGTGCCGGGATCATCTGATCCTGGCGGAAGTGTGGCTCTATAATGTTGCTCCGGCTCCCCGGAGGCGTGAGTGGCGGGAGGATTCCGTTCCGGTGCTGAACCCGAGGGAATTTGTCCGGGAAGATTTGTTTCGGCCTCCAAGTTCACGTGATGAGATCGATGTGCAGTGGTTTCGGGTGGATGGCGAAATCCATGTTTCCATTTTCATTCATGACGAACTTCATGCCACCCTGCTTGCCGGGAATCGGATCGGCAGTTGCCGCCTGGCGCGGAAAAATGGCCCGCTTGCCCGTAAATTGACCAGTGTGCTTTAGGCGGCAGGATCTTGCCGGCGATTGCTCGAATCGAAACAGTTCGCTCCCCGAAAAACCGGAGAGCGCACTGTTTGCCCGAAGGGGAGGCTGATCAGTTGTGCTCCTGCACAAACTGGACCGGCTTCGTTGGGATGTATCCGTGGTTGGAACCCTGCACCCAGATGATCTTCTTCGGCGCCTTGAGGTTGTTATAAAGAACTGCGATGCCGGAGGGCGGGCAGGTGTAGTCCCCCAGGCCGGCGCGGGTGATCACCGTCTGGCACTTGATCCGCTTTGCGTGATTTACCGCGTCATAATAACCCAGCGGTTCCACCCAACCGGGGAACCAGCCGTTAAGTCGCTTATCGACCGCGTTTCCCGCCAGATTGCTGCACCAGGTGATTCCGCTTTCGCAACGGGTGACGTCCGAATCAAGCGCAGCCGCCCAGATCGCCTGAAGTCCGCCTTGGCTGCCGCCGCTTGCGATCAATGTTTTGCCGTCCCACTGCGGAAGTTGCTTGACGAATTGCAGGGAACGCATCAAGCGGAGCGCCATCCCATTGAAATAAGCCTCTTCCGGATTCGAGTTTTGCTTTTTATCAAACGCATAGCTCGTACCGTTCGATTTGATCGATTCGGCGAATTGCTTGTAATAATCGTCCGGCTGACCGAGTTCAAATCCGTGCGCGTTCACATGAAACTGAACCTCGCTTTGGCTTCCGCCGTTCGGCCATTGCTTGCCGGTGCCGTAGCCTTGATAGGCAACGCGAACCGGGAGCGATTTCTCTTCGGTATTTTCCGGGATAAAGAGATATCCGGTCACCGGGCGCGGTCCGGCACAGTCGATTGTGACGGCATAAATTTCCATGCCGTTTTTTCCCGGAATCTTATCCATCGTATAGTTGAGCGGAACCGCGGCGAGGCGTTCTTTCTGCCGCAACCAGAAGGCGTCAAAATCCTTCGGTTCGGGAGCCGCTTGTGTAATCTCGGCGACATTGGCCCCTGCGCCGCCTTCAAATGTGATGTCGCGGGTTTGTGTGTTCCCCCAGATGGAAAATGTGCGCTGGAGTTTCTTGCCGTCCGGCGCGGAGATTGACGCGAGGATACGGACAAAGCCGGGACGGTCGATCGAGGTTTGAAACGTCACCGGGCCATCGGAGAGCTTGCCTTGTCCCGATTCGGTTTTATCGTCATCGCCGAGCCGGGTCCAATTGATAAAGTAATCACCTTCCGGTACGGACTGTCCGGCGAGATCCGCCGTAATGGTGAAGGTCATCGGCTCGTTGACCGAGTACTCCACCGGGTTGCGGTCGGTTGTCCCGATCAATTGCACGTTCTGTGTGTCGAAGGCTCCGGCACAGAACGTGCTCAGACCCATCAGCGCCATCGTCATCAAGGGAAACAGTCTCATTGCTCTTCTCCTGTTATTTCGGTGAAAAAAACGCCGCGAATTTCTTCGCGGCGTTTGACGTACTTTCAAAAACGGGTTTTTATTCGCCCATTTCCTTGAGTGCGGCTTTGCGCGACAGGCTGATCTTACCGTTCGACGGGTCGATGTCGAGCACCTTCACCGAAACGAAATCGCCTTCGTTACAGATGTCGTTCACCTTGTTGACGCGGTAATCGGCGAGCGCCGAGATGTGCAACAGGCCTTCCACGCCCGGCATGATTTCGACGAATGCGCCGAAGTCACGGACGGTGACGACCTTACCACGATAGATCTTGCCGATTTCCGGTTCCGCCGTGCAACCCGAAACGCGCAGTTTGGCTGCTTCGAGGTGCTCTTTGTCGGGAGCCATGATCTTGACGGTGCCGTCGTCGCTGATGTCGATCGAGGTTCCGGTTTCTTCCGTGATCGCGCGGATGTTTTTGCCGCCGGGGCCGATGAGGGCGCCGATCTTTTCCGGATTGATTTTGACGACTTCAAGACGCGGGGCGCGCGGAGAGATGTCTTCGCGCGGAGCGGCGATGCAGCTCTCCATCACATCGAGGATTTTCATCCGGGCGATGCGGTTGCGCTCCATACCTTCGCAGAGAAGGTCGATCGGAATGCCCGGGAGCTTGAGGTCGAGCTGGAAGCCGGTGATTCCGTCACGGGTTCCGCAGACCTTGAAGTCCATGTCGCCGTAGTGATCCTCCGCACCGATGATGTCGGTGAGCAGCAAACGTTCGCCGTTCTTGCCGGTGACAAGTCCGCAGCTGATTCCCGCGACCGGAGCGGTGATCGGAACGCCCGCGTCCATCAACGCGAGTGACGCGCCGCAGACCGAAGCCATCGAGGTCGAACCGTTCGAGCTCATAATTTCCGAAACGCAGCGGACAACATAGGGGAAGTCCGCCGGAACTACTTTGGATACAGAGCGCTCGGCAAGATTGCCGTGGCCGATTTCACGACGGCCGGGACCCATGATGCGACCCACTTCGCCGACGCTGAAGTTCGGGAAGTTGTAGTGCAGATAAAAACGCTGTTTTACGGAACCGGCATCGCTGGTGAGGTCGTCGGATTCCTGCGCGTCCTTTTCGTTGCCGAGGGTCGCGATGACCAGCGCCTGAGTTTCGCCGCGGGAGAAGAGCCCGCTGCCGTGGACAACCGGAAGCACGCCCGCTTCCGCCGTGAGCGGACGGAGATCGGTGATGGAGCGGCCGTCGGAACGGTACTGCTTCTCGAGGATGATATTGCGGATGGTTTCGCTGACGAGATTGTCAAACGCAATTGAGGTCATGAAATTGAACTCGGTATCGCTCATGTCGGCGAATTCCGCACGGATCGCTTCCCGCGTTTCACTGCGGAGCGCACTCATTGCGACGGCGCGGTCTTCTTTGCCCGGAATGATGCTGATGCTCTCGATGCGGTCGGCAGTGAACTTGTCGATCGCGGCCTTCAATGCTTCGGGCACGAGATAGAGCTTGTACTCTTTCTTGGCGCGTCCGGCGCGTTTGGCAAGCTCGAGCTGTGCATCGCACTGCTTCTTGACCGCCGCGTCGGCGAGGTACATCGCTTCCTTCATCTGCTCTTCGGAGAGGAAGTCGGCTTCACCTTCGATCATGATGACCTGACCGGGACGGCCGGAGTAGATCAGTTCGAGGCGGCTCTTCGCCATTTCGGCACGGGTCGGGTTCACGATGAATTTGTCATCGACAAATCCAATGCGGACTGCGCCGATCGGGCCGTCGAAGGGGAGGTCGGAGAGCATCAACGCCGCGGAAGAACCCACCATGGCAAGCACGTCGGGGTCATTCACGCCATCGGCGGAGAGCAGAGTACAGCAGACCTGCACTTCATCGAAGAAACCTTCGGGGAAGAGCGGGCGGATGGGGCGGTCGATCATGCGGCAGGTGAGGATTTCCTTGGTGGAGGGACGTCCTTCCCGCTTGATGTAGCCGCCGGGGAATTTGCCTGCCGCGGAATATTTTTCACGGTAGTCGACCTGGAGCGGGAAGAAGTCGGTGCCTTCGCGCGGTGCGCCGGAACAGGCGGTGACGAGGATGATGGTGTCGCCAAGACGAACTAAGCAGGCGCCGTTGGCGAGTTTGGCGAGTTTCCCGGTGGAAATTTCCATTTCCCGTTCGCCGTCGAAGGCGAACACAATTTTTTCTTCAGCCATGATTTTTCCTTTTCTCAAGTATTGGGCTGTTTACTGGAGGAAAGGGGTGCTCCGGTGGTTCTAAGGCACTGCCCTCGACTCGCGGAATCCCGTTGTCAATTCCCGAATGTTTCGGATACTGACAACGACCGAATTCCACAAAATCAAGCCGATGCCGGAGACTCCTCTCCATACGATCGATTTTACTATACAGCCCCTTTTATAATAAAACAAGTTGTTTCTCTGTTTTTCAGGTGCATAATTCTTGTAAGAGAGGTTTTTGCGGAGTATCTTAGAGGGGAACTTTAAAGCCGGAATCTGGAATGCTGGAAAAATTTCAACAATTATACCAAAGAGCCGCCGAACACCGGGGGTTGCGCCGCTATGGAACCAACACACTTTGGATGCTGGCGGAAAAAGGATGCCGGTTTGTTTTCGGATTTTTGATCGGTATTTATGTGACGCGGCAACTGGGGCCGGCACAATTCGGGCTGCTGAATTACGCGATCAGTTTTGTTGCTCTTTTCGCCATCCTGTCGACTTTGGGACTGGATGCCATCGTTATTCGCGAACTTGTCCGCCGACCCGAGAAATCCGACACGATTCTTGGCAGTGCGCTTGCGTTGAAAGGCGCCGGTTTTGCGTTGATGGCATTGATCGTCGGTGGAGTTTTGTTGCTTTCACCGATGAATGCGACGGATAAACTTCTGATGGGAATCATTCTTGCGGGATACGGATTCCAGATTTTTCAAGTATTCGACTTCAGTTTTCAAGCGCGTGTCTTGAGCAAATACAATGCCATATCGCAAATATGTGCATTGCTGCTGATTTCCGCTTTCCGGCTTTATCTGGCGTGGAAGGGAGCTCCACTCTGGAGCTTCGCCGTGGTGGAGTCGGGATACATCGCTCTCGCGATGCTCGGAGGCGCACTGTTTTACAGGAGGCTCGGCGGGCGCATCACTCTTTGGCGGTTTGACTGGAGCGTTGCCCGGTTCCTGTTGCGTGAATCCGTTCCGTTATTGCTGGCCGGAGCCGCCGGCGTGATTTTTATCCGCTTCGATCAGGTGCTGGTGACGTGGATGCTGGGAGATTCCGCAAACGGACAGTATGCGGTGGCGGTGCGGGTGGTGGAGGTTTTGCTCTTTGTTCCGCTGGTGGTTTCCGATTCATTTTTCCCTTCTCTGGTCGGTACCCGCTCGACATCGTTGTTGCGTTACTATCAACGGACGGAACAGCTGATGCGTTTCCTCTTTTATTTTGCGCTTCTGGCGATCGTGCCGGTCGCATTCTTTGGATACTTCATGATCCTGCTGCTATATGGAGAGGCATACCGGGAAGCGGCATGGTTGTTTGCTTTGTTTTCCTTGAAAATCCTGCTGGTCTATCCGGGATTGGTTTACGGGAAATGGTATTTGGCCGAAGGGATGCAGCGCCTGACTTTGTTTACCTCGATATGCGGTGCTGTGCTCAGCGTTCTTCTGGATTTGTTGCTGATTCATTTCTGGGGCTTGTCCGGTGTGGTGGTGGCATCTCTGATTACGAATGTTGCGATCTACCTGTTCTTTCCGATTTTCTTTCGTAAAGGGAGGTTCGGAGTTCGACTTTTTCTGCGGTCGCTGTTGCCGCGTTTTCGGATGTGATATTATTTTCCAGACTACAAGAGAGTGAAGCGATATCTGGAGTGAATTTGCAAGATTATAAACAAAAGATGGCGCCTGTTGCGCTGTTTGTCTATCGCCGCCCGGAGCATACTCGGCGGACGTTGGATTTTTTGCGCCGTAATCATGACGCATCGCTTAGTGCGCTCCATGTGTTTTGCGATGGAGCGCGCAGCGACGGAGAACGGGGCGCGGTAGACGCTGTCCGTGAAATTGTTCGGAGCGCGGAAGGGTTCGCTTCGGTGGAACTGCATGAATCGGAATGCAACCGGGGGTTGGCCGCTTCCATCATTGCTGGCGTTTCAGAGATGACGCGGCGTTATGGTCGGGTGATCGTGATTGAAGACGACATGGAGTGCGCACCTTACTTTCTGCGTTTCATGAATGAGGGGCTGGAGCGCTTTTGCAACGATGAACGCGTCGTGGAAATCCACGGGTACACGGCTCCTATGCCGGACGGGGTTCCCGATTGTTTTTTGCGCTCCGGCGCGGATTGCTGGGGGTGGGCGACATGGGAACGCGGCTGGAGATTTTTTCAATCGGATTCCGTGGCGTTGCTGACGGAGCTGCAGCAGCGGGGATTGAGCCGGGAATTCGACCGTGACGGAGCGTTCCCATATACCCGAATGCTGGCCGACCAGGCGGCGGGGAAGATTGATTCCTGGGCGATTCGCTGGTACGCTTCCGCATTTTTGGCCGGAAAGTATGCGCTGCAAAGTGGTTGCCCATTGGTGCGCAACATTGGTGCCGATGGGAGTGGAAGGCACTGTGGCTCCGAAACCGGAGAGATGTTTGAGCTCTGGCCGCACAAGGTGCGGATTCCTGAACCGGTGCCGATGGAAGATGAGGCGTCGCTTCGAGTATACCGAAATTCGCTCAGTTGCTGGCGGATTCCATTCTGGCGACGGGTTGTTGGTAAGCTGCAATATGAATTTCACCGTCTTTTCAGATGAATGGAACCGTGAATCTTGCAACCCGGATCTTCGGATGATATATTCGGAATACAAAGGCGGTTATATGTTTGAAAAAATAAAAAAATATTTGATGCGGCGACAATCTCCGGTTGTTTTCCCATGCGCGTTGCGGACGGAGCCGGTTGCGCGTGGATTCGGCGTTGTGAACGGAACCCCGATCGACCGTTATTATATTGAGAAATTTCTCGAAACGCGGTGCGATTTGATTCGGGGAGTGGTCGGGGAGATCGCGGAAGATACTTATACAACGCGATTTGGCCGCGATGCGACGCAGAGTGTGGTGTTCCATTTCAATCAAGATGCTTCCGATGGAATCTGCGGCGACTTGACTTGTCCGAATCAGCTGCCGGAACATTGTTACGACTGTTTTATCTGCACGCAGACGCTGAACTTTATTTATGATGTTCCAACCGCGATTCGGAGCCTGAGCCGGATGTTGAAGCCGGGTGGGATTTTGCTTGGTTCTGTTGCCGGTATTTCTCAAATCAGTCGGTTTGACTATGAGCGTTGGGGAGACTACTGGCGGTTTACCGATCTGGCGGTAACGCGTTTGCTGCAATCGGAATTTTCTGCGGTGGAGGTGGAGGCGTTTGGCAACCTCGCCGCCGCGACCGCTCTTCTGGATGGCGTCGTGGTGGAGCAATTGCCGGATCGAAGTGTCCTTGAGGTTACGGATCCCGACTATCAGATGACCATCGGCTTTGTCGCCGTAAAAGCGGAATAAAGGAGCAATGGGAATCAAACGCAAATTATCCCGGATGATCCGTGTGGGTCGGAACATTGCGGCGAACTGGTTTGAGCCGCCGATTGTGATTTTGACTTATCATCGAGTGACGGAACTGTCTGACGACCCGGAACAATTGGCGGTTTCCCCCGCGCATTTCCGGGAGCAGCTGGAGGTTCTGCGGCGCAATGAATTTCCGATTTTGCGTTTCGACCAGCCGTGGGAATCTCCGACGCGGACTTCATTTGTTCTGACCTTTGATGACGGCTATGCCGATAATTACCGGGAGGCATTGCCGATTCTTCGTGAATTTCAGTTCCCCGCGACGTTTTTTGTCAGCGGCAGAGCCGTTGACGGCGAGCGGGAATTTTCGTGGGATGGCGGACATTCGCCGCAACGGGAAATGTTTTGCACTTTGCGTCTGGCGGAATTGCGAAAATTGGCGGCAGAGCCGTTGGTGACCGTTGGTTCGCACACGATGACGCACCCGCGTTTAAGCATGCTCTCAAAGGAAGAGCAGCGGCGGGAAATTGTCGATGGACATCGATGTTTGGAAGAGTTGCTGGAGCGGAAACTTGCCGTGTTTTCATATCCGTTCGGCAACCATGGCGACTTCAATGATGACTCTCGGGACATATGCCGCGAGTGTGATTTTTTTCGAGTTGCGGCGAATTATCCGGGGCAATGCCATCGAGATACTGATCCGTTGGAGATGCCGCGCCATCTGGTGCGAAACTGGGACGGGCGAGAGTTTTCCAATAATATGTTTCGGTTCTGCAATTTATGAAAATCCTTCATGTCAATTATCATGCGAAAGGCGGAGGCGCGGCGATTGCTGCCGGGAGGCTTCATGCCGAGTTGCGCACGCAAGGGGTTGACTCCGAAATGCTGGTGGTTGACACCGGTGGTGAAAGCATTCCGGGAGTGTCGGGCGCCGGCGCGTCAATTCATCGTTTCTGTGCTGTGGCGCAACGAGTGGAGCGGCTGCTGCTGCGATTGGACGGAGATTCCCGGACGTGCTTGCCGCGCTCGCTGAATTTATTTCGCTCCGGCATCGTTTCGCAGATCAACGCCGAGCGCCCCGATTTGGTTCATCTGCATTGGATTCATGGCGGAATGATCGGTGTTGGCGAATTGGCGCAAATATCCGCCCCGATTGTCTGGACGCTGCACGATGCGTGGGCCTATTGCGGCGGGGAGCATCATCATGCAGCGGGGGATGAGAGGTTTCGTACCGGATATCAGACTGGCCGCGATTTTTGGAATGTCTGGAATTGGAAACGGAAGACCCGTTGTTGGGATTCTTTGTCATTTCAACCGGTTTGTCCCAGTCGATGGTTGACCGGGGAGGCGATGGCGAGTGTGCTCCTGGCGCACAGGCAGCCGCGTTGTATTCCGAATGGCGTTGATCTGACGATTTTCTGTCCGGGGAACCGGGAAGAGGCGCGCAAAAAGCTCAAACTGCCAGCCTCGGGGCGTTTGATTTTGTTTGGTGCGGCATCTGCAGCGGACCCGAACAAAGGTGGCCGGGAATTTCTGGAGGCCTTGCGGCATCTTGCCGTCCGGCAGGAGTTTCACGATGTGTTCTTGCTCTGGCTGGGGAAGGGGGCGCCGCCGAAAGAGATGCCGTTTCCGGTTCTCTCGCCGGGCTTTATTTCCGATGAACGGGAATTGGCCGAATGCTATCGCGCGGCCGATCTTTTTGTGCTGGCTTCAAAGTTCGATAATCTGCCGAATATGTTGATTGAAGCGTCGGCCTGCGGAACGCCGTTGGCTGCATTTGATACCGGGGGGATTTCGGACATCGTTCGCCCCGGCGTCAATGGCATTTTGGCAAAACCGTTTGTCGCACAGGATCTGGCCGAGGCAATGGCTGCGATTTTATCTGCTCCGCAAGATGAACTCCGAGCCGGTGCGCGTTCTCATGCCGAAACACATTTCGATATACGCAAGGGAGCGGAACAGTATCTGGAACTTTACCGCTCGATCCTTATGCCATAGCGTTCTGATATCTTATACTTGTTCGTATGTGTATGGGATCGAGTCCAGGAAGAGTTTGCCGTAGTTTTTGGAAACGACCCGGCGGTCGAGTACAACGACGATGCCGCGGTCGTGGCGGCTGCGGATCAGCCGGCCGACTCCTTGCCGGAATTTCAGTACCGCTTCGGGTAAGCTGTAGTGAGCGAAAGAGCTTTTGCCTTCGCGTTCGATCTTCTCCATCCGCGCCGCCGTGAGCGGGTGGCCGGGGGAGGCGAAGGGTAGTTTGGTCACGATCACGTTCGACAGCGATTCGCCGGGAACGTCAACTCCTGTCCAGAAGCTGTCGGTGCCGAACAGTACTGAATTGGTGTCCTCGCGAAATTCACGGAGCAAGCCGGAGCGGGTCATCTCCTCGCCCTGTACCAGCAATCTCCAACCTTTGCCGCGGAAATATTCGCGCAGATCTTCTGCCGTCCGTCGTAGCGCCGCGTGGCTGGTGAACAGCACAAAGGCTTTGCCTTCCGTGACTTCGACGAAGCGTGGAATCTCTCGATCCAACGCTTCCTGAAACTCGTCGTCCTTCGGGTCTGGCATGTGCCGGGGAATGTAAACGTGGGCCTGATCCGCCCCGAACGGGGAATCCAGCAGAAGTGTTTTTCCGTTGCAAAATCCGGTACGTTCCCGATAGTAGTCGAAGGAGTCCCGCACGGTCAGCGTCGCACTGCACAGCATGACCGGAAAATCCTGACTGAACAACAGTTGTGACAACAGCTCCGCAATATTGAGCGGAGTCGCGTGCAGCCCGACCCCGCCGCGTTCGTCTTCCGCATAATAGACTGCGTCCGGGACGAGTTTGTTGGTGAATTGTTCCAGCCCGTTGATGAATTCCCGGCATCGGGTCAGTTGCGCTTCGATCTCTGTGCGATAGCTTGCGTCCTCCTGTTCGTCGAGATAGTCGGAGAGTTGGCGGGAGAGCAGTAACAGCTTTTCGCTTAGCTTATTCGGGTAATGTGAAGTATCTTTGATCTCCAGCGCGGTTTCGTTTTTTTCGCGTAACAGGTTTTCGTAGGGAGTAAAGAAGCCATAGGCTTCGTCCCGGCTGTCGGCAACTGCTCCGCGCAAAGTGGGGTCGGTGCCCTTCCGCATCAGAAGTCCTCGGGTGTTTTCCTGACTGTAGAGGCGGTTCAGCGTTGAAACGATTCCGATCCGGCTCAGGTGCAGCCCGAGGTGATCGGCGGCGTTCCCTTCCAATGTATGAGCCTCGTCGAGCAGCACGGCGCCGTAATTGGGCAGCAGTGTGCCGACGCTTCCGCTTGCCGCGCGCATGGCCAGATCGGTGAAAAACAATGCGTGATTGGCCACCACGATATCGGCAGTTTCCCACGCCTGTCGGGCACGATAATAGAAACAGCTGCGGTAAAATTCGCATTTCGGCCCCATGCAGCTGATGCCGTCGCAGCAGGCGAGCGCCCAGGTTTCCGGTTCCATCCGGAAATCGATGGAATCGCGTTCGCCGTCGGTGGTGCGCTCCATCCATTTTCCGAGTTTCTCCACATCAAGCACAAGTGACGCGGCGGGCAGGAGCGAATCGCGCTGCTCCCCGGAGAGCAGGGAAAAGCGTCTGCGGCACAGGTAATTGCGTCTTCCTTTGGCCAGCGCCGCAGTGAACTCGACTCCGGTCAGCTTGCGCAGCAGCGGAATGTCTTTTTCAATCAACTGTTCCTGTAGATTGATCGTCTCGGTCGAAACCAGTGCCGGGCGCGCCGCATTTTGAGAGCGGTAAATCAATGGAATCAGATAAGCGAAACTTTTGCCGACTCCCGTGGGCGCTTCCACGCAGAGATTTTCACCGCGCTCCAGCGCGTCGGCGATTGCGGCGGACATTTCGATCTGCTGCGGTCGGAACTCATACGGTCTTCCACCATGCTCCGCTGCCGCTTTCAACGGGCCGCCGGGCGCGAAAAAGGCTTCGCACTCGGGGCGGACATTGATTTCCTCGCGCGGAGGAACATACTCATATTCGACGATGAATTCGTCGGGATCAAAGCCGGCGGGCGCGGGCGCGGGTGCGGCTTCGGCCTCCACAGGGGAGGGGGTAAAGGGGGCGTCGATCGGTTTGATCATGGTTCTTCAGCGCTGCTCCAGATACTCTTTGATCTGTCCGGGCAAATGGCGCAGATGTTGGTCGGATACATTGAATCTCTCGGCGACTTCGGAGGTCATTCGAGCGGCGTGTGCGGCCTCGCCGCTGGCAAGGTCGGCGGCGCTGCGGGTCATTTCAATTGAAATCTTGGGAATCCGGCAAAAAAAGCGCGCCTTGGGTTTTTCCGGCAGAAGCAATCGGACGTTTTCGGTATTCTCCAACGTCAGTGAGATGGAGATCAGCTCCTCCGCGTATTCCAGCTCCGAATAAAGTTTCCCGAGGAAACGGAACGCTTCCGCCATTTTGGTGGAAAACTGGTCGATCTTCAGCTCTTTTTCCGGCACCGGCAGATAGGCGATATAGTGGAACATCCCGCTCTTGAACACCTGCCACATACGCATCTCCTTGCGCGAAAGCACGCGCAGCGAAGTATTGGTGACGTACGCTTTTTTCAGTTCGTCCGAGTCGAGGAACGCCGTGGTCGGCAGCGACGGCAGCGAAGCGTCGACCGCGCGGCGCAATGTGCTCAATCCGAACGCTTCGGAGTGAAAGGTAGGCGGTGTGACCGTCAAGTTGACTAGAAGTGTCGGCACTCCAGCCGGAAGGTTTTCCCGCCGCTTGAAGAACACTGTGGAGTTTGCCTGCGCCGCTTTGAACTCCTCGTCGCCGGGGGTGTTGTCTGGCGAAAGACGGCTTTCGTAAAGGATTCCGCGCAACATGCGGCCGAGTTCTTCGCGCTGGTTTCGCAATGCGCGTTGAATCAGCATCTGCATTTCAATCGCCCGGTACGCGGGGCGGCTCGACGCATCCTGAGTGCGGATGTAAAAGACGCCGGTCTGCAACTCCCCCTCGATGCTCCCGGTGGAAACATGCGGAAGTGTCCGGAACGGCCGGACAATGAAAATCGCATAACGCTTCCCGTCGACGATCGGGCGCTCGATGGTGAATTCAATCGGCGGCTCGACATAGCGGTTGACGAACTGCCCCACCGTGGTCGGATCGAATGAATGGGATTCCTCCCGGGTCAGCCCGGTGTAGAGTGACGGGTGGCCGGAGTCGTCTTCGCCCACGCCGATTACAATACTGCCGCCTTTGGTGTTGCCCAGTGCAAGGCAGTGGCGGACGATTTTGGCCTTCGCCGTCCGGGGCATTTTAGTCCAACAGAGCGCGGCCTTGTAATCGAGCACATCGGACTCCACGCCGCGGTAAACCATTTCGGCGAAGTCGAGCGTCGGTTTTTTGACCGGCTTTTCCATTTCGTTATTCCACGTCCTCGAGATAAATGAGGTGCATGCAGTTTTCGCAGCTGCAGACGGCTCCCTTTTGCAGGTTGCTCATGGTCTGGCGGGTTACGCGCAGATGGCAGCCGCCGCAGATTTCATTTTCAATTTTGATCAGAGGCGCGATGCCGTCTTTGCCATTGAAGAGTTGCTGATAACGGGAGAGGGTGTCACGATCCACGCCCATAGCGTTGGGGCGGTTGGTTTTGAGCTCTGCAATCTCTTTTTTAAGATCCGCCGCGAAGGCGACCAGCTCTTCAAATTCGGCGCGAATCGCGTTGACTGCGGCTTCGTTGTCCTGTTTGATGACCCGGTACTCTTTTTTCGATTGCTCGAATTGTTCCATCAACTCGAGTACGCGGCTTTCGAGGTCTCCAATCTTTTTGTTGTTGAGCGCAATGGTGCCGAGCATCGCCTGGTATTCGTTGTTCTTTTTGACCATGGCGGATTGTTGTTGGAGCCGTTGATTTTCCGCGGTAAGGCTTTCGATTTCAGATTCGACCTTTTTCCGTTCCAGATCGATTTTTTTCGCGGCATTCGCCGCGGCGTTGACCGTGTTAACGGCATCGTCGCGCTTGCCTTTCAGCGCCTCCAGCTCTTGTGGGAGCAGCGTAAGCCGTGCCTCCATATCCCGGATTTTCAGATCGACCGTCTGCAGTTTCAGCAGAGCTTCCGCCCATCGTGCCGCCATTGGTTTGCCTCCTCAGAATAATGTTTGCTGATCTCCGCCGCGAATCGGCCGCAATCCGAGTTTGTCCCATGCCTTCGGGGTCGCCACGCGTCCTTTCGGGGTGCGGGTCAGAAAACCGCGCTGGATCAGGAACGGTTCGTATACTTCTTCGATGGAATCCTCTTCTTCCCCGACCGAAACCGCGATGTTCTTGAGCCCCACCGGGCCGCCATGAAAATTCACCACGATGGTTTCGAGGATTCGGATATCCATTTCATCCAGTCCTTCGTTGTCGATCTGGAGCATCTCAAGCGCGTCCGATGCGACGGCTCCAGTGACGATGGAGTCGGCACGGATCTGGGCATAGTCGCGGGCGCGTCGCAACAGGTTGTTGGCGATACGCGGGGTTCCACGGCAGCGTCCGGCAATTTCGCGTGCGCCATCTTTGTCGATTTCGATTTCGAGGATTTCCGCCGAGCGGGTCAGAATTTGCGTCAGGCTGTCAATGTCGTAGTAGTCAAGGCGGATATTCAGCCCGAATCGCGACCGCAGCGGCGCCGAGATCATTCCCTGTCGAGTGGTTGCACCGATCAGCGTAAAACGCGGGACACTGAGCCGTACCGAACGAGCGCCTGCGCCTTGCTCAAGCATGATGTCGATGAAAAAATCCTCCATCGCGCTGTAAAGATACTCTTCCACAGTGGTATTTAACCGGTGGATTTCATCGATAAAGAGAATGTCGCCGGGTTCCAGCGCGGTGAGAAGTCCGGCCAGATCGCCCGGCTTTTCGATGGCGGGCCCGCTGGAGCTTTTGAGGTTGGTTCCGCGTTCGTTGGCGATGATGTACGCCAGAGTGGTTTTTCCCAGTCCCGGAGGGCCGCAAAGGAGGATGTGATCAAGTGCTTCGTCGCGCGCTTTGGCCGCAGCGACAAAGAGTTCCAACTGATCCTTGGCTCTGTCCTGCCCGGGGAAGTCGGCGAAATTCGGCGGTCGCAGCGAAGTTTCTTTCGCCGGATCGCGCCGATTCAGTGTTGAGGTGATAAATCGCTCCGTCATAATCTTCAGAAAATTGTATTGCCGCTTGACTTGTTTTCCGGCGGAAAGGTGTTAATTTAATATCGTCTTGTTTCTTATCTAAAGAAGATAGCGCAACAACCGGATGATTTCCAGTTTTGCAACAGAAAAAGAAAGGAATTCCAGCAGATGTACGATCTCAAGAAGGCGCAACTGGCCGCCAACACCGTCCGGATGCTTTCCGCCGACGCCATCCAGAAAGCAAAATCCGGCCACCCCGGCATGCCACTCGGTTGTGCGGACTTCGCGATGACTCTCTGGTATAAATACCTGCGTCACAACCCGAAAAATCCGGCTTGGATCGGGCGCGACCGCTTCGTTCTCTCCGCCGGTCACGGCTCGATGCTGGAGTATTCGCTGTTGCATTTGTTTGGCTACGGCCTCCCGATGGAGGAGCTGAAAAACTTCCGTCAGTGGGAAAGCAAAACTCCGGGGCATCCTGAGTTCGGTCATACGGCGGGTGTTGACATCACCACCGGGCCGCTCGGTACCGGATTCGCCTCCGCTGTCGGCATGGCGATTTCCAAGCGCCATTTTGCGGCGAAAACCGGTCTGGACAAGGCCGGTCTGGCTGACAACAAAATCTATGTCATCGCCGGCGACGGTTGCATGATGGAAGGCGTTTCGAGCGAAGCTGCTTCGCTTGCCGGTCACCTGAAGCTCGACGAGCTGGTTGTTTTCTACGACGACAATAACATCACCATCGAAGGACAGACCCATCTGGCGTTCTCCGAAAACGTCGCCGCGCGATTCATCGCTTACGGTTGGCGTGTCATTACTCTCGACAATGCGAACGATGTCGCACTTTGCGATGCGGCGCTTGCCGAAGCGCAGAAGAACGACGGCCGTCCGACCCTGATCGTAGGCAAAACCAAGATCGGTTACGGCGCCCCGAACAAGCAGGGCAAATCCAGTGCGCACGGCGAACCGCTCGGTGCGGAAGAAGTCGAAGCGCTTCGCAAGAACCTCGGCATGCCGGAAGGCGAATTCGTGGTTCTCCCGGAAGTCAGCGCTTTCCTCGACAGCCGTGTGGAAGAGTTGGTGAAGGACGCTGCCGCGTGGGATAAGAAATTCCAGGCTTTCCTCGACGCCGATCTGGCCACCGCCAAAAAGATCGACGCCTATCTGAACAAGACTGTTCCGGCCGACATCAAGGCGCAACTTCTTGCCGCCGCTCCGGTGGAGAAACCGGTGGCGAGCCGCGCTTCTTCCGGCACGGTGCTCCAGAAAGCGGCAGAGCTGGTTCCGGCGCTTTTCGGCGGTTCGGCCGACCTTTCGCCCTCGACCAAGACCGACATCAAAGACGGCGGCAGTTTTTCGGCGGAGAACCCTGCCGGACGCAACTTGCACTTCGGCGTCCGTGAGTTCGCGATGGGATGTGCGGGGAACGGGATGGCGCTGTACGGAACCGCGATTCCGTACACTTCGACTTTCTTTGTATTCAGCGACTTCATGAAACCGGCGATCCGTCTTGCCGCGCTGATGCAGCTGCATCAGATCTACGTCTTTACGCACGACAGTTTCTATGTCGGCGAAGACGGTCCGACCCATGAGCCGATTGAACAGATCGCAATGCTGCGGACGATTCCGGGTCTGACGGTCATCCGTCCGGGTGAGGCGCACGAAGTGGCGCAGGCGTGGGCGACGGCGCTGGAAGCCGATGGCCCGGTTGCATTGATTCTGACCCGTCAGGATCTTCGTCCCTACGACGCCGAAACCGCAACGAAGGTTGACGTCGCCAAGGGCGCGTTCGTGATCGAAGAAGACGAAGATTTCGACATCATCCTGATCGCGACCGGTTCTGAAGTCAATCTGGCGCAGGATTCCGCCAAGTTGCTGCGTGAGAAGGGCGTCGGCGTCCGTGTCGTTTCGATGCCGAGCCAGGAGCTGTTCTTGCAGCAGGATATCGACTATCAGGAAGATGTTCTGCCGTCGTGGTGCATGTGCTGTGTTTCGATCGAAGCCGGAACCACTTTCGGCTGGGAGCGCTTCATCGGCCGTGACGGTCTGGCGATCGGCCTCGACCACTTTGGCGCGTCGGCTCCGTACAAGGTGCTTGCCGAGAAATTTGGTTTCACCCCGGAAGGCGTGCTGGATCGGATCGGCGACCACTTCGTCTGTTCCGAAGACGACGACGATTGCGGCTGCGGTTGCGGCTGCGAAGACGAAGGCTGCGGCGAAGACGATTGCGGCTGCCGTAACTGACGATACCAGAAAAGAAACCGGGAGGCCGAAATATTCGGCCTCCCGGTTTTTTTCTGTTCAATTTTTCGCCTTTATCCCCAGGCGGTGTCACGTCGGGATTGCGGATCGAGAAAGAGAGCGGCTTGCAATTCCGCCGCGGGGACGTCGCGGAGCTCGCAGTTGTGCTTGACGGCAAACGCAGCGGCGGCTCCCGCGCCACAACCGAGCGCCATGGCGATGTACATCACACGGCAGCTGGCGATGGCTTCATGCGAAGCGCTGACACAACGACCGGCGAAAAGCAGGCCGTTCATCTGTTTGGGCACCATGACGCCATAGGGGATCTCATAGGGTTTGCACCGTTCGGCGGTGCCGACGTTGCAGCCGTTTCGCCCGGCGGCCTGGCCGCCCCCATCGGGATTGTGGATGTCGATGGGAAAGTTGGCGTTACGAACCACGGCGTCCGGAAAGGTTCGTCCGGACACGCAATCTTCTTTTTCCAGCCGAGCGACACCTGCAAAGCGGCGGGTTTCGCGAACGCCGATTGCGGCAGGCATTTGCGAAATGGCGGCTTTTTCGTATCCCGGAACGGTTTCGCGCAGGAATTCCAGAATCTGGAACGCCTGTCGTCGCCCTTCTATTTCAGCGCGCGTCAGTTCGGCGGACGAGGTGCCGTTGACATGATTGACCTGTGTGGCGTTGATGATGTTCTCATCTTCGCGGACACTGCGATAGAGGCGGACGATGCTGACGTTTTTCGGCAACTTCCCCGCGGCTTGTGCGGTAAGTGCGTGCTCTTCCCATGTACGTCCGGTCACCATGACTCGCCGCGCCTCTTCTTCGGAGCCGCAATGGATGCGTTGCGCGGGGTCGATTCCGGCGATGGTGTACATGATGCTGGCAGGCTGGCAGAGCGCGTTGCCTTCCCGGCCGATTTCAAACGGAACTCCGGCGCGGAAGGCGACTTCCCCGTCGCCGGTACAATCGATGATGCTGCGGGCGGAAAATGAACGGCGTCCCTCCCGACACTCGACGTCAACGCCAGTGATCCGGTCGCCGTCAAGTGTTACACCGCTTACGGCGGCGTGAAGCAGCACCTCTACTCCGCGTTCCGTCAGGAGGTCGTAGAGGGAGAGATCCATCCGGCAGAAATCGATGTTGCGCCCGCCGAGGCGATGGAGAATCTCTTCTCCCGGACGGCTGGCTGCTCCTCCCATCAACGGGCCGACGAGCGAGTGTACGGCGGTGCCGCCCAGCCGTCCGGCGCGTTCGAGCAACAGTGTTTTGGCGCCTTCTCCGGCGGCCATGTAAGCCGCTCCGATTCCGGCGGGACCTCCGCCGACTACAATGACATCGTAATTCATCATTTTCCCCCAAGAGTTACTGGAAAACAGGATTGAAAAGAATTTTGGTTCCATATCCTTATTATACCATGGAGATGGCGACTTGAAAATACAGAGAATGATTGTATCTTTATATAAAATTACTTTTAACGGGAATATTATGAAAATATTTGATGCGATTTCAAATGAGTCACCGGGAGCCGCGCTTTCGGCGGCGTTACGTGAATTTGAATGCCTGCATGGATTGTGTTTGACGCTGCATGATTGCCACGGGGTATTCTATCACGCCGACGGCAGATCGTTTTTTCCCGGCCGTAATTTGCATTCGCATCCTTACTGTCTGGACGGTCGATTCGAGAATGCGTCGTGGAACAGGAAGTGCCATGAGGAGTGCAAGCTCCGGATTGAGGCGACGGCCGACCGGTTGCGCAGACCGTTTCTGCACTCCTGCTGGAAAGGGGTGACGGAGCTGGTGGTTCCGCTGGAACGCAATGGAACTGTGGCGTTGCTGTTGTATGCGGGGACGTTTCGCACGCCGGATTCTCAGAGCTCGGAGGAACTACCGCCTCGACTTCGGGAAGAGTTGGCGCAACTTCCGTCCGCCGAAGGGTTCCCGGCCGCAGGTCTGGTGCTGGAGCTTCAGGTGTTCGGGCAGGGGCTGCTGTATTATGCGAGTATGTTTCGGGAACGGGCGGGGACGCCGAAGGAGACGAGTGCGGCGATCCGGCGATTTCTGGAGGATCATGCGCACGAGAAAGTGACACTGGCCGATCTGGCCGGTGAATTGCATCTTTCGAGGAGCCGGACTTGCTATCTGGTCAAGTACCATTTCGGCAAGCCGTTTCATACGCTGTTGCGGGAGGAGCGGATTCATCGGGCGCGAAATCTGCTCGGTTCCACTCCGTTGCCGCTGAAGGCCGTCGCCGCGGCGGTCGGGTTTCGGAATGAATTCTATTTCAACCGGCAATTTACACAGGTCTGCGGTGTTCCTCCGGGTGAATATCGGGAATCATGCCGGAATGAGACGGGGGCCGGCGGGAGTTTCACTTAAAATCGTGATTGCCCAGACCAGCGCGTCCACGCGGTCGGGACTTTTGACCGTGCCCGGTGTGAATCCGGTCATCTCCTCTTCAAGCTCCGGAAATCGGCCGATGTGATGTACACGACCCTGTTCGTAAAGGGCGGCGACCGGTTCCGCGCGGACGATCTTCCCCCGGGTGGCTCGGACGGCTCGGTAACTCAGATTCGGATTCAACCGCCGCAGGACCGTTTCCACCAGTTCGCCGCCATTGTTGACTTCTCCCACCACGCGATCAGCGCGGAAGCGGTCGTATTCGGTGTTGACCATAGCGGACCACTCCACCGGTCGTCCGCGCAAACTGGCGTCGGAGAGGACGAAGAAATGCCCGTCGCAGGAGCGTCCGACGGTGACGATTCCGGTCAGGTCGCTCCCGGCATTCCCGGTGACGGCGGGGTCGACGCCAACGACGATGCGTTCCAGCTCCGGCGCATGTGGAAGGCGGCGCCGATCGATCCATTGTTGACGCCAGAGCGCCCCGGCGATATCGTCCAGCCATGCTCCTTCGAGGAACCGTGCGCGTTGACGGTCGGAAAGCCCGGCAAGAGTTTCCTCCAGATAACCGGGGGGGAGATTATCCGTATTGGCGGATGGATTCAACAGCATCGACGCACAGCTCTCCGGGAAACGAATGGGGAGGTTGGAATCGGGGTCGATCTTCTCTTGAAAGAGCCGGTAACTCCAATGTGACTTTCCGGAAGGATTGCAGTCGAAATAGGCTTTATTCTTCAACACCGTCTTTTGTGCGAGCCGGGTGAGCGCGGTGTTGACCGCTTCGTAGCTGATTTCGGAACACTCGTTGAAATAGATGGTGCTGAATTCCTTGCCGAGAATTTTGTCCGCGCGTTCTCCCGCATCCAGACCGCCGAACCAGATTTCCGAGCGGTTCGGCAGTCGAATAAATTGATCGCGGGAGGACTCCATGAAACGTAGTCCGGGAAAGGCCAGCTTCATAACCTTGGGCAATGTATCCAGCAGCACCGATTGTCGCACAGTGTTGGCGCGTAACCGCAAAATAGCATGGCGGCTGCCGGGGGCGCGAAGCGCGCGAACCAACAGGGCGTAGACCAGAATAAAGGTTTTGCCGGAGCGGGAGCCGCCGAACAGCAATACGTAACGGCTCTGTCCGCCCAGCAACCTTAATGCCTGCCGTTGGGCGGCGGTTTTGCGGAAGATCCGCTCCATGTCAATTATTGTTCCAGTAGTTAGAGTTCCAGACAAAGCCCCGGGGTGATTTTTGGTAGCTTCGGGACACGCGGGTATAGATCCGCCCGGAGTCGTCATGGACTTCCCGGCTGCGTTGGGCTATTTTCAGAAAAGATCCGGAAATTCCGGCGATGTTCCCCAGAAAGATCCGGCTCTCCGTCCAGTTGGAGAGGTCGTCGATTTGCGACGCGGTTTTTCCGGACTGGTAGATGCTGATTGTGACGACGAGACAACGCACGGTTCGTTCAATCATCGACTCCGGCAGATAGCTGTCCTGCTGGAACGGGCAGTGATACGAAGCGCTCCAGTTAGGGATTCGTTGATACTTTCCGCTGGGGAGCTGCTGATATCCGGCCATCTCCGCCGTGATGTGAAACTCCACCATATCGACGGAAACGTCGGTGCGAGTGTCAAGGTCGGAATTGTCTTCGCGGGAGTAAAGCGGGAACAATCCCGGATTTCCGCTGTGCTGCGCCTCCATCACCACATCGTATTCAAAGTCGGAGATGCGGGTCGGCGTGACTTTGGTAATCAAGCAATTGGCTTCCGCCCAATCAGCAGGAGCGGTTCCGGTCAGGTGGAAGAAATCAGGCAGATCATCCGGTAAGACGCGCCAGTGGGAGCGCCAGATGATCTCGCGCAGAATTCCACGAGAGAGGGAAAATCCGGCAAATTCTTCGGTGCGAATCTGAGAAATCCGTTTGGTTTCCGCCTGTCGTGCCAGCAAGGTTACTTCGTACCCCAATCGTCCGATTGGTTTCGATTTGCGTTCGACCAGAAGTGCGTGTTCTCCCGCCCAGGATTCCGCTCCTCCCAGTGAGTGTTGAGCGATGAATGTTTGGTATTGCACCGCATCGACAAACCAAGCGACGCTTGCGGTGGCAAAACCGTCGTCATCGATGCCGGGTGTCGGAAGCCCGAGTTGGAGGAGCGAGATTTCACGTGCGGTGATCTCAAACTCCTGATATGCCTCCTGCAAGGTGCGAGTGCAGCTTTCGCAGCAAAAGGCGCCGTTCTCCCAATCCAGAAGCTCGCCGGGGGAGGGGAGCGGAGATTCCGAAAAGTCAATTGGGGCGCGGAATTTACGCTTTCGATGGAGTACCCCGTCGGAATCACGGAGGTCGACGACCGCTCCTACGGCGAGCGGCATGGGGGTGTCTTCGCCGCCGAGTTCCATGCCGGTAAAGATGACCTGGCAGCCGGAGAGATCAACCGGTTTGATTGAGATTTCCGTCACGATGACGGTTTCGGAGGATTCAAATGACCCGTCAGCCGTCGGAACCCGGAATGCGTCTCCGATGTTTCCTCCCCAGATGCGGGCCTCTTCCAGAAAGGTTTCCAGCTTCTCCGCCGATTCTGTTCGCGCCAGTTGCCAGGCGCTTTCCAGTGAAACGACTCCCGCTGAATCGATTTTCAAATTGGCATGGTACAAATTCTGTATAATCATGCACTACGCCGAGTCGAGAGCGGATCAGCCTCAATGGGCTTTGGCGTTTTCGGCCACTTTTGCCGAAAGAAACGGAATCATCCCTGCCGTCCGTCGGATCGGGATGGGGATATTTTAAAATCCCGGGAGCCTGGCCGATTCGTGAAAATGGAATGCAGTTTCGGCTTTCTCCGCTTTCCGCCGCGGCGCTCAAACTGGATGAACTTAACAGCGCGTGGTATTTACGTGAGATTGAAATTCCGGCAAGCTGGGCAGGGCGAAAAATTCTGTTAACCGCCGATATGCTTCAGAGTTGTGCAAAGATTTATGTGGATGGGATGGAGGCTGCTGAGCTTTACTATCCTGGTGGTGAAGCGGATTTGACCGGAAAGCTGATTCCTGGAAAAAAACAGGCGTTGGCATTGTTGGTCAGCGCCAATCCGGTGGAAAGCTCCAATTTCATGGCTCCGGAGCGCTTGATCAAATTGGAAAGTTCTCTCGCCAACCGCGGTATCACTGGTGATCTTTATCTTGATTCGCGTCCGCTGGCGGCAAGTGTTTCCGATGTTCATGTGATTACCTCGGTTCGGAACAAAGCCATTGATTTTGATACCGGGTTTGCGGCACTGCCGACGGGAACGTATCGACTTTCTGCTGAAGTTTCTGACGCGACGAATGGTAAGGCGGTGAAACGTTTCGAGTCAATGCCGTTCCAATCGGATGGCAAAGCCGGATTTCGCTATGTATTTTCCGGCAAATGGAGTGATCCGAAACTCTGGGATACGGATACTCCGGAAAACCTCTATGTGGTGAAGCTACGTCTGCTTGATGCAAAAGGAACGCTATTAGATGAATTTTTGCCACAGGAATTCGGATTTCGGGAATTCTATATCGACGGGCGTGATTTCTATTTGAATGGTAAAAAGATCCATCTGCGGGCGCTGGTCACCAAAACACCGCAGGAATCTGATTTCGGATCCGACATGCACATTGAGCATTTGGTCAAATCCGCCCGTGGATTCGGCGCAAATTTTTTGATCGGCTGGAATTACAGTTTCACCCCCGGTGTGTTCAGTTATCCCGAGGGGTTTCACAAAGGGACCTCGAAACGCGGAATGTTGACCTCGTTGACGTTGCCGCATTTCAAAGATTTTGCTCCGGGGCTGGAGAATCCGGAACAAGCCGCAGCCTATCGACGGCAGGCGGAACACTTGATTCGCCGTTATCAAAACGTACCCGGTGTAATAATGAATGTCATGAACCACAATGCGACCGGTTACATGGGTGATCAAAATCCACAGCGGATCGGTACCGCATATCGGCCGGAGCAGGGAAGGGCAGTCGGAGCGCTGCGTAACCGTGCCCAAGCGGAAATGGCGGAAAAAATCGCCAAGGGAATTGATTCCTCTCGACCGCTTTATCATCATCAAAGCGGCAATCTCGGTGATGTTTTCACTCTGAATATCTATCTCAACTGGTCGCCGCGGCAGGAACGCGGCGATTGGCTGGAGAATTGGTCAAAAGAGGGCGTTATGCCGGTTATGTTTGTTGAATGGGGGCTTCCGCATGTCGCAAGCTGGTCGAGCTTTCGCGGTCCTGCTTTTATATGGCGCAGTGCTGGGGTTCAGTGCCTTTGGGTTAATGAGTTCAACGCTGCGATTCTCGGAGAGGATGCTTATCGCAATGAACCTGCCAAAGAACGTCTTTATGCGCATCAGGAGAAACTTATTAAAGGTAACCGCGAGACCTATTTTAGTGCGCTTGGCGGAAACAGCATCCTCAATCAAGTGGAAGATGTAAATCGAGTTCGGGCGTACTATGCCGCCAGGACCTTTCGCAATTTGCGCTGGTGGGGAATCTCCGGATTGTTACCGTGGGATCAATTTCTCTGCTGGAGTTGGGTTTCAAACGGAGAAGGGAGCCATGATAATCCCGATGCTTTCCGCGACTTGAAACGACCGGGAATTGTGCTGGACCGGATTCTGGCGCGCGGCGAATACATCAATAATCCAATTGCGGAGTTCCTCCTCAATACCACAGGCAAGTCAGTTCATGCCGGATTCACTGAATTGCTCGGTTGGATTGGCGGTGCAGCAGGTGAAATTACAGAAGAGGGGCATAATTTTCTTCACGGTGAAACTGTGCGGAAAACCTTGGTTATGTTGAATGACACTCGCCAGGACGTGAAAATTCGTTGGAGTTGGAAAATTCCGGCATTGGGTCTGGAAAATTCCGGAGTCACCACTGTCACTCCGGGAGGGAAATTCGCCCAACCGTTGGAATTTCAGATTCCGTCCGACGCGCCGAAGCAGTTTGAAATGACGGCGGAATTCGATGTTCCGGGACAAGGTAGATTGATCGATCGCTTTTTATTTGATGTTATCACCCCGGCCAAGGCGGAAATTGCTTCCACGATTGGCCTCTATGATCCGGAAGGGAAAGCCGGGGAACTGCTGAAGCGAATTAAGGTTAATTTTCGCTCAGTTCGATCTGATGCGGATTTGAATGGCGTTGATCTTCTTGTCATCGGTCGTGAGGGGCTCCGAAATCTTCCGCTTCACTTAACGACGCGGTTGGAGAACGGACTAAAACTATTGGTGCTGGAACAGCCGTATTTAGAACTGGAACGGCTCGGATTGCGCGCTGCGGAACACGACTATCGGGAGGTCTTTTCTGCCGCAAATGGTTTCAGCGATATGCGAGACTGGCGCGGTAGTGCAACGATGTTGCCTGGTTCGTTCCCCCTTCCGCTCTACGAGGCGACCAATCCGAAATGGGATTGGAGCGGATTCGATAACACTCGCGTCTGGCGAGCCGGGAATCGCGGCGGTTTGACTGAAGTATCTATCGAGAAACCGCCGGTTGGCGATTGGAATCCGTTGCTCCAATGTGGATTTGACTTACAATATTCGCCTTTGGTGGAATTTACCGAAGGCAAAGGGCGGATTGTATTTTGCCAGCTTGCGGTCACCGGACGGACGGAACCTGATCCTGAAGCAGATGGATTGATTCGTTTGGCATTGGAACGTCTTGATCGAGACGCTGTCATGCCGCGGCGTCCTGTTTTCTATCTCGGTGGAGAGGTTGGGAAAGCACTACTTGAAGCTCTTCGGATTCCATTCCAGACATATGCGGGGACGTTGCCGGAAAATGCTTTGTTGGTTCTCGGCTCCGGCGCACAAGTCAGTGATCTTAGACACGTGGTCGAAACCGGAGCGAATGTGCTTGCCCTTGGGTTGGGGAAAGTGGAGCTTGAGGCGGCTTTCCCTGACGCGTTCCATCTCACACCGGGCAGTTATTCGTCTGATTTCGTTGATGGCTTAAACGAAATTCCGGAATTTTCCGGAATCGGCAATGCCGAACTTCATTGGCGCGGAAAAGTTTCTTTTGACGCATTGGATGCGGAAACTTCCGGTGGCCGGGCGCTCGGAATTTTCCGTGCCGGGAAAGGAACGGTTGTCGCCGCTCAGCTTCCTCCGTGGAAGTTTGACGAAAAAGAATTTTACGAGCGTACCACCCGTCGCCGTTCGGCCTTTTTAGTTTCGCGATTGCTGGCCAATCTTGGAGCAGGAGCAGAAAGCGGCTTTTTTGCATCATTGGATGGGAATAGTGGTAATCTAAAATTCGATCTGCCGAATGACCGTTGGGTCGGTCTGGCCGACCCGAAGGATGAGGGGAGAAACCAAGGCTGGATGAAACCAGAGTTTCGGACGAACTCGAAGTGGCGAAGTGTTCAGGTCCCTGGCAATTTCGATACCCAGTTTGCCGATCTTGCAGGATATGACGGGTTATTCTGGTACCGGTTGGAGTTTGATCTGTCAAAAGAGCTTGCCTCCAAGGAGTACGAATTGCTGTTGGGCGCCATTGATGATGAGTCATGGGTTTGGTTGAACGGGCATTTTCTTGGGGAAGTAACGAAACAGACCAATCCGAAAGATTACTGGCAATTTCCGCGCTTGCACTTGATCAAACCTGAGGTGTTGAAGCCTGGAAAAAACGTTCTAATCGTACTGTGCAACGACACATTCAATAATGGCGGAATTCTCGGTACCCCGAAATTAAAGATTCCTGCGTCGCATGGTTTTTATGTCGACCTTCCGGACGCGTCGGACGATCCATACCGTTATTATCGCTGGTAATGGTGCGAAAAGCAGGAAACAGCAATGCGGCAGGCGAATACCCGCCTGCATTTACCGAAATCGGCCTCTTCGGACGGATCGGAACCCTTGGGCCGAAATCGACGTTCCCCGGCGTGCAGAAACTCAATGTTCTGAATGACGGTTGGGAATCCGCGCTTCCGGCGTCGGTTCGCTCCGCGTTGGCCGGCTTGTCCGAGCAGGGGGAGCTCACCAGTGCCACGGGAGAACTTACGCTGAACACCAAGAAAAAATCCTTTAAAGTCATTGCTCCCAAGGGAGAAGTTATGACTTTTCTTGGTGACGAATCCGGTGATGTGATGCGCCTGACCAACGGCAACCGTTACCAGACTGTCGCCCTGCTTTCTCTGGATGGCAAGGCTCTGAAAGAAAGCGAAAAAATCCTGCTCTTTCAACTTTCAAATCTGGCCGGGACCAAGCAGAAATTTGCGAACGACCGTCGTAATTTGTTGGAAAGCTGGGGTGATCTGCCGATTTTGCAGGAGAAGAGCCGAGTAGAGGTGGAGCTCGCGCTGCCCGTGATGAAGGTGGAGGCATTGAAGCTGGATGGAACGCCGAATGGTACGATTCCCTCTCAGTATGAAAATGGGAAACTTCGCTTTGTTGCAGATACCGCTTCGCGTCCCGGTAGCGTGATGGTCTATTTACTGACACGCTGACGGTTGGCGAAGAAAACCGAAAAGTAAGTTGCAATGTGTTCCCGTTTGCGATATATTTCCTTGATCCTGAATCCGTGAAAGAAACACCGTGTTTCTCTCATTATTGTTATTATGCTAT
>JBEBTY010000004.1:0-167975 GCA_040393525.1 Victivallis vadensis | reverse complement strand
ACGACCAGCCGATGGGCTGGACCACGGCGGCTAACGCCGCCTGTAAGGGGAGAGGCTACAGCCAGGTACGTCCTTCCTGGCAGTTGACCATTCCGTATTTTATGATCAGCTCTTCCAATTCGTCGCCTGTTAATGGCTGAGGAATAACGAACATCCGGTTATTGTCAATCTTGCGCGCCAACTCTCGGTATTCGTCGGCTTGTGTGTGGCCCGGAGAGAATTCGATTACGGTTCGTCGGTTGATCTCCGCATGTTGCACCATATTGTTCCGTGGAACAAAGTGAATCATTCTGGTTCCGAGTTTTTCAGCGAAAATTTCGATCATTTCCCGCTCGTTATCTACTTTGCGGCTGTTGCAGATCAAGCCGCCAAGCCGTACATTTCCTGTATCGGCGTATTTGACGATTCCTTTACAGATATTGTTGGCTGCATACATTGCCATCATTTCACCGGAAACGACGATATAAATCTCCTGTGCTTTCCCTTCCCGCATCGGCATAGCGAATCCGCCGCAAACGACGTCACCGAGTACGTCGTAGAATACATAGTCGTAATCTCCGGCCTCATAGGCGCCAAGTTGCTCTAACATGTTGATGGAAGTAATGATGCCTCGACCAGCACATCCGACGCCAGGCTCCGGGCCGCCGGATTCCACGCAATCAATGCCGGAAAATCCCGGACGGATCAAGTCTTCAAGATCGACATCGTCTCCGTTTTGTCGAACGGTATCAAGTACCGTCTGCTGTGCAAGGCCGCCGAGTAACAGTCGAGTAGAATCCGCTTTGGGGTCGCAACCGACGACGAGAACTTTTTTCCCGGCTTCAGCAAGTCCGGCCACCGTATTTTGTGTTGTGGTGCTTTTTCCGATGCCGCCTTTGCCGTAAATTGCTATTTTGCGCATAATAGATTTCTCCAACTTATTGATAAATGTCCAGAATTTTGAAATAAATATCTTCAATCAGCCGCAGGCCGCCTCGGAAGCCGACATAAGTTCCATTCAGAACCAGGCGGTTGCTGACAGGAATTCCTGCTGTCAGCAGAAAAACTCCGGGCAGGGCGGTCAAATCCTTTTCCCATGACGATCCGATTACCAGTGTTTTACGGATCGGATCAAGGTTGTCGCGAATTCCTTGCGCGATTGCTTTGCCGTCGGTGGTTATGGTGATTTCACTGCTCATTGATGAGGTTAGATGATGAAAGGCGTCACGTACCTTATCCTGATACTTTTGCGGGATTTCATCTACAATATATTGATGAACCGGTTGCAATCCAAGTTCGTCGGACAAGAACCGACTGAATCCCAAGGCGTAGTGCGAATCAAGTGCGCAGAAATACCGTGTAGGTAGCCCGTAACGAAATTCAATAAAAAAATCCGCCGCCCGATCGAGATAATAATAGAAATCATCCAGCTCTGCTTGAATAAACGCGTCGGCCTTGATCTGATCCACCCCGGCGAATGTTGCTATTTTGTGCAGGAAATCCGCAGTCAAATCGCCTCCGACCGGTAATTCCTGGATGTGGAGAAATGGTGTTTTATACTTGCGTTCCAGAAATTTAGCGGTACGAACTCCGACCCATGGCGAAATCACCAGGTTGAATTGCGCGCGCGGAATCGACTTCCATTCTTCTACCCCTCCCGATTGTGGGCCGAACAGGATATTTGCTTTTAAGCCGATTCCTGCCAGTAGCCGCTTGATTTCCATCAAGTCGCCTGCCCAGAATACGTGTTGGTGTGGGACCGAGCAGAATACGTTGACCAGTCCCGGTTCTTTTTCGCCGTCATATGCTCCGACAAATTGCTCCACGATTGCTTTGATCACAATCTCATGGCCGAGATAGTTGCTCCCTTTGAAGCCTCCGGTTTCGGCGTTCACGATTTTCTTTCCGTTCTCTCGAAAATTTCGCACTATGCCATCGACATCATCGCCGACGATATCTGCGGTACAGCCGGTCAGGACTACGTAAAGGTCGCCGTCTAACACTTTCAATGTTCCGTCAATGACTTCGCGCAGTCGCTTGTCGCCGCCGAAAACAATCTCTTTTTCGCTGGAATTGGTACAGGGAATGGCGCTTCCACCGGCATATCCAAGCCCTTGATATCCACCGTTCATGCCAAGCGCGCGATATAGTTTGTAACAGCAACCGGGTCCGGCATGGACGATCGGAATTGCCCGGGTGATGGCGCTAACGGTTTGCTGTGCTCCCAGCGCGCAATAAAAATGCGGCTGCTCGATATATTCTTCGTTTGTACTCATAATTATGATTCCAGAAAATAAGACGGAATTTGCTCCATCCACCATTGCGTGTAGGGAAATTTCCGATGTTTTTTTATTTTTTTTGCAAAATCCTGCCGTTCCAGAGTTTCCTGTAACTTTTCGCCGTAATTCAAGATTCCCTGATAGCCAAGCCCGAAGTGTTCGTCTCCGATAAACAGTGTTGGAATTCCCATTTTCAGTCCCCATACCGCCATCGATGGGTGACGGACAACCAGCACATCCGGTTTAAGACGATTTAGCGTATTTACTAACTCGAAGGGTTGTTTGTTGCAGATGCTGTAATTGGGTACATCGCCATGATGCTCGATCAGGTGCTGCAAGGAGTCATTGCCTTCTGCCGGATTGTCATATTTGGGATCGTGATGAAACATTGCACCGCCGGCAAGCGTGAAGCCAAGATCGGCAAAAAGTGCAAGCAGTCCGTTCCCGTGTGCCGCTCCGGCGGTGACATAGATACTTTTCCCTGTGAATTTCTCACGAAATTCCGCGATTTTTGGCGCGATGCGAGAATTCTCTGAGGCGATCAACGCTTCAGCTTCCTCCGTTTTGCCGATCGCTTTCCCCAATGCCCGCAGCCATCCATCGATTCCGGCCAGTCCGTACGGAGGTGGCGTTTTGACTTCCGGAACCCCGTGAACCTCTTCCAGTGCAGCGGCAAGATATCCCCCGAGTGTGGCGCACATTTGTACGGTGGCCACAGCTTCGGAAGCTATTTCCAATCCTTCATAGCTCGCCATTGAAACCATGTAGTTCGGTCGTAATCCGAGTTTTCCAAGCAGTTCCTCGAAGATCGGCGTCCCCCATAATGTGATGACGTTGACCAGATCCGGTTGTTTCTGTTTTGCCGGTTTCACCACCTTACGCATAATCGAGTGAAATACCGAGTCGAATCCAGAGGTCCAGTGCTTGGAGCGGAATCCATCACAGGAGATTGCGATCACCGGGATTTTCAACTTTTCTTCCATCTCGGCGGCGATGCCGAAAACATCGTCACCGATGATGCCGGAAGCGCAACTGGTGACGATGAAGATTGCTCTGGGCCTACATCGTTCGTAAACTTTTTCAATGGTGCAGCGAAGTTTCTTTCCTCCTCCGTAAATGGTTTCATTCTCTTGAAGATTGGTGCTGAACATCCGCAGATTGGAGATCTCGAACCCACGTGCTTTCTGGATGTTGCGTGATGCAAAGTTACGATCAGAAAAATCTCCGGAGCAACCGATCGGGCCATGGTTGATCAACGCGGTTCCCTGTACCATTCCGGCCAGGCAAGTGGCGACGAAGGAACTGCAGGTGCTGCACTGGTTGAAGCTGCGTTCTCGTTCGCGCAGAGATCCACAGCGGGATTGTTTGCTGAGATCGGAGCCGCAGCCTTGATATCCGGTGATGGAGCAAAGACGCTTTTCTCGGATCTCTGCATCGTTGGTTTTTAGATTTATTCCCATTTTTTGTTCTCCTTGTCCTGTTTCTGATGGTTGGAGCCGGCGTGTCTTAGCCGTGCGAAAACGTATCTTCCCGTTGCTCGTAAAGCACATCACCGAAATCCCGCCCGCCCGGAATGCCGACAGCGTCGGCTCGACAGCGTTTGCAGTGCCGGAATACATCGATTTCGGCACTCGCTGCGGCAAAGGCCGCTTCCAATTCCATTGCATTTGGTGGCGGAAGCGTGGAGAAATCCGCCTGCGGTAACAATGGAATGATGTTCATCAGCTGTGCGCCCGCTTTGGCGACAGCGGCGGCGATTTCTCCGACGTGCGTAGCATTGACGCCGGGAATCAGTACCGTATTTACTTTGACGATTAACCCCGTTGCACTTGCTTCCTTTATTCCGGCTAATTGTCTGGCAATCAAAATTTCAGCAGCTTCGCGCCCTTTGATGTGTTGCCCTTCGTAGACGATTCCGGCGATAATCTTTTTTTGAATTTCCGGATCTACCGCATTTACCGTGACGGTCAGGGTACGAACTCCTGCCGCCGCCAATCGTTCGGCTTTTCCTGGAAGATTCAAGCCATTGGTGCTCATGCAATTAATCAGTTTCGGCCAGATGTGGTGAATCGCCTCAAATGTTCGCAACGCATGATCAGTTGCCAAGGTGTCGCCCGGCCCGGCAATCCCGACGACCGTGATCTCCGGGCAGACAATGAGCGCACGGCGTACCAATTCCACCGCTTTCTCCGGTGCAACCAGACCGCGGCTGACACCGGGACGGATTTCTTCCCTGTTGAAATCCCGGCGACAAAATCGGCATTGAATGTTGCAGGACGGACTACTCGGAATGTGAAGGCGTCCGCATTTGTCGTGTGCCGAGTTGCTGAAGCAGGGGTGTTTTTCCACTTCGGCAAATCGGCCGAGACAAAGTTTGCTTTTATGCTTGTTGTCCGGGCAGCAAGCTTTTTTTTGTATGTTGTCATCCATCGTTTTCCAACTCCCTTCAATCCGCCTTTACCCAGAAAAGCAGACGTCGTTTGAGTTGCTCCTGCGCTCCCATCACAAGGAACACCACGCAACCGGTATAGATAATTCCGGCCACCATTCGGGGATAATCCGAATAGTCCGCGTAAAACTGAACGAACCTCCCCAATCCATTGCTTGCGCCAAACAGTTCCGCAACCGTCAGCATGATGAAGGAGAGAGCCAGTCCGACTGCCAATCCGGAGAAGATATGAGGCAATGCTCCGGGTAGGGCGATTCGCCATAAAAACTCGATCCGTCCGATTCCGATAATTCTGGCGTTATCCCGATATCGCTCCGGGAGTGCATGTACCCCGGATAGAGAGTTGAGGAAAATCGGCCAGAACGAGGCGGCAAAAATCACAAATCCGGCCGCCAATCCGAATGTTGGCAGCAATGCAATCGCATATGGAATATAAACGTTGGGCGGAATCGGAGAGGCAAACCGCGAAAATGGTTTGAGCATCCGATCCAACCAGCCGAAACATCCAGCTGCGATTCCAGCTGAAATTCCGGTTACTGCCGCCAGTAGATAAGCTGGAGCGAGAATCAGAAATGATGACAAGGTTCCACGCAACAGTTCAAGCCATGACTCGGCAAACGCCTTGCCAATTGCCATTGGAGTCGGAAAAAGATAGCTGCTTTTCCACTCCAATACGCAACTGACAAATACCCATATGCCTGCCAACAACAGCAGAAACCATGCGCCTTCTTTTTTTTGTAAGATATTGAATTTCATATTCCTTCGCCAGAGTGAAAAGTCGCTCCGAGCTGCTGGAGCATGTCATGATGAAAGATCGATTCGATTTCCCGGCATAGATCAAGCACCTGTTCATCCTGAAACCAGATGTCGCGTGAGCGCGGCAAGCTGAAGTTGATTGCGTAGTCGGCAATGATTCGTCCGGGAGTGGAACCAAGCACGACAACACGATTCCCCATAAACACCGCTTCGCGAATATCGTGTGTAACAAAGACAGTGGTGATTTTGTGCTGTTTTGTTTCGCATAAATCCAACAGAAGCTCTTGAAGGCGTGTTCTGGTTGCCGGGTCAAGCGCGCCGAATGGTTCGTCCAACAGCAGGACATCCGGTTCGGCCGCCAAGGCTCGGGCGATCGCACCGCGCTGGCGCATTCCTCCGGAGAGCTCAAATGGATATTTGCCTTCGCTGCCTTCCAGGCCGACGAGCCGAATGAACTCATGTGCCAATGTACGTGAGTCGCTCCGTCCGATTTTTCGACGGCTTTTACGAATGGCCAGCGTGATGTTCGATGCCAGAGTCAGCCAGGGAAAGAGGGAGTAGTCCTGAAATACAACTCCCCGCTCCGGGGAGGGGGTTTTGATTTCCTTCCCGTTCCACTGTAGATTCCCGGAATCCGGGTGCGCCAGTCCAGCCAGCATTCGCAGCAGGGTGGTTTTTCCGCATCCACTGGGGCCAAGCAGGGTTACGAACTCACCCGGCGCGATGCTTAAACTGATCTGTTGCAGAACTTTGTTTCCCGCATACGAGAAATCCACATGATTGATGATAAGGCCATTGTTCACAGCACCCTCCCGTCTGCCATTCCGGCAAATGCGCATCTGTCTGCTACATTCAGTTATGAGAATGGAACAGTGCTTCTGCTTTTTGATAAAAGGGGTCTTCCGGATGCTCTTTGCGCAATTGGGTGATGGCGTCTTTATAGACATCGGCGGCAATGTAATCCTTGATTTTACGGTCGGATTTGATAAAACCAGAATCATTCATCGTCTGCCAAAACAACTCGACGCCGGCCGTGTTCGGTTCGGTGTCTTGCGCGAGATATCCGCTGTAAAAGGCCTTCCGCACCAGATCCTTATCCAGCTTGATCCATTTGGAAATAATGTCGACTGTAGCATCGTGGTTTGTACTGGCAAACCGTTCCGCTTCGATCAAGGATTTGACAAAACGCACCAGCGTATCACGCCGCGTGTCCAGCGTATCAGTGGTGACCACAAGACGACAGCAGGGGTGCCCGACGGAAAGATCCCGGCTGCGCAACATAATTTTCAGGCCTTGCTCTTCCGCCCGGAAATCGAAGGGACCCCATGTCACTCCAGCGTCAACTTGGCCGCTGCGTACTGCCTCTTGAACAGCGGGAGGATTTTTAAGTTCAAAAATCTTGACGTCTTTTCGCCAGTCCAGCCCGGCAGCCTTCAGGGCTCCACGAAATACGGCATCTCCACTGGCCAGTCGAACCGTAGCGATTCTTCCGCCTTTCAAATCGGTGAGCTGCTTGTACTTCTCCGCATTTTCCGGTTTGATGATGATTGCAGCGTCCTCGCTCATGATTCCGGCGACGATGCGAAGATCGGCACCTGCCGCGATGTTGACCAGCGGAGCAGTTGTCCCGAACGATCCCGCATCGATTTTGCCGGAGCGCAATGCGGCCAATCCATCGGCTGAGTTGATGAATTCGATGAGTTCGACATCAAGCCCGTTTTGCTCAAAGATTCCGGTGTCTTTCGCGATAAAAAATTTCCCGTGCCCAGTCACCGGCAAATGCCCTACGGAAACCTTGTCGGCCGCGATTGTCGAAAGAGCCAGCAGAGCGGCTCCCACTGTGAGAAGAATTCTTTTGGTATTAAGCATGTATTGTCCTCCTGGTTGATCGGCCTCCTTCCTGCGGGCAGCAGTGTTCGTATGATGCTTGAGGAAGATAAAAAAAGAGAGCCGATTTTGTATGGAGGCTTAAAATACACGAGGAATTATGAAAGTCAAGTAATTTAGTAGTCTTTGTTTGTTTTATTTTCTTGTCGCTTTTTATTGATATATGTGTATGTGGTATGAGTATTTATGGTTTTTTGCTCTGTTGTTCTGCATAAGTTCATTTGCTGCATGATATTAAAATCTACTTTTAAAGTAGTGTATGTGCCGGGAGCTTTTCGTATTTGAGGAAATAGCCTTGGGTTCTCATGCTCCATGAGTTTGCAGAGGATGCAATATGAAAAACGAACCGACCTCTTGCTGTAAGAGATCGGTTCGTATGGTGTGATTTCTCGGAGGCGTTGCAGGGAGGGAAGTTCTTCTTCTCCGGCTGCTTAAAAGGCCAGAAGGGAAGTTCGCAGTTAAAGCGGCATGACTTGTCGCTTGAAAGCCTCGTTGATCACCTGTCCCATCGCGGCATAAAAGGCACTGACGCCACAGAAGATACCGACATAACCGGCAAGGAGATGCACCATATGGCTACCGGAGAAATTCGCCAATGCCAGCAAGGCAAACAAAATAGTCAAAGAAGCAAATACGACTTGCAATGAACGCGGGCTTTTGAGTGTTCCAATATAAAGCCCGGCGGTGAAAAGCCCCCACATGGCCAGATAGCAGCCCATCGAAAGCGGGGAGGGGGTGGAAACTGTACCGATTGCCGGCAAGAACCAGATGGCAACCAGAGTCAACCAGAAAAAGCCGTACGATGTAAATGCCGTTGTGCCGAATGTATTTCCTTTCTTCCACTCCATGATCCCGGCGATCACCTGAGCGATTCCACCATAAAAGATCCCCATTGCCACAACGGTGTTATCCAATGGGACAAAATCGGCATTGTGAATATTGAGCAATATTGTGGTCATCCCGAAGCCACAAAGTCCGAGTGGCGCCGGGTTGGCCGTAAAATCAGCGGCAGATGAATTCGACATAATAAAATCCTTATCTCATTTGACCTAAATAATTTTGGTAAAGAGATAAATATAGCGCAACTGCACGATAATTCAAGCACAAATCATCATTCGTGGCGCTTCTTCCCTGAGGGAGCGGAAGATGATTCCGGCAAGCCGATCACAAAGATCAGCAATCGCCTGGAATCACCTCCAGCCAGTAGCCGTCGGGGTCCTGGATGAAGTAGATTCCCATCGCTTCGTTTTCGTAAGCGATGCAGTCCATTTTTCTATGCTTTTCGCGGGCTGCGGCGTAGTCGTCTGCACGGAAAGCGAGGTGAAACTCTTCGTCGCCGAGGCTATAGGGCTCCTGACGATCGCGCATCCAGGTTAGCTCCAGAAGGAAGTTGCTTTCATCATCGGCCAGGTAGACGATGATGAATTCTCCGCTTTCCGGTGCGATTCGACGGGTTTCTTTCAGCCCCAATGCCTCATGATAGAATTTGAGGCTCCGGTCGAGATCGAAGACATTGAAGTTCTGATGGGCAAAGTGAAATTTCATTTGCCCATCTCCTGCTTGGCCGCCTGGAACTCCGGCAGTTTACCGTAGCGGTTTTCCAGATCTTTCTTTCCCGCTGCATCCGCGTTACGGAGGCGGTCACTGAGCCATGCGGTCAGGAACGGCTTATAGTAGGTCTTCCAGAAGTTGTTATACTGATCGGCCGCTTTAGCGGTCTCTTCTGTAAAGTTCCCGCTCATCAAATCCAGATAAAGCGTCGGTTTCTCCAGCTTCAAGCGACGTTCAAGCCGCTGAAGGAACAGGGCGCGCACCTGAGGATTCGAGAGATCGAATGGCACCGGTTTTCCACTCCCGTCCACCGCGGTGATGGAGTAGGGCGTGACGCCGACAATCGTCACCAGATCATGGTTCGGCATCTCCAGCGAGAAGCTGTCTTTGGACGGTGAAATCTGCCCGAGGCGCTCCACGAAGGCGCGCAACTTTTTTTGCTCTTCAGGCAGTTGTCCGCCGAATGCGGTGATTTGGCTCAAAAGGCGAACTTCTTCCACGGAACTGCCGGGAGTGAATGGGAAAAACCGCAATTCGGTAAGACCCTTCTGGAATGTGTCCGTTTTTCCGGAGCGGATCGCGATCAGGAATTCGTTTGCGACCTTTCCAAAGAGTTGTTCCAGTTGCGGACGAACTTGGGCAAGGCGGTCTGCGGCTGCGGCCTGGTTTTCTGCATCCTGTTTTGCTTTTTCTTCGGCAAGACGGCGGGCTTCTTCCGCTGCGGCTTCCTTACGGAGGCGTTCTGCTTCCTGCTTATCTTCCTCTGCCTTGCGGATGACATCTTGCTTTTGATGACGCTCGCCCAACTGTTTCTCGAACTCGGCACGGGCGGCAGCGCGGGCAGGGGCGACACGGGCGCTTTCGTCCACCTTGTGATAGACCCCCTGCAACGGGCGCAAGGCTTCGGTCTCTTTCGGCGAACGCGGCGTCGCGAAATTCAAGAAGAAACGGTCGCATGCCTCCAAAAATCCGATACGGTCATTCGGATTGGTCTGATACTGGTTCAGCAACGCCTCGATTCCCGCCAGATATTCCGGGCGGGTCAAATCTACCGGCTTGGGCGGAAGCTGCGGTTGGGCAGGCGGAGTCACCGCGCCAAGCTCCGTCGCTTCGGGCTCGGATGAGGCGTCGTCTTCCTGCGCGCCATGAATGAGTACGATCAGCTTTTGTCCATACGGTTTCAGGGATTCAGGCAGTTTGTCCATTTTGGCGAGGAAATAGGTGCTGCAACCAAGGACGACAAATAAAACGGCGAAAAAGATCAGGAGGCAAATGATCTGCCCCACCATTTTGCCGGTGTTTTTGCCTGCCGGTTTGTTCTTTTTCCCCTTGCCAGTTGAGGCATCGGTTCCTTTGGATTTCTTTTTGCCTTCTTCTTCCGGCGGAACGTCGGGCGTCGGAGGTGTTTCCGGTTTGGGAACGACTTTCAGAGCAAGTTCTTCTTCTGCCGATTTTACTACCGGTTTGGGCGTTTCTGCTGGGGTCGGTGCCGCGGGAGCTGGTTGTTGCGGCACAGCGGTCGCAGCCTTGGCCACCGGTGCGGGAACTGCCGGTTTGGCCACCGGTCTGGGGGCGGCCGGCGCCGCCGCTGGTTTGGGCGGGGATATCGGTTTGGGCGGAGTTGCTTTGGGGAGCCCCCCGGTCGCCGGTTTTCTGGCTCCAAACGGCGTGGCTGTTCCCGGTCCGGCAGCGTTTGCTCCGGCGGAGGGAAGGCGGAATTTCAATTGCGGAACCGCGGCTCCGCCGATTCCCGGTGCACTGTGTTGCAGATAGATCTCCAGTGCCTTGATCAGCGGGGCGGGGGTCTGATAGCGATCTTCGATATTGCGTGCCATCATTTTCATGATGATGACGTTAAGTTCGTCCGGGAGCGCCGGGTTCACTTCCTTGGGCGGCTGGAGATGACCGGCGACATGAAGTTTGGCGATCTCTTCGGCGGTGTCGGCCACGTAGGGGAAGCGCCCGGTGATAAATTGGTAAAAGGTTGCGCCGAGACTGTAGATATCGCTGCGTACATCGGTAGGAATTCCTGTCAACTGCTCGGGACTGATGTATTGGGGAGTTCCCAACACTTCGTCGCCTTCACAGGACTCTTTGTCATTATTCCCCGCGACGCGGGCAAGCCCGAGGTCGGCGAGTTTGGCAAAGCCGTTGGCATCCAGCATGATGTTGTCCGGCTTGATGTCCTGGTGAACGAGTTTTTCGTCGCGCCATGCACATTCGAGAGCGCTTGCGACTTCCTTGATGATTTTCGCGGCTTGACGGAACTCGATGGTTTTTTCGTCTTTCAGGATCTCTTTCATGGTCTTGCCGCGGATGTATTCCATGGCAAAGTAAAAAATGCCGCTTTCTTCGCCGACGGCATAGGCTTGTACGACGTTCGGGTGGTTGATTCGTCCGGCGGCACGTGCTTCATTCAAAAAAGATTCGACATACTCTTTGTCGTCCAGAAATTTCGCCTGAAGAATTTTCAGTGCGACCGGACGGTCAAGAGAGAGTTGCCGGGCGAGGAACACCACGCCCATGCCGCCACGGCTGATCTCTTTTTCAATCAGGAAGTCGCCGACGACCGCCCCGGGTGAAGTTGAGGATTCCGGAAACGGAACTTCGGCTTTGCAAAAAGTACAGACGGCTGCTTTGCCATCTTCCGGTTTCTCCGCTTCAAAAACTTTCTTGCATTTTTCGCAGTATATTCTCATTGCCAAATCCCACATCCCGTCATTGTGTTATACTCGGAGCCCTTGTCTGGGCAATATATACTCTCAAATATTAAATTACAAGAGCGACCTTAAAAATCACTTTTTCCTTCTTTTCTCAAAAAAAGTAGCGAATGATTGCATCTGACCGCAGGCGAAAGAGATACGATTCTCGGATCTGTTCCCGCTGCTTCTCGTCGATCCGGCTGCGAATCTCCGGCGCCAGTGTGCGGAAATCTCCTGTTTTTTCCGGAGCATGGCTCACGATTTTCAAAAACGAGACGCCTTCCGCGGTACGAACCGGGCCGTAGATTTTTCCGGCTTCCAGTTCCGGCATTGCCGCCGCGAATTCCGTGCGTAACCGTTTTCGCTCGATTTCTCCGAGAAATCCGCCGTTTTCAGCCGCCGGCCCCTCGCTGTGCTTCTTGGCAATTTCCGCAAAAGCATCCGGATCCTCCGCCAATTGTTTGGCGATCATTTCGCTTGTCTGCTCCATATCGCTGCCGGAGCTGCGCAGCATGATCAATGCAAGCCCCACTTGTTCCGGGTGCACGAACTCTTCCTGGTTCGCCTGGTAATATTCGTACACTTCGCGCGGCGTGATGTTTGATTCAATTCGGATCTGATCGTAAACCATCATGTGAAAGATCAGGTATTCTTCGATATCTTTGCGGAGTTTGTCGATGGTGGTTCCGGATTGGCGAAGTTTCCGGGTGAATTCGGCGCGGGAACGAACGCCCATGCGTTCCGCCACTTTGTCCAGCTCTTCTTCGATGGCCTGATTGGGAATCGGCGTCGGATTCGGTCCCTTGCGGTACGCGTCCAGAACTAATTGCCGGTCGATCAGCTCATCCACCGCTTTCCGGCGGATGTTCAAAATTTCTTCTTCCAGGCGCTTGCCGGAAAAGACTGCGGCCGCTCGGTATTCGCTGTCGCGCGTCGTCCCTAATACATCGATCAGGCTGATTGGTACCCCGTTTACCGACGCCAGCACGGAATTGTTTGCCGCAGGGGGGACGGTTTGGGTCGGAACCGTTTCCACCGCCGGGAGATTCCAGAGCGGAAGCAGAAGTAAGAATGTGGTAAAAAGCAACAGGCGCATCGTATTACACTCTCGTTTGTTTTTGACGGTTTCCGGCTCGCAGGACGGCGAGTTCCACGGCGGCGGTCATGCTGCCGGGGTTCGCTTTCCCTTGCCAGGCGATATCGAATGCGGTTCCATGATCCGGACTGGTGCGAATTACGGGCAGCCCGAGCGTTGAATTGACGCCGCTGTCGAACGCCAGCATTTTAAACGGAATATGCCCCTGATCATGGTACATCGTCACCAATCCGTCGTACCGTGAACGGATCGACTTCACGAAAAGCGTGTCCGGCGGCAAGGGGCCGTCGATATCGATTCCCGTCGCGCGCAGTTCGGCGAGCGCCGGCTTGGTTTCGTGCTCGTCTTCTTCGCCCATGCAGCCATTTTCGCCTGCGTGGGGATTGATTGCCGCTGCTGCGAGTTTGGGAGAAGATATCCCTTCCGCTCGAATTGCGTCATACAGCAGTCTGGTCACCCGGATGATCTCCATGCGTGTGGCCAATTCCGGCACTTTCGCCAGTGGGACATGGCAGGTGACAAACACCATGCGGAGATTGCCGGAGGATTGCATCATCACAAAATCGCGGCAATTGCAGAGTTCGGCGATTCGTTCGGTATGCCCGGTGAATGGAATTCCCGCGAGATTGACCGCGTATTTGTTCATCGGCGCAGTGACAATGGCATCCACTTTGCCCGCGATTGCGTCAAGGGTAGCTGCGGTCAGCGCGTCATAGGCGAGCTTCCCGCAGCGGGCGTCAGCGACACCCGGCTCGAAACTGCCGAAGGGAAGGTCGCCTGCCGGTTGAATTTCCGGTAACTTTCCGCCGCTCCAGCGGTCGGCCGCTTCTTGCAGGATCGACGGTTCGCCGTAAATCACAAAACGAGCGCGGCCGTTCCAGCGCGGATCGGCTGCAATTCGGACGGAAAGCTCCGGACCGATCCCGGATGGGTCGCCCATGGTGATTGCCAATACCGGAAGAGTTTCCGCCATTGGGCTTACCACTCCTGTCCCTGAGCGGCGAAGTAAGCGGCAACGTTCGGAATCAGCGGTTTAATCAACTGTTTGATCGCCTGTGCGTACTCCCGGATCTCCGATTGGGCATGATCGCTGTCGCGCAGATCGAGAAAATGGAGCAGATTGGCAAGGTCGACTGTCCCCCAGAATGTAACCATCATGTTTTGCGGCAACACGCCGCGCGCTTGTTCGCGGCAAACGCCGGCGGCCAGCAGCTTATCATAGAGGGCGAGGCTCGCTTCGTTGTGTTGGCGAATTTCGCCCTGTAGCTCCTTGCCGTCGAATTCCGGGTCGAGGAACGATGCCTGCCGGTTGTTCTCTGATTGGCGGCGCAGGGTGTCCGGCGTGTAAAATTCCATATTGATTTCGGTGTAACGCCGCGAAATTTCGTTGTAGCTCCATGTCCGGTGACGGTGCCACTGGCCGCGGATGAAAAGCGGGCAATGAATGCTGAACGTGAACACCATGTGCTCGAGCGGGCTGGTGTGACGGTTGGCAATCAGATAAGCCAGCAGTTTCACATCCTTTTCATCCATCTCGTTCTTCAGCTTGCCAAAGGAAACGCGGGCCGCGTTGACGATGGTCGCTTCGGTGCCGAGGTGGTCGATCAAACCGACCCAGCCTTGGCCGCCGAGGACGTTAACGTGATTGGCGGGCGGTACGTTCAAGAGTTCCATGGTGTGTGTCCTATCGTTATATTATTTGGTTTTTACATCATTGATTTCGAGCAGGAACTTGCGAACCGCTACGATGGATTCTTCGACGGCTCCCGACATGGCTGCCGCCGCGGCGGCGGGCGTATCTCCGGCGATGGCTCGCTCGGTGGTGATGCTCAAATTGTAGCTGCCGACTGAACGGCGGTTTTCAAAGACGCGGATAACATAATCGATCGTTACGCATGCCGCGCGCATCTTCCGGTCGAATTCAAAACGGTAGATGGTTCCGCCGATGCGGTAGAGTTTTTCTTCGTCACCCCCGCGAGCCTCGTGTGGTTGGAGCGCTTTGTGAAGTTGCCGCTCCAGCATCTGATCGGGAGAGAGCAGCCAGCGGTTGTAGTCGTCGGCAAACATTCGTCCCTGCAGCCCTCGGTAGAGAAAGCGGCGGTCGGAGCCGGATAGGTTCCGAAAGGCGCCGAATTCAAGATTGATTTGTTCCACCGGGGTCGCCGGCACCGTCAGATCGTGTTCCTGCGGCTCGATGTATTTGGGGGAAAGTATCCCGCATCCAGCCAGAAGCGTCAGCGTCAGCCCGGTCGCGGAAACGGCAAGCAGTCGAAGTATTTTCATTGTCCGATTTTCTCCTTACATTCAATACGGCCGGCTGTAAAAAACGCCATTGCCATTGGCTCCGAAACTCGCCCACAAAATCCGGCGCGGACGGTCGTGCAGAAAGATTCCGCCGTTCCCGTCGCCGGAATGCCCGGCTTCTTCCCCAAGTGCTCGCCAGCCGGCGGTTCGCAACGATCCGGTCAGATCCTGAGCCAGCTCCTCCGGTTTATCGCCCGCCTCTCGGAAGCTGCCGTAAACCGCTTGCCGCGCGGGGAAGCGCACTATCTGGTTCGCTTGCGCCCCGCTCGGCAGCGGCGGCAGTTCCACCGGCCACGCCGGGGGAGGGGGCAACTTCTCCGGGGCGACGATGACGAACAACGTCACTGGTTTCCCGATGCCGCCGTCCACCAGCAGCCAGCGCTCTACCGTGCCTTCGCGCAACAGATAAGCGATTCGGATCGCGTCGTCTCCGGCTCGGATGCTTCCTGCCGGGAATCGTTTCGCCAAGATTGCCGCCAGCGTCGCAAAATCAATATCCAGCGAAGAAACTTTCATCTCCAGCGTTTCACCGTTGACCTGCATCTCTTCGGTGTGCAATTGCGTTGCCGTTCCCGGCAGTTCTCCGATACGGGAGGCGCCGGCTGGTGCGTCGCCGTTGCTTTTCCACGGCCAGAGGTCAAAGACCTCGGCATGCAGCGGAACGACAGCGGTCAGTGCAAACAATGCCGGAATCAACCATTTTCCGCTCATGCGTTCCCTCCGGGATTCACGATTTCAGCGACTGCACAAAACGGTTCATGCGATCCAACGCCTCAATCAACTCTTCCGCCGCTGTCGCATAGCAGCAGCGGATAAATCCTTCGCCGGATTCTCCGAACGCATTGCCGGGAACCACCGCGACTTTTTCCGCTTTCAATAACTCTTCGGCAAACTGCGTGGAGCTTAACCCCGTGGAGCGGATTGAAGGGAACGTATAGAACGCCCCTTTGGGCATCAGGCACTCCAGTCCGATCCGGTTCAGTCCGTCTACCATCAGATTGCGGCGTTCCCGGTAGGATTCCCGCATCCGCGCCATCTCTTTTTCTCCGTTGCGAAGCGCTTCAAGCGCCGCCGCCTGCGCCATGGTGGAGGCACACATGATCGCGTATTGGTGAATTTTCATCATCGCGTCGATGATTTCACGCGGGCCGCAGGCATAACCCACCCGCCAGCCGGTCATGGCGAAGGCTTTGGAGAATCCATGCAAAAAAAGCGTCCGCTCCCGCATGCCGGGGAGGGAAGCGATCGAAAGATGTTCCCCCTCGTACCGCAGCTCCGAATAAATTTCGTCGGTAATGACGATCAGATCATATTCGATCGCCAGGGCGGCGATTTCCTTCAAACTTTCCGTCGGCATCACTGCGCCGGTCGGATTGCAGGGGAAATTCAGCAACAGCGCTTTGGTTCTGGGCGTGATCTGTTCACGCAACCGCTCAGGAGTGAGAGCGAACTCATCTTCCATATGCGTTGTGATCGGGATCGGTACGCCGTGCGCCATGCGGATTTCCGCGGGGTAGGATACGAAACACGGTTCCGTGTACAGCACCTCGTCACCGGGGTTCAGGATTGCACGCATGGCGATATCCAGCGCCTCGCTTACTCCGATGGTCACAATGCACTCGTTCTCAGGAGCATACGCTACGTGGTAATTCTCTTCCACGTAGCGGCAAATCTCTTTGCGCAATGACATCGTGCCGAGGTTCGAGGTATAACTGGTATGGCCTTTTTCCAGTGAAAATATCCCAGTTTCCCGAATCGTCCACGGTGTAACGAAATCAGGTTCGCCGACACCGAGGCTGATGACATCATCCATGGTGTTGACCAGATCGAAAAAGCGGCGAATTCCGCTTTTCGGTAAGGATTTTATGTGATCGGCGACGAACTCTCTACGGACACACTTTGAGTCGTTCATATTCTTCATCATTCTGCATAACCCTGCCGGATTCTTTGTATTTCTTGAGCATGAAAGCGGTCGAAGTGGAAATCACCCCGTCGATTGTCGACAGCTTGGCCGACACGAACGAAGCGACTTCCTGAAGCGAGTCGCCTTCGACCATCAACAGAAGATCGAATCCCCCGGAGACCAGGTACAAGTCCGTGACCTCCGGGTATCGAGCGATACGCTGAGCCACCTGGTCGAACCCTCCCTCGCGCCGCGGCGTCACTTTGACTTCGATCAGCGCCCGTACCTTGCTTATCCCAAGATCGTCTTCGTTCAGAATGACGGTATAACCGCGAATCACACCCTCTTTCTCCAGGGTTTTGATTGCTTCTTTCACCTGCTCGGGAGACGCGTCGACCCGCAGAGCAAGGTCATTGATGCTGATTCGGGCATTTTCGTTCAGCAAAGTTAAAATTTTATGTTTCATCGAAGTGATCTCCCGCTTATTTTTCTATAATCTACCACCACTGCCTTGGATTTTCCACCGCTTAACGGAGAAAAGTAACGAGAAGCCAGAAGAGAATGCCGTTGTAGATAAAGCTGTCCAACACATCGAACGCTCCGCCCATCCCTGGAATCCAATGCCCGGAGTCCTTGGTGTTACAGGCGCGCTTCAGCGCCGATTCGCTCAAATCCCCGGCGAAACTGCCGATCGCCAGAACGACCCCCGCCGTGATGTGCCAGTAAATCGGCGCGGTGAACAGGAACGGCAACCGGAATGGGAAGTCCTCGGCCCGATATAGCGAAGGAATGTTGATCTGCCCCTGAAGAAGCGCCAGGAAAAACCAGTAAAAAAGCAATGCGACGCCGACGGTGAACAGAATTCCTCCGATTGTCCCTTCCCAGGATTTCTTCGGACTGATGGAGGGGACGATCTTGTGATTGCCGCCCGGCATCAGTTTGGCCGAGAGCATCCCGAAGATATATCCGCCGGTGTCCATCGATTTCGTCACCATCATGACATAGAAAAGTGCCAGAGGGCCGAGCCCGCGGCCAAAATAGATTGTCGCCAGAGCGAAGATCGGGATGCCGCAGATCACCAGAAGCCCGGCGGAGACCAGTGTCTTTTGAAGCGCGGCCTTTTTGTCCCGGCAAACCAGCATCCGCATCCAGCCGTGATAGATCAGAAGCAAAGCGCAAACAAGTGTCAAAGTTAAAAGCCAGAACGCAATGCTGAACGAGAGCCGATCCTGCGTGAAAGCATTGAACAGCAGGTAAGACGTCAGAAGAATTCCTGCCGCGTATGCGGTGAAACGCTTGTAGGACGGCAACTTGATGTTTTCCAGCATATGCGCCGCTTCGTAGAACATCATTCCAGTGGCAAGACCGGCCACCGCGGCGAAAAGATATTTTCCCCACGACGGGTACACGATCATGATGGCCAGCAGTGCAATGAGAATCGGGAAGCTGATTGCTCGATATTTGAACACGTTGAAAATTCCTTAATTCATATTATCTTATCTGCCGCCGAACCGGCGATCCCGGTTTCGGTAAGAATCAATTGCGTCGGCAAACTCCTCTTTGCCGAAGTCCGGCCAGAAGGTTCCCGTGACATAAAGCTCCGCGTAGGAGAGCTGCCAGAGCAGAAAGTTGCTCAGCCGGAGTTCGCCGCTGGTACGGATCAAAAGATCGGGGTCCGGAATATCCGGCGCGTAGAGGCAACGGCGGAACGTATCTTCATTCAGTTTTGTCGGCTTTTTGCCGCTGGCCCACGCCTCGTCGACGTAGCGGTTGACGCCGTCTACAATTTCAGACCGGCCGCCATAGCTCAACGCGAGGGTGAGCGTGGCTGCGGTGTTGTTCGCGGTTTTTTCGATGGCGTTCAGTAATTTTTTGCGGGTTCCCGCCGGGAGATCCGCGGTGCGGCCGATGGTGCGCAGACGGATGTTTTTCTCCATCAATTCCGGCAACTTTTCGTCGATGAACTCTTCCATCAATCCCATCAGGGCGTTGATTTCCGCAATCGGGCGCTTCCAGTTTTCGGTGCTGAAGGCATAAAGAGTGAGATAATGGATGCCGGCGTCCCGGGCGGCTTGAAGAATTTCAGAAACTTGCCGCGCTCCCTGCCGGTGCCCTTCCGCTTTTGGCAGTCCGCGCCGTTCGGCCCAGCGGCCGTTGCCGTCCATGATGATCGCAACGTGTTGGATAGGACTGTCTTTGTTCATGGTTTCTCCTTATTTATGTTCGTCGAAAAAACTGGCTTCCACCGCCATGCAAAAAGCATGATAAACCGGCAGGTGGAGTTCCTGGATTTTGAATGTTTCGCTCTCCGGCACCGCAACCACACAGTCTGCGTACTGCTCGCAAACACCATGGCGGTTCCCGGTCAGCAGGATCGATCGGATGCCCATAGTTCGGGCGGTCATCAATGTTTTGCGGACATTGGAGGCGTTCCCTCCGGTTGAGATCGCCAGCAGCAGATCCCCGCGTCGCCCGAGCGCCCAGAGTTGCTGGGCAAACATGAGATCGGGGTCGACGTCGTTGGCGAAGGCGCTCAGAAACGCGGGGTGACTCAGGAGCGATACCGCGCGTAGACCGTTCTGCAGCTTCCCGGCGATCTCGACTCCATCGGCGCCGAAGCAGGTTTCAAACTCCTGTTTGTGTTCCGCAGAGAGTGGGCGGCGTTGCAGAAACCCCTTCAACAGCTCTCCGCAGATATGCTCGGCGTCCGCCGCGCTGCCGCCGTTCCCGCAGGCGAATAAGGTGCCGTTGTTGCGGAACGTATCTTCGGCAAGCGAAATCATTGTTTCAACCGTGTCCTGACATCCCGTCAGTACGGGGTGGCGTTCGATCAGTTGCTCCACCGCTTTGCGCATAAGTTTCGCTCCTTTTCCTCTTTGGTGCTTCAAATGTTTTAGATAACATAACTGATCTGTTACCCTTTTTCAATCGTCGGAGAAGAAAAAGCCGCCGGATTCGTCAAAGAACCCGGCGGCACGGAGCTGCTGGTGTGAAATTTATCCTAACCAAGGGTCAAGACCGGCGGCGGCGATGTCGCGGCGGAACTCCAATTCGCGCTCCGTCGAAATGCGGGAGAAGGGGAGGCGCATCGGGCCGATCTCCAGCCCCGCGAACTTCATATACATCTTCTGGGAAGGCATCCCGTATTTGCCGATCAGGACGATTCCGCGATGCGTCAACTCCTGATAATGCGCGGCCCCGGCAATATTCCCCTCGGCATATGCCTGCAGCAACGCCTGATACAGCCGAGGGAAATAGTTGTAAGTGCTGCCGACACCCGCTTCCGCCCCGGCGGTCAGCGAGGCGAGCAGCATTTCATCGCGTCCGTAGAGCATCTGGAAACGATCTGAAAAATCGATGCAGCGCTGGAATTCATAGATATTCTCGTCGGTGAATTTGATCCCGGCGAATGTCGGACACTCGTCCTGCAGGATTCGGAGCAGATCCACCATCGGCAGATGTGCGTGCGTCATGCACGGAATATGATAAAGATAAAGCGGCTTGTCGCCGGATGCGCGCGCGATTTCTTTCAGGCAATCGGCCAATTCGCGTACGGTCGGCGGACGAAAATAAAAGGGAACCATTGCGCAAATCGCGTCCGCGCCGGATTCCACGGCGTGCTCCGCCAGCGCCTGCGATTCCCGCACCGAGCAGGAGCCTACGTTGATGATGACAGGAATCCGCCCTTTTGCCGCATCGATGAATGCTTTACCGACGATCCGCCGTTCCTCATGGGTCAGCGATGGAAATTCTCCCGTGGAACCGACCGCGAACAACCCGGCCATTCCGGTTTTTATCGCGTGCTCCACCAGCAGCGGAACTTTTTCCGTCGCAAGCGAACCGTCTTCTTTCATCGGAGTAAATGTTGCCGCGACCAGACCCTTGAATTTCAGCATGGCGAATCCTTTCTGTTTGATTTGATATTAATAATATATGATTGTATCCAATATTTCAAGTGTTTATGCCCGATTATAGATTGTAATTAGATGTTTTTTCTTGAAATTGCATAAAAAAGATGTATTTTTATATGGAGATGAAACAGCAGTCGCGCAAGAAAGGCACTCGGAAACGATGGAAACAAAACACGGCAGTACGGCGGAGCAGGTGCGCAACGCGATTCGAGAAGATATCCGGAATGGTGTTTTTTTGCCCGGCACCCGCTTGACCAGTGAAATGTTGGGAGGACGATATCAGGTATCCCGCACTCCGGTGCGCGAAGCGTTAATTCGCCTGGAGGAAGAGAAACTGGTGAGCGGCACGCCGAACGCCGGATATGAGTTGAGGCAGCCGAGCATCACTGAATTGTGTGAGATTTATGAGTTGCGCGAGGCATTGGAAGGGGTGGCGATCGAACGCATCGTGCGCGACGGAGCGCCGCCTGAGTTGCTGGACGAATTGCGGCGCTTCTGCGTACTTCGGCAGAATAGCCGGGACGAAGCGGAGCTGGGGGCAGGGGATCTGGCGTTTCACAGCGCGATCTGCCGTCATTGCGGTTCGGCGGCGCTTCGTGGAATTGTCGAAAACACGCTCTTGCTCTCCACCGTATTCGCCGTCGCGCCGCGGTTGATTCACTCCAATCGGCAAAAGACCAACCGGGAACACGAGGCGATTCTCGCTGCGATGGAGGCGGGGAATGGGAAGCTGGCGCGCCGTCTTCTCGCCGGTCACATCGCCGCCGCCCGAAAGCGCCTGGAGAAATTGCGCGGTTGACGCGAAAATCGCATCCGGTTCATCGTTCCATTTTATTTCCGGGGAACGATTGACTTTTAGGGTTCTCCGACTATATTTACTTCTATAAGGAAAATCCGAAAAACCGGCGGCGAAAGCACCCCGGTTCAACATTCCATGAAGTACTCGTGGAACAACTATGATTGGACGGGTGTTTGCGACACCGTACGGGCAAATGTTAAACGCAATCAAGAACTGCAATCTCAAACTCGGCCTGATCGGGCTGGGGTATGTCGGGCTGCCTCTGGCGGTGGAATTCGGTAAGAAATTCGACACGATCGGATTCGACGTCAAGCAATCACGCTTGGAATCTTTGCGTAACGGTGAAGACGAGACGCTGGAAACAAATTCAGAGGAACTGAAGGCGGCCTCCCGGTTGCGATTCACTTCCAATCCGGACGATTTGCGGGATTGCGACGTTTTCATCGTAACGGTTCCGACGCCGGTTGACAAATACAATCGCCCGGATCTGACGCCGCTTTATCGTGCCAGCGAAACCGTCGGCAGCGTGATGAAGCCGGGTGCGATTGTTATTTTTGAAAGCACTGTTTTTCCAGGTTGTACCGAAGAGGAGTGTGTGCCGGTTCTGGAGAAACATTCGGGGCTGAAATTCAACCATGATTTCTTCTGCGGCTATTCACCGGAGCGCATCAATCCCGGCGACAAAGAGCACACGCTTACCAGAATTCTGAAAATCACCTCCGGTTCGACGCCGGAGATTGCCGAAATCGTTGATGCGCTCTATAACAGCATTCTTTTGAACGGAACTCATCGGGCGAGCAACATGAAGGTCGCGGAGGCTGCGAAGGTGATTGAGAATTCGCAGCGTGATCTTAATATCGCATTCGTCAACGAACTGGCGAAGATTTTCCACCTGATCGGGATCGACACCAATGAGGTGCTCGAAGCGGCCGGAACAAAATGGAACTTTCTCAAATTCAAACCGGGGTTGGTCGGCGGCCACTGTATCGGCGTCGACCCTTATTACCTGACTCACAAGGCGCAGGGGCTTGGTTATCTGCCGGAAGTGATTCTCGCCGGTCGCCGGATCAACGACGGAATGGGGAAATTCATTGCGGCGGAAATTGTGAAGCTGATGATCCGAAAAGAACAGAAAATTCTAGGCGCAAATGTATTGCAGCTCGGGATCACCTTCAAGGAAAATTGTCCGGACATCCGCAATTCCCATGCGGTGGATCTTGTGCGTGGCCTGACGGAATTCGGCTGTCACATCGATGTGTATGATCCGTGGGCGGAACCGGAAGAGGTCGAACACGAATACGGATTTCCCTCTATACGTGAAATTCCGTCCGGGAAGCAGTACGACGCGATTATTTTGGCGGTCGCCCACCGTGAATTCAAGGATTTCAATCCGGATGAATATCGCCACGCTAACGCGGTGGTGTATGACATCAAAGGCGTTTTGCCCAGAAAATATGTTGACGGCAGGTTGTGATGCAGAAACAGGTTCAAAACTCACGTGTTCTGGTAACCGGCGGCGGCGGTTTTATCGGCTCCAATCTGGTGGAAACACTGTTGGGGCAGGGGAATGAAGTTGTTGTTCTGGATAATTTTTCAACCGGAAAACGGGAGAATCTGAAATCGTTCGCTGCGAACGGAAACTTCACATTGGTGGAAGGAGATATCCGTGACGCGGAGGCCTGCCAACGGGCGGTGAAGGGAGCCGACTTTGTTTTGCATCAGGCCGCACTCGGCTCGGTTCCGCGTTCGGTTAAAGATCCGGTTACCACAGTCGCGGTGAATGTTACAGGATTTGTCAACGTCCTCTTCGCCGCATGCGAAGCGGGAGTAAAACGCTTTGTCTATGCCTCCAGTAGTTCAGTCTACGGCGACAATGAAACGCTGCCGAAGGTGGAGAGCAAGATCGGAAAGCCGCTGAGCCCTTACGCCGCATCCAAGTGGACAAACGAGATTTTTGCGGAGAATTTCAGCCGTGTTTACGGGATCGAAACCATCGGGTTGCGTTATTTCAACGTTTATGGCCGTCGACAGGACCCGAATGGCGCATATGCGGCGGTGATTCCGAGATTCGTTATGAGTCTGCTGCGCCACGAAAGCCCGACGATTTACGGCGACGGCAGCAGCTCGCGCGATTTTACCTGCGTCGACGATGTGGTGCGGGCCAATCAGCTGGCGCTGCTGGCCGACAAAGATGCGGTCGATACCGCCTACAACATCGCATGCGAAGAGCGGACGACATTGAATGAATTGTTTGAAATGTTGCGCACCAACCTTGCCGGGCTGGATCCGGCGGTGGCGGGCGTGGAGCCACATTACGGCCCGTCGCGGGCAGGGGATATTCCGCATAGCCTCGCCGAAATCGGCAAGGCGCGGCGGCTGCTTGGTTTTGAACCGCAGTTCCGCGTTGAAGAGGGGTTGCGGAACGTGACGGAGTGGTATTTCAAGCATCTTCCTCGATGATCCGGGGAACCGCGGTCAATATAAGCAATGAATTGAGATAGGGGGAACCATGGAACAGGGAGCCGCGGCGCGAAACGATGTCGGGATGCACATCCCGGCGGAAGGAATGTTCAATCTTCGTGATCTTGGCGGATTTGCCGCCGCCGGAGGGAAACGGGTAAAGCGGGCAACGGTCTACCGATCGGACGACCTGAGCGGAGTGACCGACGCCGGCCTGAAAGAACTTGCCGCCCGTAACATTCATACCGTGGTTGATTTCCGCGGCGGGGAGGAAATTGAACTGGCGCCGAACCGGATTCCCGCGACGGTTTCCCATGTGATCCGCCTTCCGATTGAGCCGGGCAATGTGATTAACCTCGGGCAACTCACCCCGGAGCACGGGCCGGAGATGATGTGTGGACTTTACCGGGTGTTGGCGGAAAAAGCGCAGGACATCTATCGGGAATTGTTTCGGCTGCTGGCGGAATTCGACAATACGCCGCTGTTGTTTCACTGTTCGGCGGGGAAAGACCGTACCGGGCTTGCCGCCGCGCTCTTTTTGTTATCGCTCGGCGTTCCCGAGCAGCAGGTCTATGACGATTACCTGCGCTCCGCCGAACTGGTGCGCGAGAAATACCGTGCCATGATCGAGGCTGATGCTCGTTACGAAGCACTTTTCACCGTACGCCGTTCCTATCTGGAAGCGGCGTTGAATGTGATCGATCACGACTACGGTGGCGTGGAGGACTTTTTGACCGGCCGTCTCGGTGTAGATCTGGAACGGATGCGCTCACTCTACACGGAATAACTCAGTAATTCGGTCTGCTATCCAGCCGATGCCTTGCTTTCTGTTCTGGATCTGTGACGGAAAGTGTAAAGTTTGTTCCGTCGGATTCGTAGAGTAGCGGCTCCCCGGTATAGGGACAGGGCGACAGCTTCTCAAGATAATTCGGAACAAGTTCATTCAGCTTTTCGGGGTAATGTCCTGTTTCCACCCGATAGAGCTTCAAAGCCAGCCCGGTCGTCAGCAAGGACAATGATATGCGGGAGCGGAGTAAGAGGTGTATGCTGGTTTCAAGTATCGGATCGGAATCGGGCAGGGGAAGGGTGAATGACTCTTGTTGCGCCAGCTCTTGAACGATTTTTTCCCTGGCAAACGCCGCGCTGAGTCCGCGCGCCGCTGTTGCAATGCGAGGCGGTGTACTTAGGAAAACGGCATAAGAGTTTGACGTTTGAAGCGCCTGCTCCAGAGGCGTATGTTGGAATTTTAAAGCAGATTCCAACACCGAGAGGTAAAGTCCCTGTTCTTCGAGAACTCGAACTGGCTGCTTTTTGCTTTCATCCAGAAATTCCCGATAGATCGGGGCGTATTTTACATCATTCGGCCCAAGAGTGATCAGGTGAGAAATGCTCATGAAGCGAACGGCAAGGTGAACCAATTCCCCAAGTTTACTCGGGGAGTCCCCTAACAGTTCCGCTTCAAGCTGTGCGATTTTCTGGAATTCCGGGAGAATTTTCTCCGGTTGCTTGGTTTCATAATAAAGCGCCGCCTTGCCGCAACGAAGTCGTGCATAGGAGCGTGCCAGATTCATTGCAGAAAAATACACGGTGTCTTTTTGCGAAAAAATCTCATTTAAGAGTGTTTCATGCACAACAAGAAATTCCTCCATTTCTTGAGAATCGAACATGTTCAAGGTATAGGCTCGTTCTGCGTCAGGAAGTTGCTTTTTGTTCTCCGGTCGAACTTGCCAGTCGTGTATTGTTTCAAGAGGGATGGCGAGCAAAGGATGCTTTTCTCTGAAATGCTCGATTTTTTGCTGCTCCTTGTGTAACTTTTGCGGAAATCCGGATTCAATGTTTAAGGGGACGATATTCAGCTTTGCTGCTTTGCGGTCAAGGGAAGAACCATATGGCCAGACGACTGAAAGAGCCAGCAACCAACAGCCGACAAAGCTACTGGCGAAGATTCCTGCATGAACCATCAGGCGCCGCCATCCTTTTTTTGCGTTCCTGAGAGCAAACCATGTCCAACACAGCAATAGCCCGACAAGCAGGATCAACAATACAACCATGCTTTGAAGTGTCGGGAACCGATCGGAGTATTTACTGAACAGCAGGATCAATGTGCTGATTCCGTAATATCCCCATATTGCGCCAAAGTGAAAAATGAGATAGAAGAGCAACAGATAGCTGCAGGAAATATACCAGTTATCCACCCGTCGTCGGCAATTAAAAGCGAGCAGATAGAGGGACAATGAAAATAGGGCGCATGCAATGGTAAGGTATCTGGAGATAAAATCAGGAATGGTCATCCCTGAAAGTAGCAGTGGTGAAATATGTTCGACAAGCCCTATGGACGACTTGGTGAGTTGTGTATTGAGCCACTCCTGCAAAGGAGCGATATGCCATAACGCCATGCCCAAAAAAAGAAGCGCAACAATGTTGGTAATGACCAGGCCAATCCAGAAGTCACGGTGCAATCTCGGTCGCTCCGTCGCTCTGCCGGCGAATATGCCAAGAGTGATTGCGGCAAGAAACAATAACAGACAAAAGGTAATGACAATCATGCAATGATTCCTCTGATTTCGTTTCTTTGCCGCATTGCGACGATTGGCTACGGCATGATCGCCCGGTTGGCCTCGAGCTGCTTGCGCAGTTCTTCCAACGGGACTTGTTCCGCTGGAACGCCGAGCTTGACTGAGAGCGCCGCCAGCGCTCCTGCCGCCTGGCCGGTGGCCATGCAGGTCGCCTGAACCCGGAGTGCGGAATTCGCCAGCCGGTCGCTGGAGATGATCCGTCCCGCAACCAGTAGATTCTGCGTGTTGCGCGGAATCAGCGCACCGCGCGGAACTGTCGGGGTCGTTCCGGGAGTGAGTTCACGTTTGTCTAATCCCACCTTGGCGTCATGCAGGTCGATCGGGTAGAAAGCATAAGACACCGCATCGTCGAATTTTCGACCGGAAGCATAATCCGCCGCCGTGACCGTCTCGAGGCCGACCACGGTCCGGGTTTCACGGACGCCGCATTCTGCCGCATTGAGTTTGAAGGTCAAATGTTCCAGCCCCGGCTGCTTTTTGAGGAAACGGTAGAGCCGCAGCAGGGAGGCGCGTCCGGCGATTTCGATTTTGGTGCGTCCTTCGGAGTCTGCGGCGTTGATTCCACAGATATGGTTCGAGTTGTGGCCGCGCGCCCAGAGAACGTTGGCATTGAATCCTTTTCCCCAGCCGCTGTCTTCATGGCGCACTTCGCCGCGTTCCAGCGCCACGTCGAACGCGGCTTTGATCGCTTCGATGTCGAGCGTTTCCGGGTCGTAACCGATGGCGTATACGCCGAGCGTTCCGGGTTGACATGGATCGGAGGTGCGGAATTCCGCTCCGGCCATCTTCGACACGTTCGCATCCCCGGTGCAGTCGATCACCCGCTTGGCGAAGACCGGGTAAAGCCCATCTTTGCCGCAAAGCGTCACGTCCGCACCCGCGTCGGTGAGCGCGACGCTGCCGATCATGGTGTGGTATTTGATGGAGACTCCCGCTTCCAGCAGCGCCTCGTCGCAGAGCGCGGCGAAAATGACCGGGTCGAGGGTTACCTGATAGCGCCAGTGCTCTTTGTAGACTTCTTTGCAGAAATCCGGAATCGGCTCATTGCTCTCTTTGCGGGTTTTTTGCACCAGATCCCAACCGATTCCGGCGATGACCTGCTTGCCCCAGGCGTGGAAGATTCCGGGACGGGGAATCTCGGCGATGGTCATGGTGCCGCCCGGAATTCCGTTTTTCTCCACAAGGCAGACGGATGCACCGCTGCGTGCGGCCTGAATTGCCGCGCAGATCCCGGATGTTCCGGCGCCGGCGACCAACACATCGAACCGATTTTCAGACTGCGTCATTTTTCTTACCTCACTCGCTTCGTTTGCGGAAACAGAGGCGGAACAGTTCGCGCCCCCAGAGAATCATGCTTGTACCCGCGATAATCGCCACCCACTCCGTAATGCTGAGGGGATTGGTGCGGAACACCTTGCCGCCGAGATGAACCATCAGAATCTGGCCGACGAGAATTCCGGCCGTAATCAGCAGGAACGCCCGGTTGCCTGCGAGGTGCCGGAAGATCGATTCCCCGGTTCCGAAGCATTTCGCATTGAAAAGATTCCAGAACTGAAGCAACACAAACACACAGAAGAAGATGGTGAGCTGGTGATTGCTCGCATCGGAACCGGCTTCCAACCCCATTCCTTTGATGTGGAACAGGAGGTAAATCAGTACGATGAGAAAGACCGCGGCTCCACCGAAAATTCCACGCCACATGGCGGGGGTGACGATAAACGCGCTGTTGCGGCGTGGCGGAAGCTCCATTACCTTCGGATCCGGCGGTTCCGTTGCCAGCGCCAGCGCCGCAAATGTGTCCATGATCAGATTGACCCAGAGCATCTGGATGACGGTTAACGGCAGATCGATCCCGATGAACGGACCGGACATGGCGATGGTCAGCGCCACCACGTTCACCGTCAGCTGGAACAGCAGAAAACGCTGGATGTTGCGGTAGAGCGAACGCCCCCACATCACCGCGTTGACGATGCTGCTGAACGAATCGTCGAGCAGAATGATGTCGGAGGCTTCTTTTGCGACTGAAGTTCCGGTTTTGCCCATGGCGATGCCGACGTCGGCGCTGTTGAGCGCGGGCGCGTCGTTGGTGCCGTCGCCGGTGACTGCGACGACTTCGCCGAGCGACTTGAGTGCCTTGACCAGGCGAAGTTTGTCATTGGGTCTGGCGCGAGCCATAATCTTGAGCTTCCGGGCGATCTTGAGCACTTCGTCATCGGAGAGGGCGGCGAATTCGGCTCCGGTGATTACGGTATCTTCTTCTGATTCACCGTCTTCCCATAGATGGATCTGGCGGCCGATCTCACGAGCGGTTTCGGGATTGTCGCCTGTTACCATTTTGACGCCGATTCCGGCGCGGCGGCAGTGGCCGATGGCGTCGGGAACATCCGGGCGAACCGGGTCGGCAATCGCCGAGAAGCCTGCCCAGATCAACTCTTGCGCGGCTTCGGCAAGGTCATCGCTCTCGTTGGGGTTCTCACGATAAGCGAACCCGAGGGTTCGCATGCCGCGCGCCTGCCAGACTTTGAGGTCGGCGAGAAGTTGCTTCCGATCGTCGTCGGTCAGCGGCAGTGTTCCTTCTGCGGTCTCTTTGGTAGTACAAAGGTTGAGGAGGATCTCCGGCGCGCCCTTGGCGAGCAGCAGCTGTGTGCCTTCCGGCGTTTTGCCGCGAGTCGCCATGAATTTGCGCTCGGTGGTGAAGGTCCACTGGCACGCGATCTGAAACGAGGCACGGACGTCGGCATAATCGATTTCCTGCGATTCGAGCCAGAGCAGCAGTGCGCCTTCGGTCGGGTTGCCGATCGGTTGCGGATCGTTCGGATCGAGGCGGGATAGGTTTGCCGTCGAGTTGCCGGCGATCATGGTTGCGATCAGTTCCGCCGCTTCCGCGCCGCGCGAACTGCGGGGGAATTCCGCATGTTGCACGTGCATCCGGTTCATGGTCAGCGTTCCGGTTTTGTCGGTGCAGATCATGGTTGCTGCGCCGATGGTTTCACAGGCGTGCATTTTGCGGACGAGATTGTTGGCCGCGGTCATTCGGCGCATGGAGTAGGCGAGGCTGAGCGTCACGCTCATAGCCAGCCCCTCCGGAACCGCCACGACGATCAGGGTTACGGCGATCATGAAAAACGTGACGAATTTCGGCAGCGCTTCCGGTGAGATCCAGTCGCGGATGGAGTCCGGAAGCGTTCCGGCCATCATCATTGCGCCCAGCCCGATGCCCAGAATCAAAATTGCGGCAAAAAGGAAAAGGAGCTGGTTGCGAATTGCATTTTTCTTCATAAACGACGGCAGGAACGAACGACCCTTATGAAGCTCAAGCCCGTCGCAGATGACCGGCAACCAGACCTGAATCAGCGCCGTCAGGATCGCCGCGAGCAGCAACCCGGATACGGTCCACTGAGCTACGCTTTGCACCAGCGTTCCCTTGAACACGCTTTGGATGACAAGGGCGGAGAAGGTGACGGCGGCGACGGCGAAGCCCACCAGCCCGATCAGTTTCCCCAGTTGCGCCAGTTGGCGATTCAGCGGGGTTTCGGTTTCGCTTTTTTCAGCGGCGGCGACGGCGGTTTTGCCGATTTCAGTTGACGCGCCGACAGCGGAAATCTTGAGGTATCCATATCCTTCGGCGACGGCGGTTCCGCGCAGGACGAGATCGGAGGGATAGGTTTCCTCTCCGGCTTCGTGGTGAGCCGCGTCCGCTTCGCTCATTTTCACGACCGGATCGGATTCGCCGGTCAGCTTGGACTGGTCGATCTGAAAATTGACCGCTTCCAGTACTTTGCCGTCGGCGGGAGCTTCCTCGCCGCTTTCCAGAAAGAGAATGTCGTCGACGACGAGTTCGCGTTTGGGAATTTGCTGGAACTCACCCGCGCGAATCACTTTGACCGGGGTGTCGTCATTGACTTTATTCAGAATGTCGAACTCTTTACCGGCACGGTATTCGTTCAAAAACGCCAGTCCGGTCGCCAGAAGGATGGCGACAATGATGCCAAGTCCTTCAATCCAACCGCCGGTTGCGCCGGAAATCAGCGCGGCGATGATCAGAATGCGAATGACCGGGTCGTTGAATTTTTCAAGAAACAGCTGATACCACGGTTCGCGTTCGGGAGGGGCAAGCAGGTTTTCTCCATGCTCTCGGCGGCTGGTCTCCACTTCGGCAGGGGCAAGACCGCGATAACGGACATCGGACCGGCTATTGGAACTTTTCATGAATGTAACTCTTTAACTCCTTCTGGATAATTGCAAAATTAATTTATTAAAATATACATCCGGCTCGTTTTTTTCCAAGAGGAAAATTGAAAAAAAGTGACGCAATGCGTATCAGGAATGGAGTTTGGCGATGAAAATCGAATTGTCACTGCCATGTTCCCGGCAACGGCGAAGATTTTCGGCTCCCAATTCTCCCGGTGATTGCATCCATTCCGAGGCGATGATCCATGAATCATTGTCGCTGATTCCGACACAACCGAAGTTCCCGAGGCGCGCTCCGCGCTCTGGAATGGCGATTTGTTCGGTGGAGCGAATGACGCAGAGACGTTCCGGATCGACTTCTGCGACGAACAGTGGTGCACGATGACGGAAAATGTGTCCGTTGTTTTCCGCCCGGCGTGTATAAGCCAGAAAGAGCTTTCCGTTGATTGTGAGCCAATGCTGTTGCGTATTGTAGTTGCCCAGCGGCGTGCCGTCGTCGAACTTCCACTCGATGGGATCGCTGTAGTGAAGCCCATCGTCGCCGCAGGTGACGTAGCCGGCCTCGTCGTTACGAAGCGTCAGGAAATAGCGTCCGGCAAATGCAATAATCGACGGCTCGCAGAATCCGCGCGGAACCGGACACTCCAGCATGGTTCCATGCGCAAGGTAATGCAGCGACTCGCCATCGAAACGGCACCGCATGACCGCGGCGCTGTAACTCTTTTCCCACGGCGTCAGGGAATCCTCCCGGTTCATGGTATAGAACGGCACCAGTAAGTCGCCGTCGGGCAGTTCCAGATATTGAACGCAACCCGCCGCCGCACCGAAAAACGTTTCTCCGGCATCGATCGGCATATTAAGAATGCGTCCTTCGCTCCATTTGCCGCTTGCGGGGTCTCGCATGCTCCACATGGTGAAGCGCGGGCGGGGAGGGGGAACGAATTCGTCGTTGCAATAGATCATCGCACTGCCGATTAAAAGAATTCGACCTGTTTTGCGGTGATAGAGCGGAGTGGCGTCAGCCAATGCAATTTCCCAATTTGGCTGAGAAGGATAGGGACGGCGTGTCAGTTCCGGGATTTCTCGGATTTCCGACCAGCTTCTTCCGCCGTCTTGGCTGGTCAGTTCGCAAAGACCATAAAAGATATCGCTGCCGCTGAGGCGGAGCGGTTGTGTTGTAATACAGCAAAAGCCATCCGGTGTCGCTACCCCTCGTGCATGCGTGTAGCAGTAATCACTGGAAAAGTGAGTGTCGATTCGCTGTAATGCGATATCAGGCATGACTCAAGCTCCGGTAATTTGAATTTCAGCGGCGATCTGTGCGGCGTCGGCCGGGTCGAAGCTGCCGGGGAACGGCGTGAGACAGTTGGCGCTCGCGGCGGCAAGGGCCAGCCGGAACGCCTCGAAAGGGTCGGTTCCGTTCAGCAATTCGCTGGTCAGGATCGCACTTGCGGTATCGCCGCAGCCGATCGGATTGACCACCTTCTCCAGCTTCGGAATCGCATAGGTCATCATCCGTTCCCCATTCGAGGCATACGCCTTTCCGGGGCCGTCGGTGATTGCGGCGAATTTGACGCCGGGATAAGCGAGAACCGCTTTCAACCCTGCTGCCACCGTGGTTTCTCCGGTCATTGCCTGAAGTTCTTCTACATTGATTTTGAGCCGGATTTCAACACCGGATTCCAGGATCGGCTTGAGATTCTGATAGGAGTCCAATGTCAATGGTTTCTTTTGTTCCAATACAATCTGAGCCGCTCGGAAATAGAGCGACGGATCGGTTCCTGTCGGCAACGTTCCGCAGAAAGCCGCCGCTCCGGATGCTTCGAGCGCCAGTCGGAAATCGTCCAGCAGCGCCTGCACTTCGCCGGGGGTGGCCGCATATGACGGCTCGATCACCTCGGTCATTGTCTGGGTGGCGCGACAGAGGCAGGTGGTGCAGCAGCGGGTCGGTTTCTCCGTTTGGATCGAATGTACCGACATTCCCTCTTGATTCAATTCCTGTCGGATTCGGTCGCCGTTTTCTCCTCCGGTAAACTGGATCAATGTTCCGGCCGCGTGTCCATGACAGGTGGCGGCCCGACAGAAGTTGATCCCCTTTCCGGCGGGGAACTGCATGATCTCCACGGCGCGGTTGATTTCGCCGTACCGGAAGCGTTCAAAGAAAAGCGTTTTTTGCCAGGCGGGATTCGGACCGAGGATTGCAATGCGTTTCATTTTATATCAGCTCCTTCAGAATCATTTCGACTTCTTCATCCGAGAAGTCGCGCGGATTGGTTTTCATGCTGCCGGAACGGCAATTTTTTACAATAAACTCAAAGTGTTCTTTGCGAAGTCCGTAACTCCGAACATGATCCGGGAGGCCGACGGCGCGGCGCAACTCCTCAATCGCCTGAATCAGCGCATCCGGAGACTCCTGTTTCAATAAATCGGCGAGTACACCCATTTTCTCCCGGCAGGCAGGCAGATTCCAGCGCAACAGCGTCGGCAGCAGAGCTGCGCAACAGATCCCGTGCGGGACATGACACACGCTGCCGAGCGGGTGCCCGATGCCGTGTACCGAGCCAAGCCCCGACTGCGCGAACGCCATTGCCGCCAGCATGCTCCCCTCGGCAACCAGAGCGCGGTTCGCCGGAGTCGGATGATGAACCGCTTCGGCGAGTTGAGTAAACACGTCATGCACCGCCTTGAGCGCCAGCGCTTCGCTGGCAACGTTAGCCTTGCGCGAAAGGAAGCTCTCGATTCCCTGCGTCAGTGCGTCGAAACCGCTGGCGGCGGTGACGCCGGGCGGGCAGTCGTGGGTCAGCTCCGGGTCGACGATGGCGACGTCGGCGAACATCGTGTCATGGCGGAGGGATTGTTTGATTCCTGTTGCCGGATCGGACAGCACGGCATTCGGCGTGATCTCCGCCCCGGTTCCCGCCGTGGTCGGCAATGCGGCGAAAAAGCAACCTTTGCCGTCAATGTTCCGTCTGCCGTAAAAGTAATCCGCAACGCTTCCTGATCGATTCAGCAGCGCGGCGGCAGTTTTTGCGGTGTCGATGGCGGAGCCTCCGCCCCAGCCGACGACGCTTCGGGCGTCGATTTCCCGGCCGAGCGCAAGAGTTCGTTCCACGTCGTCAAGGGGAGGTTCCGGTTGAATGTCGGCGATGATCCGAACACTGCGGCTGTTGAGTTTCGGGAGCAGCTCCGATTCGATTCGCTCTCTGGAGTGGCGCCCGGCGACAATCAATACATTGCCGGGCGGCAGCAGTTCCGGCAATGCGTGCCGTTCGCCGTCGCCGAATAGAATTTTTCCCGGAAGAAGAAATTCGCAGTTCATATTTTTCCTTCGTGCTCCGTCAGATAGAGATACAATACGTGCGCCGCGCTACTTTCCGCCTGTTTGCGGTTTGCGGCACGTCCGAACGCGACATATCCGTGAAGCGATGCTTCCACCTCATAAACCGGCTGATGTTCCGGCCCGGTGGCGCGGATCACCGTGTAAACCGGCGGCTGTCCCCAGCGCGCCTGTGAATATTCCTGAAGCATCCCTTTGGGATTGATCGAGCTTAACAGTGTGCTCGGGTTCGGGTATTCCGTATCGAATATTTCAATCAGAAAATCGCGTGTTTTTTCAAATCCGGCGTCGAGGTAAAATGCGCCGATGACGGCTTCCAACAGATCTGCCAGAGTGGAGTCGCGATCGGCGCCTCCAGCCTCCCGTTCCCCGCGCCCGGCCAGAAGGAAATCTCCCAGCTCAAGTTTGCGGGCAAGGCGAGCCAAGGTGGGTTCCCGCACCAGTGCGGAACGGATCTTGGTCATGGCGCCTTCATCGCTCTCGGGGTAAAGATGGAACAGGTGTTCGGTCAGGACGATTTCCAATACGGCGTCCCCCAGAAACTCCAGTCGTTGATTGTCGTAGGACAGGTTGTTCTCCACCGCGAATGAACGATGGGTCAACGCTTCTGTCAATTTATCGCTCCATGCGACATCGCCGTTCAGGCGGGATTTGAGTTCATTGATATCGCGCGGCACGGTTCCACTCCTCGGTTTCGTATTTGGCGCGGGCAAGCATTTCCGCCTGCTCGACCCATTCTGCCGGAAAATCAAATTCCCGGAATTCAATGCGGAAAAATGCTGTTAACGCCTCTTGCAGCGCCGTCTCCAGTTTTGTCCAATCGCCGCCGACGGCGGAAAGAAGAACGCTGCCCTGATGCAGAATCCCATTCCGGGTTCGGCGCTGTGCGGCTCCGGCGAATTTGGTCGCGTCGGCCACCACATCGAAGCGACTTGGGGAAACGAAGCACTTCATGGTGGCTCGGTTCACATTGGGCGTTTCATCGCTCTTGAGTTCGGCGGCGACGCCGAAGTTGGCGAGCATCGGCAGCATCGCTTCGTGAAACACGCGGTAGCTGTCCATCCGGTTCAGGTCGGTGAGCGGATGCCCGGGCGGAATTACAGCGGTATAAGTCAAGTCGCAGTCGTGGAAAACGTTGCCGCCTCCGGTCGGTCGGCGGACAATGGTGTAATGTTTCGCCTCTTCTTCCGGGTACGCCTGCGATCCGCCGATGGAGAGGGCAGGGCGATCCCAGCGGTAAATACGGATCAACGGCCCGCCAAGCAATGGCGCATGTTCCAGTAGAACTTCATCCATCGCCATGTTGAAAAAGGGGTCATGTGCGCCTTCGCGCCGGAGCAGCCAGCATTCCGTCATTGCCGCCCATCCCTCCGGATGCGCCCGGTGAGATAGCCAACCCGGGCGTCAAGCGCGCTTCCCGCAAGATTGTAGCCGGAAAGTTCTTTGTATCTCCGGGTAAAGTCTTCGATGATCGTATCGTGATCGAGCTTCATTTTTGGTGCGCGGTTGCTCACGCAACGCAAAAAGGAGGAGATGATTCGGGCAAGTTCCCGTTTACGCCGGGTTTCCGGCATCTCTTCCAGATGCAACCGGCAACCGTCAAGGTCAATGACGCCCCAGTCGGAAAACACGCCGATCTGGCTTTTGCGGCAAAAAATATTGCGCAAGCTCAAGTCGCCGTGTTCCACCCCCGCCGCGTGCATCTTCACCATCAGCGCCGTCACGCCGGAGACGAATTGGCGATACGGATCGCCCTGTGCGAATTCCACAGAGAGCTTGTCGAGCGGAAGCTGGTGAGAGGAGAGTCTTCGGGTAATGATAAAGTCTTCATAAGGCAAGCGGAATTTTGAGAGCCGTGCCGCCACCAGAACTTCCGGCGTCGGGATCTCGAATTCCCGGAGTCGCAACGCACCGGCCAGCACCCGTTCCGGGCGCGCAATTTTGAATAACCGGCGGAAGCCGTTCCACCAACCGAGAAAATTGTAGCGTTTGATGAATACTTCATCAAGCGTAACGGCGTATACTTTTCGTCCGCTTTTGCATCGCTCGGCGCCCGGATCGCTGATTTTCTTCAGGATTTCCACCGGATCGTTTCCGGCATGTTTCCAGTCCCGGTGGATGAGGCCGGAATAACCGGCGGCCTCAAACTGCAGGTAGTTTCCGCTTTCCGTCGCGTTTTCAAGAATTTCAGGCAGGCCGGGGTGTTCCATGCTAAAGCCACTCCTCGCAGGTAAATGAGTCCGTTCTCCTCTCCGCAAAGCACGGAGAGGAGAACGGGGGTGGGATTCTTACAGATTTTCGACGACGATGTCGCCGACTTCGGTGGTCGAGTAGCCCATGCGGCCGGCCGCCATCGATTTGAGTTTGCTGCCGGTGGCAGTCGCGATGCTGCGGTCAATCGCCGCCGCCGCTTCCTTTTCACCGAGGAAGTCGAGCATCATCGCCGCAGCGCCGATGGCGGCGAGCGGATTGATCACGTTCTTGCCGGTGTATTTCGGTGCGCTTCCGCCGATCGGCTCAAACATGCTGAGACCTGTCGGATTGATATTGCCGCCCGACGAAACACCCATTCCGCCCGAGGTCATGGCCGCGAGGTCGGTGATGATGTCGCCCATCAGGTTCTCGGTCACGATCACGTCGAACCATTCCGGGTTCTTCACCATCCACATGGTAGTGGCGTCGACATGGCAGTAATTGGTCTTGACGCTCGGGTATTGCTTGGCCATTTCGTTGAACGCGCGCTCCCAGAGTCCGCAGACATAGGTCAGCACGTTGGTTTTGCCGACCAGCGTGAGCTGCGAGGTGTAACCGGCCTTTTTGTCCTCTTCGGTGAGTCCGCGCCACGGATTCGCCGCGGTGTGGCGGTCGCGCGCCAACTCGAAGGAGAACTTCAGGCAACGATCAACCTGGCTCCGGGTGTAGATCCAGTTCTGACAGGCGACTTCGTCCGGGGTGTCGATCTGGACATTGCCGCCCATGCCGGTGTACACGCCGCCGCTGTTTTCACGAACGACGATGTAGTCGATGTCTTCCGGTTTCTTGTTTGCCAGCGGGGTCTCGACGCCCGGATAAAGTTTCACCGGACGGAGGTTGATGTACTGGTCGAGGTCGAAACGGAGCTTGAGCAGAATTCCTTTTTCGAGCACGCCCGGCTTCACATCCGGGTGGCCGATCGCGCCGAGCAACACGGCGTCATGCGCGGAAAGCTGTGCTTTTGCGTCAGCCGGAACGGTTTCGCCGGTTTTGAGATAATTTTCGCCGCCCCAGTTGAAGTACTTTTTCTCGGTGGTGAACCCGAATTTTTTGCCCGCGGCGTCGAGAACCTTTACCGCTTCGGCAACTACTTCCGGACCGGTGCCGTCGCCCGGCAACACGGCGATTTTGTAATTTCTGGACATATTCTTACCTTCTCTCTATGTTGAAATGTGAATGTGTGTCGAAAATCAGTAACGCTTCTGCTTGCTGTTGGCCAGCACGCGCAGACGGAGGGCGTTCAGGCGGATGAAGCCTTCGGCATCCTTGTGATTGTAGGCGCGGTTGTCCTCGAAGCTGGCAATTGTGTCGTCGTACAGGCTGAACTCCGAACGGCGTCCGGTCACGTGACAGGCTCCCTTGAAGAGCTTCACACGAACTTCGCCGGTGACGAACTTCTGGCTCTCGGTGATTGCCGCCTGAAGCATCTCACGCTCCGGCGCATACCAGAAACCGTTGTACACCATGTCGGCGTAACGCGGAATGAAGCTGTCGCGCAGGTGCATCACCTCGCGGTCCATCGTAATTGATTCGAGGGCGCGATGGGCGTTGTGGAGAATCGTGCCCGCCGGAGTTTCGTAGACGCCGCGCGACTTCATGCCGACGAAGCGGTTTTCCACGATATCGACTCGGCCGACCGCGTGTTCTTTCCCGATCGCATTGAGCTTGCGCATCAGGGCGGCAGGGGAGTATTCCACGCCATTGACTTTTTTCGGGATGCCTTTCTCGAAGTAAATCACCACATCTTCCGCCTGATCGGCCGCCTGCGAAAGCGGTTTGGTCATGACGGCGATATCGTCGGGGAACTCACTCCACGGATTCTCGAGAATGCCGCCTTCAAAGCTGATGTGCAGCAGGTTGCGGTCCATGCTGTACGGTTTTGCTGCCGTACTGGTGACCGGGATGTCGTTTTTCTTCGCGTATTCGATGAGATCCATGCGTCCCGCGAAATCCCATTCGCGCCACGGAGCGATGATCTTGATGTTCGGCTCGAACGCATAGGCGGTCAGCTCGAAACGCACCTGGTCGTTTCCTTTGCCGGTCGCGCCGTGACAGATCGCGTCGGCGCCTTCGGCACGGGCGATTTCGATCAGGCGTTTGCCGATCAGGGGACGGGCAATCGAAGTACCGAGCAGGTAGGTGCCTTCGTAAATCGCATTGGCCTGCATCATCGGGAAGATGAAGTCACGGGCAAATTCCTCGGTCAGGTCCTCCACAAAGCACTTGCTGGCGCCGGTGCGGATCGCCTTCGCCTCAACACCGTCCAGTTCTTCTTCCTGACCGACGTCGGCGCAAAATCCGATAATCTCCGCGTTGTATTTTTCTTTGACCCACTTGACGATCACAGAGGTGTCAAGTCCGCCGGAATAGGCGACAACTACTTTCATTTTCCCACTGCTCCTTCCGCTGCTGCGGTGTTGTTGTTTGCTATGGTATAATCGTAATCGGCCGGGCAAGCGGGGAGGGGATCGTAATCCAACCCGACCCCTTCGCGTGCCGTCGCAATGTTGTGCAGAAATAGTCTGAACATGAAAACTTTTCCGAACTGCTCTTTTAAAAACGGAAATACAGGTCTATATTATGACCGGACCGCTCTATTAAGATAACACCAAAGCGTGAAAATTGCTATCCGGTCCGCGAAAATTCATTATATTTAACAAACGATATCGGGAACGGGGCGATGACGCAAGAATTTTTCGACATTCTGGTCGAATGTATTCGACGGGAAGGTGCGGTTCATCCGGGGCAGGCGGTGGATCCGGAGGTGCTTCGCGCATTTCTGGCCGACAATGCTCCGGCAAGAAGCGCGGAGCTGCCGCAGCGCATTGTCGCGCAGGATATTGCGCATTCTGTTTCGTATTCGGCTCCGTCTGCGCCGCAACGCCCGCGCGAATTTCCGCGCCCGGCTCCGCAGACGATTCCCGGACAGGGGAACAAGGCTCCTTTGGCGCGGATTGCACCGCCGCCGATTTCGCTCGATGTTTCTTCACTTGAAGAGCTTCGACCAATTGCGCTGGAGTGCCGCCGCTGTCCGCTGGCCGACACCCGCCACAACGTGGTCTTCGGCGAAGGCAATCCACAGGCACGGCTGATGTTTATTGGAGAGGGCCCTGGTTATGACGAGGATATGCAGGGGCGCCCGTTCGTCGGCAAAGCGGGGCAATTGCTCAATAAAATGATTACGGCGATGCAGTTCAGCCGCGAAGAGGTCTACATCGCCAACGTCGTCAAGTGCCGTCCGCCTGGTAACCGGGTTCCGACGCCGGACGAAGCAGTGGCCTGCATCAGCTACCTCAAACGGCAGATCGAACTGATCCGGCCGGAGGTGATCGTTCTTCTCGGCGCGACCGCCGTCAATTTCCTGCTCGGGAAGCGGGAAGGTATTATGCGGCTGCGCGGCAAATGGCTCGGCTACGACGGGATTCCGGTCATGCCGACGTTTCACCCCGCATTTCTGTTGCGACAGGAATCGGCCAAGCGTGACGCCTGGGCTGATCTCCAGCAGGTGATGAAAATCTTTGGAAAGGTTCACGGGAAAGCCTAAAAAATCATGGGGGTGCAGATGAAACGACGTCTGGGAATGATTCTTCTGCCGCTGACGATTCTGGCATGGATCGCTTTTCTACTTCTTTGGAAGCGGTGGGACTTACCGGTGGAGTGGGGATTGATTCTGGGCGGTTTGATGGTTCTGGTCAATTTTCTGCTGGGACGGATCGGGCGCTTGTTTCCGCAAATGAATTCTCCTGCCACTTTTCATGGAAAAGGTGGCGGTGTCCTTCTTGTCTTCTGGTTTCTTGTTTTAACGGTGCTGTTTTGTATTGCCGTGAGTTTTTCTTCCCTGTGGGGAAGGCTTCTTTGCTTTGCCGCTTTGCTCGGAATGCTTGTTTGCGCGTGGTATTGGCGGCGTGGCGAAAGAAAAAAAACGTGCTTCTCCCTTTTGGGCTTCGGTGTCTTCATTGCAGGAACGATGTTATATATTCAACTATGATCGGTTCTTTGTTATGTTCCGCCAAAACAAAATGTTTCACCTTGCGATGGGAATCTTATTTTTTGTTGGAATTATTGCTTTTTTTGCATTCGATTTCTGGGGAATCGGAGCCTTGTTCCTTCTTCTTGAAGTCCTTGGTTTCCTAGTGGATCTGAGGTGCGAGGATGGAGCGCGGAGATTGCCGGCGTGGCAGAGCCGTATTCTTCTCGGCGTGTTGATTGCATTCGGAATTGCCGCCGCAATTGCGTCTTTTTTTATAATGCAATAGTGAATTTGGTTGTAATGTTCCCCCGGCATGCTATATTCAGCTAGCGATTTATATGCGTAAGGAGGTACAAATGCCGCATAACATTGATAATATCAGAATTCGTTCGGTCACTTGTGAAGAATTGCCGGTGGTTACCCGCCTGGCGGAGAAAATCTGGCCGGACGCATATCGCAAGGTTCTGACCGAAGGACAGATTCGGTATATGCTCGCCATGATGTACGATCAGTCGGTGCTCAAAGAGGAATACCTCAACGGGGTGCGCTTCGATCTTATTTGCGACGAGGAGCTGCCGGTTGGCTTCATCAGCTACGGTCCGTGTAAAGACACCCCCTGCGGCACCTGTGCGAAGCTGCATAAAATCTATCTGGATCCCGCCTATCACAATTGCGGAATCGGTACCCTTGCATTGCGTCACGTCATTGAGGAAGTCCGCTGCAAGAACTTTGAAATCCTTAGATTGAATGTGAACCGGAACAATGCCGCTGCCATTCGCGCCTACGAACGCAACGGTTTCCATCTGGAGAATGAAGTCATTACCGACATCGGGAACGGTTATGTCATGGACGATTACGTCATGGTGTTGGAGCTGTAACCCCGAGCGGTTGCGTTGTAATGAAAATGGCAACCGGGCCGGAGCCTTCCGGCATCGGGAACTCCACAAAAAATCCGGTTCCTGTTTCCACTGCCGATGCGGGGCGAAGCCCGTGGGCGAACGTGAGCAGGTAAACCGCCGATTCCCCGTTTCGATTGATTTCGATGTAGAAACGGAAATCCTGTGTGGTCTGCCGGGTGAGGCGGAACAGCAGTTGCACCGATTCGTTCGTTGAGCGGCTACGAATCCGGAACTCCCTCGAGTCTGATTCCACTGCGGCGCCGAATGCGACGAACTCCTCCGGCGTCACCGGCTTCAGGAACGGCAATGGCGGTGGTGTAACCGGGCGATCCAGCTTACCGAATACGGCAAATTCTCTCCCGTACCAGTAAAGGTGGGTGATCGGTACCAGCGCCGGGTTCCGCAATGCGGTCAGCCGCGCCGGATCTTCCGCCTCAAAAATTGCGATCCCGCCTACGGGAAGCGAATCATAAACGTCTGCTGTCGGGTGATCGAACAGCAATTGCGCGCGGAGTTGCTGCGGCGCATAAACGATTGTGTTCGGCGGAAGGTTGTTTTTCAGAAACGTTCGCACTTCCGACGCTTCCGGGAACCCTTGAATGCGGGAAAACGGATACTTGCCGCCGGGGACGATGCTTTTACCGCTCAGTAAATAGAGTGCGGCAACTGCGAACAATGCAGCTGCAAGCGCGCCCCGGAGGCGTTTGCGATCTCCCTGTGCATACAAGTGCGCCGCGCCGAACAGGGCGCTGGTGATTGCCAGCAGATTCAGTTCCACGCCATATTGGAGCACGACGTTTTGCAAATCGCGGCTGGATTGCAGGCAGACGCCCGCCGCGAGCGGCAAGCCGGCCAGCAACAACTTCGGGCGATGCGGTGCGAGAAATAGAACCGGGATCAGTAGAAAGAGCGCGAATTCAAAGTTGTTGATTGCGAATAGCGTCCCGAAGAAGGCCATTGGCCGGAGCAGGGGGGAGAGCGCTACTTCCAGCGGAGTTGTGCCGAGTTGTGAATAATGGAACATCTGGGTGTAATTCCCATCCGGCATTCGTGCGCCTGCCGGAATCGCCCAGTGGCTGAGTACGATGAAAGTCGTCAGCATCAAAATTCCGAGAATCAGGGATTGCCGGTATTTTTTCTCCGCCGCAAGCGTCAGCGCATAGCCGAACCAGAATATCGTTACCGTTTCCTGGACGAAAAGAGTCAAGACGATAACCGCGATGGCAGCTGCATATTGTTTTCGCTCCCGGAAGAGAAAGAACAGTAAAAAGCAACTCGGCAGCACGTTGATCGGGTGAAAACTGTAAAAGAGAGAGAGCGGTTGGTTGCTTACGACCGGCGTCAAAACAAACAATACTGCGAATACTGCGGAAACAGAAGCCGGTAGTTTCAGCTCTTTGCCGAGAAGATAGAGCAGCGGCACTGCGGAATAGATCAGGATTCCGTTGATGAAAAAGATCGTCCCCGGAGCCGGAGAGATTGCGAATGCTCCCGCCATCAACACGTTCAATGCCCCATTCCAGTGCCCTCCGGCAACCAGCCAGTCATGCAGCGTGCCGTTCCCCGCGGCCAATTTCAGATAGTGTTCCGCATAAATCCCCCAATCGGAGTAATAGAGGAACATGCGATCGTAAGCGCATGTCTGCATATAAAACGCAAGTCCGCACCCGGCAAGCGCCAGCGCAATGGAGAAGTATAATCCACCGCGATAGGTCAGTGGGCGGAGGCGATCCTCAAAGGGGAGAGGCGCATCGCTCGAAGAACAGTGGCGAAAACAGCCCCATGCAATCAGGGCGATCGCCCCCAATAGAGGCAATGGGGAGAATGTGAACGGGATCAGCAATAACAGCGCCGCCGGAATCAACGGCAGCCAGTTCCGGCCGCTTTGCCGCAATCCTTGCCAGCCGTTCTCCTTGAGTGGCAGCAGCAGCAGGAGCAGGGCGGCGACGGAAATCGCCAATGGGACGCTCCACACGGGAGTCTCTTGAAACAGAAAACGGCGGATGACTGGGTCGAACGCTTGAATTTGCCAGAAAAAAGAGTGTAGAACAAATGCGGCAGCGGCGACTTCCACCAGCGCGGGGATGAGCGTTTTCAGTTTTTCCATTCCATCCAACTCACGTCCCCTTGTGCCGGTGTGGCGTGTTTAGATCCCGCGCAGGAAGTAGCGCTTGAAGAACCGTTCCGGGTCCAGCGAACGTTTCGCGTGGCGGAGAGCTTCTTCATTCATATCCTGTTCGCGGTTCATGAACTTCGCTTTGTTGCGAAGCGCAATCGCCAGTTGCCATGTCAGTGTCTGCGGCGCACCCTTGGTCGTGTGATCCGCCTTTTCAAAATGGATGTCCGCAGTATCGGGCGAAATCATGCTGAAGATGGAGAAGCCGGCCGGATACCCAGGCTCGGCGTACAGGATGATTCCCGAGAGGCCAAGCTCTTCAAAGTGTTTCCATGCGTAGCTCATGGCCAGATTCTCTTCTTCCAGAAATTCGCAGTCCGGAAGGCGGGAGTTCAGGTCTTTCGCCAACTGCGCCACCACCGGAAGTTCTTCTTCCGTGATTTTGCGAACTTCAGCATAGGGCCAGTTGGTCTGGAACTGTTTGACCAGATTGTGTTTTTTGCGGAGTTTCGGGCCGGAGAAGGTTGCGATTTTCTCCACCGAATAAAGATAGTCGATCGCACCCTCGTCATACTCCAGATCAAAATACTGGTCGCAGTCGGGGTGGCGGTCAAGAAACTCTTCCGGCACGTCATAGATGCCGCCATCGCTCAGGCCTGCCTTGACAAACGCGTCGGAGATTTGTTTCAACTCCTCCGGCGTGGTCCACTCTCCGATAGGGTAGTGGATGGCGCGGTGCGCGCCTTCGTATACGACCAGCCGCCCATCGACTTCTGCAAAAGAAATGCCGTAAGGTTCCCGATACATATACAGATTAGCGAAACTGCATTCACAGCTTTGTGTCGGCTGAAGGCTGAGTTTCTCTTCAAAAAGCGTGCGATCCTCCAAAGTCAGAGGACGAAGGGAAATCGGTTCAATTTTCATGATTTAGGGGGACCAGATGCTGTCTTCCTGGAGCATGACACCGGTTCCTTTTGCAACCGCGTTCAGCGGTTCTTCGGAGATGAACACGGGCAGCCCGGTTTCTTCGGTTAAAAGTTTGTCGAGCCCGCTGAGCATCGCTCCGCCACCGGCCAGCATAATGCCGCGGTCGATCAGGTCGGCCGCAAGGTCGGGGGGGCAACGCTCCAGCGTTGCGCGCACCGCCTCGATAATCGTGGTGACCGGCTCTTGAAGAGCCATGCGGATCTCGGCTGCGCTGATGCGGATCGTCTTGGGGACACGCGACACAAGGTCAAGTCCTTTGACTTCCAGCGTTTCATCATCCTTGACCGGATAGGCGCTGCCGATACGAATTTTAATCTGCTCGGCGGTGAGTTCGCCGATCATAAGATTATAGACTTTACGGAGGTGTTGCGTGATGGCCGAGTCCAACTCGTCGCCGCCGACGCGGACGCTTTTGGCTCCGACGATGCCGGAGAGCGAAATCACCGCGACTTCGGTTGTGCCGCCGCCGATATCGACGATCATGCTGCCGGCCGGTTCCGCTACCGGGAGCCCGACGCCGACCGCGGCCGCCATCGGTTCTTCGATCAGCACGACTTCCCCGGCGCCGGCGCGTTTGGCGGAGTCTTTGACCGCCCGTTTTTCCACTTCGGTAATCCCGGAGGGGACAGCGACCAGAACACGCGGATTAAGCAGGCGTTTCCGCCACGGGACATAACGAATCGCTTTTTGGATAAAATAGCGTAACATTTCTTCGGTGATCTCGAAATCGGCGATTACGCCGTCTTTCATCGGGCGGATGGCGCGGATGTTGCCGGGGCATTTGCCAAGCATGCTCTTCGCTTCGCTGCCGACGTTCAAGACCTCGTGGGTGCTTTCCTTGATCGCGACGACCGAGGGTTCGTTCAGAACGATCCCAAGATCCCGCACATAGACCAGACAGTTCGCGGTTCCAAGGTCAATTCCGATATGAGTCGAGAAAAGTTTAGCTAAGTATTGATTACTCATCGAACCTGATCCTGAATTGTATGGAGTTGTCTCACTTCAAATATTCCCTTTTCCCTATTAATAGACCTTGCCTTCTGTTAAATTGCAAGCCCAAACCCCGATTTTATTGCAAAAGTGACTGGTTTTCAGGGTTTCTGATTGAAAAAAGTGGTTATTTATGGTATCTTAAATCGAAAGAACGCGATCCTGCTTCGCGAAAATTTCAATCGTGGGAGATGATTCAATGGGCGAGCGCCCGGTTCATTTGTTAGATATTCGACGTGATTACCCGTCGCCGCAGTTCGAGAAAGTCACCTTGCGCCCGGAAATGTGGCGCAACGGGATGGCGGTTCGCATGCCGAACCATCTCGGCGATGCGATCATGGCTCTGCCTGCGCTCGGACAATTGAAAAAAATCATTCCCGAGAATTGCGCTCTCTACTGCATTATTCCGCCGGGGCAACGGGCGCTCTATCGCGCACTGCCGATCGTGAGCGGCGTCGTCTCCCTCTCCCGGATTCATTCGGGCTGGAGCCGAGGGGATTACAGTCGTCTTCATCGGCTGCGGCTCGGGGTCGGTGTGTTGTTCAATAATTCTTTCCGGGATGCGTTTTCGATGCGTCTGGCGGGGGTATCCAATCTTTATGGCGCCAAGGCGCGCAACCGTGCGCTCCTATTGAATCAATCGTTTGCATTCCCGCCGCGCCCGGTGGAAGAGCCGGCCAATATTCATCACGCCAACCGCTATCTGGCGATCGCATCGGCACTTGGCGCTCCCGAATGGGACGGTTCTCTGCCTGAATTTCGCCTGACGCCTGCCGCGGATGAGTTGCCGGCCGCTGTTGCGGCTCTTTGCGCGCACCCGAAACTGTTGACCATTGCTTCCGGTGCGGCGTATGGCGCGGCCAAGCGATGGTCAAGCGAAAGTTTCCGTGCCGTCGCCTCCTATTGGGTGGAGGCGGGTGGAATCGTCGCGGTGTTGGGCTCCGAATCGGAGAGCAAGATCGGGGATGAAGTGATTGAAGGGTTGGATTCGCGTAAAGCATTCAATATGAGCGGAAAAACTTCGTTGATCGAGCTGATGCACTTGTTGCGCTATTCTACGATGACAGTGGCGAATGATTCCGGCGTCATGCATCTTTCAGCGGCGCTGGGAAGACCTGGCGTGGCGATTTTCGGCCCGACCGATTTTACCGCGACCGGGCCGATTGGAGCGAATTGGCGATTGATGTATGAAAAGCAGCCCTGTTCGCCGTGTTTCCGTCGTGAATGTCGCTCCGGGCAGCGGACGTGTATGTGCGCCATTACGCCGCAGGCGGTGATTGCCGAGATGGAGGAGATGCTTACTCCTCGTGCTTCTGGGCGCAGTCTGTCGCGCTGACTTCTTTCTTTTGCCGCTTCAAAAGCGCATTGCGGATCACCGCCGTCGGGATCAGGAGCAGTGCGAGCGCTTCCAGCGACCAGTAAAGAAGCCACTCCGGGACGGCAACCGGGCGTTCGCCCATCATCCGGAAATTGTCATTTGCCACAAACCAGAGAATTCGCGTCAACCGGAGCGGATCAAAAATCAGGCCGAGGTTCCAGAAATCGTTCAGCATCCACACCCAGGACACCCAGGCGAAGTAGAGTGACAGAATTCCGATGACCGCTGCCGCCGCAAACAGCAACTGGCGGGGCAGGCGGCCGCAGAAAGACGCGATCGCCATTACGGCGTATCCGTTCAAAAATGTGATGAGAAAGAGTGCGAAAATCCCGACGGCGAGCCATGGCTGGAAATAGATGGCGGCGGCGTATAAAAATGCTCCGGTCGGAACGGCGAGCAGCGCCCAAAGAGCGGTGAGGAACAGGAATTTTCCGGTTTTCGCGTTTGTGTTTGACAGATCCATGATATCGGTTCCGATTCTTCTGGTTTTTCTTTAAAGTAGTTCAAGGGAGGGCGGAATGCAAAGGAAAAATGGAAAAATGGCGCGAATCCGGCATTGTGGACGGGAAATTTTTTCGACCGTATGCTATATTATCGGGTCTATTATGAATATCAATCTAGAGAATCATGGAGTTAATAAGCTGAAATGAGCACACGCGAACCTTTGCCGCGCGCCTACGAACCGGCCGCGGTGGAAGCCCGATGGTATCCGTTCTGGGAAGAATCCGGATATTTTCACGGTAAGGCCGATCCGAAGAAACAACCCTACTCGATCGTCATTCCTCCGCCGAACGTAACCGGCATCCTGACGCTCGGGCATGTGCTCAATAACACGCTTCAGGACATCCTGATCCGCTATCATCGGATGAAGGGCAAAGAGGTCTGCTGGTTCCCGGGAACCGACCATGCCGGAATTGCCACTGAAGCGCGGGTGGAGAAATATTTGCGAGAGAAAGAAAATACCGGCCGCGACAAACTCGGCCGCGACGAATTCATCAATCGCGTCTGGCAATGGAAGGATGAATTCGGCGGAAAGATCATCCGTCAGCTTCGTACCCTCGGCTGCTCCTGTGACTGGGAGCGCGAGCGCTTCACGATGGATCAGGGGCTTTCTGAGGCGGTGCTCAAAGTTTTTGTGGAACTTTACAACAAGGGATACATCTACCGCGGACAGCGGATGATCAACTGGTGTCCGGTCGCCAAAAGCGCGCTCTCGGACGAGGAGGTGATCTATCGTGACGTGGCGGGGAAATTCTATTTCTTCCGCTATCCGCTTGCCGACGGTTCCGGGCATCTTGTCGTCGCCACCACGCGGCCGGAAACGATGTTCGGTGATACCGCCGTCGCGGTGAATCCGAACGATGAGCGCTACCGGCACCTGATTGGCAAGATGGTGAAGCTACCGTTGACGGATCGTGAAATTCCGATCGTCGGGGATGAACACGCCGACCCGACCAAGGGAACCGGCTGCGTGAAGATTACGCCTGCGCACGACCCGAATGACTTTGAGGTTGGCAAACGGCACGGTCTTGAAGTCGTGAACGTCATGAACCCGGATGCGACGCTCAATGCCCGTGCCGGAAAGGCGTTCGATGGGATGGATCGTTTTGCGGCGCGGGAACTCGCAGTCAAGATGATGCAGGAGCAGGGGCTGGTGGAGAAGATCGAAGACATCCGCCATGCGGTCGGTTACTCCGAACGCGGGGATGTCCCGATCGAAACGCTGGTCAGTTACCAGTGGTTCTGCAATATGAAGGAACTGGCGAAACCGGCGATTGACGCGGTGGAGTCCGGCAAAATCAAGTTCCACCCCGAGCGCTGGAGCAAAACCTACTTTCACTGGATGGAGAACATTCAGGATTGGTGTATTTCGCGGCAGATTTGGTGGGGGCACCGTATTCCGGCGTGGTACAACGATGCCACCGGCGAGGTTTACGTCGGGCTGGAAGCTCCGACTGCGCCCGGCGAATGGCGGCAGGAAGAGGATGTGCTCGATACCTGGTTCAGCAGTTGGCTTTGGCCGTTCTCGATCATGGGATGGCCGGAGAAGACGGAGGAGCTGAAGTATTTCTACCCGACCGCCGATCTGGTGACCGGACCTGACATTATTTTCTTCTGGGTGGCGCGCATGATTATGGCGGGCTGCGAATTCATGGAGGAAATTCCGTTCCGTAATGTTTACTTCACCAGCATCATCCGCGATGAGGAGGGGAGAAAACTCTCGAAGTCGCTGGGGAACTCCCCAGATCCGCTCGATGTGATTGCCGAGTACGGCGCCGATGCGCTGCGCTTCACGATCATCTACATCGCGCCGGTGGGAATGGATATCCGTTACAGCAACGAAAAATGCGAAATCGGCAAGACGTTTGCGAATAAGTTGTGGAACGCCTGCCGCTTCCGGCAGATGCAGGGCGATGCGTCGGAACACTTCCGCGCACTTCCGGCAGATCTGGTCGGCACACTCTCCGGCGATGAGCGCTGGATGCTGGCGAAACTCGATGCTACGCTCAATTCAATCACCACGGCGATCGATGAGTTCCGGTTCCACTCTGCCGCACATGAGGTCTACGATCTGGTCTGGTCGGATTTCTGCGACTGGTTCATCGAAGCGGAAAAAGTTCCGATGCGAGCCGGCGGCGAAGAGAAAGTACGGGCGCTGGCGGTGCTCGATTATGCGTTGTACCGGATCTTGCGTGTGCTTCATCCATTCATGCCGTTTATTACCGAAGAGTTGGCGCATCAGATGGGATTCCTTGCGGACGGCGAGACGATCATGTACGCGCAGTTCCCGGAGGACGACGGTTTCCGCGCCACGGATGCGAGTGAGCTGGCTCGGATTGATGGGAAGTTTGAGCTGGTTCGTGCCGGCCGTTTCCTGAAGGCGTCGTACAATTTGCCGGATGGGCAAAAGGTGAAGTTTTTCGTCAAGGCGGTCGATGCGGATGCGTTGCGATTTTTGAACGCGGAGAAAGCGTCTGTGTTAAGTTTGCTGAACGCCGAAGACGTCGAGTTTACTTTGAACGACTACGATCCGGCCGTGCATGGAGCAGCTCCGTCGCAGGTTTGCGGCCTTGGCACGGTTTATCTGCCGTTGGCCGATCTGATCGATATCGCGGCGGAAAAGACGAAGCTGGAGAAGCAGAAGAAAGAATTGGTCGGCTGGATCGCCGGAACCAAAGCGCGGCTCGGCAATGAGAAGTTCCTCGCCAAAGCGCCGGAGAACGTGGTGGCCGACGCCAAGGCGCAGCTCGCGTCGATGGAGGAGAAGCTCGCCCGCACGGACGAACTGCTCGCTTCACTTCAGTAAATAATTCCGCCGAGTGAGCGATACAGCTCGAACGGTTTGCGCGCGGCCTCTTCTTCGAGGGGGCCGCGCACTTTTATGCCCCGATTTTCCAGCGCACGGTGCCAGGCGGGAACTTTGTCGCCCTCGTCAAATCCGATTGCGGAGGCGAACGATCCGGGCGCGCCGTAAACCAGAGAAGATACGTTGCTCCAAAGCGTTCCGCCAAAGCACATGACGCACGGTTCGCAGCTGGAAACCAATTCGTAGAGAGATAAATCGACGCTTCCGGTCGCTTCCTGTGCCGCCGCAATCGCCATCATTTCGGCATGAGCCAGCGACTGCCCGGAGGCGCTTACTACATTGACGGCGGCCGAGATCAGTCGCCCGGCCGAGTCGAAAATCGCCGCCGCGAACGGTCCGCCGGTTTGATGGCGGACGTTGTCCAGCGCAAGGTTGATGGTGAAAAGAACCCGTTTCTCGGGGGAGGGGATGCTGATGCTGTAAAAGTCCTCCCGTCGGGCAGCCAGCCATTTCGGCATGGTGATTCCAGAAAGAAAGCAATCCATGGTTATCGTTCTCCTTTTTTCAGGAATATAACATGGTTAGAACAATATTTCAACCGGTTGCATTTTAAAAAGACGATGCTATTGTAACTTCAGAACCGCGAGGAGCGTGTGGTTATAAACAGGAAATCAGGAGGGGAATGTATGAAGAAAGTATGGATTTCGACGATCGTTCTGGGCATTCTTGCATTTGCCGGATACCGGATTTACGCTCATTGTGAGATTCCGTGTGGAATTTACGACGATCCGATGCGGATGAAAATGATTTATGAGCACATTCGCACCATCGGCAAAAGCGTTCATGAGATCGGGCATCTGGAGGAAGCGGAAAAACCGAACGCCAATCAACTTACCCGTTGGATCATCAACAAAGACAATCACGCCGATCAGCTTCAGGAAATCATAACGCAGTATTTCATGACGCAGCGCCTGAAGCCGCTCTCAGTCGAAGACGCCGGGTACGAGAAATATGTGAAAGAGTTAACCTTGCTTCATGGATTGCTCGTCGAGGCGATGAAGGCGAAGCAAACCGTGGACCCCGCGACGGTAAAGCGGATGGAAGTGCTTGCCGCGGATTTTGATCGGAGCTATTTCGGCGAAAACTCCAAATAAGACGGCAAGAGAAGCCAGCCTGAGATAATCGAGGGAACGATCCGGTTCTCCGCAAAGTGCGGTGGCGCTGAGCGGAGTTTCTTATATTCAAAAGCATGATGAAACTTTGATTCAGGAGGACAGGCAGGTGAAATTTTACTATTTCAACTCGACGCATTGGGATCGGGAATGGTATCAGCCGTTTCAGGAGTACCGGAAGTACCTGATCGACGCCACGCGGGAATTGCTGCGAATTTTTGAAGAGGAGCCGGATTTTCAACGCTTCACTTTCGACGGACAGACCATTGTTCTGGAGGATATTACCGAGATCCGTCCCGACTGGCGGCCGAAGCTGGAAAAACTGATCCGCGAAAAACGGCTCGGCGTCGGCCCGTGGTATGTGATGCCGGATGAATTTCTGGTGTCCGGTGAATCCATGATCCGTAACCTACAGGCCGGTGTTCGGGTTGCGGCGGAATATGGCGGCGAGGCATGGCCGGTCGGTTATGTCTGCGACATGTTCGGTCATATTGCCCAGTTGCCGCAGATTTTTTCCGGCTTCGGGCTTTTGGGGACGGTCGTCTGGCGCGGAACCCGGGGAGAGGATTGTCATCACTTCGTCCTGTGGGAGAGCCCGGATGGGACACGCCTTCGTACGGTCAACCTCTCTAAACATCGCGGGTACTCCGACTTCACCCTCTGCGTTCGTGGCATGATGCCGTTGCCGTTTGACGCGGAGGCGTTCAAAGAAAAGTTTCGTCAATTCGTCGAGCGGGATATCGACCGCTGGGGCGAGGTTTTCATTCTCTCCGACGCATTTGACCATGCGGTGCCGTTTGGAGAAACCGAGGCGCTTTTCCGCTGCATTCGGGAACTGTATCCGGAGGCGAAATTACTGCATACCGACTACTCCGAACTGTTTGAACAGGAATTCAGCGGTGATTCGCTCCCGGTGATTACGGGCGAGCAGATTTATCCGGCTGATTCCCCGGAGAACGGCGGTTGGCAAATCAGCGCCACGCTGAGTTCTCGGTACGATATCAAGCAAGCCAATGATCTTTGTCAGAACGCTTTGGAACTCTCCGTTGAGCCGGAGCTGGCGATTCGCGCCGCCGCGGGTGATGTGGATTCGTTGCCGTTATTGCGTTATACCTGGAAGCATTTTTTGCAGAACCACGCGCACGATTCCATTTGTGGCTGCTCGATTGATCAGGTTCATCGCGTGATGCTTTGCCGCTTTGAAGAAGTTCAGAACCTCTGTCGCACTTTGGAGGAAGAATTTCGCTTGCTCGATCATGCCCGCTTGACCGGGAAGCCGATCATCGAACACGTCCGGCGGGATTTTACAGATGCGCTGGAGGATGCCGCCGCATCGCCGGACGGCGGTTATCTGCTTCGTCTCTTCAATCCGCTTCCCCGCGTTACGGAAAGGACGATGGAGTTGGAGATTGCGTTCCCGGCCAACTCCCGTTATCCATACCCGAAACGGCAAGCCGAGCCGTTCGGCTACGAATACATCAACAGCTTCCGGCTCTATGATGAAACGGGGAGGGAGCTGCCGTACCAATTGAAGTCGGTGCGATTCAATCAGCTTCGCTGCTTCTTCCGACAGGATAACCGGAAGTATGATATTTATCAAGTGGTTTGTACTCCCGTGCTCCGGGCTTGCGGGTGGAATCGAATCGAGGTTCGTCCATCGGATGACTTCGTTCGGAGTTTTGACACCTTGACCACCGGTGCGACTTCCGCCGCCAACGATATGATTCGTCTGGAGATCAATTCCGATGGCACTTTCGACCTGACCGATTTGCGAAGCGGTCGCGCTTACCGGCGGCAGAATGACTTCCGGATCGACCGCGAAATCGGAGATGGCTGGAACCATGTCCGCCCGGTCGGAAACCGTCGGACAAATGGAACTGCGAACGCACAAATCGCCCTGACGCAAGATGGTCCGCTCCGTGCCGAATTTGAAATCATCAGGCGATATGAACTCGCCCGCCAAATTCGCCGGGAAGGTAATCTTCACGAAGGATATGCCGGATTATCCGAGAGCGAAGAGCGTGCGGTTCTGGAGGTTGTCACCACGGTTGCACTCGACCGTGACAGCGATCAGCTCAGCTGCCGGACGCTGGTACGCAACAACATCTGTGATTATCGGCTGCAATTGCTGTTGCCGACCGGGATTTCCGGAAATTATTTTGCCAGTCAGGCGTTTGCCCAACTGGAGCGCCCTGCCGGACGGACGGAGGGAAAGCGTTCGGAACGTTTTCCGGAACCTGAAATGGTGGAGAAAAATTTCGACGGAATTCTCGGCAAGCGCGACTCCAGAGGAGGCGTCGCCTTTCTTTCCCGTGGCGGAATTCATGAGGGTGGTGCTTGGGAGGACGACGCGCACTCGCTGGTCGTCACTTTGCTACGCGCATTCGGGCGTACCGTCAACACCAATGGAGAAACCGAAGGGCAACTGCAAGGAGAGCGCGTCTTTGAATATGCCATTCGTTGTTTCGCGCCGGAGTGTTCCTTTACCGGGCTTTATGAACGGATGCAGGAACTTCGCGCCGAGATTCCGCATTATCTATGGAAGGAAGCGGCGGGAGCGGAGGCGGACGGGAGTTTTCTGTCCATCTCCGGCGGCCTGGCTTATACCTGCCTGAAACCGGCGGCAGGGTGTGATTCGGGAGTGGTGATTTTGCGGCTCGCGAATCTGGAACGAACCGGGCAATGTGCGGCGATTGAATTGCGACAAGCTCCGCGCCGGATCGCTCGTTGCCGGTTGGATGAAACGGAGCTGGAAGACATCTCCGATCTCTCCACCGTGTCTGCGCGTCCCGGAGAAATTGTTACATTGAAGTTGATATTTTAAGAAAAGAGGAGCCGTCTTGACGATGGCTCCTCTTTTTCTTTTTATTCCATTGGGTTCAGGGGCGAAGCGCCTTGGTCGCCAAAGGTGAAATCCCGAATGTCGTGCCCGTTGAGGCGCGGAGGTTCATTCTACATTTTCCGTTTGCTGTGTCGTGAGGATCGTCTTGACTCGTGCCAGAGCTTTGTCAATATTTTCGCAGACATTTTCCGCGCCGACTTCTTCGCTGATACCGAATTTACGGAACTGACGGAGTGGTTGCGAGCGGACGCCGGAGAGAACCAACGGAACATTCTCCCGCTTGCAGCGCCGGGCGAAATCCGAAATCACGTTAAGCCCCGAAGCGTCGATGCTTGGAACGAGCCGCAGACGCAACACAATTAACTTCGGGCGTTGCGTATCCCGGAAAACGCCGAGCGTCAACTCCTGAAAGCGGTTTACCGCACCGAAGAAAAACGGTCCTTGTACCTCAAAGACGGCGACACCGTCCGGAATGCTCTTCGCTCTGGTAGCGTCAGGATCGTCCGCATCTAAACTCATTCCGTCGTCGTCAAGGCCGATCTGGCTCTTGATCCGGCGGACGTCGGAGGATTCCGCCATGCGCCGAACAAAGAGAATCGCCGCCAGCAGAACACCGATTTCCACCGCCGCAACCAAGCCGACCAGTACGGTGACGAGAAACGTGATGACCATGACGATCCAGTCGCTCTTGGGACCGCGGAACATTCGCATGAAGACATGAAGTTCGCTCATGTTCATGCAGACGACGATCATGATCCCTGCCAGAGCGGCAAGCGGGATGAGTTCCGCCTGAGAACCGAACAACAGTACAACCAAAGCCAGCGTGATGGCGTGGATGATTCCGGATACCGGCGTTTTGGCGCCGCTTCGGATGTTCGTCGCCGTGCGGGCGATCGCTCCTGTCGCGGGAATTCCGCCGCAGAGAACCGACCCGATATTGCCGATTCCTTGGGCGACCAGCTCTGTATCGGAGCGGTGTCGATCCCCTGTCATCCCGTCGGCCACGGTTGCGCTCAGCAACGACTCGATCGCCGCCAGGAGCGCAATGGTGATCGCCGGCATAAAGAGCTGCGGAAAATCGACCCATTGCAGTTTCGGCATTTCGGGCGTCGGCAGCCCTTCCGGCAGGTTCCCGAACCGGCTGCCGATGGTTTCCACATCCAGTTTGAGCACGATGGCCAGCACCGTGGCGACGATCATGCCGATCAGCATGGACGGAATTTTCGGGAACGCCTTCCGGCAGATCAGGATAATCGTAACGGTACCGATGCAGAGCAAAAATGCGTTCCAGTTGATTTCCGGCAGATGCTGAAGGCAGGTGGTGATTTTCTTCAGAAATTCTTCCGGCATTTCAATGAATCTCGGAAATCCGAAAATATCTTTGAGCTGAGTGGAGAAGATCACCACGGCGATTCCTGTGGTAAATCCGGTAACCACAGGGAACGGCACGAATTTAATCAAACCACCCAGGCGAAGCGCCCCGAGAAGGATCAGAAAAAGACCGGCAAGAAACGTGCTGATGGCCAGTCCTTCAAATCCGTATTTGGTTGAAATTGCGGTGATAATGACGATGAATGCGCCGGTGGGACCGCCGATCTGAACCCGGCAACCGCCGAAAAAAGAGATCAGAAAGCCAGCGACAATTGCCGTGTACAATCCGCGCTCCGGCGGCAGCCCGCAGGCGATGGCAAACGCCATCGCCAGAGGCAGCGCCACCACGCCGACGGTGATGCCGGCAAACAAGTCCGCTTTGAATGTTTGTAGATTGTAAGTTTTTAGATCCGAGAAGAGAACTGGTTTGAACATTTTGTACCACCTGAAAACGTAAAAGGACGGTCGGTGTTTTGCCGCCGCCCGAAATTTACCGGCCTTTTCAAACCGGATTGTCTATTGGAAAAGGAACATCATGTGTAATTTCTAAGGAAAAGTAAAATTATCGTATCCAGTGAACAGAGAAAACTCACCGTTTTTCCGTGTCCTCCTTTTCTTTTCGCAGCCGTTCCACATCCTGTTTGGCAAATTCGATGACCTGCTCGAATTTGTCGGCATTTTCCTGATTGGCTTTCACCAGTGTTTCGTGCGCCTCGGTTACGGTCACCGCCGTTGTCAAACGGTCGCCGGAGGAGGCGACCTTGCTGTATGCGGTGCAATCGGTTTCCGCCGCCGTCACGAAATCAAACAGCATGGAGATTCCGAGATCCCGGAGCAGCTTTTGCAAAAAATCGGAGGCGTTCACCAGTTCCACTTTGGCTCCGGATTTCTTCGCTTTCAGCCCGATCATGGAGAGTACGCCCATAAACGTACTGTCCATTGCCAGGCACTCCTTCATGTCCATCCGGACGCACTTGAAATCATTGAGTGTCATCGCCAGTTCCCGCAAGGGTACCGCGTATTCAAAGTTCGCGCGGCCGGAAACCTTGACGAAATAGACGTCGTCCCGGTGCGAGATTTGAAGATCCGATTCTTTCATTTTTCCTCTTCCTTCCGGTGTTGCCGTTACCGTTCGAGAACCGCCTTGATTCGGCGTACGCCGCGGCTGGAGCTTTCTTCTTTTTTGATCTTGAAACGTCCCAGCTCTCCGGTACGGGAGGCATGCGGGCCGCCGCAGATCTCTTTGCTGACGTCGCCCATCGTGTAAACTTTCACGTTAGCGGCGTATTTATCCTCAAAGAGGCCGATTGCGTTGGTTTTTTTCGCTGCTTCAATATCCATTTCCTCACAGGTGATCGGCAAATCGCGACGAATCGCCTCATTGACCAGATCTTCCGCCTGTTGAACTTGCTCCGGCGTCATTTTGTCTTCATGGGCGAAGTCGAAGCGGAGGCGTTCGGCTGTGATGTTCGAGCCGCGTTGTTCCACATGGTCGCCGAGCACTTTGCGCAACGCCGCCTGAAGCAGATGGGTTGCACTGTGCAGCGCCGCGGTCGCGTCGGAATTATCGGAAAGGCCGCCCTTGAATTTCTGTTCGGCTCCGGCACGGCTCAATTCCTGGTGTTTGGCGAACGCGGCGTCGTATCCGTCGCGATCTACCGTGAACCCGTTCTCCTGCGCCATTTCAATGGTCAATTCGATGGGGAACCCGTAGGTTTCGTACAAATTGAACGCATTCTTGCCGGAGATGATCTTCTTCTCGATGTGAGCGGGAACGCGGTCGATCAATTTCTGGAACTCGTGTGTTCCTTTCTCCAGCGTTACGGCAAACTGCTTCTCTTCGCGGTCAAGCTCTTCGCGGATGATCGCGGCTTTCTCCACGAGTTCGGGGTAGACGGAGCCGAATTCCGCGATGACCGCATCCGCGACCTTCGAGGTAAACGCCTCGGAGACTCCCAACTTGCGCCCTTCGCGGATCGCACGGCGGATCAGGCGGCGCAGCACATAAGGCTGATCCATCTTGCCCGGTGTAATGCCGTCCGCGATAATGAACGTTGCGGCGCGGAGATGATCCGCGATGATGCGCTCGGAGCTGTTGCGAACCCCGGTCGCGTCGGTAATCCCGCGGACTTCGTCGAGTTTTGCAAACAGCGGCGCGAAAATTTCGGTTTCATAGCAGCTGGTCTTGCCTTGGAGAATCGCGGTGACGCGCTCCAGGCCCATACCGGTATCGACATTTTTCTGCGCGAGCGGTTCAAATGTGCCATCCGCTTTTTTATTGTACTGCATGAAGACGTCGTTCCAGATCTCAACCCAACGGCGGTCGGAGGGATCGAACGTTTCCGGCGCGGGGAGGGGGCCGGTCCAGTAAAACATTTCCGTATCAGGGCCGCAGGGGCCGGTCGTTCCGGCAGGTCCCCACCAGTTGTCCTTTTTTCCGAGTTTGGCGATGCGGGCGGCGGGAACGCCAAGTGCGCTCCATTCGTTGTACGCCTCTTCGTCAAACGGACAATCGTTATCGCCCGCGAAAACAGTTACAGCAAGACGGTCAAGCGGAATATTCAAATTCTCTTCGCCGGTGAGGAACTCAAAGCTGTAATGGATCATCTCTTTTTTGAAATAATCCCCGAGCGACCAGTTCCCGAGCATTTCAAAGAATGTCAGGTGAACCGCATCGCCGACTTCATCGATGTCTCCGGTGCGGATACATTTCTGATAGTCGGTCAGCCGTGTGCCGGCCGGATGTTTCGCCCCGAGCAGATAAGGCACCAACGGGTGCATGCCCGCCGTCGTAAAAAGGCAGGTCGGGTCATTGTCGGGAACCAGAGGTGCGCTCTTGATTTCTACATGACCCCGTTTTGTAAAAAAATCAATGTATCTGCGGCGGATTTCCGATGCTTTCATCATGTCCCGATATGCTTTCCTGATATGGATTAACGATTGCCGAATATAGTATCTATATAATTTACCGGAAATCCTGTTTTTTTCAAGTCGGTATTTGACATTTTCCCCGCTTTGAAATATAGTATTTTAATGAAGTCGGAATAAATCCGACGCGAAAACAGAGAAAAGGAGAATCTGAAATGTTCAAAAAACTGATGCTGACCGCGGTTTTTGCGGGTGCTGTCATGTTCATCGCCGCCGGCTGCTGCTCGACCTCCAAGGATTGCGCCACCCCGGCAGCCTGCGACAAGGGCGTTGACTGCAAGGCGGCAGCCTGTGACAAGAAAGCCGACTGCGAAAAGAAGGTGGATTGCGAGAAGAAGGCGGATTGCCCGAAGAAGTAATCTACCCGGTTCAGTAATCGAAAATGGCTCCGTATCGCGAAGTGCGAACGGAGCCATTTTCTTTCGGACAGTGCCGGTTACTTATTTGGAAAACAGATCCGTAATGTTTTTGCCTGCGTCGTTCAGGCTGTCGCCAAGGTTTTTGCCTGCGTCGGTCAGGGCGTCGGTTCCCTGCTTGAGGGAATCTCCCACCGCCTGTCCCGCGTTGCCAAGCGCATCGCCGACGTTCTTGATCCCTGACTTGGAAATGGCCGTTGAAAGCGCCGCCAGGATTTCCGTGGAGAGATCACTGAGGGTTTCTCCAAGGCTTTTGCCGTCACCGATATCGTTCAGCGTCAGCGGCGGAAGCGGCATCGGAACCTTTGTATTCAGAAGCGACGAGGAGATCGACAGGGAGCTGTTGTCGAGAGAGACAACACGAAGCACCACTTTTTTTGCCGATTTCTTCGCTTCTTCCGCTTGAGCTTCTTCTGCTTTTTTCTGCTCTTCGGTTTTTTCCGGTTCCGGTTCCGGCTTTGCCTTCGGAGCACCGGCGAAAGCGTCGATGTTCTTTTTGATGTCGGTCAGGTTGCTGGAGCCGTCAATTTTCAGCTCATAGTCGATCTCGGTTCCGGAAATCAAAATTTCTTTCACTTCAATCTTGTCCGTGAACAGAGAGCCGACGTCAACCGATACCTTGATCTTGGCAACCTGAAACGCGTAGGGTGAATGGTAGCCTTCCGGGTTCGCGACCCGGAAGCCGCCCAGATTGACCGTCCCACCGAATGATGTTGAGAACGAATCCATTTCGACTCGTGTCCCTGTGACCGCCGTGCCCACCTTGATGACTGTGGTGCGGATGATCAGGTCACGGGCAAGAATCGCAACCAGCAGCAGCAGCGCAAGGCCGATGCCGACCCGGACGAGAATTCGCTTCCAACGCTTCTTTTTTTTCGGTGCGGCTTCCAGCTTCGCGGTGTCTTCGGGCTTGGAAGCGTTTTCCGGCGCGGCGACTTCTTTCTTTTCTTCGCTCATAGTTCTCCTCCTTCTGTTGCGTATTTACGCATCCTCGTCACTCTTGACGCTGTATTTCAGCGCCATTTTTTTCAGCGCAGCCACCTGTCGGTCACTCAAAACACGTCCTGCAGCGTGCTGTTTCGCAATGGATTCATAGAATTCTTTGTCATCGTAAGTAAAACGTCCCTTTTTCACCGGCTCGTTCCACTGGGTTACCTGTGAAAGCCCTTCCAGCAGTTTCACCACGATCGGATTGGCGGGAGCGGCCGCTTTCGCCGTGCCGGTTTCGGACGCTTCCGCCTGAGCCGGCGCAGCGGCTCCGAGAATGGCGTCGACCAGTTCCGCGTTGGTCAATTCTCCGCGGTATTTTTGCGCCATTCGGGCGAGGGCGGCATTCTGCTTCTCCGAGAGAACCTTGCCGTCCAGCGCCTGTCGCTTCAGGGACAGGATGAACTTCTTGTCGTCATAAGTGAATCGGCCGCGTTTGGTTGGCGCCTCGAACGTCACGTTGTCGAACGCGGCGAAAAGCCCCGCATAGTCAATTGCGGCGGCGGCGGCCTGTGATTGCTCGCGTTTCTCCTGCCGCTCCACATGCTCCACCGCAGCGGATTCCACAGCGGTACGGAGCGCCTCCGGGAGCGCGTCGAGCTTTCCGGTCAATTGTTCGCGATATTTGGCGGCAATCCCAAGCAATGCCTGATACTGTTTCGCCGTGATCTTCTGATCTTCCGCGAACTTGTCGCTGATCGAATGATAGAATTTTGCGTCATCATAAGTGCGACGCCCTACTTTTTCCGGCGCGACGAACGTGATGGAGTCCAGCAGTGTCAGCAATGTTTGAGCTTCTTCCGGCGGCGGCGCGTCGAAATTGCGCGCATCGTCCAGCCACGGAGCGAATTTGGTGTAGAAATCCGTCATCATGTCGGTCCAGGAAACTTTTCCCTCTTCGATCTCGTCGAGTTCCTGCTCCATTTTCGCCGTAAAGCCGACGTCGAAAAGTTCAGGGAGTCGCCCGACCAGAAAGTCGTTGACTCGGAAGCCGAGTTCGGATGGAATCAGCTTTCCTTGTTCCCGGTCGACATAGGCGCGATCCTGGATCGTCCGCAGAATCGTGGCGTAAGTGGAAGGACGGCCGATGCCGTTTTCTTCCAACTCCTTAATCAGCGCGGCTTCGCTGTAGCGCGGCGGCGGTTCGGTAAACTTCTGCTCCGTCTCAAAATCTTTGATCGCAAGCGGGTCACCGGACTTTAAACTGCCGAGCACCTCAGCCTCTCGGGTTTCGTTTTTTCCCTTCTTCTCGTCTTCGTAAACCTTGCTGAACCCGGCAAAGACCGGCACCGTTGCGGTGGCGCGGAAGGTGTAGGCGTGAGAATTGTTGCCGCCGACCAGCACATCCACCGTCGTCAGGTTCTGGATCGCCGATGTCATCTGGCTGGCTACGAAACGCCGCCAGATCAGCGTGTAAAGTTTCAACTGCGACGAGTCGAGAAACGATGCCATCACTTCCGGCGTACGGCGTACGTCGGTCGGCCGGATCGCTTCGTGCGCCTCTTGCGCCGCCGCCTTATTCTTATAGAAGTTCGGCTTGTCAGGGAGAAAGTTTTTCCCGTAGCTCTCCAGAATAAACATCCGCGCTGCTTCCTGAGCCTCGCGGGCGATGGTGACCGAGTCGGTACGCATGTAGGTGATCAAACCGACCGCGCCGCCTTCGCCGATGTCCATGCCTTCGTAAAGCTGCTGGGCATAGCGCATGGTGTTCGTCGCGCTGTAGCGGAGCACTGTATTGGCGGTCTGCTGGAGCGTACTTGTAGTAAACGGCGGCGGCGCGTGGCGTTTGCGTTCCGCCGTACTTACTTGTCCGACTTCCGGCGGGGCACCGCGGCGCACCGCCTCCATCAGCGTTTCGGCTTCGACGCCAGAGCCGATTTTGAAATCTTTTCCATCGATCTTGAAAAGACGGGTGGTGAATTCCTGGCCGTCTTCCGTCCGGAACACCAACTGGAACACCCAGTACTCTTCGGGCTGGAATGCCAGAACCGCCCGTTCACGCTCCACGACAAGGCGCAACGCGACCGATTGGACGCGCCCTGCGCTGGACCCCTTTTCGATTCGCGACCAAAGCAACGGGCTGATCTGGTACCCGACGATGCGGTCGAGCACCCGGCGTGCCTGTTGGGCGTCGACCAGGTTCAAATTGATCTGTCCCTTTTCCGACATCGCCTTTTCGATGGCGCTGCGGGTGATTTCATGAAAGGACACGCGGTAAAGCGGTGCCTTGGTGCTTTTGTCCAGCACTTCGGCGAGATGCCATGCGATGGCCTCTCCTTCGCGGTCAGGGTCGGGAGCCAGATAGATTTCATCTGCTTTCTTCGCCGCTGCGCGCAATTCCTTGACGATCGATTTGCTGCGCGGCGTATCGACATACTGCGGCGCGAAGCGGTTATCGATGTCGACGCCGAATTCGCGCTCCGGCAAGTCGCGGATATGCCCCATCGAGGCGATGATGGAATAATCTTTCCCGAGCATGCGGCCGATGGTACGGGCCTTGGTCGGGGATTCTACAATTAAAAGTTTCGACATTTGAATAGCGGCTCCTCAAACAATAAGCAATTCTTCGATCACAGGCGTCCTCGCGTGCGTACACGCACACAGGCATATATAGTACATTATCTCCTCTGATGGGCAATTGTCAAGTCATATCCCGAAAAAATGATAATTTAAAAGTGGTTGCAACTGGAAATTCAAGCAGTGACGGTGCATATTACATCATATCCATCTGAGAGGACCGGGAGGAGATTGTATGAAGAAATTATATGAAATCGGAGTCGCCGGATTGGCGGTCATGGGGGAAAACCTCGCGCTGAATCTGGTGAATCATCATTTTCGCGTTTCGGCCTGGAACCGCAGCTATGAACGGACAGCGGCATTCCTTGCTCGTGCCGCCGAGGCGGGAGAAGCTGCCGGGTTTCGTACGCCGGAGGAATTTGTCCGGTCGTTGGAGCGTCCGCGCCGGATCATTATGATGGTGAAAGCCGGGCAACCGGTGGACGACTGCATCGACGCCTTTCTTCCGCATCTGGAGGAAGGCGACATCCTGATGGATGGCGGCAACAGTTTTTATCATGACACCGCCCGCCGGGAGCAGGCGCTGGCGACAAAGGGCGTCCGCTACCTTGGCGTCGGAATTTCCGGCGGAGAAGAGGGCGCGCTGAATGGACCTTCGATCATGCCCGGCGGAAACGCGGACGCATGGCCACATGTGAAGAAATATCTGCAAACCATTGCCGCGCAGGTGGAAAATGTCCCATGCTGCGATTGGGTCGGGCCGGAAGGCGCCGGGCACTACGTCAAGATGGTGCACAACGGCATCGAGTATGCCGATATGGCGCTGATTGCCGAAGCGTATGGTTTTCTGCGTGACCACCTGAAGTTGAATAACGCGGAGATGGAGTCGGTTTTCGGCCGTTGGAGCCGTGGTCCGCTCTCCGGTTATTTGCTTGATATCACCACCCGGATTTTCCGCCGCCAGGACCCGGAAGGCGATGGGCTTTTGCTCGACCGCATTCTTGACGCACCGGGGCAGAAAGGCACCGGACGCTGGACCGCTGCCGCTGCGCTGGATACCGGTACCCCCGCTCCGACCATCGCGGAGGCGGTGTTTCAGCGCAGTCTGAACGCCGATGTGACGCTTCGCGCGCGCGGCGCAGGGCTGTTGCCGCAGATGGAGGCGAGCCCCCCGGTCGATACGGCGGCGGCGATTGCCGATCTGGAAAGCGCGCTTTATGCCGCTAAAATCTGTGCCTACGCACAAGGATTCGCATTGCTTACTGCAACGGCAAAAGAGTTCGGCTGGAAGTTGAATTACGGTGAAATCGCCCTGATGTGGCGTGGCGGATGTATTATCCGCGCCCGCTTTCTGAATGACATCAAAGCGGCTTACGATCGCGATCCGGCCTTGGAGAATTTGTTGTTTGACGACTTTTTCCGCAAAGCGCTTGCCGTGAATTTGTCAGGCTTGAGGCGAACACTTGCCGCAGGCATGTTGGCGGGGACTCCGATGCCCTGTACGGCCAGCGCGCTCAGTTATTTTGACGGTTGCCGTACGAAGCGTTCGGCTGGCAACCTGATTCAGGCGCAGAGAGATTTTTTCGGCGCACATCGATATGAACGGGTGGATCGTCCGCGCGGCGAGACGTTCCATACCGAATGGAATTAAAAATATTTGTTTGGCAAAGAAGGGACGCGACATGACGAAGAAGCGATGGAACTGGCTGATGGCAGGTGGATTACTGTTGTTGTTCTCGGTGTTTGCAGGAGGGTGTAACTCCACAAGCGAAGAGCTTTTTCCTGTCTCCATCACAATCGAGGAAATCGAGGTAAAGCTGGAACAGGCACAAGATCCTGATGGTCGTTTTGCCACCGCGACAAGCTATGTGCAGCGCCAAATTTCAGAGAATCTTCGCTTTCTGGAAGAGGAAAATGAAGGGATGCTTGTAGAAGTCAAATTTCTCGTCCCGGATAAATTGAAGATCACCAATTTTGTGGACAATGAACCGCAAAGCGGGACTATCATTGACGGCAAAGAAGGATGGAGTGTCGACTACGCCCAGCGACGGTATGTTGAGTTGAATGAGAGGCAGATGCAGTTGATTCAAATTCTGACCCAGCTCGGCAATCCCGGCAAACGCCTGTCGCAGATTTTTGAAAAGATTCAGATCCAGGGTTGCCGGATCGACGATAAAGAGTATTATAAGCTGAGCTGCCAGATTGACGAAGATGATCTTGGGCTTCCTGCGTTGGAAATTTACATCGATTGTGATGATTTTTTGATCCGGCGTTATCATGTCCATAACATCGTTTCAGAGATGGTTCGCTACGGTTTGCGCGAAGGGGTACAGATTCCGATCGAGGTTGAGACCCGCGTAGGCAGACAGCGGACACGGGGAGTTGTGACCGATTATAAACTCAATGTTGAGATTCCGGCGTCCGAGTTCGGCCCTCCGGTATTCTAAGTCAATCTCATCTGTTTATATGCGGAGCTTGCAAGAATGCGGCTCCGTATTTTTTGCTCTTCTGTCAGCGCTGTTCGAGCGCGGCAAGTTCCTCTTTCAGGCGCAGCAACGGCAGCCCGACTACATTCTCGTGGGAACCGTTGATGCTGTCAACGATCAATTCTCCGTGCTCCTGAATGGCATAAGCTCCAGCTTTGTCCAATACGGTGACGAGAGAGAGGTAGTGCCTTGCAGTCGCCTCGTCAAATGATTTGAAGGTGACAAGGGTTGTTTCGATCCAGCTGCGCAGGGCAGGGGGCGTCTGGCGTATCAGCGCAAGGCCAGTGATGACCTCGTGTGTCTTGCCGGAGAGGGAGAGTAGAATGGCCAGTGCGTCGTCATCGTCGCGTGGCTTCCCGATAACCCGGTCACCGGATATGATAACGGTATCGGCGCCGAGAACGATGTCTTCCGGGTGTCGTGCAGCAACTGCGCCTGCTTTGCGCTCCGCGTTGCGAAGCGGGACTTCGCGCGGATTGGAAAGTGCCGCGATTTCTTCAACCGCGGCACTTTCAATTTCAAATGGAACCCCAAGCGTACGCAGCAGTTGCTGCCTGCGTGGAGACTCAGATGCCAGAATCAGCATTGGAATCGTCTTCCTCCGCTTGTTTCACCAAGGCGCTGCTGTCCTGCTCCTCGACGCAGAGGTCAATGCGCTGGAGTGTGGTAATGCCGAACTGTTTCTCCAGCGCCTTCTTCACGTCCGAACGGATTCGTTCCGCGATTTCCGGTACGCCCTTGCCGCCATCGAAAAAAGTGCAGCAGAGTTGAAGCGAGTACGTTTTACCGCGCCGGTACAGACGGATACGGCGAATCGCCAGCTCGGCAAATCCACTGAGTACCTGCCGGGTTGTGCCTTCGATCACATTGCGTGCGATCGTCAGGTCGCCCGATGAGGACACGATCACGATTTGAGAGCAGCGGTGGCGGCGAAAGATCAATTTCAGCACCAGCCGGAGCAGGACAAAAAGAACCAGAACCCCCAGCACAACGGCAGTGCCGCTCAGGTAGCCGCGGTTGAAATCGCTGTTGCACAGCGTCTGATAAAACTCGCAGGTAAGATAGCGATCAAACATTCCGGTTCCTCCTACTCTTCAATTGAACCGGGCGCCCCGAATGGAGCGCCCCGAATTCTTCAGTTCATCGGGATCGGATCGATCTCCGTATTTTCTTCCTGCTCGTCTTCCGCCGGCTCTTCGTCATCGATATCCTGGAAGATGACGCTGACCTTGGTGACGGTTGTGCCGGTCACTTTTTCCACGCCTTCAATCACCGCTTTCTGAACTTTCGAGGCGACTTCCGGAATGCAGAATCCCTGTTTCAAATTCAGTTTGATCTCAATGGCGAGCCGGTTGTTGTCGCTCATTTCAATCGTGATGGCACGCGACTGCATCCGTCGGTTTCCGACGACTTCTGCGATGCTGTCCATCAGCGCGTTTCCTGCCAGGCGGGAAACGCCCTCGACCGAAAGCGCAGCCCGGCGAACCAGGGAGGCAATCACGTTTTCGTGGATTTTCACTTCACCGAGTTCGGAGTCTGCTTGCATCGGAGCCGCTGCTTTCGCGACCCGCGGTTTTTTGCTGGTATCTGCTTCTTTCATTTTCCGTCCTCCTTATGAGTCAAACACTCCTGCATGAAGCGTTCGATGAATCCGGTATCGTACTTCCCTTCCTTGAAGTCCTTATGCGAGATAATCTGCTTCTGGAACGGGATTGTGGTTTTTACGCCTTCGATCACCATTTCGTCCAGCGCACGGCGCATGGTGCCGAGCGCTTCGTCGCGATTCCGACCCCAGACGATCAATTTGCCGATCATGCTGTCGTAATTGGTCGGGATCCGGTATCCGGTATAGGTGTGCGAGTCGACGCGGACATTCGGGCCGCCCGCCGGGATGAAAAGATTCACCTTGCCCGGACTGGGGCGGAATCCGTTGAACGGATCCTCCGCATTGATTCGACATTCGATGGAATGACCTTGAATCTGAACGTCTTTCTGTCGGATGGCCATACGCTCACCGGCGGCGATCTTGATCTGTTCTTTGATCAGGTCGACTCTGGTGATATATTCCGTTACCGGGTGTTCCACCTGGATACGGGTGTTCATTTCCATAAAGTAGAAATTCCCGTCCTCGGTGTAGAGGAACTCAATCGTTCCCGCGCTGGTGTAATTGGCCGCTTTCGCCGCTTTGACCGCCGCGGCGCCGATGCGTTCGCGCAGCTTGGCCGTGAGCGCCGGGGAGGGGGCTTCTTCGATCAGCTTCTGATTTCGGCGCTGAACACTGCAATCGCGTTCGCCGAGGTGAATGACATTGCCGTAGTTGTCGGCAAGAATTTGAATTTCAATATGGCGCGGGTTCTCGAGATATTTTTCCATATACAAGGAACCGTTCGCAAAGGCGCTCTCCGCCTCGGTGCGCGCGGCGTGATAGCCCTGCACCAGACTTGCGTCGTTACGGGCGATGCGCATACCGCGTCCGCCGCCACCGGCCACCGCTTTGATGATGACCGGATATTTCAGCTGGTGCGCCATCTTCAGCGCGTCCTGTTCGGACATGAGGATGCCGTCGGTGCCGGGCGTGGTCGGTACTCCTGCCTTTTTCATCGTTTCGCGGGCCACCGCTTTGTCCCCGAGGGCGCGCATTGCCTCGGGCGTCGGCCCGATGAACGTGATGCCGTGCTTCCGGCAGGCTTCCGCAAAGTAAGCGTTTTCCGAAAGGAAACCGTAACCGGGATGAATTGCATCCACATTACAAATTGCCGCAACGGAGAGAATCCGGTCGATCAGCAGGTAGCTCTGGTTGGACGGGGCCGGGCCGATGCAAACGGCTTCGTCTGCCATGCGAACCGGCAGACTGTCGGCGTCGGCCTGCGAATAAACCGCAACCGTTCGGACGCCGAGCTCACGGCAGGCGCGGATGACACGAAGTGCAATCTCGCCGCGGTTGGCTATCAGAATTTTATTGAACATAATTACCGGTCACCTTTTATTCGATGATGAAAAGCGCTTCGCCATACTCGACCGGCTGGCCGTTCTCGACGAGAATTTCCTTGATGACGCCGCTCTTTTCGGCTTTGATCTCGTTCATTACCTTCATCGCCTCAATGATGCCGACCACGGTATCCGAAGAAACCTTGTCGCCGACCTTGGCGAACATCGGAGCTTCCGGCGACGGGGCGCGATAGAATGTTCCGACCAGCGGAGAGTCGATCGAATTGACCGGTGCGGCGGCTTCGGCCGGAGCCGCTGCCGGAGCGACGGCAACCGGGCTGGCTGCCGGAGCGACAGCCGGAGCGACCATCGGGGCGGCCGCAACCTGCGTCACGATTTGTGTCGGGACGCTGCCGCAACGGCGGATGCAGAGATTGCATTCGTCCGCCTGGATCTTGAACTCGGTCAGATCATGTTCGCTCATCAGCTTGACTATAGTCTTGATTTCGTCGATTTTCATTGCACAAAACTCTCCCTGATTTGGGTTTGATTGCATTTTTATTTATGATCTCTTTTTTTCAGATGGGAACAGAGGGCGCGCAACGCCAATTCATACGAATCGGCTCCGAACCCGGCGACGACGCCGATGCAGACCGGAACGGTCAGCGAATGGTTGCGGAACTCCTCGCGGGAGTGGACATTGCTCAGATGCACTTCGACTGTGGGCAGTTTTACTGCGGCGATGGCATCACGAATGGCGACGGACGTGTGGGTATAAGCAGCCGGGTTGATGATGATCCCGGTAATGCCTTCGCTCAACGCTTCGCCGATCCGGTCGACGATTGCGCCTTCGTGGTTGGATTGAAAGTCGATCAACCCGCAACCGAATTCGGTTGCAAGTGCTTTCAACCGCGACACGATTGCCGGCAGCGTATCATTTCCGTATATCCCCGGCTCCCGGACTCCCAGAAGCTGCAGGTTCGGACCGTTGATTAACAGTATTTTCATAGCCAGTTACTATAGCACCGTTTCTGTGAAATTTCCAGCTTCAGGCCCTGTTTTCCTTGAAATTCGACGATGGCTTACTTCAATTCCTGCACTCGAAGTGCCGGTTTGGGTTGGAGATCGACCAACAGCGTCTCATTGAACGGGTCGCCGACTGCCGCATTGCTATTGTGGCTTCGCAACGCCAGCACGATCAGCACTGCTCCGGCAATTACCGCCAGGACGATCAAGGTGATGGCTCCAGCGATCAGCAACAGAAGCTGCCGTTGGCGGCGCTCGTCTTCTTCGCTGCGTTCACGGTCGGCGGTGTGACGATTCAGGTCTTCGGGAAGTTCGTATTGAAGACGTTCGCGCAGATCGGCAGTCAATTCATCCGCGTCTTCGCGGGAGATGCTGTAAAGCGCGCAGAGTTTACGGATATAGCCGAGAACATATACCAGTTGCGGCAGGTTTTTGTAATCTTCCGCTTCCAAGGCCTCAAGGTACATTTCACGGATTTTCGTCTCTTCCGCGAGCTGCTCGATGGTATAGTTGTGGTGCATGCGCAGTTCGGCAAGCGTACTGCCGAACGAGCCATCTCCGGGAATTCGGCAATGGGTTTGCTTGCGGATCGGAACCTCTGGGGTTTCCACAATATCAGAATCGACCGGGCCGGTCGGCTCGGTTTCTATTTCCGTTTCGTCGGTGAACAGTTCGGGTTCTTCGTCCGCTTTTCGGCCGGGCAGCAGCCCATGTTTCAGGTCTTCCATATTTTACGCATCCTTAATGGTAATATAATACCGTTCTTCCGATTCCGCAATCTGATTTTCAGAAATTAAACGTCATCCATTCCGTCGAAGATTAGAATTTCTCGTTTGTTGCCGCTGCCCGATGCCGGGCCGATGATACCGCGATCCTCAAAGAGATCCATGATTTCCGCCGCGCGGTTATAGCCGATTTTCAGGCGGCGCTGCAGATAACTGGTGCTTGCTTTGCGATCCAGCACAACCACTTCCAGTGCGCGGCGCACGTTGTCGTCGTCGCCGGGCTGCATGTATTTCCGGATGACCGGGGCGATGTCGTTGTAATCCAGATCATCGTAATCGTCGTCGATGTTTTCGTCGATCTCCTCGTCCATCGCCTCTTCTTCGGCCATGACCTGAGAGTTGAAACTCTGCGGGACCTGTTCCGAAACAAATTTCACGATTTCCTTGATGTCCTCGTCCTTGACCCAGGCTCCCTGTACGCGATCGAGATCCATCCCGCCCGGAGCGAGAAAGAGCATGTCGCCGGAACCGAGCAGTTTTTCCGCTCCGTTCTGGTCGAGGATGACGCGGCTGTCCACCATCTGTCCAACGCGGAAGGCGATCCGGGTCGGCAGATTCGCCTTGATTACTCCGGTGATGATCTGCGTCGAGGGGCGCTGTGTCGCCACCACGATATGGACGCCGGCGGCACGGCCGAGCTGGGCGATTCGGGTGATGTACGCCTCGGAATCTTTTCGGGCGTCGGTCATCATCAGTTCTGCCAATTCGTCGATGATGACCACCAGAACCGGCATTTTCTCCGGTGCGGCGACGCCGTTTTCGTCGATGATCGGGGTCGCGTCTTGCCGGGTGTTGTATTCGGAGAGTTTTTTCACCCCCGCTTTGGCGAGAATGTGGTATCGCTTTTCCATTTCGGTCACCGCCCAACGCAATGCGATTGGAACCTTTTTCGAGTCGTTGATGACCGGGGTAATCAGATGCGGAAGGGTTTTGTAGTCCTCGAACTCCACGATCTTCGGGTCAACCATAATCAGGCGGAGTTCATCCGGCGGAAACTTGAAGAGCAGACTTGTAATCAGGGTGTTCATGCAGACCGATTTACCGGAACCGGTCGCTCCGGCGATCAGCAGGTGCGGTGCTTTGGCCAGGTCGAGGATCACCGGATTGCCGGCCACGTCTTTGCCGAGCACGATCGGAATGGCGGCGTGACTCTTCTGCCATGCGTCGGATTCCATGACGGCGCGCATGAATACCGCTTCGGTGCGGGTGTTCGGAACTTCGACGCCAACCACCGGCCGCCCCGGAATTGGAGCCAATACGCGAACGGATTTAGCCGATAGATTCATCGCGATGTTGTCGGCGATGGCTTCGACTTTCTTCACATTTACGCCCTCGTCAAGCGAAATTTCGTAGCGGGTGACGCGCGGACCGGAAATATAGCCGGAGACGGAGCCGGAAACTTTGAAACTCTCCAAGGTTCTTTGCAGGATATCGCGAGCCCGGGCGATCGCTTCCGGCGCTTCGCCGACTTGATCGGAGCCTTTGCTCAACATGGTGATCAAAGGCAGCACATACTGCCGTCCGGATGCGGTGGCTCGTTCGCCTTGTTCGACCACTTGGGTACCCACGGCGGTGGGGCGGCTGGGGGTTGTCGCCGCAGCGGTCGCGGTTGCTGCTGTCGGTCTGACGGACGGGCGCTCCGCGGGCGGTTCCGGTTCCGGCTCGTCGGCGTTGGGCAGCAATTCCGGTTGTGTCGGTTCATCCGGTTCGTCCTCGTCATCTTCCGGTGGCGAAGCGGCGGGACGGCGAAATGCGCTCAGGGCGTCGCGCACTCCCGCAAAAAGCCCACCGCTTCGTTCGGCGGCGGATTCCGGCTCGTCTTCCTCTTCTTCGTCGTCCTCTTCCGCTTGTGCCTGTGCGGCCTTGCGGCGAGAGGTCGTCGCCGGTTCATCAGGCGCATCCTGTGGCCGCGGAGCGAAAACCCGTTCGCGGAACAGGATGTACCAATCGGAAAAATAGATCAAAATCGCGCCGCCCATCACCAGCGCCCAGCCAAGAATGGTTGTTCCGACCGCACCGATCAGCTGTCGCAATACGCCTTCGGAGAGATTCAGCGACTCCACGGCGGGGGCGGCGAGAATCTGCCCGATCACGCCGCCGGTCAGCGCCAGTTCCGGCATTCCGGTGCGCCCCAGTCCAAGCTGTTCGGTCATGGAAACGAACGGGTGCGGGGAGAGTGCGAGAATCAGGATCGTTCCAAATAAAATCATCGCTTCTCCGGCAAAGAAAAGCAACGGCCGCCCCTGGCCGGGTAAAAACGCCCGTAACAGCCGCAGCAGTGTTACGAAAACCAGCAGGTAGGTCGCCAACCCGAACATATGAAAGAGAAAAAATGAAAAATATGCGCCCGCGTTTCCGATCCAATTAGTCGGTGGCGCGTCAACGCCTCCGGAAATCGCCGCGCAATCAGCGGGGGAATAAGAAAAAATCGCCAGCATCGCCAGCAACAGAAGTGCAATATAAAAGATATAGCGCACCCGGAACGTCGATTTTTCTTCCGGGAGCGAAGTTGAGTTGCTCATGTCGCGCAATGTTCCTCTGTCTGTCATAGCCGTTTTTGTCGCAGTAATATAGACCGGCTGTTTCGCAAATGCAATAAGTCGCCGTTTTTTTTCAGCCGAGGATTTGATCGAGTTGCTTCGCGGAGGTGAAGCGGTATGCGTTCCAGCCGTGTTTTTGTGCGGCTTCGATCAATTCGGCGCGATCGTCGAAATAGAACGCCGGAACACCGTGTTTCGCTTCAAAGGCGGCAAACATGGCTGGCTCCGGCTTCTTTGCGTGAACTTCAAAACTATAAATTCCTTCCGGAACGCAAACCGAGGCCGGAAATTTTCGCCGGACCTCTTTCAGGTGTGTTTCGGAGGTGTCGGAGAAAAATACCGGACGGAAGCCGCGAGCATCCAACCCGGACACCCATTCGGTCATCCCGGGAATCGGTTCTCCGAGAATAGCCAGAAAAGCATCGCGCAATTCTGCATCCGAGAAGCCGGAGGAGGTCGACGCCCGCGCCTTGCGCAGAAACTCTTCCTCGGGAAATGCGCCGCGTTCAAACTCTTCGCTTGCAAGATATAGCAATTCGCGTGGAACCTCTTCCATGCTGCGGAATCCAAGGCGACCGAAGCAACGCTCGGGGTGAATCCCGAGGCAGACATTTCCGATATCCAGCGCAATTACTTTTTTCACCGGCACTCTCCTTGCAGTCATCTCAGCCGACCCGGACGCCGCTTGGGACCTCTCCCTCGACGGTGACCAGTTTCAACTCTTTCCCGCTCTGTGCCGCCAACAGCATTCCGTGCGATTCCACGCCACGGATGACGGCGGGCTTCAGATTGGCGACGATTACAATGGTTTTCCCGATCAAGGATTCGGGGGCGTACCATGTGGCGATTCCGGAAACGATCTGTCGCGATTCCCCGGCGACGTCAAGCTGGAGCTTGAGCAATTTGTCGGCTCCCTCCACCTTTTCCGCTTCCAGAATTTTCGCGGTGCGCAGTTCCACTTTGCCGAAATCCTTGATGTCGATCAGTTCGGCCACATTGATCGGAGTCTCTTTTTTTACTTTTGCCTGTTTGGGGGCAGGGGGAGCCTCTTCCTTCTTCTCCAGCTCAATGCGCGGGAAAAGGCCGGCGGTGTCCCGAACTTTTTTCCCGATCAGATTGGCCGCGCGATTCCGCAATCCGGAGATTCCGGCATGCAGTTCCTCGCCGTCGTAACCGAGCGCGTAACGAAGCTCGGCCATCTTCTCCGGCATGACCGGCGCAAGAAGCACCGATATCTGGCGCAATGCGTTTGCAGTGGTGAAGAGAACGGTATTCAGGCGTTCCGTGTCGCCCTTTTTGGCGAGTGTCCACGGCGCGGTGCGTTCCAGATAGCGATTACCGGAGCGGATCGCGTGCATTGCTGCGGCGATTCCCTGATCGAATTTCAGTGCAGAGAGGCTCGCCTCCATCGTATCGATCGCGGCGGAAACGTCGTTGTTCAGCTCTTCTTCGTCCGCGGTCAGCGCGCCGGGGGAGGGGATGACGCCATCCGCTCCGCGCAGCGTCATCTTCAGCACGCGGCTCAGTAGATTTCCGAGGTCGTTGGCCAGATCGCTGTTGTAGCGTGCCACGAAGTTGTCTTCGGTGAAGCTCGCATCATTGCCGGGTGACATCTCCGCGATCAGAAAATAGCGAAACGCATCCACGCCGCATCGGTCGATCATATCCATCGGGTTGATGACGTTCCCGAGGGATTTCGACATCTTTGTTGTTCCGGTCAGCCACCAGCCGTGTGCGAACACCGTTTTGGGCATCGGCAGCCCGATTGCTTTGAGCATGGTCGGCCAATAGACGGTGTGGGTGGTGAGAATGTCTTTGCCAATCAGGTGATAACTGGCCGGCCACCACTTCTTGAAGGTGTCCATATCCTGAAAATAACCGACGGCGGAGATATAGTTGATCAACGCGTCGAACCAGACATAACAAACGTAATCCTTGTCGAACGGAAGCTCAATCCCCCATGAGAGGCGCGATTTCGGGCGGCTGATGCAGAGATCGCCCAGTTCTTTGCGCAGAAACCCGAGTGTTTCATTCGCGCGGAACGCGGGCTGGATGAAGTCGGGATGGGTTTCGATGTGTTCGATCAGCCAATCCCGATATTTGCTCATGCGGAAAAAGTAGTTCGATTCGATGATTTCGGAAACCGGACGGTTGCATTCGGGGCAATTGTTGTCAACCAGATCCTTTTCCGTAAAAAAGCGTTCGCAGCCGACACAGTACCAGCCGGTGTATTCCGCCTTGTAAATCTCGTCCCGGTCGTAGAGTTCCTGAAGAATCCGGCAGACCGTTTCCTTGTGATGCGCGTCGGTGGTGCGGATGAAGTGATCGTGGGTGATTCCGAGCCGTTGCCAGAGCGACTGAAAGCGTACCACGGTTTCATCGCAATGCGCCTTGGGGTCCATGTTGCGTTCGGCGGCGGCTTTTTCCACCTTCTGTCCATGTTCGTCAGTCCCGGTCAAAAAGAATGTCGGGGTACCGAGGGAACGCTGGTAACGTGCCAGCACGTCAGCCAGAACCGTGGTGTAGGCATGCCCGATATGCGGCTTGTCGTTGACATAATAGATCGGGGTGGTGACGTAAAAATTTTCAGTGTTCATCTGTGAGCTGCTCCTTCCTCAGAAAAACGGCCTGGCCGGGAAAACCCCGGTGACAGGCACAAAAAAGTACCCTACAATATACTTCCGTTTCCCGGCAAACGCAACAGCGGATTCTCCGTAATGCGGAAAAAAATGACAAAAACTCCTTGTAAGGGAGGCGAAAAAGGTGTATATTACCCGGTAACATTATATCCACTACCAAGTTTGATTGGAGACCGTTTTCAATGGAACGCTACATCGACAAGTTCATGGCTGCATTCGAGTTTGAAGGGCTCACCTTCGATGACATTTCCCTGGTTACCCAGTATGCGGACTTTCTGCCGCACGATGCGGATATCAGCAGCCGCTTCTCCCGTAACGTCAAACTCAACATCCCGTTTGTCAGCGCGGCGATGGACACCGTGACCGAAAGCGCAATGGCCATCGCCATGGCACGTCTCGGCGGAATCGGCGTTATTCACAAGAACTTGTCGATTGAACGGCAGGCCGACGAGGTCCGCAAGGTCAAATACTATTTGAACGGTATCATCCGCACCCCGGTGGTTTTCCGCGAAGACCAGACCGTGGAAGAGATGATGAATGAAAAACGTTCCAGAAAATATTCGTTCTCCGGATTCCCCATCGTGGACGGCAGTGGCCATCTGGCGGGGATCATCACCTCCCGCGACATCAAGTTCCTGACCGATTATCGGATCAAGATCCGCGATGTCATGACCCGCACCCCGATCACCGCGAAAGACAATATTTCGATGCAGGAAGCGTATAAGCTCATGCTCGAAAACAAAGTCGGCAAACTCCCGATGATCGACAAGAACGGGAAGTTGACCGGACTTTACAGCTTTTTGGATGTGAAAACCCTGATTTCCAAGGAAGAGCCGGATTACAATCGCGACGAACAGCACCAGCTTCGCGCCGCGGCCGGAATCGGCCCCTATGATTTTGAACGCGCCGAAGCACTGATCGCCGCCGGAGCCGACGCCCTCGTACTCGATACGGCGCACGGCCATTCGGAAGGCGTGATCAATACGTTGAAAGAACTCAAAAAGGTATACGGCAGCAAAGTCGACGTCGTCGCCGGCAACATCGCCACCGCCAAGGCGGCGAAGGCGCTTGCCGATGCGGGCGCGGACGGCATCAAGGTCGGAATCGGCCCCGGTTCGATCTGCACCACCCGAGTGGTTGCCGGAGTCGGTGTTCCGCAGGTGACGGCGGTTTATGATGTGTCCAAGGCGCTTCCCGCCGATATTCCGGTGATTGCCGACGGCGGCATCAAGCAGTCCGGCGACGTCGCCAAAGCGATGGCGGTCGGCGCGTCGTGCGTTATGATGGGGTCGGCGCTTGCCGGAACCAGCGAAAGCACTGGCGAAGTCACGTTGCATCAGGGACGCAGTTACGTGCTCTATCGCGGTATGGGCAGCCTCGCCGCCATGAAGACCGGGCAGGGCAGCCGCGAGCGTTACGGGCAGGAAGATGTCGATGACGACGTCAAGCTCGTTCCGCAGGGAATCGAAGGCATGGTGCCGTTTCGCGGCCCGGTGGCGAACGTGGTGATTCAGTTCGTCGGCGGATTGCGTTATTCGTTTGGCTATTGCGGTGCGCGTACGGTTGCCGATTTCCAGCACAATGCGAGAATGGTGCGGGTCACGTCTGCCGGATTGCGCGAGGCGCACCCGCACGATGTCACCATGGTCAAAGACGCGCCAAACTATTCGGGGAATTGATGATGCAGAAACGCGGACTCGTTCGGTTATCGTTGTTCGCCATGATTCTGTTTGCCGCGTGTTGCGGCATTCAGGCGGCGGATGCGCAGCGGTTCGCCGTTGTGAATCTGGAGAAGGTGTTCCGTGAATACCGCAAAAGCCGGATTGCGGAAGACGCCATCAAGCAGCAGGCCGAAGTCTACCGCAGTTATCTGGTCAAACAGAGCGGCCAGCTTACTTTGCTCAAGCAGGATGCGGAGCGGCTTCGCGAAGAATCGCGCAACCCGGCCATCAGTGATGCGGAGCAGTCCCGCTTGGGGACCGATGCCGTAATCAAGGCGCGTGAAGTTGCGGCAAAAGAGGCGGAACTTCAGCTTTATGCCGCCGAACGTACCCGTACGATGCGTGAAGTCGAGCAAAAAAAGCGCGATGAAATCATGGCCGACATCTATAAGGAAATCGACCGCCGCGCCACGGCGGAAGGATTTGATTTCGTGCTGGACTCCTCCGGCAAAACCATGAATGAACAGCCGACGGTTCTGCGTTTTCCCGTTTCCTGTGATTTGACGGAGGCGGTGATTCGCGAGCTGAATCGCTCTATGAGCGAGGAACGGAAGCCGAACGAGAAGCCGGCAGTTTCGGAAGCGAACAAGTAACATTTTTTTGATTTTATATTTCTTAGGGAGACAGACATGAAACAGCTTGCACTCACCGCTGCGGAAATCGCCGAAATGCTCAAGGGAAAATTGGTGGGAGACCCCGCCCGGGTGATCCGCAGTGTCGCCGGGATCAAAGAGGCGAAGTCCGAACAGCTCTCTTTTGTCGGCAACAAGCGGTACGAGCAGCAGCTCGAAACGACCGAAGCCGGTGTCATTCTGGTCTGTCCCGACCTGGAGTCGGCGGCGAACGACAAGCACACTTTGATCGTGACCGATCATGTCGACTATGCGTTTGCAAAAATCGTTGCGGTTTTTGCCGACGAGGCTCCGGCGTTTGTTCCGGGGGTTCACACTACCGCGGTGGTTGCGGCGGATGCAACGCTCGGGCAGGGAGTTTCGATCGGCGCGAACGCGGTGATCGAGTCCGGTGCTGAAATCGGCGACGGCGCGGTCATTGGAGCGGGTTGTTACGTCGGGCATCTGGCAAAGATTGGCGCGGGCACGATTCTTTATCCGAACGTGACGGTCATGTACCGTTGTACGATTGGACGTAAATGTATTTTCCACCCCGGAGTGGTGATCGGCGCGGACGGTTTTGGTTTCGTTCCCGGTCCGCAAGGGTTGGTCAAGGTTCCGCAGACCGGAATCGTTCAGATCGATGACGATGTCGAACTCGGCGCGAATACCACGGTTGACCGGGCTCGGTTCGGCCGCACCTGGATCAAGAGTAACGTCAAGGTTGACGATCAGGTGATGATTGCTCACAACGTTGTAATCGGCGAGAGCTCGATTCTGGTCGCCCAGTGCGGCATTGCGGGCAGCTCCGAACTCGGACGCGGCGTGGTGCTTGGTGCCAAGGCCGGAATCAACGGTCACATCACCATCGGCGACGGTACACAGGTTGCCGGAACCAGCGGTGTTGTGAAGAGCCTTCCCGCCGGTGTGATCGCGGTTGGAACCCCGGCTGAGTCGCAGCGTGAGTTCATGGCGCGACACACGTTGCCGAGCCGATTCGAGAAACTTCAGAAAAAATTCGAGGCGCTCAAGGCGGAAGTCGAGGCGCTGAAAAATACCGCGAAGTAATCCTGTGCGATTTTCTGCGTGGAACAGCGGAGTGAGATGGAGGCGGATCCTTGTGATCGCATTCGCTCTTCCGCTGTTTTTTCTTGCCCTTTTTCCGGCGGCGGCAGATGCGGACGATGCCGACGCAAAAAAAGATCCGTTGCGTATCGCCGCGCTTGGCGGCGACGCGGAATCGCAGTTGAAGCTGGCGAATGAGTTCTTTTTCGGCACGGAAACGCGCCCGCGCAATCCCGTGCTCGCCGTGTATTGGTTCCGCAAGGCGGCGGAAGCAGGGAATGCGGAAAGCGCCTATAATCTCGGTATCTGCTACGAGAAGGGGTGGGGCGTAGAATACGCCAGTTCGATTCGTGCTTACGATTGGTACGACATGGCCGCGAAGAAGGGGGTGCCGGAGGCGAAGTTGCGCAAAGCGCTTCTGCTGGCGGCCGGGGTTCCCGAGGAGAAACTGTCGACGCATGTTCTGCCGGGCATTCCAGAAAACCGCCCGGAATCCTTGCGGATTCTTCGGGAGCTCGGTCAGGCGGAATATTACCCCGCCGAGCGCGAACTCGGCAGGATGATCTTGAGTAATCGGATGTTGCGACGCGACCACGGTGCCGAGGCGCGTAAATCACTGGAACGCGCCGCTTCTGCCGGAGATGTTGAAGCTCTGATGATGTTGGCCAGATGCTACCGGGATGGAATCGGCGGAGTCAGCGACAGCGGCAAGGCGGCGGAATGTTATGAACGTGCGATCCTGCAGGGCAGCTCCGACGCGAAAATCGAGCTTGCCGCCATGTTGGAATATGGATTGGGAATCAAACCCGATTCTGAACGGGCGCTGCAATTGATCCGCGAGGCGGCCGATTCCGGGAACTCTCTGGCTATGATCCGGCTTGGCGACCGCTATCTGGCCGGAAACGCGGTGACGCAATCGATGTCCGAAGCGCGAAAACTCTATCGTCGCGCTTTTGATGCCGGCGACCTTTTTGCCGCCACCCGGCTGGGGCGATGCGCCGAATTGGGGTTGGGCGAGAGTGTCGACCCGGTTCGCGCAGCGGAACTTTATGGCATAGCCGCCCGCGCCGGGGACCCGGACGGGCAATATGCGTTCGGACGCTGTCACCTGAAGGGAATCGGAATGGAAAAGGATTCAGCCGGAGCCGTATTCTGGTTCAAGACCGCAACGGCGGTCGGGCAATTGGATGCGCTTCGTGAACTTGGTATTTGTTATCTGACCGGCGTTGGTGTGGAGAAGAACGAGGCGGAAGGGAGCCGGTTGCTGGAAGCGGCGGCCGCCGCCGGAGATGCCGACTCGCTGGTGCTGATCAATCAGTAACCGATCGAGAGAGGAGAGCAGCCATGAGGGAGAGAACCGTATCGCGGGTCGTTACCGGAATTCAAACGGAAGATGGAGCCGGGGTGAAACTGACCCGGGTGATCGGGAATCGCGACGTTGAGGATTTTGACCCTTTTTTAATGTTGGACGCATTCGATTCCCGGAAACCGGCGGACTATGTCGCCGGTTTCCCGTGGCACCCGCATCGCGGCATAGAAACAGTCACCTATCTGATCTCCGGCGATATCGAACATCAGGACAGCCTTGGCAATCGGGGCAGCATTCGTGACGGCAGCTGTCAGTGGATGACCGCCGGCGGCGGAATTTTGCATCAGGAGATGCCGCAGCCATCCGAACATATGTTTGGCGCGCAACTCTGGATCAACCTGCCACGCAAGGACAAGATGACGGCTCCTGCCTATCATGATCTCAAGCCGGAGGATATCCCGGCAGTCGAGGAAAGCGCAGGAACTGTTCGCGTCATCTCTGGTGAATATCGCGGAGTTCGGGCGCAGATGCAGGGGCATTTCGTAAAAACCACCTACTTTGATGTGGAGCTGAAACCGGAGAGCGTCTGGAAGTGGGAAACGAAGGCGGAAGACACCGTTTTCTTGTACATCCTCTCCGGAGCGCTCAACGTCGCGAGTGTGCTTTATGATTCCAGGCGGGCGTTGCTTCTGACTTCCGGTGATGTGGTTTCGCTGACGGCGGGGGATGGCGGTGTGCGTTTTTTCTTTCTCGCCGCTCCGCCATTGCGGGAACCGGTCGCGTGGGGTGGTCCGATTGTCATGAATACCGAAGAAGAGTTGCAACAGGCGTTTGACGAGCTTGAAGCCGGAACCTTTGTGGCCGATCAACCGACCCAAACCATCGATCACTATCTGTAAGAGCAACATCCGGCAGGAGAAGAATATATCCCCTCCTGCCGGATTACAGTTTACTTTTTGCGTGACACGTAGTGCGTGTGCAGCAATTGATGCGCCTTGTGACTGCCGGGCTCGCCGAGATATTCCGCGTAGAGCTTTTGAATCGAAGGATTCTGGTGGGATTTCCGGATCGGCTTTTCCTTATCGTCGCGATAGATCGCTTCCAGGCGTTTCACCAGAACTTTACCGTCGCCGCGATGGTAAGGTTGGCCACCACCGTTCAGGCATCCGCCGGGGCAAGCCATGATTTCAATGGCCTGATACGTCGCTTCGCCGCTTTGGATGCGCGCCAAGAGTTTGCGTGCATTGCCGAGCCCGGAACAGATCGCCACCTTGAGCTCAATTCCGCCGACGTCGACGGTCGCTTCCTTGATCCCCTTGATTCCGCGTACGGCGGTGAAATCGATTTGTTGAATGTCCTTGCCGGAGATCCAGTCCGCGGCGGTTCGGAGCGCTGCTTCCAGCACTCCGCCGGAGGCGCCGAAAATAACACCTGCGCCGGAGGATTCCCCGAGCGGCGAATCGTATGCCTCGTCTTCGAGAAGCTCGAACTGAATGCCTGCTTCGCGGATCATATCGGCAAGTTCCCGGGTAGAGATCACGATGTCCACGTCCGGAACTCCGTTGTTGCTGAATTCCTCGCGTGACGCTTCGTATTTTTTCGCAAGACAGGGCATTACCGAAACGACGATCAAATCCTCCGGTTTCACCCCGATTTTCTCAGCGTAGTAACTCTTGGCGATCGCGCCGAACATCTGCTGCGGCGACTTGGCGGTTGACGGCATGTAGAGAAGATTCGGGAACTGGTGTTCCACAAACTTTACCCATCCGGGGCAACAACTGGTCAGGATCGGCAAATTTTTGCCGCTCTTGACCCGTTCGATCAGCTCGGTGGTTTCCTCCATGATGGTCAGGTCGGCGGCGAAATCGGTATCGAACACCTTGTCGAATCCGAGCTTGCGAAGCGCCGACACCATTTTCCCGGTACTGATGGAACCCGAGGGCAGATCAAACTCTTCCCCGATGGCGACCCGCACCGCCGGAGCGGTTTGGACGATCACGGTTTTGGCCGGATCATTCAGCGCGCGCCAGACCGGGTATTTGTAGTCGATTTCACTCAAGGCTCCGACCGGGCAGGCCAGGACGCATTGGCCACAAAACACGCACTCGGTTTCCACCAACGGCTTCAGTCCGGCCGGGGCGACTACCGCGTCGAAGCCGCGTCCGACACCGGAGAGCACGCCCACGGTTTGCACTACATTGCAGGCAGTTTCGCAACGGCGGCACATGATGCACTTGTCGAGGTCGCGGGCGATTGCCTTGCTGGACAAATCGCGGTTATAGGTGGATTGTTCGCCTTTGTAAAGCAAGTGATGCAGCCCGAGTTCATGCGCCAGCGCCTGGAGTTGACAATTCAGATTTTTCGGGCAGATCAGGCAGTCTTTCGGGTGGTCGGAAAGAAGCAAGTCGAGGATCGTGCGGCGCGCGTTGATGGCGTGCAGCGTATTGGTGTGCACCTCCATCCCTTCCGTGACCGGTGTGCTGCAAGCCGGAGCGAGGTTCGGGCGGCCTTTTACTTCGACTACGCAAATGCGGCAGGAACCGGCGCGGTGTTCCAGATGAAAGCAGTCCAGCTTCATATGGCAGAGTGTGGGAATGCGGATGTTGAGTTGCTTCGCCGCCTCAAAAATAGTCGTTCCGGCCTCGACGGAGATCGGAGAATGGTTGATTTCCAAATTGATTTTCATCTTTTAAAATACTCCTGTCTTGCCGTTGCTCAATGCTTTTCCACGGCGTGGAACTTGCAAACCCCGTAGCAGGCGCCGCATTTGATGCACTTGGCCTGATCGATTTCATGCAGCATCTTCCGTTCTCCGGCGATGCAGTTTACGGGGCAATGGCGGATGCAGAGGCCGCAACCGACGCATTTGTCGGTGATCTGATAATGTATCAGCTTGGCGCAGACCCCGGCCGGACAGCAGCCGTCTTTTACATGAGCGAGGTATTCCTCCTCAAAATTAGACATGGTGGAGAGCACCGGGTTCGGCGACGTCTGGCCGAGGCCGCAGAGCGCGGTGTCTTTGATGGTTTCCGAAAGTATTTTCAATTTCTCCATCGTTTCCATGGTGCCGTGCCCGTCGGTGATCTCTTCGAGCATTTCAAAAAGTCGTCGGTTTCCGATTCGGCACGGGGTACATTTGCCACACGATTCGTCGAGCGTGAATTCAAGAAAGAATTTGGCAATATTGACCATGCAGTCATCTTCATCCATCACGATCATGCCGCCGGAACCCATCATCGAACCGATGCCTTTCAACGCTTCGTAGTCGATCGGCAGCTCCAGGTGTTTCGGCGTGATGCAGCCGCCGGAGGGGCCTCCGGTCTGGACGGCCTTGAATTTGCGTCCGTTTTTAATTCCGCCACCGATGTCGAAGATGATTTTATTGAGCGTACTGCCCATCGGGACTTCGGCAAGCCCGACGTTGGCGATTTTTCCCGCCAATGCGAACACCTTCGTTCCCGGCGAACCCGCGGTGCCGATGGAGCGGAACCAGTCGGCTCCTTTGCGGATGATGGCGCAGACACTGGCATAAGTTTCCACATTATTGACCACGCTCGGGCGCTTCCAGAGCCCTTGCACGGCGGGGAAGGGGGGCTTGACGGTCGGTTCGCCGCGCATCCCCTCGATTGAGTGAATCAGCGCGGTTTCTTCGCCACAGACGAATGCGCCTGCGCCGAATTTAATCTGAATATCGAAATCAAATCCGCTGCCGAACAGGTTTTTTCCGAGAAGCCCGCGCTCTTTGGCTTGCTTGATGGCGATCTCCAATCGCTTGACCGCCAATGGATATTCCGCGCGGATGTAGATGACGCCGACATTGGCGCCGATGGCATATCCGCCGATGGCCATCGCTTCCAGCACCGAATGCGGGTCGCCCTCCAGAACCGCGCGATCCATAAATGCGCCCGGATCTCCTTCGTCGGCGTTGCAGATGATGAATTTCTCCCCCGGCGGTTGTTGGGCTGCGAACTGCCATTTTTTGCCGGTCGGGAAGCCGCCGCCGCCGCGTCCACGCAGGCCCGAGGCGATGATCGTGTCGATCACCTCTTCCGGTTTGCGTCCGGTCACGGTGGAGGCAAGCGCGGAGTAACCGCCTTCGGCGAGGTATTCTTCAATGTTTTCCGGATTGATTCGCCCGGTGTTGCGCAGGACGATCCGAGCCTGAAGTTCGCCGGTTTCGCCGGTTTCGATTTCGGGGTAAAACCAATTCCGGTCGATCGTGCGGGTTCCGGTTGCGGGAGAACCGGTTCCGGCGGCGAGAATCGCCGGAATTTGTTGAGGCGTCACGTCGCCGTAAATCAATCGCTTTCCGCTGTCGCGGTCGATCAGCATGATGACCGGCTCGGCATAACAAAGCCCCATGCAGCCGACCTCACTGATTTCAATGGCGTTCTCGAGTCTTCGTTCGGTGATTTCATCTCGGATCGCCTGAAGAACGGGGGTGGTTCCGGCGGCGATGCCGCAGGTTCCAAGTGAAACCAACAGTTTGACCGGCGGTCGCGGTCGCGAGTTCAATTCCGAGACGAGATCCGCCAGTTGTTTTGCATTTTCAATTCTCATTACAGGATTCTCCATCAAAAGCATTTACCGTATCCGATTCTGGCTGCTGAAACTATTCGCCGCAATCCTTGAGGATGTCGCCGACTTTGTCCGCAGTCACATTGCCGTAGACACGGTCGTTGACCATGACCACCGGAGCCAGGCTGCAGGCTCCGACGCAACGCAGCGCACCGAGGAAGAATTTCCCGTCGGGCGTGGTTTCTCCTTCCCGGATATTCAGCTGCCGTTTCAACTCATCCAGTACCTTGGGAGCGCCTTTGACAAAGCAGGCGGTTCCGGTACAGACGTTGATTTTGTAACGGCCGACCGGTTTGTCGGTAAAGTAACTGTAAAAACTGATCACACCGTAAATCTCTGCGCGTGAAATCTCAAGCCGTTCGGAGATAAATCCTTGCACCTCTTCCGGCAGGTAGCCGAACAGGTGTTGCGCGTGGTGTAGAATCTGAATCAGTGAACCGCGGCGGCGGTCCGGGGACGTTTCCGCTTTCAAGGCATCGATGCTTGCTCCGAGCGTGTCGAACTTTGCCGCATCTTCGGGCGTTCGTTCGCCGCTGACGCCCGGAGCATCCTGACAATGACAACTCATGCTTTGTTCTCCTGGTGAATAGGGGATAAGGTTCGGGTTTACTTAATATCCGTCCGTTTTGTTTTTTTGTCAAGCCAAAATCGCGGGAGCAAAGGCAATATCATGAAAAATAAATATTGTGCAACTGTTTGATGGTTAGTTTGATAAAAATTTATCAAAGTGATTTTTCTACCTGTATCTTCCCCCGTTTTCGTCCAAGAAGACGCCAGAAATGGAGGTGTTCGGAAAACCGGTATCGGAAGAAAAAAGCCGTTTTTTTCTCTGCGCGGTGTTGACTTTCTTCTTCTTCTTTGGTATAATACTATTTAAATCGATTGAAATTTAATCCAATCCGATTTTCGCAAGTTTATTGAATCGATTTAATTGATAGAGGTTTGAATGACGATTTATGATATAGCCCAGGAGCTTCAGGTCTCTCCGGCGACGGTATCCCTGGCGTTGAATGGAGATCGGCGGGTGGCGGAAAAGACCCGGCGCCGGATTTCCGAATTTGCGACCCGGCACGGGTTTTCGCGGAACGAACAGGCACGAAACTTCCGACTGCGGCGTACGAACAACGTTGCGATTGTGGTGCACAACATTGACAACGATTTCTGGTACGGTATTGTCCGCGCCGTGGAGAACGGGCTTGGCGACAAGTACAATGTCATTCTCTGCAACACTGAGGGGGATCTGGATAAAGAGCGTAAGATTTTCAGCAACTTGTTGCAGCGTAAGGTGGATGGCATCATCGTGCAGCCCGCGTCACGGGAAGAGTCACACTTTCTGGAGAGCGTCGATGCCGGAATTCCGGTGGTTTCGTTGGAGGAAACGGTCAATGAGCGTATTTCGTTTGTCAAAGGGAATGACTATCGCACTGCATATAACCTGACCAGCGAGTGCATTCGGAAAGGGCATCGCAACATCGCGTTCATCACCTTCCGTTTTGAAAGTATCGGGCTGGAGGAGCGGGTACGCGGGTTTCAAGATGCGGTGCGCGAGGCTGGAATCGAGCGCGCGTGCGAGATTTTCACCGCCTCGGATCTTTCGCCGGAATCCGTCGAGAAAGCCTTTGCCGCACGCTGCGGAGATTTTACCCTGGCACTTGGCGTGGATGATCGGCTCGCCTGTCAATTGATGCGGGTGTTGATCGGCAGGGGCGTACGGATTCCGGAAAACATTTCGGTGGTCGGCTGGAACAACAGCCGTTTTCTGGAATACCTGACTCCTTCGCTCTCCTCCGTTTCCATTCCAATGGAGAGGGTAGGGCGGGAAGCGGCGCAAATCATTCTGGCTAATTTAGATGGAAGCGCAGATATCCGGAAAAATTATGTTCCGGAAGAAATTATATTTCGCGATTCATTCAAAGTTCAACCGTAAGAAGGGGATTATGATGGAAAAAAGATTCACACTGATTGAGCTTCTTGTTGTAATTGCAATCATTGCTATTCTGGCCGCCATGTTGTTGCCTGCGTTGAATCAGGCGCGGGAACGGGCCCGCATGATCTCCTGCGCGTCCAATGTGAAGCAGCTGGGGGTGGGTGCTACGCTGTATGGCAGCGACAGCCTGGATTATATTCCGCTCGGAGAAACGAACGTCAACTGGGGCGGGGATCAGTTTACCCGTTTTTTCCATCAACGTCTGGCTCCTCATTTGGGAATGGCCGTGAAAGTGTTCAACTGCCCCTCCGCCGGAGCGGATGAAGGGCGGCCGAGCTGGTTGCAAACGGATCCCGCGGTTTATAAGGTGAACGGCAATGTGTCACATCTGACCTACGGCTCCATCGCCTCTGTTTCCGGGGTGGTCGGTTACGGGAGCTGGCTTCCTCGCAAATTTGCAAATTATAAGAATCCGTCGACGACGGCTCATATTATGGACGGGAAGGGGCCGGTTCATTTGCGGAGCAATATCGTGACATTGGGCGACGCGGATTATAGATCGTTTTGGCGGCATTCCGGTTCTACGGCCAACTTGCTGTTGCTGGATGGACATGTGGAGAAGATGACCAGCCTCAAGGCGGATGTTGACCGGATGACCTGGGCGTATTGATGAAAAGGGAGATGGGGGAAATGAAGATGAAGTATTTCGGAACAGCTTGCCTGTTGCTTTTTCTTGCGGTCGCAACGTTTGCCGGAGAATCCGCCAACTGGTACTGGCACGAAGCGAAGCCGTTGGAGAGGACGACCCGCTATTTCCGTATGAATCTGGATCTGCCCGCCGATGCAAAGCAGTCTGAACTGTATTTTGCCGTCGACGATATCGGAAAAATCTATGTGAATGGCGAAATGGTCAAACACAACCAGACCATGCACCCGATCGCCCGGAATTTGGGCGGGAAATTGCGCAAAGGAAACAATGTGATCGCCGTGGAAGCGCAGAATCACATCGGTTCTGCCGGGGTCATCTGCCGTGGAACTGTAACATTGACGGATGGAACCGTGATGGCGGTCAGCGGGAACGACCGTTTCTTGAGCAGCGACGCGGCTCCGGCAAACTGGACGGCGGTTGCGTTTGACGATTCCAGCTGGTCAAAGGCGGTGAAAATCGGACGTTGCGATGCCGCTCCGTGGGGAGATTTGATCGATTGGGCCAAGTTGGCGGACGCTGCGATTGTTCCGCCGCCGATCCCGGAAAAGCCGAGTTTCTGGTTGTGGCACGAAGAGAAACCGTTGCCGAAGACTACCCGCTATTTTCGCTTGACACTGGATCTGCCCGCCGCGCCGGTCAAAAGCTCCGTATACTTCGCTTGTGATGACATCGGAAAAATTTATTTGAATGGGAAACTCATCAAAACCGGGCAGACCATGAAACCTGTCTTGCGGGAAAAGGATTTCGCGCTGAAAAAGGGCAAAAATGTGATTGCCGTTGAAGTGGATAATCACAGCGGTCCCGCCGGAATGATTTGCCGTGGAGAGTTGCAAATGCGTCATTCTCCGTCTGTTATCATTGTTTCCAGTAACGACAATTTCAAAAGTTCTGACCGGAAGGAAGAGGGGTGGACCGCGGTGGAGTTCGACGACTCCGCATGGCCGGTTGCCCGGAAGGTTGCCCCGGCGGATGGTGCGCCTTGGGCAAAGATGGTGGATATGAGCCCACTTTACCCTGAAGGTGCGGTTGAGATGGAGCCGGCAACCGCTGGACGTCTGATGATCGATGACTTTGCGCAGATCTCTTCCTGGATGGGTGGAGGAGGCGCGGGGAAGCGTCCGGGGGCGCAATATCCGTTTGACTTCAGTCTTGGCTCCACGCCGGATGAACGGCGGGATGACGGATGGGCCGGAGCGTTTCATTTTGATTTCATCGAGCCGGGGAAGTCGGTTTTAATGCAGAAGAACGCCGCCTTCAAAATGACGACGGTACCGAGCCGAATTGAATTCTCCGCCAACCCGGAAGGATGGGGTGGCGACGTGTATTTTGTTCTGGTCGATAAGTTTGGAACTACGTTTGAAACCGACTCTGTGAAAATCAGCGGTGACGAATGGCGCGATTATCAGCTGGCGATCAACGACGCGACGGTGCGTAATTACGACCGGATTCGTTTTCCGCTCGCCATGCGGCAAATCGGGTTTCGCCCTGATCGTCCGGGGCGCGGGCGTATTCTGATCGATGACATCGCCTATCGTGCCGACGTTTCGCAACCGAACCGTCAGCTTGAAATTCACCCGGTTTATCGGAAACTTGCATTCGTTCCGAATTCTCCAGTAAAAATGGAGTTCCAGTTGAGGAACTCGCTGGAGAAAGCAGTATCCGCGCAATTGGAGCTTAACGTTTACGACCGGGAACGCAAGGTGTTGCTGACAAGAAAGGCGAAACAAAATCTTCCCGGATTCGGTTTGGAGAAAGTGGAATTCGACCTCGGATCATTCCCGGTCAAGGGAGGCTACAACGTCGTCCTTACTGCTGATAATGGCGAGATTAAAAGCGTTTTCTCCGGCTGGCTGGGGATTTTTGAACCGAATAATCGTCGGATCAATCAGTCACCGATGTGGTTCGGCGTTGAGGATCAGGAGGTCAATACCGCCCCGTATGAAGCCGCTCTGCATGCGGAGTGGATGAAGACGCTGGGTGTGGATATGATGCGTGGTGGTTTCCTTGGAGAGAAAACGGAGAGCGTCCGTGGCGATCAGGCCGGATATGAAGGCGTGCGCCGGATGTGGCAGCCGCATGTCGATGCCGGTCTGATGATCCTGCTGGACTACGCCGCGGCGGTGCCGCGCTGGACCCTCACACAAGAGGGACGGAAACAGGGAAACGGGCTGCAAGTTGACCCGGAGCTGTTTGCCGAACATATGACACAGGTCGGTGAATTTATTCGTTCGATACCGGCGATCCGTTATTTTGAATGGTTCAACGAGCCGGATCTCGGCAGTTATGCAGGTACGACCGAGGAGTATACGGCCAGTTTGCGTATGCTGTATCCGATCCTGAAAAAGATCAACCCGGATTTGCGCGTTACCACCGGAGGAGTCGTTGTTGCGCCGCATCCGCGCAGCAAGCCGGATTTTGTTCGCACACTCTATCAGGATACTGCGGATGCGTATGATGTTGTGGCATTTCACGGTCATGACGGGTACGCCAGCTACAAGGATCATATTCCTCGTATCAAAGCGATGTTGAACGCCAAGGGTATTCAGCGCCCGATCGCTCAGACCGAAGCGGGGTATCGCTCGTACCAGAATCAGCCAGAACTGTTTTATGTACAGGCCTGTCAGTTGATTCAGAAAATCGCCTCAAGCAAGCATGACGGATTGGAATTTTACATCTGGTTCATGCTGCAGGACTATTGGGATAAGTACATCAATGCCGACGACTCCTTCGGGTTGGTCACGGTCGACAATCAGCCGAAGCCTGCGTTTGTCACATACAACGAATTGATCCGGCAGCTGGCGAATATGGCTCCGGCGAAACCGTTGGTGCTGGATCCGCGGCTGGAGAGTTTCCGCTTTGTCGGTGGCGGGGAGGAAGTCAGTGTCGTGTGGCCGCGCGGCAATGGAGCGGATCTTTCGTTCTCCATGAAAGCGACCGGGCCGGTGAAGCACATCGATATGTATGGAAATGAACAAACTCTGACTCCTCGACATGGAGTGGTTTTTATCAACAGCGGCAAGGAGCCGTACTATCTGAGGACACAGGAAGGAGCCTTGCTGGAAACCGGGGAACTGCTCGCCATCTCCGGCGGCAGCGTTCTGATGCCTGGAGAGCGGAGAACGCTGACGCTGCAAATTCAGAACCCATTCGATATGCCTGTTTCCTATCGTTTGACTCAGGGCTCTGCAGAGGCAAAGGGGAAGATCGCGGCGCAGAAGCAGGCTGCGACCTCCTGGCCGCTGGTCATTCCGGACGACGCGAAGCCGAGTGCCTCGGCCATGCTGTTCCATCTGGAATTTGTTACAGATAAAGGCGAAGTTCTCTATACCGGAACGATCAGTCTGAGCTACAGCGTTGCTCTCCCGGTTCCGCCATCGGGCAAGACGGGGGCAAGCATCGTGTTGGATGACGAAACGGTGCTGACGGAACTGGTCTTTGACCCGACCACGCCCCGTTGGAGCGGAAAAGAAGATCTTTCCGCGAAATTCTCCATCGTCTACGATCAAACAGGATTGCTGTTTGACGTGAAGGTTCACGATCAGGATCACTCCGCTCCCGATCATGGGGTGATGAATTGGCGCAACGACTCGATTCAGTTGGGATTTGCAACGGCGGATGGTCGTCAGACCGAGATCACGGTTTCCGACAGTCCGGATGGCGCGTTGGCCTGGCGGCATATTGCGGAAGACCCGGCAAAGATCGGAAAGCTGGATATCCCGCTCACGGTCGAAAGACGGGATGGTGTTACCAGCTACCGCTTCTCCGTGCCGTGGAATGAGATAGGATTGGATGCGAAACGTGATTCCCTGTTCCGCATGAGCTTGTTGGTCAATGACAATGACGGCAAGAAACGTCTGCGGCTCATGGAATACTTCAAGGGTATTGAAGGCAGCAAGGCGCCGGAATTGTTCGGTTGGGTACAGCTGACTAAATAACCACAATGCAGTGTTTGACTGCGGAAAGGTGATGTGTTATGAACAGGTTGTTCATGTACCGCGGACGCGATCGGTTTACGCTGATTGAATTGCTGGTCGTGATCGCGATCATCGCGATTCTCGCCGCCATGCTGTTGCCGGCGTTAAATCAGGCGCGGGAGCGGGCAAATGCGGTAAGCTGCCTCAATAACGAGAAAAATCTCGGGTTGGGGCTGGCTTTCTATGCCGGGGATAACAACGGTTATCTGGTCAGCTGCCAATATAACCGGCAATTCGGCAGTGAATATTATTATTATTGGTATCAGGATCTTTCGCGTTATTTCCCATCCGGTAAAACATTTCTCTGTCCTACCGGGGGACGGGAATTGGCTGCGGGAACTGAGAGCAACGCAATCCGCTATTTCCACCCGGATCGTGGTGCGATGGTCAGCTACGCTTGTAACGTCAGCGTTGCCGGAGCTCCCGGATTGGTTGCCTGGGCGAACAAATGGCAGAAGCTGGATCGTATCGTGTCGCCGACGCAAACGTTGATGTTGATGGACGGGCATAATGACATCATGTTCATCGGCAGCGAAAATGAGGTTTTGAACCAGCCCGCTCGGGTGCCGAAAAATTTCCGTCATGGCGACGCTACCAATGCGTTGATGGTGGATGGCCGGGCGGTGAGAGTAAAACGTAGCAGCTGGGCCGCATTGACGGATCAGTATATCTGGAGTTTGTAAGTGAAAAAAATTACATGTATTGTTTCTGTATTGTTCCTGTTCATGGTTGTCTGGGCGGATGCTCCGGCCTGGATCTGGTATCCGGAGAAACCGCAGGATAATACTCATCGCGCATTTCGGAAGACCTTTCAGCTTGATTCCCCGGTAAAATCGGCGCAACTGCTGATCCTTGCCGATGACGGAGCGGAGGTCCAGATCAATGGCTCGCCGGAGAAGCCGCTTCCCGGTTGGCTTAAATTCAACCGCTACGATGTGACCGAGCAGATAAAGCAGGGGAAAAACGTTATCTCCATTCGCGCCCGCAACGGCCGAGCCGACGCCGGTTTGATCTGTCGCTTTGAGGTGTTCACCGAAAAAGGTATGGTGGAGATCAACACCGGGGCGGACTGGAAATGCTCCACGGAATTTCCGGAAAATTGGCAGGATGTCGAGTTTGACGATTCCGCGTGGAAGAATGCCAAGCGGATTGGAGGCGCCAATCTTTCTCCGTGGAACCGCCTGGTTGACATCACTCCGTTTTTGACCGGAACCGCCACGCAAGGAGCCAAATCGATTCCTGCCGAGAAGCAAGGGCGATTGATGCTGGATGATTTCTCGGATTACTCCAGTTGGATGGGGTGGCCGTTGAAGGGAATGCGCCCCGGGCACAATGTGTTGCCTTATCAGCTTGGTTTCGGAGCCGGGCCGGACGCCTCTCGCAGCGATGGCGGTACCGGTATGATCGACTACGAATTCATTCAGCCCGGTGGATTGATTGTGTTTGAAAAGAATTCTGTCTATAAAAGTCCGGCGATTGCCGAGGCGATCGAATTTGATGCCAATCCGCAAGGGTATGAGTGCGAAGTCTATTTTGAGTTGATGGATCGCTCCGACAAGGCGATGTTCAAAACCATGCCGGTCAAAATCGCCGGAAGCGAATGGAAGCGTTACCGCTTGGAATTGAATGAAAAAACGGTGGAGAATTTCAATACGCTTGTTTTCCCCGTTTCGATCCGTCGCCTCTGCTTCTCCGGCGACAAGCCGGGTAAGGGGCGGGTTTTGCTGGACGATCTCTGCTATATTGTCGACCTTTCCGACGGGAATGGAACCATCACCATCCATCCCGAATACGATGGCCTTGCGCATGGGCTCAATCAGCCGGTGCGACAGGAATATCGCATTCGCAACAACTGGAATCGTCCGGTCAGCAACACGGTCGCCATCGACGTCTTCGATATCGCCGACCGTAAGCTCTTTTCTACAAAGAGAACGGTGAAAATTGACGCGTTCGGGCTTGCCCGCGTTGCGTTCGATGTCGGAAAATTTGCCAAAAAAGGATCTTACCGCACCGAGGTTGTGGTGACGAACTCGCTTGCCAAACAGGTCTTCACCGGTTGGTTTGGAGTGTTTGAACCGAATAACAAGCGACTCAACAACAAGCCGATGTGGTTTGGGCTTGAAGATCAGGGATTACGTAACTTTGTGTACGAAGAAGAGTTGCATGTCGGGTGGATGAAAATGCTCGGAGTGGATATCATTCGTGGGAATGCGCTGGGCAATCAGTTGGAGTGGGTTCCGTTTACCGAATTCGGCTATGAGCAGTATCAGAAAATGTATCAGCCGCATTTCGATGCGGGGATCGATCTGGTGTTCTCCTACGCCGGCGATGTTCCGGGATGGGTGGGGAAACCGATCGGCTCCAAGCGCGACGTGTTTGAAAAGCATATGCTCCGAATCGCGGAGTTTATGAACCGCAATCCGGGCATCCGTTACTTCGAGTGGTTCAATGAACCGAATCTCGGTTATTTCCGCGAACGAACGACAGAGGAATATCTTGAAACCCAGCGTATTTTCTATCCGATTTTCAAGAAGCACGCGCCGAATGTCAAGGTTGCCACAGGCGGAGTGGTGATCAACCACGCTCGCGCCAGGAAAGATTTTGCGAAACGGATGTTTCAGGAAAACGCTGATTTCTACGATGTCGCCTGTTACCACGGACATGAGGGCTATGCCGCCCATTTGAGCAGCCTTGCAACGCTTGACGAATGGCTGGCCGAAGCCAAATTGAAGAAACCGTTCGGCAATTCCGAGGCGGGCGCACGCTCCTACTATACACATCCGGATATGTTCCGGCTACAGGCGGCGGAGCTGGTCAAAAAGATCTCACTCACCAAAAGCCGGAACTCGGAATTTTATATCTGGTTCATGCTTCACGATTACGGCGACAAATATATCAATGCCGATGACTCGTTCGGTCTTGTCACAGTGGACAATCAGCCGAAGCCGTCCTTTCTGGCTTATAATGAGCTGATCCGGCAACTTGCCGATACCGAACCCGCCGAACCGCTCGAACTTGACGCGCGATTGATGAATTATCGCTTCACTCACGGCGGGGAAGACGTGTTTGTTTGCTGGTCACACGGAGGAAGTTTTTCGTTTGCGCTTCGTAGCGATTCTCCGGTGACGAAGATCGATCTCTTTGGAAATGAAACGCTTCTGCGTCCCGCAGGCGGAATCGTCTTTGTGGAGAGCGGTACGCTGCCGTTTTATCTGCGGTCGCTCAAAGGAGCGCTTTCCTCGGTGGATTCTCCGCTGCGCGTCGCCGGCAACGCCGTTTTTGTACCGGGTGAAAAAGGCGAAATGGAGCTTGAGCTTGTGAATCCCTACCGAGAGACTGTTTCCTATCTGCTGCAGGCGGAAGGCGTGGAGCGCCAGGGACGATTGCGTTCAGGTGCGATGCAGCGCATCAAACTGCCGGTCATGATTCCCGTCGATGCGGAATTCGGCAGCAAGTCGTTGCGTTGCAAATTGAAGCTGAATGGCGAAAATGGGACTCTTTTGCTCGACGATGAACTCTCTCTGGATCGCAATATTGCACTGCCGGTCAGCGAGAAGCAAGGGGCGGTGGTTCGATTGAATCGCGCCGATCAGGTGCGTGAGATGATGTTTGACCCCAATTCCCCGCGTTGGAGCGGCCCGGAAGATCTCAGTGCGGAGATCCGACTCTCCCGCCGTGGAACAACGTTGGTCTTCGATGCCATCGTCATCGATAACGACCATAGCGTGCCGGGGGAGGGCGCATATGTCTGGAAAAACGACTGCATTCAGGTCGGTATTGCCAACATGGCGGGGGATCATTATGAATTCACCGCCTCCGAGAGCGGTGTGGGAAAGGCCGTGGTATGGAATCATATCGCTCCCGGCGAAGTCGGATTCATCGGTTCGGCGTGGGATGTACCCGTTACTGTGACTCGGCAAGAAAATCAAACCGTCTACCATTTTGAAGTTCCCGCGAAACAGGTCGGGCTGAATGGCAACGTCGGAGAGATGTTCCGCATCGCGTACCTTGTCAACGACACGGACAACGGGCGGCACATGCGCTTTATGGAGTGGGGTTCCGGGATTCAACCTTCCAAAAACACCAATCTCTTCGGTTGGGGGAAACTGGTAAAGTAACTGTAACAGAAAAACGGGTGGAAGAGCTGATTTGCTCTTCCACCCGTTTGTTTTTCTGTCGGGGAACTTATTTCCATGTCGACCAACACGTAGAGCCAGTCGGCCTTGTAGTTCTTTCCAATCGGAATCATTGCCGATGCCGGTGTCGGCGATCGGACCGGCATTGAATTTGTTGTCCGCGAACACCGTTTGCTTCTCGAGGAAGTTGTGAACCTGCGATCGGTGCTGCCGTCACGTGCGCTTTATGGAGTGGAGTTTCGGGATTCAACCTTCCAAAAACATCAATCTCTTCGGTTGGGGAAAACTGGTAAAGTAACCGTAACAGAAAAACGGGTGGAAGAGCTGATTTGCTCTTCCACCCGTTTGTTTTTCTGTCGGGGAACTTATTCCATGTCGACCAGCACGTAGAGCCAGCCAGCCTTGTAGTTCTTCAGCGAGCTGGAGAACGTCCAGTCGGAATTGGCGCCCGGCGCATTGCCGATGCCGGCGTCGGCATTCGGACCGGCGTCGAACTTGTTGTACGCGAACACCGTCTGCTTCTCGAGGAAGTTGTGAACCTGCATCGAGCCGTAACCAGGATCGGTGCCGCCGTCACGACGGTCGCCGAAGTCAAACGCGGCGTCGGAAGCTCCGGGGATCTGCGTGGCGTTCGGAGCGGCATAGTTGCTCGACCAGAACTCGATGTTGCCTTCCGCAAACGTTCCGGTCTTCACCTTGGCGGTGTTGGACTTCACGTCGAGGTTGGCGATGCGCTTCTGGAAGACTGCGCCGCTCGCCTTGGTCGGCACGCCGAGTTTGGCGACGGAGGGATCAAACGCATCCATCGACGCATAAACCCACTCTTCCTTGTTGTCATTGCCGGTCAGTACCATGAGGTAGGCGACCTTTTTCGCCTTGCCGGTCAGCACGTCGCTGTTGTCGGCTGCGTAGTTTACACGTGTCCGTCCAGCCTGGGCGGTTCCGGTGCGGAGGTCATACGCATAGGCGAGGCGCATCGACTCGGCTTCCGGGACGCAGGCTTTCACTTTCGCCAGATAGGAGGAGTCATCCCGCGCTTCTTCCTTGACAAAAACGTACAGAGTCGCTTTGTCGTAGAGTTTGGCGGCTCCGGAGAACGTCCAGTCCGGGTTTTTTCCCGACTGGTTGCCGATGCCGAGGTCGGCGCCAGCTCCCGTAGAGAAGTTGTTATATGCGAAAATCGTCTGCTTTGCTGCGAAGTTATGGATCTGCATCGAACCGTAACCAACTTCCGGGGAGGAGATTTCATCGCCGAAATCATACGCGTTACCATCAGCTCCAGGTACGCCGCCCTTGTTCTGCGGGCCATAGTTGTTCGGCCAGAATTCGATGTTGCCCTCGCGGATGCTTCCGGTCTGAAGGCCGGCGACATTGCTGATGACATTCAGATTGAATACACGGCTCTGAAATCGTGCGCCGCTCGCCTTGGTCGGGACGCCGAGCTGTTTCGCATTGGTTGTAAAGGGGTCCAGAGAAACCGAAACGAACTTCGCCGCTCCGTCTTTGCCGATCAATTCGATCAGATAGGTGACGCGGGTGATTCGACCCTTGATGTCATTGCTGTTGTCAACGGCATATTTGACCTGCGTCTTGTCGCCGAAGCCGCTGCCGCTCTTGAGATCGTATTCGTAAAGCAGTTTGCTGTTCTGCTTCTGGAAGCTGAGCAGCGTATCGAAATCCGCCTCTTTGCCGATCACGCGGAACGGCCCGAGCACCAGCCCGGCTTCATTGGCGAGTTTTCCTTCGTTGGTTTCGTGCCACATATACCGAAGGTGCTGCGGCTCGGCCACGTTATCGGCGCTGACGATCAGGCGGGTGCCGTCAATCGTGGCGTTGGCCGGAACGAATCCGCCGTCGATTCCGGCGACTTCAAAGAACGGGATGGGGGTAACCGGGCTTTTCCAGCTCTCCACAAAATCGAATTCGAGAATGAACTTGTTGCCTTCCGTGCGGGAGGCTTTCAGCTTCGGCGAATCCGCCTTGATGTCTTTGCGGCCGTAATCGCGGTTCAACGCCAGATAGGCAAGGCGCTTGCCGACGATTTCCTTATCGGCCGGGTGGATGTCACGAATGTTGTGAACCGCATCGCTGACAACCGCCATGCCGGCGTCTTTTTCATTGTCGGCAAAGGATTGCTGAGCTTCCTGGAGGCGCGCCAGTACGGTGGAGTCGCCGCCGTAGGTGAACGGAGCGATCTGGACGAAGTAAAACTTCATATTCGGATTCTGGAACACGCTTTTCCAACCGTTCAGCAGCGCCTGCATCTTGCTCTTATAAAGCATTCCATCGCCACGGTTCGATTCGCCCTGGTACCAGATGCCGCCGCGAACCGCATAAGGCACGAAGCCGTAGAGCATATGGTTGTAGAGCACGGTCGGCTGCTGATGACCCGAAAATGGCTTCTGTTCATTCGGGAATTCCGGCGGCAGGGGCGGCTGTTCGCCTTTCGCAATGGCTTCGTTGTATTTGGCGAGCCACGCGCTGTAATCCGCAACCACCTTTTCGCTCACTTCTTTGTGCGCCTTGGTGCCGGGGATCTTGGCGTTCACGCTTCTCGCGATGCTTGCCAGTTCTTCTACTGAGTCAAAACCTTCCGGGGGAGTCCACGGCTCAATCCGGGTACCACCCCAGTAAGCGCCCAGAATTCCGATCGGAATATCAAGTGTCTTCTGAAGCTCGCGTCCGAAGAAGAAAGCTGTCGCACTCGCCCGTTCCAGATCCGGGCCTGGTACGGCGACGCTCCATTTGATCGCCTCTTTCTCCACCGGAACCGTGCTCGATTTGCGCGGCATATTCGTGAAGCGCAGGAGCGGCAGGTCGGTTTTGTCGGCAACCTCTTTCCCGGTTCCATTGGCGTTCCGGTGACGGTAGTTCTCTCCGTTGCCCCAAAGCGGCATTTCCATGTTGGATTGTCCGCTGGCGATCCAGACCTCTCCGACCAGAATGTTGTTGGCGGTAACGGTGTTGTCTTTGCCGGAAACGGTCAATGTACGGTTTTCTTTGCTCGCCGCCAGCGGAGAGAGCTTCACCATCCATTTGCCGTTTTGACCGGCAGTGGTGGTTTGCGTCTGGTCGGCGAACTTCACCGTGACGGATTCGCCCGGATCTGCAAATCCCCAGATCGGGACGTTCATGTCACGCTGAAGAACCGCATTGTCCGAGAACACCGGTGCAAGTTCCACTTGCGCTTCTGCCGTCAGGCCGCCCAGAATGAGCGCCGCGGCGGGAAGCATTCGCATCCATTGCCTTTTATACATCGTTATCCTCCTGATTTCGGATACTGTTTTTCAGTATCTCCATTTTGAAAAATTCAAACCCGGCATCGGGGTCGAAGGCGCCGACCACTTTGCCGAATTTAAAAATCACCAATTTCCCATTTTTGCTCCCCGCCATGCCCAAGTCGGCACTGCGCGCTTCGCCGGGGCCGTTGACTTCGCAACCCATGACGGCGATTTTCTGCAATTTGATTTCATATCCTGATTCTTTGATCTCGGTAATCAGGCCATCCACTTTATCGGCCAGACGGATCAGATCGATTTCGGTACGTCCGCAGGTCGGACAGGAGATGATTTCCGGCATGGCGTCGCGAAGCCCGCAGGATTCCAGAATACGGCGGGCGGTGACGATCTCCTCCGCCGGGTCCCCGGTCAGGCTGACGCGCATGGTATTGCCGATTCCCTCCATCAGAAGCGTCCCGATGCCGACTGCGGATTTTACGATGCCGCGCCCCGGAGTTCCCGCCTCGGTCACTCCGATGTGAAGCGGGTAGTCGGTTCTTGCCGCAAACTTCCGAAACGCCTCGATGGTGATTGGGACGCTGGAGGATTTGAGTGCCACCTTTAGCTCAGTGACACCGAACTCTTCCAGCAATGCGCATTGCTCAAGGGCGCTTTCGACCAGCGCTTCGGCGACTGCTTCGTCGTGGTTCATGCCGCGCTCCTGAAATTTGCGGAGCAGCGCGGAGCGGATGCTTCCGGAGTTGGCGCCGACTCGGATCGGGATTTCACGGCGGATCGCTTCTTCGGCCACCTGTTTCATTTCGTTTTTATCGCTGAGGTTGCCGGGGTTGAGGCGGATTCCATGAACGCCGTGCGCCATTGCCGCCAACGCGAGGCGGTAGTCAAAATGAATATCAGCGATGACCGGAATCGGGCTTGCGTCACAGATTTTCCGCAACGCAGATGCGGCCTCCATATCCGGGATCGCGACCCGGATGATTTCGCAACCGATCCGGTGCAGTTTTCGGATTTGCTCCAGTGTTGCCGCCGCATTGCGCGTATCGGTATTGGTCATCGATTGGATCGAAACGGGATAACTCCCGCCGATCTCGACGTTGCCGAGCCGGATGGTGCGGCTATTTCGTCGCGGGATCAACATTCTCTGCCTCCGTAACTGGAGCAACCGATTCGGCTTCTCCCGGGAACCAGTTGGATATTTTTTCCGTCAATCCGGACGTGCGCGCCAGACGGCGGCTGTCCGAAATCGTTACAAAAATCATCAGACCGATCAGCAGAACGATAAATACCATCGACAAACTTTTAATCACCACCGTCGGCAGCGGTTTGCGGAAGACGATTTCAAACACCCCGAACACAATGTGCCCGCCATCCAGCACGGGGAGGGGGAAGAGGTTGAAGATCGCCAGTGCAAACGAAATGATCACGATGAAGTTGACCACGGTCGTGAACGGCGTCACCTGCTGCAAAGCCAGCCGGGTGGTGGTGAAGATAATCGTTCCCATTCCCAACGGGCCGGACATGTGAGCCGGAGAGATCGAGCTGGTTTTGGGAGTCAGGCCAAGTTTGTTCCCGACCCAAACCGAGATGCCGATCAGCGATTTCCGGCTCATCTCAAAGGTATACACAAACTGCTGAATCGGATTCGGGTAGTCATACATGGCAAGTGACACCCCTATCTGATACCGTGGCATGGGAAGAAGCTCAAGCGTAATCGTTTCACCTTTGCGCAGCAGTTCAATGACAGACGGCTTCCCGTCTGCCTTTATACTCGCCGCTTCGTAGTCTTCAAAACTTGTAATCGGCTCGCTGTTCCACTTCACAATACGGTCGCCGGGGAGAATACCGGCGCGTTGTGCCGGAGACTCCGGAAGAGCCAGAAGAACTTCAATGCCGGGCGTCCCGGTCGAAGCGAGCGGGAACCCGAGCCCATCCGTGTAGACGGGGGTGCCTTTTTCGGTGAGTGTCGCCTTGGGGGTGACTTTGGTTTCGATCGTTTCGCCTTTGCGCAACAACGTAAGAGTCAACGACTCGTTACGGTTGCCAGCCTGATTGACCGCGATGTTGACATCGGAAGGTTCCGCCAGCGGTTTGCCGTTGATGGCAAGCAGAATATCTTCGGCTCGGACTCCCGCGGCCAATGCCGGGGAATTGGGGGCCGGAGTGAGTCGAATCGGGGTGAGCACGGTGAAAAACGGCCATGCGATTTTCTCTTCCCGTAACTGCTTCGGAGCCTTGGGGTTGAATTCCGGCGTGTAAGCGATCGTGAGCGTCTGGTCGCCGCGAACCACGTCGAATGTCACCTCGCCGACGGTCAACAGAATCTTATTCAAGATGATTTCCCGCCAGGTGGAGTGGAACGGCTCTCCGTTGATTCGGACGATTTTATCATTGGGGCGCAATCCCGCTTTCCATTCCGGTCCCGCTTCATCGACGGTAAGCACGGTGAGTTCGCGCATCTTGGGGGTATCCTGCGGCAGCCCGACCCACCAGATGATGCAGGCCAGCAGCATTCCGGAGAGAATGTTGAAGAGAGGTCCGGCGAATGCGGTGATGATTCGGTCGAGCGGTTTTGCGCGTGGCAGCTCGGTACCGTCCGCTGCATGCGGCGTCGCGTCGGTCGCGTCTACCTGCGGCAGTTCCACATAGCCGCCGAACGGGAGCCAGCCGAGGCGGTACTCCACTCCGTTGATCTTTTTTCGCCAGAACGGTTTGAACCCGAGCGAAAACGCGTCGATGTGCAATCCGCGCCATTTGGCGGCCAGGAAATGCCCGAGTTCATGAATGAAAATACAAAATCCGATGGCGATAAAAACAAAAACCAGCGATATGATATTCCAAATCCAATCCATTATGAATCAAGCCTCTCCTTATAAATCAATAAATGGCCGCGTGAGAATAGGGCGGCCAGCGTTGGGATACAGTCTTCATATCATAGCTGTCAGGAGATGTTTTTTCAAGTCAGGCAAGCAGGTTTATCGGATTTTTTCCAGCGGAACCACTCGATATAAGGTGGTGCTTCCCGGTTTTTTCTGCAAAAATCCGATCCAGTCGGTGTTCTCCGGATGAGTAACATACCCGCCGGCAATGTAATAGCGATAGGTGATATCGTCTTTTGTGATGGGAACGGAAAAGCGAATATTGAAGGTCAGAAAATCCTTTTGGGTGAAGAGCAGCTTGAACAGCAATGCCCGCGTCTCCGCTTCGGGCAGGGGGCGCACTATGGCGATCACCAGTTCGTCGGCCTGCGGGGAGCTGTTCAGTTCTTCCAGACCGTACAGCATTCCCTGCATTGTTTCAAACGGAATCGGCACACCGGGGATTGTCACCGGAACCGGGGACTCCGCACCGTTCAGGGTGCATCCGCTCAGTTGACCGTTACGGCTGATCACCAGCAGTTTTCGCGGCGGCGCCTCCGGCGGAAACAATACGATGCGCCGCAATTGTTCCTGATAGGAATCCGGCGCACTGTTCCATGCCAGCGGGTAGGAGTCATTGGCGGGCGCAATGACAAGGATTTCCTGCGGAAGTTCTTGTATCATCTGATGGATAGAGTACCAGTTCGGATACGGCTTCTGATATGCCGCCGACAATCCGGCGAGGCTGACGAGGACAGAGAGCCAAATAACAACGTTTCGTCGCCTGGAGAAGTGGCGCGTCAGCCATGCCGCACCCATTCCGGAGAGCAGAATCGTCGCCGCTGCCAACGGCAGATAGGTACGAACCTGCCCCGCATTAAAAGCAATCGCCGCCGCCGCCAGGCAGAGCCAGATCCAGAGGATCGGAGTGCTGCGACGGAAGCAAAACAGCAGCGCAGGGATTGCAAAGAGCAACGGCAAAGCGTTTTGCCATGCGAGTTCTTTCAGAAATTCAAAGGTGACAGAGAACGAGTCAAGCGGAATCCCCCAGCCACGATTGGCCTGTAGCGCGTTGAAATTGATCAGAACCCAGAATAGTGAAATCCCTCCGGCAATCGCCAGGGAAATCATTCCCGGACGATTAACCTTCCATGTTTTCCGGCAACGCCAAGCGGCGACACCGCCGATGGCAGCGAGGTAAAATGCCGAAGTTGGCAACGTCAACATTGCGCCGGTTGCGCCAAGAACGATGCCAATGGCGCCGAGAACCGGGCAGCGCCGGGTCAAAAAAAGAGCCACCGTAAACAATAACAGGAAAAACAGCTGCAACGAGTAGCCGCGTGCTTGTTGTGAGTGAAATACCGCGAACGGCAACACCGCGAGAAAAAACATGCTCCAGAGCGCCGCGCTCTTGCGCCGCCAGAATTTGAATGCGACGATTCCCATCAGCGGAACGGAGAGAACGCCGGCCAGATACGGAATCAGGCGAATCCATTGCGGGGCGCTTCCCAGATTTACGGTGTACCTGACCGCAAGGGAATTGAGCGGATGGTTGTTCGGCAACGCGAGTTCCGTAAAAATCGCCCGGATGGAGTTTGTTGCGTAATATTCAAGTGTCCAGATTTCGTCATATTCAAGAGGCGCGTCGAGGCGGAACAAGCGGAAAATCGCCGCCGCGACGGTCAGCAACAGGGTAAAAGATAGGAAGTTTTGTTTTCGGGGAGTCACTCAGATAGCTGCTCCGCGTAAGTCCGGGCCCAGGCATCCGCGACCCGGATGGTTTGGAAATCGGATTGCGGCTCAACGTGATGCGCCGCCATTGTTTTCTCAATGATCCGCCAGATGGACGGGAAGCGGATTGCGCCGCGGCGGAATTTCTCCACCGCAACTTCGTTCGCTGCATTCATCACGCCGGGGAGAGTGCCGCCGAGCCGCATCGCCTCATTGGCAAATTCCAGCGCCGGATAGCGTCCCGCCTCCGGGAGTTGCAGTTCCAGCCCGAGCGGTGAGGTGAAGTCGAGCGACGGCAGATCGGTCGCGGCCCGTTCGGGGTAGGTGAACGCGTATTGGATCGCAAACCGCATGTCCGGCTTCGACATCTGGGCGATCAGGCTTGAATCGGCCAACTCCACCATCGAGTGAATGATCGACTGCGGATGGATCAAGACGCGAACCTGTTCCGGCGTCACCCGGAAGAGGTGATACGCCTCGACCATCTCCAGTGCCTTATTCATCATCGAAGCGGAGTCGATGGTGACTTTGGCTCCCATGCTCCACGTCGGATGGGCGAGGGCGTCTTTGAACGTTGCGTGTTCGATTTGTTCCCTGCTCCAGGTGCGGAACGCGCCACCGGAGGCGGTGAGGTAAAGATTGCGGATTTCCGAGTGCTTCCGCCCGGCGAGGCATTGAAAGATCGCCGAGTGCTCGCTGTCCACCGGAATGAGTTCGCTGCCGGGGGTGGCGGCCAGTTCACGGTTGATGATCTCGCCGGCCAGAACCAGCACCTCTTTGCTGGCGAGCGCTACGCGCTTTCCGGCGCGCAGAGCCGCAATTACCGGTTCCAGCCCGGAGGTCCCGACGATGGCGCAGAGCACGATATCGGTTTCCGGCGCGGTCACCAGCTCGATCACCTTCTCCATTCCGCCCGCCGCTCTGCATCCGGGAGGCAGTCGCTTGGCCAGGAGTTCTGTCTGCTCCGGGTCGGTGGTCACCACCCAATCCGGACGAAACTCCTTTGCTTGCGCCGCGAGTTCATCGAGATTGTTTCGGGCGACCAGTCCGACCACGTGAAAACGATCCGGCAACGCGGAGAGCACCGCGCGCGCGCTTTTCCCGATGGAGCCGGTCGCTCCGAGCAAAACCACTCCTTTACGCATGTGACTTGGACTCCACCATAATGGTTACCGGGCCGTCGTTCTCAATGGAAACGAGCATATCCGCCCCGAATTCTCCGGTTGCAACCCGAACGCCGCTTGTACGGCACAGTTCAATAAATTTTTCATAGAGCGGAATCGCGTATTCCGGGCGCGCAGCTTCGGTGAACGATGGGCGTCGTCCATGCGACGCATCGCCATACAGCGTGAACTGCGAAATAATCAGCAACTCACCGCCGATATCCAGCAACGAACGATTCATTTTCCCGGCGCCGTCTTCAAAAATTCGCAAAGTCACGCATTTTTCTGCGAGAAACACCGCGTCCTTCTCCGTGTCGGAGTGCGTGATTCCAAGCAGGAGAACCAGCCCGTTGCCGATTTCCCCGATCCGTTGCCCCGCCACATCGACGGAACCGCGGATCACTCTCTGTATCAAAGCCTTCATCGGATCAGCCGGGTGAACTCATTGCGTGTGGCCAGTTCGCGTCGGAACGAGCCGACCATCGAACTGGTGGTCATGATCGAATGCTGTTTCTCCACGCCGCGCATCTGCATGCAGAGGTGCTGCGCCTCCATGACCACACCGACGCCTTCCGCGTCGAGAATCGTCATCAACGCTTCTGAAATCTGTTTGGTCAGACGCTCCTGCACTTGAAGACGGCGGGCGAACATGTCGGTGATCCGCGCAATTTTACTTACGCCGATGATTTTCTTTTTCGGAATGTAGCCGACGTGGCATTTTCCAAAAAACGGAAGCATGTGGTGTTCGCAAAGACTGAAAAATTCAATGTCACGAACGATCACCATATCATCGGACTCCGCTTCAAACAACGCGCCGTTGACGACCGACTCCAAGGTCTGCCCGTATCCACGGGTCAGATATTGAAGACTTTTTTCCACCCGTTCCGGAGTGTCGACCAATCCTTCGCGATTCGGATTTTCTCCGATGGCGACCAGAATGTCGTGAATCTGTTGCTGCATGTGTAACAAATGTTCCTTTTTTATTGATGAGTCCATTTCAACAATCGTGTTGAAACAGGCTCTTATAACACGGCGGCCGCGGATTTGAGCCACATATCCGCCATCAGCTGGTGACCGCAGGGAGTTGGGTGTACCCCGTCACCGAGTAACTTGGCCGGGTCGCCGGCCACGTTCGCCGCTTCGGTGAACATGGACTGAAACGGAACGAAAACCGTACCGTACTCATCCGCCAGCGTCTTTATCACGGCGCGGCGCTGATCCATTTCCGCCACCCAATCCCGGGTGACGACGCCGGTCTCCAGCACAAACGGTTCGCAGAGGATCAACCGGCAATTCGGGAGCGCTTCCCGCGTCCAGTCGAGCAACCGGCGACAAAACTCCGCATAGCGCGGAACCTCAACACCATTCTGGGAGCCGAATTCGTGCCAGGTGTCGTTTACGCCGATCAGAATCGACAAGACATCCGGCCTCAGGTTTAACGCGTCGACCTTCCATCGGGCATAGAGATCCACCACCCGGTGGCCGCTGATGCCGCGATTCACCACGTCGATCTCTTCACCGAGGTGGTCGGCTCGCAGGCGCGCGGTGATAAAAAAGGGATATCCCTGTCCGAGGTTTTCCGCTGGATTTCCGCTCCCGGTGCGTCCGCAGTCGGTGATGGAATCCCCCTGGAATAAAATTCGTTTGCCCATGGTTGCAAGTCCTTTAATTCAACATAACTTGTCCGCCGGTGACCGGAATGGCCTGGCCGGTTTCATACGATTGTGTTACCGCATAGATGATCGCCTTCGCCACGTCCGCCGGGAAGCAGCCGCGGTGCATCGGAATTTGATTTTCATAATGGCGCTTCACATCCGCAACCGTCTGGGCACCCGGAACTTTTCCGCTCTTCAGATATTGCATGAAGAGGCCGCGTTCGGGGTCGGACCAGAGTGGGCCGTCGAAGAAATTTCCGGGACAGACGCTGTTGACTTTGATCCGATCCGTCACCAGCTCCAGCGCAAAGCTCTGGGTGAGGCCGATGGTGCCGAATTTACTTCCGGCATACGCGCCGTTGCGATTGCTTCCAGCCAGGCCGCTTTTGGAGTTGACCTGAACGATATCTGTCCAGCCGGAGCAACAGGCATTCTGTTGTGCCATTACTTGTGAAACATATTTGACGCAAAGGAAATAACCGCTGTAATTTACGTCGGTGACGAAATCCCAGTCACGCTTCTCCAGCGTTTTAACCGATCCGGCTTTCAATACTCCGGCGTTGGCGACGAAGAGGTCGATCCCACCGCAGGCAAGAACGACTGAACGCACCATCTCGGCGACCGAATTCTCGTCTGCGATATTGACCGCGACGAAACCGGCTCCGCCCGGTGCATTGAGTTTTATGGCGGCGGCTTTTGCGCCCTCCGCGTTCAGGTCGGCAATGACGACTGTCGCGCCTTCCGCCGCCAGCTCTTCGGCGATTCCAAAGCCGAAGCCCTGTGCGCCGCCGGTTACAACGGCGACTTTGCCGGAAAGGCGGATGCTTGCGCCTCCAGCGATTTTTTTGCGGTAGGATTCCGCTTCCCAGTTTTCAATAAAGCTGCGCCCCGCGTCGGAAAGCAGCCGAGGGCCACCGAAGGCGTCGGTCAGCTGTTGCACCAGCGCGCCGTCACGAGCGAGCAGGGCGACGGTCCCGGCGCCCTTGGCGTTGGCGCCGACACAGAATACGGCTTTGCCGGGAACTTCCACCACTAGGGGCTTATAACCGTTTTTCTCCTGGAATGCGCGGATTTCCGCCTCGGTCGGATTGTCGGAGATCAGAGCGAACGCCTTGGCGTAGACAATATGATCCGGAGTGAACGGTCCGCGTGCAACGGGGAAGGGGGGAAGTGTTTTGATTGTTACCGGGTTTTGCCCGTCGCCGAGAAGTCCGCGCAATTTCGGCGCGAGTTCAAACGCATAATCCGCATCGATCTCTGTCGTATCGGCAAGTTGGGTGACGACGCCTGCTTTCGCATAGGCATCGTTCAGTGTGGACATGATTTGGCTGTACGCGCCGTCGATCTCCTCCGCCGAATTGCCGCCGACAAAGACGCCGTGGTTCTGCAGAAAAATCATTGCGACCGGTTTGCCATGTTCTTTCTCGTATTTCACACTGGCATCATAAACGGTTTGAGCGAGAATGAAGCCCGGATCAGTTTCCGGAATCCACAGCGCGTCGGGGAAAAGTCGGGCGCATTCGGCCTCACCGTTCTTCGAGCAGGTCAAGCCGTTTACCGCGGCCGGATGCAGATGGACGATGTAAGTGAACGGCATCAATTCATGAAGCGGAGCCTCCACTGACGGCCGCCGGGCGGCGCTGCCGTCGACGGCAAATGCCATCAGCTTGGTCACCATTGCTTCGCGCTCCGCCGTGTCGGCATAGCCGGAGAGCGTGAATACCTTGCGGATCGTCTCGCGATCCATCTTGACGAAATCCGCTTCCCGGATGTCGGCCAATGCGACGCCGCTCGGCTTCACATAGAGGAATTTTTCATCCTTGCAGGAGGTGTTGCCGCCGCCGGCAAGCACAAAAGCGGAATCCGCACCATAGCGGTTGGACAGCTCGCGAATCGTGGAAAGTGACATACTGGATTTTCTCCCTGTTCCCCTGAATAAACTTCTGGTCGCAGAAACGGCGGCTCCCGATTTTTCCCTCGGGAGCCGTCCGGTGCTCAATCAATCGCGCTTGGACAGAACGTCCTTCTCGTACGTCCGGACTTCGTCGATCCAGCTGATGCCCGGTACATTCTGGCGGGCGCAGTATTCTTCCCAGATCGCCGCGAACGGCAACGTCTTGGATTCTTCCATCAATGCGAGGCGTCCACTCTTGTCGCCGGAATCTTCCGCCTTCTTGAGCAGAGTGGCCGGTTCCGTCAGCGCCATGAGCAGCGCCTTGGACATGTTGCGCGTACCGATCACCCAGGCCATCACCCGGTTGATCGAGGCGTCGAAAAAGTCGAGCCCGATGTAGACGCGCTTGTCGAAGTTGTGGCGAACGACTTCTTCGGCGATGGCGCGAAGTTCGTCGTTCAGCGTTACCACATGGTCGCTGTCCCAGCGAACACCGCGGCTGACGTGCAGCAGAACTTCGTCAACAAACATCAGCGTGCTGCTGAGTTTGTCGGAAATCACTTCGGTCGGATGGAAATGCCCGGCGTCAAGACAGAGCAGTTTCTTATTCTTAAGCGCATACCCCATGTAGAACTCGTGGGAGCCGACGGTGTAGCTCTCCGCCCCGATCCCGAACAGTTTGCACTCGACCGCGTCGCGGTTGTAGCGCGCATCGCAGTCGACGGCGAAAATCTGATCGAGCGAATCGGCCAGGCGTTCCCGCGGTGCAAGACGGTCGAACGGAGTGTCCTTGGAGCCGTCCGGGGTCCAGAAGTTGGTGATACAGCAGTTGTTCAGCGTTTTGCCGAATGCCTCGGCGATCGCGCGGCTGGCGATTCCGTGTTCGATCCAGAATTTGCGCACCGCGTTGTCGGGGCTGGAAAGCGTCAGGCCGTCCTTCATCATCGGGTGTGAGAAGAACGAAGGATTGTAGTCCAACCCGAGTTTGTGTTCTTTCGCCCAGTCCATCCAGCGGGCAAAGTGAGCGGGTTCCTGCTCGTTACGGTCGACCTTCTTGCCGTTGGTTTCCGCATAGATCGCGTGGAGGTTCAGGCGCTTTTTGCCCGGAATGAGCGAGAGGGCTTTTTCCAGGTCGGCACGGAGTTCATCCGCATTGCGGGCGCGACCGGGGTAATTGCCGGTTACCGCGATGCCGCCGTCGAGTGCGCCGTCGTTTTCAAATCCGGCAACATCGTCCCCCTGCCAGCAATGGAGGCTGACCGGAATCTGATCCAAGCGCTGGAATGCCGCCTCGACATCCACCCCAAGATCCGTATACACTTTTTTCGCCGCGTCAAACATGGAAGCCATATTGAACTCTCCTTATGAATTAAGTTTTCAGAATCGTTTATCCGGTAATATAACACAAGAGAAAAAGAGTGCAAGCCCTTTTTTGTCCATTTTTGATAACCTTGCTTGCCTTTGCTCATCTTTGATTGACTTTGCTTGCTTGTGCTCAATTTCCGGCCATGGGAAAGAAGCCGAGATACCAGCGTAAAATTTTCTCTCCCGCAAACATCCAGATCAGGCAGCCGAAGGCGAGGAACGGGCCGAATGGAATCGCGATCCGCGACAATCGACGGCCGGTTTTTCGCGACCGGCAGACTCCATAGGCCGTTCCGAGGAACGAGCCGGCCAACAGCGAAAAGACCGCGCCGGGCAATCCGAGCAGAACTCCCGCAGCTGCAATGAATTTGACATCTCCCCAACCCATGACTTCCCGCCGGGCGAAAGTACGCCCCACAATGGAGAAAAGAGCCAGTGCGCCAAAGGCGATCGCTCCTGAGCCGAGCGCGGCCAGCCCGGATACCCAGTGGCTCGTAGTCCCCCAGATCGACGGGAACGCCGCCGACACGATCAGGCCGAACACAATGGCCGGATAGGTCGTCGCATCGGGAATCAAACGGTACTCAAAGTCGATCCAGATCGTGGTGATACAGAGCATCGTCATGGCGAAATAAAGCGGAAGAGTCAGGGGAGGCTGTTGCGCCATTCCGACTTTCAGCAGCAAAAGTGTGAACAAAATGCCGGTCAGTGCCTCAATAATCACATAGCGTGGCGAAATTGGAGCATGGCAACTCCGACAACGTCCGCGCAGCAGGAGCCAGCCGCTCAGTGGAATGTTGTCGTACCAGCGGATCAGCGTGTTGCACTTCGGGCAATGCGAGGGGGCCGAAACGATCGACTCCCCCAGTGGGATGCGCCAGATGCAGACATTGAGAAAGCTGCCAAGGCAACTCCCCAGCAAAAAACTGGAGATCAGAAAGAACACAACCACATAGTCGTCGCCGAATCCGGAGCGGCTCCACCAGTAATAATTCGATTGATCGGTCAATCGCAAAAGAGTGCTAATCATGAGTGTCTTCCTTCCATTCCTGCGCGCATGGCTTCGATCGGTGCGGCCAGCCCTGTCCAGATCTCAAACGATTTCGCTCCCTGATAGAGCAGCATCGCGGCGCCACCGGCGGCCGGAAGTTTCATTTCACGCGCGCGCTTCAACAGCGGAGTATCCAGATAGATGGTGTCGAATACCGCAAGGGGAAGCCTTTCATGCAGCAATTCCAGATCGAACGGCGCCGGGTCGTCTGCATGTAATCCGAGGCTGGTTGCTTGAATCAGAAAATCGGTATCGGCAAACCAACGTTTCAGCGTGTCGGCGTCATCCGGACGGGCGGTTTCGACGCGGAGCTCCGGGTTGACCATGCGAAGTTTTGCTGCCAGCTCGTCAGCCGTTTTCAGTGTACGGTTGGCGAGATAGATCGCCTTGACTCCGCATTCGGCCAGATGAAAGCTGGTGGCGTGAGCCGCTCCGCCGCAACCGAGAAAACAGACACGGCTGCCGGAGAGCGACCGACCGAAACTTTCTTTGAGCGCGTTCTCCAATCCGTAGCCGTCGGTGCTGGTTCCTGTGAGTTGCCCGTCTTTGCCGACGGTTACCGTATTGACGCTCTGCGCCGCCAGCGCCTGTGGCTCCACTTCATCCAGAAAGGGGATGATTGCCGCTTTGTGCGGCACAGTGCAATTGAATCCGGCGAATTCGCGTCGGGCCTGTTCGACAAAATTCTTCAATTCGTCCGGACGGACATGGATCTTGCGGTAGGGCGAACCCAATCCATGAAATTGAAACGCGGCATTTTGCATACCGGGAGAACGGCTGTGGGCGACCGGGTCGCCAATGACGGCATAGTTTCTCATGGAAAAATATCAGTTATGGGCTGGACTTTTAATCATTATGGCGTTAATATACATGATATGGTTGTTTATGGCAACCGGGAAACCGGAAAAATATGGTACGAAACAAAATCCGAAGAGAGTTGACTATGAAAAAACATTGGATTACGGTATTGGCCTGCGGGCTGTTTCTTCTCGCCGTCTCCGGCGGTTGCGAAGCGTTTATGGAAGCATGGGAAGAGGCGTGGGACCCCGAAACGGAAGTCACCGACAATCCCAACAGCACCGAGTATAAGCGAAAATACGTGATTCATTTGAACGCGATCGTCAAATATCCGCGTGCCGGCGAACTGGAACGCGAAATTACCGCGCTTGACGGCAAGACCATCTGGATCAACACCAACCAGCTCTTCAGCAGCAAAAACATCAAAGACGCGAAAGCCATTGCCCGCCCCGGAAATCCCGACGTCTACGACCTGCAATTCCGTCTTGACCGCTTTGGAAAACTGCAGTGGCAGCTTCTCTCCGGTAATCATAACGATGAGCCGGTTGCGTTGGTGGTGGATGGTGTCTATTTTGCCAGTTTCTATCCGGAACCGGCGGAAAACGATGCGTCGGAATGGGTTACCCTGCGGGTCGGCATCAATCCGATCACCGCGCGTGGTATCGCTAAAAATGCGAAGAAAAATTACACGAACCTGAACCCGGACTCCTCGAACTGGCTCTAGTCTTTGGAAACCAGCAGGATGTGAACAGGATGGCGCTCCAGAGACGGAGCGCCTGTCTTGTTTTAATGAAGCCCGGCTCGTTAGGCGAAAATTAGGATTGGATTTCGTTTTCGTTTCTGCGATGGAAAAGATGTTGAATTTATGATATATTCTTGGTCATGAAGTGGAAGCAATAACGAATCAATACGTTTGAGGAATGAAGGAATCATGGCGAAGCGCAGTTACCCTTATCAGGCAGGAGTGATCGATGTTGGAGCGTACTCGACGCGACTTGATCTCTTTGAAGTTGCCGCAGGCGGAAAGATCACTTTGCTGGAGGCGCTTTCCCGTCGGGTTAATCTTGGCGCCGACGTGTTTCATCATGGATCGGTTTCTCCGGAAAATCTCGCGACGCTCGGCTCTGTTATGGCCGACTTCTCCCGGAAGTTGGAGGAATATAAAGTGCGGAGTTGCCGGATCGCCGCAACCAGTGCGATCCGTGAGGCATTCAACCGCGAACTGGTGGTAAACCGGGTGCGCACGGTTTCAAACCTGACCCTCGATATCCTGGAGAGTCAGGAGGAGATTCGGATCACCTTTCTCGCCATGCGCGAAATGTTGCGAAAAAAACTGCCGTTCGATACCTATTCCGGTCTATGCCTCAGCGTGGGAACCGGCTCGCTGCTCATCAGCTGGTTCGAGCACGGAACCATGTGTTTTTTTGAAGAGGTTCCGGTTGGAACCAGCCGCCTGGAAGATGTGTTCGGAAAGTCGTTTTCGATTCAGCAGGTGATGGGCACGTTACGGACGTTGGATATTCGTCCGCGCCTTATGGAGAGCGTGAAGCTCGATCCTTCGCAGCCGGTGACTTTGATCGCCATGGGCGCCTCGGTTCGCATGCTGGCCGGCAAGGCCGCCGGGAAAGAACCGAAAGTGGAGGAAGAGGAGGCGGTCGTTCTCACCCGCGATGCGATCAGCCGGGCGGTTAACTTTGCTGTCGCCGCCGATCCATCCGCTCTGGCGGCGGAATATGAGGTTTCGGAGCCGGTTTCCGGTGCGCTTGCGGCTTGCGGTGCGATTCTCGGTTATTTTCTGGAAGAGTTTGATTGCCGGAACTTTGTCTGTCCCGGAACCACCACCCGTACCGCGCTGATTCGGGATCTGACCCGGAAAGGGGAGGATAAGGACCCGTTTTATGGGGACTTGTTTGCCACCAGCTGCGCTATCGGTCGCAAGTATGGATACGACGCCGGACACGCCGAGTCGGTGACGCGCCTCAGTCTTTTGATTCAGGAAAAACTGTGGCGGGAATTCGATTTTTCACCGCGTTCACGTGTTTTAATGGAAGTGGCGGCTCGACTGCATGACATCGGTCGTTTTGTCGATATGAAGCAACACCACAAGCACTCGGGCTATTTGATTTCAAATGTGCAATTGCCGGGTGTTTCCGGTGCGGAGCAACGGGTGATTGCCGCCGTGGCGCGCTATCATCGCAAAGCTCCGCCCAAAGAGTCGCACCTGGAATACATGCAGCTCTCCGCCGAGGAAAAAGTGATGGTGTTGAAACTTGCCGCGATTTTGCGTGTGGCCGATGCTTTGGATTGCACCCGGCAGAAACGCTTTAATCGGCTCCGCCTGATGCGGCGCGGACACACCTTGGTGATCCAGACGCCGGAAACGGGTGGTTATCGGCAGGAGCGCCGTGCGCTTGACCTGAAGAGTGATATGTTCAACGAGGTGTTCGGTCTGGAACTGAAAATCGAGGAGGTGCCGTCGGCGACATGAAAGATATTACCAGAAAGACAAAGGCGAAGAGCGAGTTGAGCAGCTCGGAGAACGACCTTTATATCAGCCGCGAACTCTCTTGGATCGATTTCAATGGCCGTGTGCTGGATGAAGCCGCCTGTGTGGCGAATCCGGCGCTGGAACGATTGAAATTCATCGCGATTTTCAGCAGCAATCTTGATGAGTTTTTCATGGTTCGGATTGCCGGGCTGCGACAGTTGATCAAGATGGGGCAGGATATGCCGGATCCGGCAGGGAATCGCCCCTCCGAGCAACTCCAGAAGGTACGAAAAAAGCTCGATCGCCTGTTAAAGCGGCAGTACGAATGTCTTTGCGATGAAATTTTGCCGGAGCTGGAGCAGCGTCATGTCCGGTTGGTGAAGCCCGCGGAGATCGCCCCGGCGGTGCGGGCGGAGATGTCGGCTTATTTTCGCGGACAGGTTCTCCCGGTGCTGACGCCGTTGGCGGTTGATTCAGCTCACCCGTTTCCGATTCTGAATTCCGGGTCGATTGAGATCGCGGTCAGCATGCGCCCGGCGAATAAGAAGGAGCTGGTTTACGCGTTCGTCGAGGTTCCGGAGCTTCTGCCCCGATTCATCGAGGTTCCGGATGGTCATCCCGGACGGAGCTTCCTGCTGCTTGAAGATTTGATTATGGATAATCTCGGCACACTTTTTACCGGTTGTGAAATCAATGAATTCTTTCCGTTCCGCATTACGCGCGACATGGACTTTTCGGTTGAGGATTCCGACGCGGAAGATCTGATGCAGAGCATCGAGAAAAAACTGTTGCAACGCCGCCATCGCGAGCCGATCCGAATCGAATTGCTCGCCGGTACCCGCGGCCCGTTGGCGAAATGGCTGACCGGTGAATTTCGGCTCGATACGCAGTTCTGGTACTTCGTGCGCGGTCCGTTGCATCTCAAGCAGTTGTTTGAACTGGTCGGGAAAGCGGGATTGCCGGAGTTGCTGGAGTCGGTCTGGACGCCGGTGATGCCTGCTGCATTTACCGAAGAACGCAATGTGTTTGAAAGCATCTCGCTTCACGGCAGTCTGCTGGTGGCTCCGCCTTTTCACTCGTTCTCTCCGATCATCCGTTTTCTGGAAGAGGCGGCGGAGGACCCGGATGTGCTGGCGATCAAGCAGACGCTCTACCGCGTCAGCGGAAATTCTCCCGTGGTGCGGGCGCTTCGTCGCGCCGCCGAAAACGGCAAGCAGGTGACGGTTGTGGTGGAGCTGAAAGCACGTTTTGACGAGGGAAACAATATCGTCTGGGCGCGTTTGCTGGAAGAATCCGGCGCACATGTGGTCTACGGCGTTGCCGGGCTGAAGGTGCACAGCAAGATGCTGTTGGTCGTTCGTCGGGAAGAGGGCGGAATCTGCCGTTACGTCCATCTCTCCACCGGGAATTACAACGATAAGACTGCGGCGATCTACACGGATCTCGGAATCATGACCAGCGACCCGGAGCTTTGCTTTGATGTGGCGAATTTATTCAATGTGTTGACCGGTTATTCGTCACCGCCCGCTTCGTGGAGGAAAATCGCAACGTCGCCATTTGATATGCGACGGCGGATCAGTGCGCTGATCGAACGTGAAATCGCGCTTTCCACTCCGGATCGGCCGGGCCGGATCATCGCCAAGATGAACAGCCTCTCCGATGAAAAGATGGTATACCTGCTGCACCGTGCCGCCGATGCCGGTGTGGAGATTGACCTGATTGTGCGCGGAATCTGCTGTTATAAACCAAGGCCGGGTCAGGAAAATGTACGTGTGGTCAGCATCGTTGACCGTTATCTTGAGCATACACGGCTCTTTTATTTCGGCAATGGCGGAGACCCGATGTTTTTCCTCTCCAGCGCGGACTGGATGTATCGCAATCTGGATCGGCGGGTAGAGTTGCTTTTCCCGGTCGAGGATGCACGAATCCGTGATATCTGTATGCGGTTGTTGCAATTTCAATTGGCCGACACGGACAAGGGGCGGCATCTGCTCGGTTCCGGCGTTTACACCAAGCCCAAAGTCAAGCAATACACGTCTGCCCGGAGCCAGTACAACAGCTATCTTTATCTGAAGGAGTTGGCTGAGCTGGAAACACGGCAGGAAACCGGAGGCGCGCTCAAGGTGTTCACCAGCCCGGATCGTCCGGTGCCGACCTTTGGAGATCTCTCCGGCAGTGATATCTCGACGGATGAGCACGGCGAATGAGCGGCGAAGAACCGCGCATCCGCGCTTATCGTATTGGCGACGAAGTGGAGGTGGCTCATGTCGCCGCCATCTGCTTTGAGCGTTTTATCCGCCCCTATTATTCGGAAGAAGGTATGCGGAGTTTCGCCGCATACATCTATCCCGGTGCGATTGCGAAGCGGCAGAGCGTCGATTGCCGGATGTTTGTTGCGGATCTGGAGGGGGAGGTGGTCGGCGTTGTCGAGATGCGGGATGATCGGCATATTTCCATGCTTTTCGTCGATCCGGAATTTCAGGGATGCGGACTGTCCACGCGATTGTTTGAAAAGGCGTTGCGAATCGCCGCAAAGTTGAATCCGGGACTGTCGGAAGTGACGGTCTTTTCCGCACCGAACGCGGTGGAGGTGTATCGGCATTGGGGATTTGTCGAAACCGGACCCGAAATGGAACATGACGGGATCCGGTTTCTGCCGATGAGGCTCATTCTCTGACGCGTCAGATCAGATGCCCCATGCGTTCCTTTTTGGTACGCAAATAATATTCATTTTCTTCGCTGGGCGGAATAATGATCGGCGCGCGCTCAGTAATGGTGAGCCCGTATCCGGATAGCCCGACCAATTTCTTCGGATTATTGGTGAGCAGCCGGATCGATTTTACTCCAAGATCAAGCAAAATCTGCACCCCGATCCCGTATTCACGCAGATCGTCGGCAAATCCGAGCCGCACATTGGCGTCTACCGTGTCGGCCCCTTCATCCTGAAGTTTATAGGCGTGAATCTTGTTGAAGATTCCGATTCCGCGCCCTTCTTGCCGCAGATAGACGAGAACGCCGGAACCGTTCTCCACAATCTGTCGCATCGCGGCGTGGAGCTGGTCGCCGCAGTCGCAGCGCTCGGAGCCGAACACGTCGCCGGTCAGGCACTCGCTATGAACTCGAACCAATACGTTTTCTTTATCCTTGACATCTCCATAAACCAGCGCAAGGTGCTCAAAGGAATCCACCTGGGTGCGATATGGCGTAACGCGGAATTCACCGAAAATCGTGGGGAGTCGTGCGTTTTCACCGCGGATAATCAGGTGCTCATGGCGGCGACGGTAGGCGATGAGATCGGCCACCGTGGCCCACTTGAGATTGTGCTTTTTACGAAACTCATTGAGTTGTGGCACACGCGCCATCGTACCGTCGTCGTTCATGATTTCACAGATGACTCCTGCGGGAGTAAGCCCGGCAAGGCGGGCAAGGTCAACCGCTGCCTCCGTGTGCCCGGCTCGGCGCAGTACGCCGCCCGGACGGGCGATCAGGGGGAACAGGTGTCCCGGGGTGACGAAGTCCCCCGGTGCGGTCGCCGGGTCGAGCAGCGCTTCGACGGTTTTTGCCCGGTCGAAGGCGGAGATTCCGGTCGTCGTGTCTTTTTTGACGTCGACGCTCTGGGTGAACGCGGTGCCGAACGGATCGGTCAGCGACGCCGGGGTATTCAAATTCAGCTCCGCCGCGCGTTCTGCGGTCAACGGCGCACAGATCAGTCCGCGGGCATGGGTCGCCATAAAGGCGATCGCTTCCGGCGTAACGTGCGCGGCGGCAAGGACAAGGTCACCCTCGTTTTCGCGGTGCTCGTCGTCGGTGATGACGACCATCTTGCCGGCCCGGAGGTCGGCGACGATATCTTCGATCGGATCAAATGTAATTTCACTCATGGCTTTGGTTGCTCCATTGGTCAAGTGATGATAATTTCGCGAGAGAAGGGACGGATCGCGCTGGCGCGTCCGGTCGCGTGGTCATAGCTTACGACCGTGCCATCCATGCGGATCGGGCCGTTCTCGACCACAGACAGCCGATTCGGCATTCCTGTCGTAAACTTGTGGAGCACGTCTTCAACGCTGCGTCCAAGAACGCTGGTTGTTGCGCCGGTCATCCCCACATCAGTTTGCCGGGCGGTTCCGCCGGGCAGGATCAAAGCGTCGCCAGTCGGTACATGGGTATGGGTTCCCAGCACCGCAGTGACCCGGCCATCCAGAAAATAGCCCATTGCGAGTTTTTCGCTGGTGGCTTCCGCGTGGAAATCGACCAGGATGGTTTTCACCGTTTTGGGCAATTCGTTGCGCAAGATTTCGTCCACAATTTCAAATGGATCATAGGCGGAATCCCGCATAAACACCTTGCCTTGAAGGTTGATGACCGCGATATCGCCGCCGGCCGGATTGCGGAAGACACCCCACCCGCGTCCCGGCTGCCCTTTGTGCAGATTCGCCGGGCGCAGAACCCGGTCCAGGCGATTGATTTCAGAATCGAATCCGCGCTGATCCCAGATATGATCCCCGGTGGTCAGCACATCGGCGGCTTCCAGTAGCTCTTTGGCGCATCCGGTGGTCAGGCCGGAGCCGGCCGCGGCATTTTCGGCGTTGACGACGACGAATTGACAGTTGAATTCCCGGCGCAATTCTGGAACCAGTTGGCGAATCGCTTCGCGTCCGCCTTTGCCGACGACGTCGCCGATAAACATCAGATTCATGACAAACCTCCTTCACGGAGTTGAACGGGAGCAGAGTGACGTTGCCGTCGGTTCCATTTCCCGATAGTGAACAGCATGACCAGCGCAACGGCGAAACTGGCCGGAGCAAGGAACATGGCTGCTTTTAAACTGAAAATTTCTTCAATCACGCCGGTGAGCAACAAAAAGATTCCGGCGATTCCCCAGCTGCCTCCGACAATCACCCCCATGCGGCTACCAAGTGAAAGCGAGCCCGGCGCGTTGCGGGCAAGCACCACCAGCTGCGGGAATCCCGCGCCGACAAGCGCTCCTGCGAATGGTGCCAGCACTGCCGCGTGCGGGTTCCCCGCAAATGCGAGATAGATGCAAAGCAGCGGAATCCCGGCGGCAATCTGGTATTTGATGCAAGTCAGCACCGGAATGCGCTTGACCAAAAAGCTGGTGCCGAACGCGCCCAGCCCCGCGCCCAATCCGAAAAGCGTGGCGGAAAATCCGCCGAACGTGAGCGAAAATCCTTGTTCTCTCAAGTAGCTTGACAGCAACCCCTGCATGATCCCGCAACCGGAGTTGATGAAGACCGAAAGGAAGAATACCTGACGGAACGTGATCGGGGGCAGGGGGGAGCGCGATTTGTTTTCCAGATGATGATGTTCCGGTTTTTTTTCTTCCGGTTTATCCAGCGCGAGTTTCACTCGTGCCTGATGGAAGAACCAGAGCAACAGTGCAACTGGAATCAACAGAAAGAAAAGCCCGCGGAATCCGAATGTGTCAACCAGAAACCCGCCGATCAATGGTCCGGTCGCATAGCCGGAAAATCCGGCCAGCATAAAGAGCGAAGTCGCGACTGCCGGGGATACGGAACTCTCTGGAATCGCGCAGACGCCGCGCAACCCCTCCGGATGCGCAAACGCGACGCCGACGCCGAGAATTAAAATCAAAAGCGAAAGCGTCACCACCGCGCCGGCTTGCGGAACCAAGCCGACAAAGCAGATGGCGCACGAGAGAATCAATCCGAGTTGAACCAGCAGTGGTCGAGTTGCGTGTTTGCGTAAGGTTCCAGCCCAAAGTTGGACGCCGTTTGAGCTGAAACTGCAAAGAGTTAACAGCACCGTCCCGGTGACAAAGGGGAGGCTGTATTCATGTCGCAACGCAGGCAGGAACCCCGGCAGCGTTCCCGACAGCATATCGACGGTAAAGTGAATTGCGGTCAACAGCCAGAGCCGTCGAAGCGCAAGCGCGTGACGAGTCATGATCTCCTTATCGATTGAAGAGTCAAATCCTATACATCTAATTAATATAGCGCTCCGGAGAGGCCGCGTCAAGCAGCTCCCCGGAGCGTTTTGCAGGTTTCCGGCAGGATTTCCCGGTTTCTCGGAAAGAAGGTTCGGGAAGTGGTGTTTCTGGATTACTCCTGATGATTCCCATAGGAAATGTAAACGAATGTGCCAAAGTGACACGCAGGCGGGTCAAATTGTCGCGATGTGTTTACAACTCAGGAGAATATGTCGGAGAAACACCAAGTTGGCACGTGAAATGCTCCTTGTGTCTGGTAGAAGATCAAGCGAAGGAGGTGCTGATATGAACAGACTGACCAAATGGAATTTGAATGACGGGTTGTTGCCCGCCGCACTCGGAGGGATCGATGAATTGTTGCACTCGGTCTTTGAGCGGCTTCCCGAACTCGGGCCGGAATGGATGTCCGATCGGGTAGGAGGGCGCCTGCTCAGCGTCGATATCGGGGAAAAAGAGCTTGCGGTAATGCTGCCTTTACCCGGATGCGACGATGAGAGCATCGCCGTGGAAATGCTTGGCGACGTGTTGACCATTCGCGCCGAGCGCCGGGAAGACAAGACCATGGAATCCGGCAAACGTTATCTCCGCCGGGAACGAACCGCGATGAATTACGAGGAATCCGTCAAACTTCCGGTTCGCGTCAAAGCCGATCAGGCGACGGCAAGATACGAAGATGGAGTGTTGACCGTGACCCTCCCGCGCGAGGAATCCGTTGGTGACCGGACCCATGTAGTGAAAGTAGATTGAGAAAGGAGCGCTGACCTATCATGAATGATACGAGCAAACAAACTGAAAATGTCCGCACCGTACCGGAGCCGCTTACGATGCTTCCGCCGGTGGATATTCTGGAGAGTGACAACGGCGTTGCGATTCTCTTTGAAATTCCGGGCGCCAATGCCCAGACGGTGGAGATTGAAGTGTTGAATGGTGTGTTGACCATGACGGCGCAGAGTTCACTCAAGCGCAATGGTCGCCCGGTGGTGTTCCGCCGAAACTTTCGATTGTCGGAAGACGTCGATGTGCAACGGATCTCCGCCAAGTCCGAAGACGGCATTTTGACGTTGAACATCCCGAAGGCGGACCGCGCCCGGGTACATCGGATCAAAGTGGAATAAAACTCAGAATCCGGTCGGCTCCGGAGTCATTCGGAGCCCCGCCCGGTTCCCCCATTCCAGCATCCGCGCATTACTGAAGTCCAGATTATGCGTGATGGTTTCCAGCGCATAAAGCGACGGGTCGAAAAGCGGCGTGTTGCATTGGAAGCAGGTGGAAAGCCGGCTGGAAATCCATGCCGCGGGATAAATGCTCCATTTAGGGAGCGTGATCTCGCGGATTCTTTTTTGGGGCAGAAACTCGTTCGCCAGCATTCGATAGAAATCGGATACCGTGGTGAAGCGGCTGTCGATCACCGTAACGCCACGTCCGCCCGCTTCGGGTAAAAACATGGCTGCGTGGAGCGTTTGGCAGACCAGTTCCACATGGGCCAACGGCCAGCGGTTTCGTCCTTTCCATTTGCCGAAATGCAAAACGGCGGGGGCGTTTTTCAAGTAGGCGAGTGCGCGTGGCGTCAGCGTCGTGTCGCCGTTGCCCCAGACCGCGCACGGACGAACGCAGGAGAAGCGCTCGGGCGGCAGATGATTCCGCAACCATTCTTCGGATGCGATTTTGTATTTGGGGTAAGGGTTGGTCACTTCGTAGTCAAACGTCAATTCGTCTTCGGTTTCTCCGTGGAAATCGTGGAGCCCGTACACGTCGGCGGTGGAGAGATAGACAAAGCGTTTGACGCCGTGCTTCATGCTCAAGCCCGCGAGATGTTTTACCGCCTCGAAGTTGGCGACACGAAAGAGTGAATCGCGCCCGACGTCACTTGCCCGTGCGGCGATGTGCAGGACAAAGTCAAACGGTTCCTGAAACAACCGGTCGAGTGTCTGAAAGTCGTAAAGATCAGCAGTTCGAGCGGTTGCGCCGGTTGAGGCAAATCGCTCCGCAACGTTGTTGCGGATGGTTCCGGTCACCTGAAACCCTTGGCGAGTGAAGTATTCGGTTGCGTTGGAGCCGATATAGCCGCCCGCTCCGGTGATGAGAATCCGGCTCATGAAATCACCCCGTGCTCTTTGCCGAGTTTCTCCAGCTGCTCAACCGCGAACTCAAGTTGTTCCAGGGAGTGTGTTGCCATCACATTCAGTCGCAAACGGCAGCGGGAGGCGCTGACCGCCGGGGTTGTCCCGATGTTGGAGAAGATTCCGGCGGCGAAGAGTGCCATTTGCAGTTTGCCGAGTTTCTCCTCGTTGCCGACCAGAACCGGAATAATCGCGGAGCGACTGCCGAGCGTATCGAATCCACGCTGTTCCAGCTCGTGTTGAAAGAAATCTCGGTTGCGTTTTAAATTCGCCAGATGCTCCGGCTCCTCTTTCACCAGTTGAATTCCGCGTATCACCGCTGCGACCGTCGTTGCCGGGAGCGCGCTGGAAAAAAAGGTGCTTCGCGCATAGTAACGCAGATAATCGATTACCGCCCGGCTCCCGGCTGCGAATCCGCCAACACTGCCGAGCGCTTTGCTGAAAGTTCCATAATGGAGATCCACGGCGTCGCGTACGCCGAACAAACTTGCTGTTCCTTTGCCGTTTTCGCCGACCGCCCAGAATCCGTGAGCGTCGTCCACCATCAACATGCAGTTGTATTTTGCTTTCAGCAAAGCCAATTCGTCAACGGGGGCAAGACTGCCTTCCATCGAGAATACGCCATCGGTGACGATGAGTTTTCCTGTCGCTTTGCTGCGTTCGAGGCCGTGCGTCAGATGGCGCGCGCTCCGGTGCAGGTAAGGCGTCACTGTTGCTCCGGAAAGACGAGCGCCATCGAAAAGCGAGGCATGGTTGGAGCTGTCGCAAAAGATTTCGTCCGAAGATCGGCACAGACCGGAGAGAACGCCGAGATTGCCGGAATATCCGGCCGGGAACAGAAGCGCCGCCTCGGTTCCGCAGAATTCCGCCAACACCGCCTCTAATTCTTCGTGAAGAATTGTGGTTCCGGCATAAAGTGGCGGACTGCCCGCGCCGGAGTCGAAACGCTCGGCAGCCTTGCGTTCCGCTTCGATGATCGCCGGGTGGAAGTTGAAGTTCAGAAAGGAGTTACTGCCAAGCATCAGCATTTCACGCGTCGCGCCGGATGGCATCCGGACTTTCGTCACCGGGCGCACTCCTTCCAAAAGTGTCATATGCAATCCATCATAATAAAGGGGAGGATTGGCAGCAAGTTCTCGCGCCAGCCGTTCCGCTTTCTCCGTGATTTCGGCGTTGGATTCGTAACACTGTTCAAAAATTGAGCTCATGGGCAAAATAACTCATGGTAATAGGTTTGGGTTGCGGATATCCACTCTTCGCGGGGGATGGCGCGAAAATCGGGGGGCGAATTCCGTACTCGCCCAATCACTTTCCCTTCCATCAACAGCAACAATTCGGTTTCGCTGGAATCCATAAACTCTCCTTCGCCAATCTGAATCCCATTTGTCTTGAATCCTTGCGGAACCGCGTAAAGTAACTCATGTTCTCCTGCGCCGCCGATCAAAGCCCAGAATGGGTCGAATTCCTTTGGCCAGCGTTCAAATATTTCCAATGAAATGGCTTTTGCCAATGCAAGGCGTAACCGCAATCCCGGATTGACGCGCCGGAAATTCTCCAACGCATCCAATAGCCCGCCGCTGGTATCGGTCGCAAACAGCGCTCCCGCAGGGACAGGGTCGCGTAATTCGAGTTCCGGCATGGCTTCCTGCAAAAATGCGGCAAGATTCGCATCGCCAATCGCCCCGGAGAGATAAAGATCAAATGGAACGCGTTTTGAAGTGACCCGAGTGATCGGGCGAGTTGTGGAGTGTCCTTTTACAGTGGCCGTCCAATTCCACGGGCTGGAGCTGCCGGTATCGCCGCCGATACATTTTGCCCCATAATGGCGCAATACCTGTTCGATGCCGCATGCGATTGCCCGGTAATACTCTTTTTCTTTGCGGTCGTCGATGTTCCACGCCTGAAGCAGGATCTCGGGTTTCACTCCGCAGGCAAGCAGGTCGGCGCAGGCGGCGAAAGCCATATTGCGCCCGATCCGCTCCGGCGGCGTATGCTCGAACAGGTCTTCGGTTTCGGAGAAGCTGTCGATGGAAAAGAGGTCGAACCCGCCAGCATGTTGTACAATCTCCGCGTCGGCGGAGAAGGGGATGGCTCCGTGAATTTCCGCAAACAGCTGGATGAATTCGTTCTCGCGCATTTCATTCTCCGGTTATTAACTGTAATGTACGCTGTGAAAAGCAGATGTCAAGCGGCAGATCGCCGTGCGGATCACCATCGTATTCGATTTTTCCTCCCAAGGGAGATGTGATGGTCAAAGGGGTGGAGTAAATCCGCACGGTTCCGACCGAATGTCCGCGATAGAGCTTCCAGGGCAATGCAAGTCGCTTCCAAAGTGAAGCGCGTTGCAAATACCAGACTGCATATTCATTTGGCTGCAATTGCGGCAGATTCAGCTTCAATCCGCCTGCGATATATGGCATGCGGGTAATCAGCAGATGATCGCATTCCGTAATCTCCAGATCGTTAAAAAAATAATTCTGACGCTGGAATGTCAGCAAGTTCCAAAGTACAGCCAAACAGGTTCCGAGCTTATCGCCGAGAACGGGACGAAAACGGTTGGCCAGAGTCGCAACATTCGCTCCCATTCCAAGATTGCAGGAACAGAAAAACGAGGTTCCGTTGGCGGTCAGAACGTTGATCTTTTTCGTGTGTTCGCGCAGCAGGCACTCCACCGCCGCACTCGGTTCCAGAGGAATTCGATGAAAGGTGCAGAAATCCGGGCTGGTTCCAGCATAGAGTACGCCGAACTTTAATTTATGATCCGGGTTGCGCAAAACACCGTTTGCCACGGCATTGATCGTGCCATCTCCGCCGCAACCGACAATGATGTCATAGCCAACTGCTTGCTTTGCTATGGTTTGCGCTTCTTCGATGTTTTGCAGTATTACAATGTCATGCTCCGGCAGAAGCGCGGCGAATATCCGCCATGTCCGCCGTGCGCGCCCCCCGTTTGAGGAAGGATTGAGCAAGACCAGAAGTTTCATCGGTAAATCCCCATTTTTCGATAGATGCGGGTCGGGGTTCCGGATTGCCAACGGGCGATTATTTTTTGCGTTTCTTCCCACGGAATCGGCAAGGTTTCACCGGCCTGTTCTGCGATTTCCTGTGCTCGGAGGCTGCACGTCCACTCTTCGCAGGGAGTTGCAAAGGCATTTCTCATTCGCTCATATGCAGTTTCAAAAGCAGTGTCCGCCAGGTTGCCGAATGAAAGATTGACGAATTCGCAAGGCTGGACATCGCCGGAGGCACCGATATAAAAGCGATCGATTCCACCACAGCAACAACCGAGCATATCCGGTGACTCCTCAAATACTTGAGCGGTCAAAATCGGCGCATGTTTTTCGCCGGCGGAGTTATATCGCCTTTGCGCCTCGCAGGCGATCCGGATCGCTTCCCGGCTCAATTCCGAATCGAAATTTTTATCGAGCCAGCCCCCGCTGGATTTTGGATGAATGAGCTGGATGTAATCAAGCTCATGCTCTTTGGCCAGTTTCATGATTGCGTCGATTCCGCCCGCAACGATTTCTTCATCGGAGAGGACGGTGTTGAATCCGGTCAACATCCCGGCGTTCTGGCAGTCGTGCAGGAACGCAATGGCGCATCTCCAGGAGCCGGATACCCCGGTGAATTCGTCATGTTTCGCCGGATCAACGGAGTGAATGGAGCTCATGACGCCGGTGACCTGAAGCTGCGCCAGTGCTGCGATTTTTTCCGGTGTCGCCGAGTGTCCGGTGGAATTCACCCAGACCTCCAACCCTTTGATTTCCGTGAGGACGGCGCGGAGGCGCTCGAAGCGAAGTAGCGGTTCCCCGCCCTCTATCGCCCATGCCGCGATTCCGAATTCGCGCATCTTCCGCACATTCTTCAACAATTTTTCCAACGGAAGCTCGGCAGAAGAGTCACGTTGCTGGTAACAATGCGGGCAACGATAGGAGCAGGCCTTAGAAATCGAGAGCACCACCGAAACCGGACGGGGAGGGTGGTGCAGCAGCTTGTCCGCCATGGCGGTAAAGAATGCTTCAGAGGGATAGCGGGGCATGTAGAAATCAAGTTTATACTCTCCGGTGGAGAGTCGCAACAGTTTGTGTTGAAAGAATATCCGTGTGAATATCGCCGCTTTTGACAGTATGCGAGGCGAACGAAAACGCCATGCGCACCCCAGCGACATGCGCAAGTAGAACAAGAGCTTCGGCAGCCCGGTTACGAATCTATTCTTCCTCATCCGGATACCATTGATAGAGGATTGCAATGAGAATACATGCCACGATCAGCACAGGGAACCACCATGCGGAAAGAAACACAATCATGATTCCAAATATCCAGGAAACGCATAACAGGCAGTTGCTTCGTGTCGCTCGATGATATTCCCGATTTTTCAGGTTCTTGTAAGTCAAGAAACAGAGAAACGCCAGCCATAGGAACAGGATTCCGCCCGCCAGAAAGGAACCGCGAATGCTGGCAAGCATGAAAATCGCAAACGAGTATGCCAGCGTCCAGAAGCGGGATATGCTCAGTATCAGGCGGCGTGAGTACATCATCGGCAGCGTTCGGACGCCGGCGGCGCGATCGCCTGTGACATCCTTGAAATAACTGTTGTGACACATCAGCATATGAGCAGGCAGAACGGCAAGCGAAATAAGCGGCGGCAGAAGCAATTCCCACGGCTGTTGCGGAAACCTCAATGTGACGCCGATCCAGCCGAATAACACGCACATGGTGATAGAGGCCCCGTAGATAAGGCAATTCAGCACCGGAATATGTTTCCACTTGGAGTACAGCAAATTCAGTATGCCGCCGGCCGCGATCGGCAGAAGCAGCCACGGAGTGACGGTAACGGAAAGAGCCGCGAATAGCAACATCATGACGACCGAGAGCGCCAGCGCCGGTTTCGCCGCCAGTTGCCCGGTCACCATCGGACGATGCGGTGCGTTGATCCGATCCGCCTTCCGGTCGTGCCAGTCGTTGAAGATTTGATTGACGCCCCAGGCGAGAAACCCGATGGAAAGGATGACCGCGTCGCGCCAGCTCCAGTTGTTCCCGCCGAATTCATGAGCGGCGGCGGCTCCGAGAAGCGTCGTGCCGCCGGTGACAAATCCATAATAGAGCCGCATGGAGCGGAGATAGTAATAGAGGAAACGCATGCCTGTCCTTTCGATATAATTCTTCTTGTGGCTAATATATGCGTTCTGGCTTTCGGTGTCAAGCGGCCGGCGTGAATTCACATCAACCTGTTGATATTTCACATTTACTTTTCATTTTTTTCTGCTATACTATTTAAATCAAAATGGAGGATTCCCATGTTTCAGTTAAAACAGACGATTCTTTTGCAGGGCGACTCCCGGACGGCTTATCGCGATCCGGCGGTGTTTTATCGTGACGGCGTGTTTTATCTCTATTTTACACTGGTGGAAACGGAAGACGATGGATCGGTTTATCTTTATCTCGCCATGACGACCAGCCGCGATCTGGATGAGTTTACTCCGGTTCGCAAACTTTCTCCTCGAGATCGTAGTTTGAACTACTCTTCGCCGGGAAATGTCTTTGAATACAACGGCTCCTTCTATCTCTGCTGCCAGACTTACTGTCGGGAGAACGGCGAAAAATACGGCAATGGCAACTGCCGTCTTTTTCTGTTGAAGTCAAGTAATCTGATCCACTGGGGAGAACCGGAACTGATCCCTGTCAAAGGAACTGCCGTTCCCCGCGAAGCGATGGGGCGAATGATCGATCCATATGTGTTCGACAATCGCGCCACCGACGGTTTCTTCTATTGCTTTTACAAGCAGAACGGTGCGTCGCTCTCCCGCTCTTGCGACTTGCGGGAATGGGAGTTTTGCGGGCAGTTCGATTGCGGCGAGAATGTCTGCATCATGAAAGAGGGCGAACTTTACCATCTCTGGCATTCGCCCGAAAACGGAATCGGGCACAAGGTCAGTCGTGACCTTCGGCACTGGACGGAGTCCGGCGAATTGATCACCTTGCGCCAATCGGAATGGGAGTGGGCCAAAGGCCGCCTGACCGCCGGAATGGTGCTGGATCTGCGTGGTGAACCCACTGTCGGTAAAACACTGCTCTTTTTCCATGGAACCGGCCCGGAGGATGAAAGTGTCGTGTTCGACCAATACGCCTGTATCGGTTGCGTGACCGGAAGCGATCTTCTGCATTGGGATTAAGAGAATAATACCGGAACGCCGCATTGGCGTTCCAGCCGGAGGCGAAATGGCTCCAGCTGTGCGGGCGAAGCGAATTCGCCGCCAAGTCCGGGATGGCGACCGAGCCGGGCGAGCTTCGACTCCCCAAGCGGATGGTAGGCCATTAAATTGATCTCCCGTAAATGTTTGAGCTTGTTTGCCGTTTTTGCAATGCCGTCGGCGTGGTCGTCGCGACAATTGAGGTTCGGAATCAGCGGACAGCGGAGGATGGTTTCACCTCCCGCTGCGTCGATTCGGGAGAGATTCTCGAGAATGGGGGCGAGCGGGACCGCGGTGTACTCCAGGTGCCGGGCGGGGTCGGTCTCCTTGAGATCGTAGAGGAAGAGGTCGGTATATTGCAACGTTGCTTCGATCTTGTCCCATGCGGCAAAGCCGCAGGTGTCTAGGCAGTTGTGCAGTTTCGCCTCTCTGGCGGCCCGAAGCAGCGCGACGGTGAATTCCGGCTGAAACAGCGGCTCACCTCCGGTGACGGTCATACCGCCGCCGGAGTTCTCGTAAAAAATCCGGTCTTTCAACACTTCGGCAAGTACTTCGTCGATGGACATGGGGCGCCCGATCAACTCGCGTGCGCCGGAGTAACACTCCTTGACGCATTTTCCGCAGGAGCGACAACGCGAGCGATCGAAGCTGCCGTGTTCAAAACAGCCATTCGGACAGACACGTGCACAGAAGCCACACCCGATGCACTTTTCCGGCAGAAACGAAAGTTCCTGCCGGAATTCCTGTGATTCCGGGTTATGGCACCATAGGCAACGCAACGGACACCCTTTCAAAAACACTGCCGTCCGGATTCCCGGTCCGTCGTTGATCGAAAATTTACGGATGTCGAAAACGATTCCGTTCAACGCCAGGATTCCTCCAACACGGCCAGTGAATCCTCTCTGGTCATTTTGATTCGGTCGAGTTCAAACAGTCCGCCCATGGTTTCCCATGCGTTCTCGTTGATTGCCGGAAGGCTCTCCCGGGTGATCCCGTAATCGGACATGTTAAGCTCATCGACACCGCAGTCGCGCTGGAGTTTATCCAGTGCGGAGAGCACATCGTTCTCTCCCGTCATCTTCGCCATCGCGGCAAACTGTTTCGGCGCACGCAACGCGTGAAACTTGAACCATGCGTTGGAGATCATAATCAGCGCCGCGCCGTGCGGCACGTTCGGATAGATTCCGCTGATGGCATGCGCCAGCGAGTGCTCCGAAGTGCAGCAGGAGGTCGATTCCGCCATGCCGGAAAGCGTATTTGCCAATGCCACATCGGTACGGGCGGCAATGTCTTCGCCATCGCGCACTGCTGCCGGGAGTGACTTACAGATCAATTCGATGCTTTTCAGGCAATACAAATCGCTGATCGGCGTCGAGCATTTGGCGAGAAAACACTCCGCCGCGTGGAAGAATGCGTCAAATCCCTGAAATGCCGTCAAGTGCGGCGGAACAGTCAGCATCAACTCCGGGTCGATGATGGAAAGGACGGGGAAGGTCAGCTCATAACCAAATCCGATTTTCTCTTCGCCGTTGGTCACCACCGTCCACGGGTCGGCTTCGGTTCCTGTTCCGGCGGTAGTGGTGATTGCGACAATAGGAAGCGGCTTGTTCGGAATCGGTTGTGCTTTTCCGGTCCCGCCGTTAATGTAATCCCAGTAGTCGCCGGGATTGGTCGCCATGACCGCCATCGCTTTGGCCGCGTCAATCGGGCTGCCGCCGCCGAGGCCGAGGACAAAGTCACATTTTTCCTGCTTTGCCAGCGCGGCACCTTCCATGATCTGCTCTTTGGTGGGATTGGCCTGTACTTTGTCGTAGATCGCTGTGGATACATGGTTCTGTTTCAACAGATTGATGACGCGATCCAGCGTACCGGATTCTCGCATCGACTTACCGGAAGTGATGACGATCAACGCTTTTTTTCCGGGAAGAGGAAGCGTGGCAAGCTGACCGAGCTGCCCGACGCCAAAGTAAAATTTGGTGGGGATGAAGTTAACGAACGGTTTCATGACATGTCTCCTTGTACGTTGAGATTATTATACCGTATGTTCTGTTCTTTTCAAGACCGCGAGCTGAAGTTCGCGGCTCAGGCGATTGTAATATTCACTGTGACCGCCGATGCGGACGATCAGGTTCGGATACGCATCCGGATTTTCGTACGCTTTCTTCAGCGTTTCGCGATCAACCAGCGTGGGTTGAAGCTGCAAGCCGCCTTGCTGGAAGAATCCTTTGATCAACGCCTGAAGTTTCGGGCGTTGCGCCGTGTTCGCGGCGAGCGCACGCGGGAAGCGAACGTTCAGCACGGGGGTGCTGATGCAGAGTTTTCCCGGCAGTTTCGCCACGGAATTAAGCAGAGAGGTCGGTCCTTGCAGGTCGGTTCCCGAAACCGCCCCGATCGAGTCGACCACCGGTGCCCCGGCAGGACGCCCATCGGCGGACGCGTCGACGTAAGAACCGTGCTGCGCGTAGGTCGTCAACAGAATGACGCCCGGGTAGGCGCGCCCTCCGAGCCGCGTCGGATATCGTTGAATGAGCTTGAAGACGTAACGGGAGAGGTCGCGGGCAATCGTATCCACTTCGGTCGAATCGTTGCCGAACCTCTCTTTGATTCCGCGCATGGCTGCAAGGCTGTTGACCGCATCGGTCAGTCCCGCGACGTTGATGGTGCTGCCATTGTAGCGCGCGCCTCCCGCATTGAATTCGCAATTGCGGTCGATGCAGTCGTCGACAAAAAGGGTGCGGATCAATTGCGGTCGGTTTTGGGCGGTGAATTCACTGTTCAGCTTGATTGCCGCGACCAACTCTTCCACATGGGCGCGGATGTCGGCACGGAAGCGTGCCGGGGTACTGTTGTTCAGGATATCCAGCAGATTGACGCCTCCTTCGGTGGAACCGATGTTGGAGCATCCCTCGAACATCAGCTCCGTGCAACCTCCGAATGCGAAACGCTCCCGATCCTCGCCCTGCGCATCGGTGTAACGGCGAATCCCGTCCCGGTAAGCGGACTCGTTGTAGACGGAAGGGCAGGGGATACCCGTTCCCCAGCAGTCGAAGAGCGCGTCCCAGACGGCTTGCGGCGTGTGGGAATTGGTCAGAAGCCCCGAGTTGGGACGGCGTAGTTTTTGCGCTCTTATGCAAATGCAGGTGAAGTCCGGATATTTTGCGGAGTGAAGAAAATTCCATCCGCCGTGGAGTTCCACCGCTCGATAAAGTTCCTCCACCCATTCTTGTGCGTCGGGCTCTCCACGGAAATATTCTCCCATGTAATCGTCGAACCGGCCGGCCGAGTCGTAGCTTTCGAGCGCAAAGATGAAGTTGAAACTCCGCATGGCGGTATAGAAGTTCCGCGCCGGCTTTTCCACACAGCGCGCAATGTCTCCCGGAGAGCGACGCAAAAAGCCGGAGATTCCGGCGAGCGTGTCGCTCAATCCTTTCTTGAGCGGGGAATTCGGCATCGCGCCAACCCGTTTTCGATAGGAGCCAAGCCCTTCTTTCAGGATGCGGCGAAAGTTGAGGACGCAGTGCGTCCAGCCGTTTCCGCCGATGGCGTAGCGTGGCGGAATCAAGTCGCTGCGAAAATAGCGGAATTCGTCAATGATCCGGTCAAGCAAATTGCGTTCAAACGGGTCACTTAGCTGTTCCGTTCCGAGCTTCCGCAATCCATCCGCATCGATTTCGATGCTGAACGCATAATGAAAACGGACGAATTTTCCGGCAAGATTCCAGACGTCGCTTTCTGGCGCAGGGTAGAGGCGCGATGTGTCCGGCGGCGGTGTGGCGTGTTCAAAATAACGGCGCAGGCCAAGGCCGTAACGTTCTATCATGGAGCTGTTTTCATGCTCGAACATTCCGGCGGCCAGCGGTTCGCCGAGGCGATAAAGAATGGCGGCTTTGCGATTCATCGTCAATTAGACCTCCCTGTATTGTGTGCGCGTGATAACTTCTGCTTGCATTGCAGACGAGAGCCCGGTGAAATAATCGGTATAACCGCCAATCCGGACGACGAGATCAGCGTACTCTTCCGGATGGAGCTGGGCGGCTTTGAGTGTTTCCGCATCCAGGATGTTGATCTGTGTTTCAAACCCGCCATATTGGATGAAGGTTTCAATCAGCCATTTCAAATTTTCCCGTGTCGCCGGAGTTGCGACCGCTGCGCTGGTATAGCGCTGGTTGAACGCACTTCCTCCCAGCATCGGCAGATGATTCCAGCTGCACACCGAGTTGATTGCCGCGGTGGGACCGCTTTTTTCACGCCCTTGCGCGGGGCCCGCGCCGTCGGCGAAGGGGAATCCGGCGAGCCGTCCATCCGGGGTGGCTCCGCATTCCGCTCCGAGCCGCTGGTGCATTTCCCAACAGAATGTGCCGGGAATGAAGTGCGAGGCATCCGGTTCCACCTTCTGTTGCGCGCAACGCTTGGAGAGGAAATTGGTGAGGATCGCCAGCTCCCCATCCGCCTCGCGGTCGCCGTTCCCGTATTTCGGAGAGCGGTTCAGAAAACGTTGCCGCACCGACTCTGCACCCTCGAAGTTCCGGTCGAGAAGGTCGCAGAGCTCAGGAAGCGTAAGTGACTTTTGTTCAAAAACTTCCCGGCGGATCACCGTCAGAGAGTCCGCGAGGTTCGCCAGTCCGACAAAGGAGCACTCCACCCAATTGTAGCGTGCCCCGCCTTCTTCGATATCAAGTTTGCGCGAGAGGCAGTCGAGCGTAAAAAGACTTTGAATCGGGCGGCGCATCCGCTCCCGACGTTCCCTGCGGAATTGATTTTGCTCCTTGGCGGCGTTGTCGATTTTCTCTCCGAGATAATTTAAATATCCGGTTAAGAATGATTTGTAATTGTCCGCCTTGGAATTTTTCAAGTGGTCAAGCAGAATTTTACAGAGCGGAAAGTAGGGACTTGCCACATAGACATTGCTTGCACCGGCGGGAGTGATTTCCACGCAGGTGGAGTTGACGTATTCCGCCGCGTCGTCAGCGGGAACACCATAGTGGATCATGGAGCGTTGGATCAATTTATCATTGAAGATTGCGACATTTGAAATCCCATCGGCGATCAGTTCGACGGCGAGATTCTTCACCTCATCCGGCGTGTCGATGCTCCAGCAGACGCCAACGCTGGGGTAAACAAGGCGCGTGCGGCGCAATGCTTCAAGCGAGAGCAACGAAATTTCGTTGTAAGTACCACCGCCGCAGATCATCACCGCATAAGCCAATCCACGTGGACAGTAGAAGTTGATGAAAAAATAGAGTGTTTCAATGAACAGAAGCGCTTTTTCACGGGTGATTCGCTCTGCCTTACGGTCGGCCTCGTAAAATTTCCCCAGTCTGCGATCGAGGCGCCCCGGGCCGATCAGCGCGACGCAGTCGCCTGTCTGAATCGCCAGCGTGACGAACCAGATCAATTGAATCGCTTCGCGGAAGGTCGTTGGAGGATGGTGTGCAATGCGACGGCAGAGGTCGGCCATCTCCTCGGTTGCCGCTGCTGTTGCCGCCTGCTCAATCATGGAGATGATTCCATCAATTGCGGTAACAAAGCCCGGCATCGACTCCGCTTTGGCGCGAAGGCCGTCGAAGCCAAGCGCGAAAAGGTCGTCATAAAATGGTTCCGCATGGCCGGTTTGTCCGGGAGTAAAGAGATTGTGCTTTGTCAGGTACTCGGTTGCATCCTGTTCTTCTTTCTCTGAGTGAGGAACGGGAACGGTTCTGCCGATCAGCGGTTCTTCTTTCGTATGAGTGAATTGCAAGTCTTGGATTCGTGCCGCTCCGACAGCGGCCCAGCGAAGTTCGAGTGGTTGCCCTTCGGTTTTTTTCCAGGCATGCGCCCAGGCTACTCGGTGAGCGTCCCAGTCACAGCGGGTCAGATTTCGTTGATGTTCCAGCACTGAATTGCGAAAATTCATGGATTTATGCTCCTAATTCTTTGGAGATCTGTTCGGCGCATTCGCGGACGAGTCGTCGCAGTCTTGAGATATCCGACTTCTTCAATCGTGACGAGAGCCCGGTGATTCCGATTCCTGCCACTGCGCGCCCGGTCGCGTCGAAGACGGGCGAGCCGATGCAGTAACTGCCGAGCACGTATTCATCGAATTCGGCGGCAGAACGGGTTTCTCGGATTTCAGCCAGCTCGTTCCGGAGCTTTGCTGGATCAGTGATGGTGTTCGGCGTCAATTTAACCAGTTTGTGCTGAAACAACAATTCGCTCTCCTCCGGTGGCAGGAATGCCCAGACCGCTTTCCCGAACGCGTTCCCATGCCAATAAAGCCGGACACCCGGCGAAATCGCCAGATAGTAATCGGCCGGGGGAGGGACAAAGTCCAATTGAAGCATCCGTTCTCCCCCCGGAATCTGCATCTGGCAACTCTCGCCGGTTGCTTCGGCAAGGGATTCCAGAAACGGGCGCGCCTGTTTCCGCAGGTCGAAATGATTTTGCAACTTCATTCCAAGCGAATAAAGTCCCGCAGTCAATTCATATTGTCCGGCCGGATTTCGTTTTACATATCCTTTTTCCTGAAGCACATTCAATACCCGGAAGGCGAGGTTGGAAGATAATTCCAACCGCTTCGCTAATTCGGTCGGCCCCCAGGCTCCCGGGTTTTCCGTCATAAACTCCAGCACTTCAAGCGTGCTTGCCGCTGCCGGTGCGCTGTAGCGCTTCTCCATTTTATGTCGCCTTGTTTTATTTATAAAATACGATTCTACATTTAGAATATATTGAAATTGCACTTTTTCAAGGGGGCAACATTGAAAAAGTGCATTTTAAATGAATCATTGATTTTACATGCGGCTCTTTGGCTTTATATTAAGAGGGGAGGGGTGTTGCTATGACAATCGGTGAAATTGCACGACTGGCGGGCGTCAGCCCGAGTTCGGTGTCGAACTACTTCAATCGTCCGGATCGGGTGGGTGCGGCAACCGCCGCCCGGATCCGAACCGCGGTGAATCAAGCCGGATACGCGCCGAACCCGCATCGTCCGGGGCCGAAAACCGGGGAACGGATCGGCGTGAGAACCGGCCGAATTCTGTTGTTACTGGCCGGCGTATCTTCGCCGCGCGCATTTTTTGACCGCCCTTGGGGAACTCCATTTCTGGAAGGAATTATCGAGGGACTGCGTTCCAGAAATCTCGCTCTACAGCTGGCGTTTGCTGAAACTCCGGAAGAGCTTCCCGCGGCAATCGTACGCCGGGAGTGCGACGGAGTGATTGTCTTCGGTTCATTCTGGAGAGCCGAGGAAGAAGTTGCAGCGCAGTCGCTACTTGCATCTCTCCCGGTAGTCCGTTGCTCTCTTCATGCCGAAGCGGAAAATCACGATCCATGGCAGCTGGCCTGCGACAATCGCGCCGCGGGGATTCTGGCGGCGGATTTTCTTCGCTTGCAAGGACATCACGATGTTGCGGTATTCAACCCGGAAGGGGGTGTCGCCGCATATGCGGAGCGTGCTTCGGCATTCCGGCGCGCCGTCCGCGCATATGGATTGAGAGGCGTCGAGTTTGCGATTCCGGCCTCGCGTCGAATTCCCGCGCCGTTTCATCCCGCGCGTTATCAGTTGTTGGCCGACGCCTATCGGAAAAGCCCTGCACGACCGACCGGGATATTCTTCTGTTCAGATGACTGCATGACCGGAGTTGTCCTCCGTTTGCTTGGTTCCTCGCGAGAAATCGACTTGCGCCACGCTATCGGATGCGGTGGCGATGAACGGATTCTGGCGGAGTTTGAATTGCGTCCTTCCACCATCGTCATGCCGATGGCGGAGCTTGGGCTGCGAGCGGTTGCAAGCCTGCTTGCCAGGATTCGCGGAGAGGTGCCGCTGGAAGCGCTGCCGCCGCTCTCGCCGGAGTTGCGACGGGGGCGTTTTGCCGAGGTGCGGTAATTGCCGGGAAAATATGTTTTTCAGTTGAATTTCTTCGGGGGCGTGATATGTTATACCAAATTTTATTATGCAATCGGTTGTTTTTTTGTTTACAAGGCTAGACACAGGGGGAAATCATGCGTCAGGAAGAGATGAATTTGTACCTGGATCGCTGCCGCCGTTTTCTGCGGCGTTGCGAACCGGATTTGTTGGCTGAAACGTTGGTGCCGCAGGCGAAGTTTGCCCGTACCGCCGATCATGTCGCCTGGGAGAATCGTGAAAAATTGGATTATCTGCCGATCACGCTCAATGACGACTGGGGTGAGGCGTGGGACAGCGCCTGGTTCCATCTGACGGCGAAACTCCCGGAATCCTGGGCCGGCAAGGCAGTGGCTCTTCAGCTCAATCTCTCCGGTGAAAGCCTGATTTTCGACACGGACGGCGTTCCGCTCTGCGCCGTGACCGGAAACAGCCTTTTCAACGTTCATTACACCAAAGAATTGTTCCATTTTCCGGAAACGATGAAAGAAGACGGCAACGTTGATCTCTGGATCGAAGCGGCCGCCAATTCGATTTTCGGCGTTTATATGGATGATGAACCGCACCGCCTGATCGAAAAGCCGGAAGGCTATTTCCCCGGTAAGGTGAAAACGATGCGAATCGGACTTTTCAATACCGAACTCTGGCACATGCGCATCGAGCTGGAAGCATTGCTCAATTATTTTGACACGCTGCCCGAAAACGATTATCGCCGCCGCAAACTTCTGGCTGCGATGAATGAAACGGTCGATATCTACGCCGACAATCCGGCGAATGCCGCCGCCGCTCGCGCCCCGCTGGCGAAGATGCTGAAATTGCCGGCGTTCCGTTCGGCGCTCAAGGTCAGCGCGGTCGGCCATGCGCACATCGACACCGGCTGGCTCTGGCCGGTGAAGGAAACCATCCGCAAGTGCGCGCGGACGTTTGCCAACCAGCTCGACATGATCGAGAAATATCCCGGTTATGTATTCGGCGCTTCGCAGCCGCAACACTATGCGTTTGTGAAAGAGCACTATCCGAAGCTCTACGAGAAGATCAAGGCGCGTGTCGCCGACGGCAGCTGGGAACTTCAGGGCGGCATGTGGGTCGAAGCCGACTGCAATTTGATTTCCGGCGAATCGATGGTTCGCCAGTTTCTGCACGGCAAGAACTTCTACATGGATGAATTCAATTTCGATGTGAAGAATCTCTGGATTCCCGACGTATTCGGTTACTCCGCGGCGTTGCCGCAGATCATCCGCAAATCGGGGTGCGACTTCTTCCTGACGCAAAAGATATCCTGGAATCAATTTAACCGCTTCCCGCACAACACCTTCTTTTGGGAAGGGCTAGATGGCAGCGAAGTGTTGACCCACTTCCCGCCGGAAGACACCTACAATGCGTTTGTCGTACCGAACGAACTGGTCGCCGCGCAGGATCGCTTTAAGGAATCCGATCAGCTGGACGAATTCATCAGCCTCTTCGGTATCGGCGACGGTGGCGGCGGTCCCAAGGAAGAGCATCTGGAACGCGCTTTGTTGTTCCGCGACATGGAGGGGCTGCCGAAGGTGAAGTTTGACCGTGCCGACCGCTTCTTTGCGCGTCTGGCCGCCAGCGATGCGGTGAAGAACCACAAACTCAGCCGCTGGGTCGGAGAACTTTATCTCGAAATGCACCGCGGTACGCTGACCACTCAGGCTCGCACCAAGCGCAATAATCGCAAACTGGAGCAGCTCCTGGCCGCGACGGAATTTCTCTGCGCCATGGCGCCGTTGGCCGATTATCCGGCTGCCGAGCTGGACAAGGCGTGGAAAACACTTCTCATCAATCAGTTCCATGATATCATTCCCGGTTCTTCGATCGGCAAGGTTTATCAGGTGACCGAACAAGAACACGCGGAACTCTATGACGTCTGTGAAAAACTGATCGCCAAAGCAGCGACCTCTGTCACGGACTCCGCGCCGGGAACCCTGACGCTGATCAATACGGCTCCCGCGCCGTATACGAATGTCGTTGAACTGCCGGCGGATTGGGCGGATTGTGAAATCTCCGACGATGCCGGCAATGCGGTAGAGGTTCAGGGGTGCCGCGCGCTTGGAACGCTTCCCGCTTCCGGCGTCGCGATCTGGACGCGCGGCGCGAAACAGGCCGTGTCCTCTCAGGAAAGCGACAGCTTGATTCTGGAAAACGTTCTCGTTCGTTATGAGTTCAACGCCCGTGGCGAGCTGGTGCGCGCTTTTGACAAAGAAACGGGGCGTGAAACGTTGCGTCAAGGCGAATTCGGAAATGTGTTCAGTCTTTACGTCGACCGCCCGAACACCTTTGAAGCGTGGGACGTAGATCTCTTCTACGACCGTGAAGAACGCTCGGGAGTGGAGTCGGTGTCGCACTCGAAGGTGACGGCTGGCCCGGTGGAGTCGGTGGTGTCGTTCCAGATGACGGTTGGCGAAGCATCCGCGATCCGTCAGACGGTTCGTCTTGCCGCTAATTCCAAGCGTCTCGACTTCTCGACCGAAGTGGATTGGCACGAAAGTCGCCGGATGTTGCGCGTCAACTTCCCGGTTGCGGTGCAAACCTCCGAAGCCGCGTTTGAGATCCAATATGGTTACGCCAAGCGTCCGACCCATTCCAACACCAGTTGGGATATGGCTAAATTTGAGGTGGTCGGGCACCGTTATGTGGACTTCTCCACCTCAAATTACGGTGTGGCGCTGTTGAATGACTGCAAGTACGGTCACCGCACCAATCAGGGCAATCTCGACCTCTGTCTGTTGCGTTCGCCGAAATATCCGGATTGGAATGCCGATCAGGGGATGCAGGTCTTTACCTACGCCTATCTGCCGCATACCGGCGGTTTGACCGAGTCGAATGTCTGGAGTGAGGCGGTTCAGCTGAATCGTGCTCCGTTGACGTTTGCGGATCGTGCGGCAAAAGTCCCGGCTCCGTTCTCCCTGTCCGGCGGCAGCGTTTCGCTTGAAGTGGTCAAGAAGGCCGAGAAGAGCGACGACTTGATTGTTCGCCTGGTGGAAACGGCCGGCAGTGCGACGACGTGTGCTCTTCATACCGCGCTCGGTAGCGTGAAGCTGATTGAAACCAACCTGATCGAATGGGAAGAGTACAAGACGACCGAGTTCCGCGACGGAACTGTGGAGCTTGCATTTAAGCCGTTTGAAATCCGTACCTTCAAGGTGCGAAAAGCGTAAAAGCAAACGAACAGAACGCCGCGTGGGAATTGATTTTCCACGCGGCGTTTTTTTTGTTCTGCAGCGAACTAAAAGATCAGGTATTCCAACATGCCGAGGTATTCGTAAATGGCTCGTTCGCCATCTTCCAGCGCCTTGGCGGATGGCAGCAGGGGGATAATCGTCGTCGTATTCTGTCCATAGGTTGCCGGAGCCGGAATCGCATTCAATCCGTAACGTGCCGAAAGCTGCATCAACCGGGGAATGTGATATGCCTCGGAAATCAGAATTTTTCGGCCAGGTTGTTTGGAGAATTCAATGACTTCCTGTCTGGAATTGAAGGTATATTCGCAGAGGTCGATTCGCTCCGGTTGAATTCCGTATTGCCCGAGAAGTGCTTCCAGCGCCTGACGTTTTTCCGACATCGGCGACGATGCGACAACCGATACGAATACACGGTATTCGATTCCCTGTTGCTCTAGCTCCTGTGCAATTCGCCCGGCTTCATGAAGCCGAAGTAACATGGCGTCGTTGAAGCGTAGTTCCGGTGGCAACGTCCGGTTGGGGTAGAAACCGTTGCCGGCAACCACCAGCGTGTAGTTGTCCTCTTCCGGCAGTTTGGTGACGTCAAGCGGAGCATAACGAAGCGTCAACGTCGAAAGAAGATGGCTGCCATACAACGACATCAATAAGTATAGCACGAATCCGGAACACACCAGAACTTTACCGATAAGGCGGCAACGTTTGCCGCGTTTCGGCCAGAGAAGCAAGGTTAGCCCTGCCGCTAAAAGCAAAATCGTGAAAGGGACCGGAAATAGAATACGAGCGGCCAGTTTTTTTACAATCAGTATGATCATAATTCAACGCTCTTGTTTGCGCCGGATAATCTCTTCGGCGACGGCTTGGTTCTCTATCTTCAACCCTAATTTTTCTCCGAATGCAATTGCCTCGCCGGTATTCCCCCATACGTCTTCGGGCAGGTGGGCATCGGCGCCGACAACTGCCCGGACGCCGTGTTCCGCCATGACTTCCCAGAATGGCAGCAGAGGGTATTGCGGACGGAATCCGTCGCGGGTTTCAATCCATGGTTTTCGCAATCCGTAAGCATTGATTTCAAACGGTATGTCAAATGACTTGGAGGCAGCAGCCAGATCGGCGGCAACCGCTTTCCACTCCGGGCTCCAGTGAGGACAGCGCGACGTAAACATGTCCGGGTGCGCGACATAGGAAAACAATCCGGATTCCATGGCATAAATGGTCGCCTCCGCATATTTTTTTCCTTGCTCCACGGAGAGCTCCGAGTTGCCTTCCAGCGGCGGTTCGGTAAAGTGAACGCCGACGATCCGGTAGTCGAATCCGTTTTCCGCGGAAAAGGTGTCTTCATAAAATGCTTTACCGATGGACGGCATGTAATCGACTTCGGAGCCGGTCAGGATCGTCAGGCTGGGGAATTCGCCGCGCATCCGTTCCACATCGGCAAGATATTCCGGCAATTCGGAGAAGTTCATGCGGGAAAGCGGGTAACGACCGTCGGGAAACGGAGAATGGTCGGAGAAACCGAGAATAGCGATTCCCTGTTTCTGCGCTTCTCGACAGTATTCCTCGATCTCGCCGGACGCATGTTTGCATCGCCGGGTGTGGGTATGTAGATTAATTCGTTCGCCGAATTTCATTTCTTCGTCTCTCTCTGTGAAGTGATAAGTACATAATATAGCATAACTCCATTTCTTCTACAATGGGGAAATAAAAAAAGCTCCTTTTATAAAATTTCAGGGTTGTATTTTAAAATAGAATATGCTAGAGTTTAGTCAGCTTCAGGGAAACCCGAAACGAAAGTTCTTCGACATCTTTTTTCATGCGATCAGTCCACACGTTCATTTCATATATGAAGGAGGGAACCATGACCAAAGCTACCGAGTGCAGAAACTTCGTCGTCGCCGGACATTCCGGTTGCGGGAAAACCACTCTTTGCGAGCAGATGCTCTTCAAGGGCGGAGCCATTCCGCGCCCCGGCGGGGTGGAAACGAAAAATACGATTTCCGATTTTATGGCTGATGAGCAGGAACGCCGGGCAAGCGTTTATTCTTCCGTCCTCAACTGTAAGTGGCAAGGGGATGAATTCTTTTTTATCGATACCCCCGGATACGGCGAGTTTGTCGGTGAATACGTCGCGGCGATCCGCGAAGCAGACGCGGCACTGGTGGTGGTCGATGCCGTCGATGGCCCGCAGGTGGGGACGGCGCGGGCTTGGAAACTCTCCAAAGAACGCCGAATTCCCCGTTTCGGATTTGTCAGCCGCCTGGATCGGGAGCGCGCCGACTTTAAGGCAACGCTGGAGCAGATGCGAAACAATCACGGACGGAACGTCATTATCCCGCTCTATTGGCCGGTCGGTTCAGAGGCGAATTTCAGCCGTGTGGTCAATGTTTTGTTTGACAAGGATATTCCGGCGGAGATTGCCGACGATATCGCTGAGTGCAAGGCGCTATGGCTCGACGCGATTGCCGAAACCGACGATGAATTGATGATCCGCTATCTAGATGGTGAATCGTTGACCAATGAAGAGATTCATACCGGGTTGCTTCAAACGGTCAAGACCGGACGCACCATTCCCGTTTTCGCCGGCAGTGCCGCCAAGGATATTGGAATCACAGAGCTGATGAGTGCCATAACGGAAATCTTCCCGTCACCGCTCAACTATGTCACTGTTGATGGCGCTAAGCGAAAGATAGGCGAAGAGTGCCCGCCGATCGGAATTGTATTCAAGAGCCTCAACGATCCTTTCAGCGGACAATTGACGTTCATCCGTACGGTTTCCGGTGTATTCCGGGCGGATTCCGACGTTTACAACCTGACGCAGGAGGGCGTGAAAGAGCGTCTAGGAACATTGCTCATCATGAATGGGAAGAGCCAGACGCCGGTCAAAGAAGCCGGGCCGGGAACCATCTTTGCTGTGGCAAAGTTGAAAAACACCCGCATTGGCGACACACTTTCCGCCATACAGACGGAGACGCCTCTCCCCGGCATCAATTTCCCCGCTGCGGTCATGTCTTATGCCGTTGTCGCGATGAAGAGCGGAGATGATGAGAAAATCACCTCCGGACTGGCAAAGATTCGGGAGTGCGATCCGACAGTACTGCTTAAGCGGGACGAGGAGACGCATGAGCTTCTCCTTTCCGGCATGGGTGACCAGCATCTCGGCATTGTGGCGAAACGCTTGAAGGATCAGTTTAAGGTAGAGGCAGTCTTGAACACCCCCAAGGTTCCGTATCGGGAGACGATCACCGCGTCGGGCGAGGGGCATTATCGACACAAAAAGCAGAGTGGCGGAGCCGGACAGTTTGCGGAGGTTTATCTTCGTATCGCTCCCAACGAGGCAGGGTATGAATTTGTCAATGAGGTGGTTGGCGGCGCGGTTCCTCGAAACTTTATTCCCGCCGTGGAGAAGGGCGTACTCGAAACACTGGTAAACGGGCCGCTGGTTGGCTGTGCCGTGGAGCGGATCCGCGTTTCGGTTTACGATGGGAAGTACCACGCGGTGGACTCGAATGAAATGGCGTTCAAAATTGCCGGCCGCATGGCGTTTCGCGACGCAATCGGCAAGGCGAAACCCGTCTTGCTGGAGCCGGTGATGCGTGTGGATGTATATATCCCGGGTGCATACACGGGAGATATCACCGGAGATTTGAACCACAAGCGCGGACGTATCCTCGGAATGAGTTCCGAGGAGGGCATGGAGGTTGTCAGTGCCGAGGTGCCGTATGCGGAGATGCGGAAATTCGCTACCGAGCTGCGTAGCATGACACAGGGGCGCGGTTCGTTTCAGATGAATTTTGTCCGCTATGAGCCGGTGCCGCCGGCAGTGGCGAATGAAATCATTGCGGCGCATCAGGCGGAAGTCGTGACGGAATAAAAGGAAAAAATAATTCACGGGCCACGGATTTACGGATTCGCGGCCCGTTTTATTTTGCCGGAAGCCTGAGGAGCGTGGCCGCGTTGCGATAAAAGATCAGTTCCTGTTCCTCCAGCGTCAAGGGGAGGGCGCGGATGGTTTCCAAATGTTTCCCCGCATCGTACCAGGGCGTATCGGTACCGAAGAGTATCCGTTCGGCTCCATGTGTGCGGATGATCCGCAATAATTGTTCCGGCTCGATATATTCCGGTGTCGCCATCGCCAAATCAAGATAGACCGGAGCGCCGGCCAGATGTTGTTCCACCTCATCCCACATCGCCATTCCGCCGAGATGCGCCAGGATCAACTTCAATCCGGGGAATCGCTTGCGGAACGTTGCAAGAGCCTCCGGGTTTGTATGATAGGGCGGGTCGAACAGTGCGTCCCACCCCGCATGGGTAATCAAGAACAGCCCCAACTCTTCACAGCGCTCCCAGATCGGAAAAAAACGTTCATCATCAAATCGGAATTGTTGGAATTCCGGATGCACCTTAATTCCCGGAAGTCCCGCCGCGGCGATGGCCTCGAGGGTTTGCAGTGGATGTTCCTCCGCCGGATGTACGCCGCCGGTCATAATCAACGGCGACGTGTTCTCCCGTACCGCCCACGCATTGATGTTTGCGCTGTTGGCGGGAGAATTCACCACAGTGAGGCAAACAGAGAGATCGATCCCGGCGCGACGCATGGCGTCTTCAAGCCCGGCGCGCGTTCCATCCGTAAACGCCTGCAATCGCGGCGAGCAGCCCTCGACGGCTTTGGCCGCCACTTTGTCCGGATAAAAATGAGCATGAAAATCAATAACCATAATTGTATCTGGAATAAAAAAAGCGGCTTCGGACAAAAAATGCCGTGGCCGCTTTCTGTTTTCTTTACCGGAGCTTACTTCACCGGCATGCCGAACGGAGTTGCCGCCAGCTTCTGGAGCCACTCGACGTTCGGGAAATAGTCTTTGTAGTAAGAACGAATCAGCACTTCAAGGCCTTCCGTGCCGTATTTCCAATCCAGAATCTTGTTGCCGAGCGCTTTGCGAACATTGCTCTGGTCGAACACGATGTCGGATGAGAAATAAGGGAAGAGATCTCCGAGGAAACGCCCCATCAGTTTGTTGTCAACATCCGGGGAATCCGCATCCGGGTCCACTTCCACGCCATCGAGGCGGAGTACACCGCAGATGGCCTGCTGAATTTGCTTGGTGGTCAGCGGGCTTTCGCCGGTAATGTGATATGCGGTATTGGCGACCGGCTGCTGGAAGAGGGCGGTGATCGCCTCCTGCACGTAGTCGATCGGAACAAAATAGACGTGTTCAGACGGAATCGTTGCAAAGTTGACGCCGAGATTGACGACATTCGTCGGATCGAGCTTCAGTTTCGAGCAGCGATGGCTTTTGAGTTTGCCAAGGAATTCCAGAATTCGGTAGAATGCCAGCGGTTTGCGGATCCGCCCGTCGGAGCGACGGCCGGTAATGATGGACGGACGATAGACCGAGAACGGAATTCCCGACGCACGCACCAGCATTTCGGCTTTGTACTTGCTCTCTTCATAAGGATTGTGGAAGCCGCTGTCGAGAGGCTTGTCCTCAATTGCGGTTCCAACCAGTTTCCCGGCGATATAAGCGGTTCCGACATAATGGATCTCGTCGACTTTGAGCAGTTTTGCCAGCTCAACGACGTTTTGAGTGCCGTTGAAATTGATCTGGTAAGTGCGTCCGGTCGGGTCCTGCCCGAGGTTCACGTCGGCGGCGCAATGAAACACGCAGTTGACGCCTTTGAGCAGCGGGTCGGCCGCCATTGCGACCGGATCGAGGTCGACAACGTCGCCTTCGATCACACTGACCTTGGAGAGAATCATGTCGGCCAATTCGGGACAATTATTGAAGAGGCATTCGTCGCGGAGGATTTCCTCTGTTCGTTGCAGCGCGCTTTTCACCGAATTCTTGCGTGCGAGACAGACGAATTCACAATCCTGCCGTTCACGCAACAATGCTACGACAAAGGCACTGCCAACGAGACCGGTAATTCCGGTCAAAAAGATCTTCTTCATATGTTCCTGTTTTCTGATATGGCTTTAGAACCGAATAAATGCAAAATTATGTGTAGACTATACACCGTAAATCATCTCAATTCAAGTTGGGGCTTCAAAAAAACTCCAGAGATCACGGGAAAAAATGGTTTGGGACTTGACTTTGAAACACGGAGAACCTATCTTAAATGGTAACAAACGTTAATCTTAGTTAAGAGGGTATCCAACAAATGCGATTCCGTATCCTTCATCTGGCGTTGCCGGTGATGGCGGCTCTTCTTTTTGCCGGTTGCGGTGAGGAGAAAAAAGCAGATTCCGACGGGCGCATGATCGTTTACAGCGGTCTTCCGCCTGTTGCTTATCTCGCATCCGCCGTCGGTGGCGAACGTGTCGATTCCAAATCCGTGCTGCCCGAGGGGCGCAGCCCTCACGATTATTCCCCAAGGCCGGGCGAAATTCGCGGCGTCATGTCGGCGAAATTTTTCTTCACTACCGGAATGAACTTCGAGAACCTCGTCAGTCGCCCCGTTGACCGGAAGCGAACACGGGTTGTTGATGTCAGCGAAGGCGTCGAGCGGATTCCGTTCGACACCGCGCATCATCATGACGATGAAGACGGCGACCACGACCATGCCGATCACAATCACGACGCCGATGGCAAGGAGCATGAAAACTGCGACGCCTGTGCCGAGGGGCATGCGCACGGGGCATTGGATCCTCATGTCTGGCTTTCGACGCACAATGCGGTTGTGATGGCGGAGAATATTGCGAAAGCGTTTTCGCAAGCCGATCCCGAAGGCGCTGCGGTTTATGCAAAGAACCTTGCGGCGGTGAAGGGAAAACTGGCGGAGAGTCAGGCCTACGCCGAGCGCGAGCTTGCGTCATATGCCGGACGGGAATTCTATGTCTATCATCCGGCATTCGGTTATTTTGCCAAATCGATCGGGCTGAAGCAAGTGGCGATCGAGCTTGGCGGACGCGAAGCGACCCCGGCGCAGCTGGCTGAAGTGATCCAGCGGGCCAAGGAGAGCAAGGTTACAGTGATTTTCGTGCAACCGCAATTCAATCCGAGCAGCGCACGGGCATTGAGTAATGCGATCCACGGCAAAGTCGCCGGACTGGATTCGCTTGCCGCGGATATTCCAGCCAATATTCATGCGATGACCGATGCGTTGAAAGAGGGCTTTGTCGCCGGCGGGGAGAAATGATGCCGATCGATGCCTCTTCTCCGATCGTGGTTGAATTCTCCAACGTCTGCTTCGGGTACGATCCCGGCAGTTGGACGCTGGAGGATGTGAATTTACGGATTGAGCGCGGACACTCCGGTTGCATCGTCGGCCCCAACGGCGGCGGAAAAAGTACGCTGATGCGACTGATCCTCGGGCTTTTATCTCCGCAAAAAGGGGACGTCAAGGTGTTTGGCGTCAATCCTGCCGCGGCGCGACCGCTGGTCGGGTATATGCCGCAGTATCATCAATTGGATGCAGCGTTTCCGGTTTCCGTGCTGGAGGTTGTTCTGATGGGTCGTATGCGACGAGGGTTCTGGGGACGCTATACGGCCGCGGATCGTACTGCGGCGCATTCCGCACTGGAAGAGATGGGAATCGCGGATCTGGCTCCGCGTAGTTTCTCCGCCTTGTCGGGCGGGCAACGGCAACGGGTGTTGATCGCGCGCGCATTGGCATGTGAGCCGAGTTTGCTGCTGCTGGACGAGCCTACCGCCAACATCGACCCCGGCGCGGAAGAACAGTTTTACGGAACACTCAATGTACTTCGCCGTCGCATGACGGTGCTGACGGTTTCGCACGATCTTGGGTTTGTCAACCGGGAGGTTGATCAGATTATTTGTGTCAACCGCCGTGTGACGACGCATGAAGCGGCCAGTTTTTCAGCCGAGGCGGCGAATGAGGTTTATCAACATGAAGTGAAGATGATTAAACATGATCACGCTTGCTTCTGCAATTGCGAACACCAGCCGCCGGAGTCGGGGAAGGAGTGTTGCAAATGAATTTATTGCAGGAATTCACCCGTCCCGAATTGGCGTTTTTGCGTTATGCGTTGCTGGTTGGCGCGTTGGCCAGTATTTCGATGGGAATCGTCGGAACCATGGTGGTGACCCGGCGGATCAGTTCTCTTGCCGGCGCGACAGCTCACGCGGCACTCGGTGGAATCGGCGCGGCGCTTTTTCTGCAGCAGGCGTTGCTGCCGTGGGTGTCGCCGTTGCTGGGTGCGATTGTCGGAGCGGTTTCCGCCGCGGTGGTGGTAGGGATGGTGAATCTTTACGCCCGTGAGCGTGAAGATACGATCATCAATGTGGTATGGGCGCTCTGGATGTCGATCGGACTGCTGTTTTTGAATTGGACGCGCGGCTATGTGGATTGGCAAGGTTATCTCTTTGGCAACATTCTTCTGCTGACGGAGAAAGAGGTCTGGATGACGGTCTGGATTGATCTGCTGATTCTGGTCCCGACGTTGCTTTTTTACAACAATATTCTGGCGATGTCATTCGATGGAACGTTTGCGGAATTGCGCGGCGTCCGGGTTCGTCTGATTTATTTCGCATTGCTGATTCTGACCGCCATGGCGATCGTGTTGCTGATCAACGTGGTCGGGATCATTCTGGTGATTGCGTTGCTGACCTTGCCGGCGGCGACGGCCGGATGTTTTACCCGGCACCTGTGGTCGATGATGCTGTTGTCGACCCTGTTGAGCTGTTTTTTTGTCGTGGCAGGGTTGCTGGCGAGTTTTCAATTTAATTTGCCCTCCGGCCCGGCGATTGTAGTATTGGCTGCACTGGTCTATTTACTTGGACTGGCGGTTTCGGCATGGAGAAAACAGGCTTAATTGCCTTCAATCATGATATAGCGAGGAGGAACTTATGAGAAAACGACAACATTGGATTTGCGGAGTCGCCGTTGCGGCGGTTTCGATTTTTCTTTTGACCGGTTGCGGCCCGTCCACTGCGGAAGAGTGCCTGAAGGCAGGCGCCGAACGCGGAGCAAACGGCAATTGGAAGGCCACGCTCCGGCTGGCGAATCGCGCCTCTTCTCTGGAACCGGAAAACGTTTCCGCATTGATCTTGCGAGCGGTGGCGCACGATGCGCTTGGCGACCGCGATCCGGCGCTTGACGCTGCCCGTCAGGCGGCGGCGCGCAATCCGGAGAATTTCGCGGCTCAATATACGCTCGGTCGGCTCTATGCGCAGGACCCCGCACGCTACTCCGATGCGCTTCAAGCGCTGACCCGCGCCGCGACGCTCAGTCGTTTTAAGGATCGCAATACGTTGGTATTGCTTGCGGATACGCTGGTGGCTCAAGGCTCCCCCTCCGCCGTAACCTGGCTGGAGATGTTGCGCCGGGCCGATCCGACCATCAATTCCGATCCGGCGTTTCATAATCTGCTCGGAATCGCGCAAGCGCGCGGTCGTAACGCCGACGCCGCCCGGCAGTCGTTCACGCAGGCGTATCAATTGGATCGCAAGAATCCGATGGTCGTTTACAACATCGGAACCTTCTTTGACCGTTATGCTTCCAACCGGAGATCGGCAACGCAATTCTATCAGGCGTTTCTGAATCAGGTCAAAGATGATGCCGAGTACGCCACGCTGGCGGCAGAAGTCACGGCGCGGCTCGCCCGTTCGCGATAACGCGACAATGCAGGGAAGGAGCGTGGAGCCATGGCGTTCGGCGTTTCCAAAGATGTGATCGAAGAGATCCGGACCCGATGCGATATCGTTGATTTGGTCGGGAGTTTCGTTCCGCTCAAACGCGCGGGAACCAACAATTACAAGGGGCTGTGTCCGTTTCATCAGGAAAAGACGCCCTCGTTTCATGTCGACGCGGCGCGGCAGATGTTTTACTGCTTCGGATGCGGGAAGGGCGGCGATGTGTTCCGCTTCTTCATGGATCGTGAAAATGTGGGGTTTTCCGACGCGCTGCACATGCTTGCGTCGCGGGTCGGAGTGGTGATTCCTGAAAACACCTCTTCTCTTGACCCGGCCGAGGGACGCCGACGCGCTGATCTTCGTGAACGGCTTTATCGGATCAACGAGGATTTTTGCTGTTTCTTCGAGCGTACGCTGCTTTTGCATCCCAATTCTCCGCCGACGCAATATCTGATCCAGCGCGGAATCCCGCGTGACGTGGCAGAGAAGTTTCGCTTGGGCGCGGCTCCGGACGAATGGTCGGCCTGTCTGGAATACGGGCGCTCGCTTGGCTATAGCGACGACGATCTGGTGGAGTCCGGCATCGTTCGGCGCAAGGAAGAAACCGGGCGATTGTTCGACCACTTCAAAGGCCGGCTTACGTTTGCGATCACCAATGAACAGGGAAGGGTGGTCGGCTTCTCCGCCCGCTCTCTCGAAGCAAAGCCGGTTGCGGCGAAATACATCAACACGCCGGAGACCCCCATATTCAAAAAGGGGAATTTGCTCTATGCGTTGCCGCTGGCGCGTAAAATGATGACCGATAAGAACATGGCGATTCTTTGCGAAGGGCAGTTGGATTCCATTGCATTTCATCGTGCCGGGTTCGAGTGTGCGGTTGCTCCGCAAGGAACCAGTTTTGCGGAAGACCAGGCACGGATATTGAAGCGGTACGCAAACCGGATTTTTCTCGCGTTTGATGCGGATGCGGCTGGACAGAAAGCGATCCTGCGGGCGGCGAAAATTCTGTTGCCGCTTTCGATGGAGATACGGGTGATTCGGATTCCGGGCGGGAAGGACCCCGATGAACTGTTTCGCAATGGCGGCGCAGGAGCAGTGACCGAGGTGGTGGAAAATGCGGTTTCCTGGCTCGACGTTCTGATCGCCTCTTTGCCGGAGCGGCATAATCTGGATGCTCCCGCCGGCCGGGGGCATGCTGCCGCCGAAGTGGCCGGATATCTGCTACAAATCTCCAGCCAGGTGGAGCTGGAGCTTTATATCCAGAAGGCCGCCGCCGGTTTGCGGATCAGCGAAGATGCGTTCTATGCGGAACTTCGTCGGGTGCAGGCTGGAATGCGGCAAGTGGATTATCAGGCTGCGCCGTCGCCTCGGCAAGAATCGCGACGTATGGCGGATGGCGGACGGCAGGAAATGGTTTCGCCGCTTACGCAGGGACTTTCCTCGGCTCTTCTTACGCTGCTGGCGTTGTCTTTGAATTCGGAAGACGTGGCTCGGCGGTTGTCCGGGCTTTGTTCGCCGGAGGAACTGGGACACGAAGAACCGGTTGGCCGGGCATTGAACACGGTCATCGAGGCGGCGCTGAATGGTGAACATGCGCGTTCGGAGGCGATTCTTGCCGATTTGCTGCTTGAAACGCCCGATCCGGACGTGAATCGAGTGATGTTTGAACATCGAGAATTTGCAGACCCGGAGAAAGCGTTGGAGGATTCGGTGGCTCAACTGCGCCGCCTCCGCAGCCGGGAAAGTCGGGGCGAATTGATGGCACGGTTGCGCGAAACCGCGGACCCGGCTGAGAAAATGAAATTATTGCAACAAATTACCGAATTACGGTAAACCAAAGGGGTGGTTATGAGAGGATTGATTTTGACTGGAATCGCGTTGTGCGCCACGGCTTTTCTGAGCGGCTGCGTACAATACAAGGTGGAGTCGAAAGAACAGCGGTTTGTGAGCGGCTCTCTCCCGCTGCCGGAATATGCGCCGCTGGAGCGTTACCGCCTGGCAATCAATCTTGAGAGCAACCGGGAGCTGGTGGCGGGGGAGGAAGCAACGCTGGCGTTCTCGATCCAAAATGTCGACACGGTTCCGGTACGGATTCCTGAATGGTTTGCATATGAACCGGAAAATATTCAACTCTACTGCCAGCATTGGCTGCCGGGAGAAGAAGATCCTGTTGAGGACGCATGGATTTTATTGGAGCTGGAGAAGACAGAGGAACAGCTCAAGAAACCTGATTTCCGTGTTCCTCTGGAACTGGCGCCCGGCAATCAGGTGGTGGTCAATCGCAACTTTCGGATTGTGCGCGCCATGCGGATTCAGGGCGGGGAAGAACGTCGTTTCTTTGTAAAGGCGAAGTTGAATTTGAAATCGGTTCAGGTCGAGAGTCCGGTTTTCGCTGTTTCGGTTCATTCGGCAGAGGACGAAGCGAAGCGGCTGGAAGAATTAGAAAAGCAAAAAACGAAATAAACCCCAAGAGAAACGCGAGGGTACGATCATGTTGAAGCACATCATGCCGGCCGGGCCTGGCCGGGATTACCGTAGCATCCGGCGTTTCCTGAAAATCATGGAGACGATGGGGCGCTATGGGTTCAGCGATCTTGCCGAAAGTGTTTACCCCAACTACAAATTTTCCTGGCTGCGCAAACGCGGGAAGGCGGCGGAAAAACATTATTCCCGGCCGGAAAAACTCCGCATGCTTTTTGAGGAACTCGGTCCGACGTTCATCAAACTCGGGCAAATTCTCTCCACCCGCGCGGATCTGATTACGCAGCCGTATGCGGATGAACTGACGCAATTGACTGAGAATGTTCCGTCGTTCCCCGGCGAGGAAGTCAAGGCGATCATTCTGGCGGAATTCGGAAAGCCGCCGGAGGAGCTTTATGCCGAATTCAATTACAAACCGCTGGCGGCGGCCAGCATCGGGCAGGTTCATACCGCCAAGCTGAAGAGCGGGATCGATGTGGTTGTCAAGGTTCAGCGTCCCGGCATTGTACAGACGGTGCATACCGATCTTGAAATCATGCGCTTTATTGCGGAGAAGATGGAAGAGTACTCCGAGGCGTTCGCCCGGCTGGAGCCGACCCGGATTGTTTCCGAATTCGCCTATTCGCTCAATCGGGAGTTGAATTACCGAGCCGAAGCGGCGAATCTTCTGTTGTTCAGCAAAAACATGGCTGAACGGCCGCATATGAAGACGCCGGAGGTGTTTCCTGAGCTTTCCGGCGAAAAAGTCATCACCATGGAGCGGATTTACGGCGACTCAGTTTCCAAGGTTCTGGCCGACCCCGGGAAAGCGGCCGAATACGATTTGAAGTTGTTGGCCGAAGTGGGCGTCAATTCGATGATGAGCCAGATTTTTGAATACGGTTTCTTTCATGCGGACCCGCACCCCGGCAATATTTTCCTGATGAAGGGCAATACCCTTGTCTTTATCGACTTCGGCATGATGGGGCGGGTCAGCGCGTTGGAACGGCATTATTTCGTCAAAGTGATCGACAACATGCTGAACGGGGATATTCCGCAGATGCTTGACTTTGCGCTCCGTATGACGACCGGAGGAAAATTTTCCGGACACCGGGTGGAGCTGGAGCGCGACGCCTCCGACTTGATCGACGAAAATATCAATCTGCCGTTAGAGCAAATCAGCGTCGCCCGTATTCTGGAGCGATTGATGAAGCTTTTCGACAAATACCAGATGGCGCTTAAGCCGAATCTCTACATGATGTTCAAAGCGCTGATTACCATTGAACATGTCGGGCGCAGTTTTGATCCGCAGTTGAAGATCGTGGAGCTGGTACGCCCGTTTATCGGAAAGATGAAGTTGCGAAGCATGGATCCGCGTGCGCACATCCGGCGCTTTATCGACAATCTCGGTGACAATCTCCTGGCGTTGGAGGCGCTCCCCGCAGTGCTGCGCAACGTCGCGGCAAAATTCGAGGACGGAGAGCTGACGCTTCGCGTGGAGCATCACCGATTGAACGACATTGAGGAAACGCTCTATATCACTGGAGAACGGCTGTCGCGCTCTCTATTGGTCGCCGCTTTGCTGGTCGGCTCCGCCTTATTGGTGGTGGCCAAGATTCCGCCATATTGGGGCGAGAACACGTCGGCGATCGGCATGTTCGGCTTTCTGGTGGCGGGCTTGCTTTGCCTGATCATTCTGATCTCCGACCACCGCCAGCGCCGAGCGTTTCTCAAGGCGCGTGCCAAGCGTAAGCGCGAAGAAGAAGGCAAAAAGCAGCATCAGTAACCGCGGTTACAGGAAGTAGGCACCGTTTTTTCGCAATTCCTCACGCAACCTTCCGGTATCCAACCCTTTGGCCGTCGTGCCGGGGGAGGCGGCCAGTAATTGCGCCGCCGTCCCTGCCGCTTGCCCGGTCACCAGACAGACCGGCATGACGCGCAAACTCCCGTTCGCGGGGCGGTCGCTGGAGATGCAGCGACCCGCCGCCAGAACGTTATCCAGGTCGCGCGGTACAAGACAGCGGTATGGGATGCCATGGCTCTCCCCTTTGCCGTAACGTTCAAATTTTTTCAGGAACTGGTTGTTCCTGCCGATTTCTTCTTTGCGGCAACCGTGGACGTCGATGTAGTAGGCGTTTCGTCCGATCTCATCATCGAAAGTCCGGCGTTCGACATAATCCTCCGCCACGACACGGTATTCGCCGACGATCCGGCGTCCCTCGCGAATGCCGAGAAGGGGCGCTGTTTCCGCCAGATAGGCGTCGCCGAACGTTTCCGGCACAAACTCGCGAAGAGCCCGCAGATATTCCGCCGCCATGCGCCGTCCGTGGCGCAGGCCGCCGCTGACGCTGGTGCTGGAAGTGGAATCGATTTGCCATAAGTGTCCCGCATTGAATCCAATCAACCCCGGAGCAAGCACGCTTTGACAGCAGTGTGCGTCGGAGAGCAACGGGAAGCGTCCTGATTTCAGCATCGCATAGACCGGGCTTTCCGGATTGTTGCTATGCAGCGACTGACTGCTCCGGTATGCGTCGATGTCGACATTGCCGAGATGGAAGCAGTGGGTTGCCGGCTGGCATTCGTCCGCCTGTTCGCATTCCGCTCCGGCCCATGCGGCAAGATCGCCGTCGCCGGTTGCGTCGATATAAACCGCAGCACGCCAAGCGAGCAGCCCGTCTTTGCCGGAGGTGATTACCGCATCGATATTGCGGGAGTCGCGCATTTCCACTGCGGCGAGCTGAACGCCGAGTTTTACTTCCACTCCGGCTTGTTCGGTAAGATCATCGTAAACCCGCTTCAACTCTTCCGCGTCAATGGGAACCCAATCGAGATGCGCCGGGTCGGGGTGGGTCACCGGAGTCCCCGCCGCCCGGAACACCTCTTCGGCGACGCCGCGGTAAATGATCTTCTCTTTATCGGAAAACGGACACCATGCCGGAACCAATCCGGCCGTGCCCATGCCGCCAAGCATTCCGGTCGCCTCGATCAGCAGTACTTTTGCTCCCGATCGTCCCGCGGCAATCGCGGCTGCGCATCCGGCCGGGCCGCCGCCGGCGACGATGACGTCGTATGTTCCTCCGATTCGGACGGTTCGACTGAAATTCAGAGTATGGTTCATGGCGCCACCTTTTTTTGTAATTGAAACTGTTTCATGTCTATTGTACTCCTGCTTCTGAGGATTTTCAAGGAGAAACACAGAAAAAACCCCTGACCCGAAGAAAGGGCAGGGGATGCGGAGAGAAAGCAAGGAAAATCAGTTGCTGCGGAGCCAGGTGGCGAGTTCTGCCTTGCCTCGATTCTGCCACAGAGCATAGGGGATGGCGACCAGCGCGACTTTTTCCCGCTTCGGAGAGCGCAGGCGATAGTAGAGGCGCCCGCCTGACTCATCTGTCTCACGCAGTGCCTCGCCGAGAATGGCGGGGATATTATTCAACCCCTTTGCCTCTCCGAGCCGGAACTCCTGCTCGGCCGGAACAATCAACGTTTGGATGTTGCCCGGGTTGTCGAGGCTCTCCAACGCATAAACCACCGGGCCGCGCATCAGAGCGATTTTTCCAGCGTTGGCCGTAACCTTCGGATTGGCGCGAACCACGTCAATGGCAAGAGCAAGAACAAGATCGACGCGATCGCCCTTTGCCCAGGCGCAAGTGATGGAGAGGTAACCGTTTTCTGCTTTGACGTTCAGCGTTTTGCCATTGAGCGTGGCGCTCCAGTTGGCGCACCATGACGGGATTCGGATGCTGAGCGTGAATTCTCCGCCGGAGATGATCTCAAATCCAATTGCGCCGTCATAGGGGTAACGCCCGGAGACGCTAAGCTCGATGTTTCCGGATTTCACCTGCCCGGCGGCCGGAATATTGCAACGCAGTTCCCCGTCACGAACCGACCAGCCCAGGCCGCCGACCTGAGGCAAGAAGCGACAGTAACTGGTCGGACAGCAGGAGCAGCCGAACCATGGCTGGCGTTCAGGCATGACATGTCCGGCGGTGATCAGGGTCGGAGAAACCGTCAACGGATTCGCATAGAAAAAATGTGTTCCGTCGAGAGAAATCCCGGAGATGGCGTTGTTGTAAAGTGCCTGTTCCATCACATCGGCATATTGCACCTCTCCGGTGGCGTCGGCCATCCGGCGGGCGAATTGAACCAATGCCATTGCGGCACAGCTCTCAGAATAGGCGGTTTCATTCGGGAGATCATAGTCAAGAGTGAACGCCTCTCCCAAACGCGAAGAACCACAGCCACCGGTCAGATACATCCGTTTTTCCGCAACGCTGTCGAAGAGTGTTCGGCAGGCATCCAGCAATCCTTTGTCGCCGGTCCGCATTGCAACGTCAGCCATTCCGATATAGAGATAAAGAGCCCGCACAGAGTGACCAACCGCATCGGTTTGCTCCCGCACCGGCTTATGTGCCTGGCGATTTTCAAGCGCCTCGGAACCATACGTGGAATTTCGCATCTGATCTTCTTGAACAAAAAAATTCGGTTCTTTGCCGCGCTCATCGACAAAGTATTTAGCCAGATCAAGATATTTTTTCTCTCCGGTCGCATCGGCCATTTTGCAAAGTGCAAGCTCGATCTCCTCATGGCCGGGGTAGCCATGAATTTTTCCTTCTTCTGTGCCGAATACAGTGGCGATGTAGTCGGCATAGCGTCCGAGAGAGTCTACAAATTTGCGGTTCCCGGTGGCACGATAATGGGCGACGGCAGCCTCCATCAGATGCCCCGCACAGTAAAGTTCGTGCCAGTCGAAGATATTCGTCCAGCGCTTGTCCGGTTCGACGACGGTAAAGTGGGTATTGAGGTAACCATCCGGTTGCTGGGCAGAGATGACCAGATCGACATAGGAATCCAGTTCGGCGTCCAATTCCTTGTCATCCGGATTTTGCGCCAGCATCAGCGCCATGCCTTCCAGAACCTTGGCGAAGTCGGAATCCCAGAAGATATGCGGCGCATTCGGCATGCCCTTCTTCCAATTGAGGCGAAAGGCGTCGATCCGGCCGGTGTCGCGACATTTTTCGATTGAAGACGGAATCGTCGCTTTCCGGCAAGCGCTGATTCGCTCTGCAAAAACAGGGTCGGTCAGTTTTACTGCGGTCGGTTCAATGGGAGAAAACGGTTTCATCTTCAAAATCCTTTCGGTTGTGCGTGATTTTGTCATTGCTCATATTATACTCTGAAAACGGATTCCGGGGATGGAGATGATTCATAAAAAAAGAGAGACAATTCCGACTTTTTAATCAAATATGATATGGCGGATTGACTTTTCCCGTCGAAAGCGCCATATTTTACTTGTGCCCGGTACAATAAAGGGCGTTGGGCTTTCGTTAAGTTGAATGTAGCCGCGATTGCAGGCTGATACGAAACCCCGAATGGATGCAACAACCAAGGAGCCGTGAACATGAAAAAGATTACCCTGTTAGCCGGAGCCGTTATTTCTTCATTGACTGTCTTCTCTGCGATTGCCGCGGATGAAACCACCCCCAACACTCCCCCCGAACGTGGACGCGGCATGCGTCAGGGCGGGGAGCGCGGAGAGCGTGGAGGACGCAGCATGGATCGCCGTGACCCGCGTGCCGAAGCCGAAGCGAAGCTCAAAGAGCAGTTCCCCGCCGAGTATGCGGAAATCGAGAAGATTCGCGCCGAAGCCGATACGAAACTTCAGGAGTTGGCCAAAAAAGCCGGGGTTGAATTGCCCAAAACCTATGCGGAACAGCTCGCGGAATTGAAAACGAAGTTCCCGAAGGAAATGGCCGAGATTGAAGAACTTCAGAAAACCGATCGTATGGCCGCCTTCGGCAAACTGCGTGAACTGGCCGAAAGAGCAGGCGTTACGCTGGGACGCGGAGGAATGGGGCCGGGCATGGGCATGGGGGGCGCTCCCGGCTCGGATCGCGGTCCGGCCGTACAGCCGCCGCGCAGCAACCCGATGCAGGAACTTCGCCGGAAATTCCCGAAGGAAATGGCTGAAATCGACGAACTTCGCAAAACCGACGGCGATGCCGCCCGCAAAAAGATGCAGGAGTTGAGAAAGCGTCTGGAGAGCGAAAAAGCCGCCGAAGCTCCTGCCGAAACGAAATAACCGGAATGGGACTTCGGAACACATGATGAAACAGAGCGGTAACTTTCGAGAATTTGCGGTGCTTGCGTTTGATGCCGTATCGGTGCGCGGATGTCTGTTCCGCCGCCGGAAGGCGCAATATGCGATCGAGCGTGCGGCCTCCGTCACCATCGATGCAAACGATCCGGCGCAGGCCTGGAAACAAATGCTCCGGCAACTCGGCCGGGGGCGAGAGTGCCCGCTCTATCTGACCGGGGCGTTGAATGGCGGGATCTTTTTCCGGTTTGCCTCCATCGAGCTGTCGCCGAAGGCGCGGCGCGAGGCGCTGGGATTTGAGTTGCCGCAACGCCTTCCGGTCGTTCCTGACGATTGTCATTTTCAGTTTTTTGCAAACGATGCGGATGCGGAAGGCAATGTTCCGGTCAATGTCTATGCGATTCCGGGTGTCTCTCTGGAACTGCCGGCCGCGATGTTGACTCAGGCGGGTGGGAAAGCGGACGAGTTTCTCTATCCGCTGTTGGCCATCCGTGAAGGCGATCCCGCAATGGATCTGCCGCGGATCGATCCCGATTTCGGCTTTGCCGACGGGGAGTGGCGGCAGAGTCCGAAAAATCCGAACAGCGAGGCGTGGGCAGCGATTTTTCGTTCGGAGTTTCAGTTTCCGGCGGAAGGCAATTTCCGCAGCGAGGAGTTTATGGAGTGCCTGTTGGCGGCCCGCCTGATCGTGACGCCGACTTTTCGTCAACAGGAAAAGGCGTTGGCGCTTCTGCCTTCGACGCTGCGCCCGCGCCGTTTTCGCAATCAGTTGCGAATTACCGCGCTTCTTGTGGCGCTCCTGGCGCTCAATTACCTCTGGATGGCTGCGGGAGGGTGGCGCAGCAATTACAGCGAGTACAGTCAACTCGCCGATGAACGCGACCGTCTCAAAACAGAGAATACCCAGCTGAACAGCAGATTGAAAGCGCAGGAAAAAGAACAGCGCGAACTCTCCCGCGTGGTCAATTTACGTGCCGGAGAACCGGACGTGCTGGCGAAACTGGCGGCATTGACTGCAATTTTACCCTCCAATGTATTGGTTTCCAGCTTGCGCTGGAGTGAGTCGAGCCTTGACTTGATGTTGCAGAGCGAGGCGGAAAATCTAGATCTTCCCGCGCTTCTGCGCCGGTTGCCGTACTGGAAGGTCAGTCAGCTGCAACAGCGTCGAATGGGAGATACGGTAACGATGATTACCCTGAAACTGGTTTCCGCAGAGGAGGCGCCGTAATGAACGCAAAATTCAAAGCCTTTGCTAAAACCAGTCGTGGGAAATTGATTCTCGCTCTTGCCGGTTTGGCTTTGGTCTGGCTTATCCTGTTCTGGCAATTTGCCGGTTCGCTCATCGGGTTTGTACCGGGCGCGGAACGGATCGATCGTACCGAAAAAGAGTTAAAAGATTTACAGCGGCAAAATACCACCCTCCGGGCGCGCGCAAAGACGGCGGACGAACTCAAGGCACGTTATAAGGTTTTGCTGGACAGCAGCTGGCGCGAAGATCGTGACGGCATTGTCGATACCGAACTGCGCAATCTGATCCAGCAGGCCGCGAGTGCCGCGGAGTTGAAACTGAACAGCCTAGGCTCGGTGAGGACGACCCGGATCAACAACGATCTTTATTATGCGGAAATCGACCTGTCCACCACCGGCACACTGGAAGTCATTACCGCGTTTCTGGCGCAGATCCAGCAAATTCAACCAGCGCTGTCCTGGCGGCGGCTTGATCTGCGGCCGGAACCGGTTCGCGGCCGCCCGGACTCCACCACAACGACCGGAACGACGGTGCAGACGTTGAACTTCAGTGGCGCAATCCGGATCATCGGTTTCGACGGGAGCACAACCGAGCAGAACGGAGGAAAAAAATGAAATTCCTGCTGGTCGCCATCAATCTCCTTCTTGCTATCTGGCTTCTGGCTGCGGTCGGCGGTCGTTTCGCGGGCAAAGGAACGCAGTCGGAGGAGTTCTCGGTAAAAAAACGTGATCCGGCAAAGAAAACGACAACTCCGGCCGCCACGTCCAGACAGACACAGCCGGAATCGATTGATTCTTTGCTTGCCACGATTGTCGACAATAATATTTTCAATCCCGACCGTTGCCCGAATGCGCAATTCGGACGCGGTCGGTCGACACGTGTCGAGCTGACGCTGGTGGGAACATTTGCTATTGGTGAGAGCAAAGGCGCGATCATCCTGCAAAAAACCTCATCCAATAACCGTTTTCAAGGCGGCATGATGGGCGGAATGGGAATGATGGGAGGCGCGGGCGGTCAGTTTGGCGGGGCGCAGGCGCAAGGACAAACTCAGGGGCAAGGCGCAAGCCGGAGCCGCTTCGGGACAAATCGCGGCGGGGCAACCGGGACGGATAATTCCTCCGCGACCAGTCAAGCCATTACGGTGAAGCAATATGTTCGTGTCGGCGAAGCGCTCAGCAACGGGTATACTCTCGCTGAGGTCACTCGTACTGGAGCCGTTCTAACCCGTGGCAGCGACAAGATGGAGCTGGAGCTTCAGGATCCGTCCAAAAATCAGACTGCCGCTACGCCGACGAGCAATCAACGCACCAACCCTTTCCAGCAAATGCAGCAGATGCAGCAAATGCAAATGATGCAGAACTTTCAGATGATGCGTATGATGCGCGACACGATGTCGCGTAATCAGAACCAAAACCAAAATCAGGGTGGCGGTAACCGTGGCGGCAATACTGGCGGCATGGGCGGCGGCATGGGCGGTCCCGGCGGCGGCCGCTGAAATGGAACAAAAACAAAAAGATTTGATATATAACATCCGGTGAAAAAAATGAAAATGAAGAAAATCAGAAAATGTTCCATCCCGCCGCGCCCGGTTGCAAATTCCGCGCTTGCCGCGCTTTTGCTCGGAATGACCTCGTGCGCCATGTTTCGACCCGAGGAAGACGAGGATGCCAAGAAGAATCGGTTTGAGTTCCTGAACAGTGAACAGCTGCCAGCAAAAGAACCCGCTTTGGCAGAGACCATCGAACAGGAATTGGTGTTGCCGGAAGAAGCAAAAAGTGCTCAAGAAGAAAAAATGCGCAAACTTGAAACGCTCAGTTCCACAGGGAAGGAAGGGGAGGGCGTGAGCCATGAAACTCCTCCGGTGAAAGAGCCGTCACGCTTTTATGACGATTTCATCATGCTGAATGGCGACGAGGAATTGGCGGTTTCGCTGGTGTTCAACAGTGCTCCGTTGCTGGATGTGCTTCCGGCATTTGCCGATACGCTCGGATTCAACTTTGTTGCCGACAGCGATCTCAAGGGCGTTGTGACTTTGAACCTGAATTCGCAGATGACCCGTCGAGAACTCTGGGTGACGTTCGATCGGATGTTGTTTCTCGCCGGAGCCGGAGTGACGGTCGAGGATTCCTTGCTGAAAATCATGGCGTTGCCGAAACTTGCACAGCAGCCGGGCGCGAAAATAGGTTCCGAAATTCTTTACTATTCGCTCAAGAACTCCACCGCCAAAGATATCGTCACTCAAATCAAGCCGTTTCTGGGAAAAGACAGTGTCAGCATCGAGCTGACCCGTCCCAATGCGGTTCTGATTTGTGACGATGCGTTTAATATCGCGAAATTGAAGCAAATTCTCGAAGTTGTCGATCAGGGTGCTCGCCGCAATTGGCCCCGCCTGGCGCTGCCATGCTATAACATTCTGCCGACCAAGGTGGTGGAGGAACTGCAACAGGTACTCCCGGTCCTTGGATTCACAGTCACGCAAACGACGGATCGGATCGAGCAGCCTGGCGCGATTCAACTGGTTGGCATTGACCGTCTCCAGATGATCATCATTTCCGCTGCGACACAGGACGCGATCGAGGAGATTCGCAAATGGATCGAAATGTTCGACAGCGCCGATTCCATTGATCAGGAACGGGTTTTTGTTTACAAAGTGAGCCATAGCAAAGCTGCGCAACTGGCCCAGGCGCTTTCGGTGATCTACAACACGCAAGGCTCGTCGCTGACGCTCGATACGTCAACCGGAAACAGCCGCACCGACACCCTTAACTCAACAACCACCAATCGGAGCACCACGCAAACGCAGAACCGGAACACTACTACCGGAGGAACAACGACGGTCAACAGCACATTGACCGATCAAAGCTCAAGCATGTTCGACACCTCGGTTCGCGTGTTTGCCGACGGTGTCTTGAACCGTCTGGTGATCCGTACCACGCCGCGCACCTATGCCAGCATCAAAGCGTTGCTTGATCGGCTTGATGTGGTTCCGGCACAAGTTCTTTTGCAAGTTCTGGTGGTGGAGGTGACGCTGACCGAATCGACCAAATTCGGCTTGGAGCTCTCGGCGCAGGGAAGCGGAAGCGGGCTCAATACGCTGATGGGAAGCAACTACGATAATCTGACGCCGTTTGGCGCGGAAAAGCAGGACGGTTTCACCTTTTTGCTGAACGACCCGAATAACCCGGAGAATAAATTCGGTTACATCCGCGCTTTGGCCGGCAACAATGCCATCAAGGTGATCTCCAGTCCGCAGTTGTTGGTTTCCAGCCACACGGAAGCGCGGATTCAGGTGGGCAGCAAGGTTCCGTATATCAGTTCGGGAATCACCAACTCTTCGTCCGCCGGAAGTGTCACACAGGATTATGACTATATGCCAACCGGGATCATTCTGACGCTGACGCCGCAGATCACCAGCACAGAGCTGATTTCACTGGAGATTACACAAGAGTTATCAGAGGCGATCAAAAACACAACCAGCGCCACCATTGATTCACCGGAATTCACGATCCGCGAAATCGAAACCTCCATGACCATTGCCAGCGGGCGAACCATGGTGATCGGCGGATTGATTCAAGAGAAGCATAACGATGAACTGCAGTCAGTTCCGATTATCAATGACATTCCGTTCCTGCGCCGCATCTTCGGCAGCACCGAAGCCAAAGTGGAGCGTTCGGAAATTCTTGTACTAGTGACCGGTTATATCGTCAATGAACGCAGCCCGGTGGAAGACTTGATCAAGCGCTACAACGAAGCGTTGAGTTCCCTCAACAAGTTCGACGAATCCAACGGCGAAAAGGCCAAGCAACGCAAGGGAGCCAATAAATTGGATCATTCGGAGTTCTGGCGATGAGCGAAAACGGAACCATCTACGACTTCTCCGCCGCCCGCCGGCGACTGCGCGAGCTTCTGGCGGAGAAGAGTGCGCTATACCCGGCTTCGCCCTCCCGCGAAGAGGCGAGGGAAGCCGACCGGGCCTTGCTCCAATCCGGTGCTCTGACGGAGTCGCAACTGGTGGCACTCTACTCCGTCGCTTACGAAACCGAGCCGGTGGAAGAGGATGAGTTCAAAACCCCGGAGCTGTTTCCAAATGCGCCTTATGATTTCTTCACCGCAAACAGTTGTCTGCCTGCGGAATGGGATGATGATGCGATTACTTTTCTCGTCGTCGACCCTTACGATCTGGAACAATTGACGTTCTTTACGCGGCGCACCTGGAAAACCGGAGCACGCTTCCGTTTCGTCCGCCGCACTTTTCTGGAGCGCCTGTCCGGTAAGCTGCAAAGTGCCGAGGAAGAGGAGGAGCTGGTCGACGTCGAAGACGAAAACATGCTTCGCTCGATGGCGGGCGAAGCGCGGATTGTTCGACTGGTCAACGACATTTTCACCCGCGCCATCGAACTTGGCGCATCGGATATTCACATCGAGCCCAGCGAAGAGAATGTCGCGGTTCGCTGTCGCGTGGACGGTGTTCTGACGGAAGTCATCAGCGCGCCACTTTCGCAATTTCCCGCCATCGCGTCACGCATCAAATTGCTTGGCGGGTTGAATATCGCGGAGAGCCGTCTGCCGCAAGATGGACGCACCAACATCCAACTCGGTCGACAGGAGCTGGATATGCGTATTTCGACCATCCCGATCTTAACCGGTGAGAGCATCGTCTTGCGTCTGCTCAACCAGGAGGCGATCTCTTTTGATCTCGGCATCCTCGGCATGTCGCCAACCCATCTGGAGCAATTCCGTAAGTTGGTCCGGATTCCGCATGGAATCATCCTTGTGGTCGGCCCGACCGGGAGTGGAAAAACAACAACGCTTTACAGCGTCATCAACCACTTGAACGACAATAAGAAAAAAATCATCACCGTCGAAGATCCGGTGGAGTACAAGATGGCCGGACTGTGTCAAATGCAGGTTAATTCCAAAATCGGCGTCACGTTTGCCACGGGGTTGCGGAGCATTGTCCGGCAAGATCCCGACATCATTCTGGTCGGCGAAATTCGCGACCGTGAAACTGCCGACATCGCCATCAACGCGGCGTTGACCGGACATCTTGTGCTCTCCACGCTGCACACCAACGATGCGGTCGGAGCCGTGACCCGTCTGCTCGATATGGGGGTGGAAAATTTTTTGGTTTCTTCCGCTCTCTTCGGTGTGCTTTCGCAACGGCTGGTGCGCAAAATTTGTCCGGTCTGCCACGGCAAAACCACCGATAATGCCGGCAACAAATGTCGCCGGTGCAACGGTTCCGGCTACAAGGGACGGTGTGGCATCTTTGAACTTCTCACGGTGAGCGAAGAGTTGCGCATCGCAATCAACCGCAATGCCTCCAGCTCTGAATTGGAAGCGATTGCGGTCAAAGAGGGCATGGTCACACTTCAGGACGACGGGCTGGCAAAAGTCAAGGCCGGCGTGACCACTTCGGAAGAGCTGAACCGATCCACGGCGGAGTTGTAATTCATGGGACTTTACAAGTATCTGGCTGCGTCAAAAAATGAACCGCCCCACGAGATTCTGGTCGAAGCCGACAGTCTCGCTGAGGCGCAGGCGAAGTTGCGCAGCCGCAAGATCGTACCAATCCGTTATTGCGGAGAGGCGAGCGTATCGAGCGGTAAATTTTCACTTCGCCGGAGCCGGATCAATACCTATGAATTCACCCGTCAGCTTGCGCCGCTGCTGGACTCTCACATTCCGTTGGAGCGTGCGCTGGCGATCATCGCCGACAGCGCTCCCGATGCACAACAGGGTGACTTTGTGCGCTCCCTGCGCCAGGGGCTGCATGAAGGAAAAAAATTCTCGGAATTGGCGCGGAGTCATGGTACGCTGTTCCCCGGATATTACGCCAATTTAATTGAGTCCGGGGAAGAAACCGGCTGTTTGCCGGAGGTAGTCAACGAATTGCATAAATTCATGGGAGAGAGCAAGGAGCTAAAGGATTTCATCGTATCCAGTTCCATTTATCCGCTGGCGATCCTTTCGGTGACGCTGATTATTACAGTGTTGCTGTTTACCGTATTCGTACCGCGTTTCGCTAAAATCTTTATTGACATGGGACGCGAAATGCCGCCGTCGATGGAGTTTTTAATGGCGATGAGCTCTTTCTTTGCCTACGCATGGTGGCTGGCTCCGCTTGCCGCCATCGGCGGTTGGATGCTGCTGAAGAAAACGATGGGGGAACGGGAGCTTCATCTCGCCGTTTCGCGCATGGTGTTGAAGCTGCCGCTGTTCGGTCGGATCGTGACCGACTTGGAGATGTGTAAATACATCCGTACGTTGGCTATCCTGATTGCCAATCATGTGGAAATTATCCGTACGGTGCGCATTTCGGGGCGGATCATCACCAACCCGATTGTTGCGGCCGGATTCACCGACATCGATCGTAAGCTCAAAGGCGGTGACAAACTTTCGGCAGCGTTGAGCGGCAACAAGTTCATCCCTTCCAGCATGGTACCAATGCTGAGGGTAGGGGAAGAATCGGGAACTGTCGGCGAAATGCTTTCAAAAATTGCCTCGCACTTGGAGAACGACACGAAATTAAAAATCAAACGATTGCTCAGCCTTTTTGAACCTGCGGTGATTATTTTTCTCGCGGGCATCGTGCTGATCGTGGTCGTTTCGATCTTTGTAGCTATGATGGAAATCAACTCAATCAGTCAAGGAGGACCAGCGATATGAGAAAACGTAATTACAGAAAACACCGTTTCACCCTGATCGAAGTTGTGGTCGTGATCATCATTCTGGTCACGCTCGCCTCGATTGCCACTCCGATCTATCTCAACTACGTAAAAAAAGCCAATGTTGGCGCTGCGACGACGCAGATCAAGTTGCTGGACGAAGCGTTGACCGGATACCGGCTCGATGTCGGCAGTTATCCGGATTCTCTGAGCGCACTGGTGTCCAACGTTGATCAGAACGAGAAGTGGGATGGCCCTTACATCAAGCCGGCGGTTCCCAAAGATCCGTGGGGGAATGAGTATGTTTATCTGTTTCCGGGTGAGCATGGCGACTTTGATCTGATCAGCTATGGCGCAGACGGGCAGCCCGGCGGAACCGGAGAAAGCGCCGATATCACCAATTATGTGGAGAATCAGTAAACTCTTATGTATTTCAAGCCGTTCACTTTGCTGGAACTGGTGGTGGTGATTGCGATCATTGCAATTACCACGACGCTGGCGGTGTCGGTTTTTCGAGGGGAATCCCCGGTAAGAAAGCTGGAGAATAGCGCACTCGGGTTTGAGGCGTTTTGCGCTCGGGTGCGGTACAGCGCAATGGAAAATGGCTCCGATCGCGTGGTGGCCTTCGACCCATCCGCCAAGCGTTTCGTTGCCGAGAATCCGGACGGAGAAACGGACGGGGAGGGGAGGGCGGCAATGTGGGAATTACCTGCTGATTTCGAGCTGGATTCCGAAATCGATGCCGTCGATCCCGGAGAACGCGGAACAGTGGAAGTGTTTCGCTTCTTCTCCGATGGCAGCGCCAGCGCCTCACGTGATTTTCTATTGCGTTACCGGAAGTTTCAGCGTCGTTTTGCCGTTTCCCCGCTTACCGGGCTGCTGAATTCCAAAGAAGAGATGGTGACGCAATGAATCGACGGACATTCACTTTGATTGAAGTCGTGGTGGCGCTCGGGATTCTAGCAATCGCCCTTGCCGGGATGCTTCAGTTACTGATTGCGTCACAGGAAAGACTTGCGCGTACTCATGAGAAGTGGCGGCAGACTCATATGTTGATGCAGGCGGCGGAGTATTACTTGCTGCAAACAGGAGAGAATCCGGAAGCCCCGCCATTGGATGTGTTTCCGTATAAGGATTATCTTACAACATGCACGTTTCGCGATGCGGAGAATTTGCCGGAGAGCTATACCGGGCTGACCAGCCAACTCCCGTTACGAGCCTGCGAGATCTCTCTGGTTCGGGGGAGGGACGGGAAAACGATGGATTTGATTATTGTCGACCGGTTTCATTATGAAGCGAGTTTAAGCAATGCGACGACGACAGACTTTTAAGCATAATTTTACGCTGGTGGAGATGGCGATCGCCATGGCGATTCTTGTCATTGTGGCATTGATTATCGCCACTGCGTCGGCAACATTTTATAACGGCTATCGGAGATCGACCAAAATCACCGAACGCCTGAAGACATATCAGACCATTGACCGCGTGATGGATGGAAACATACGAAACCTCATCCCCTTTCAATGGGTGGACGATGATACGGATGAATCGCGCTATATATTTGAAGGAGAGGTGAATTCGCTGCATTTTGCGACATTGCGACGCTCGTTTGATAACGACCGGGGAGCCTTGCTTTTTATCCGGATCCGAGTGGAGAATGATGAGCTGATTGCAGAGTATTCCAGCTATCCGCGCCTGCCGTGGCTGGAGGAGGGGAGGCAGGAGTATACCCGGGAGGTTTTAGCCGCCAATGTTCGCGCCGTGCGTTTTCTCTACGCCGACAGGATCAATGGTGAGATTGTGATGGAAGACACCTGGGTGGAAGACGATCACGATAACCTTCCGCTGGCGATTCAAATGACGGTTGAATGGATGGATGGAACCACGGAGCAATGGTTGCGCCGTACTGCCGGCTCCAGTTCCAACAGTTCCCTGGGCGTTCGGACGGAAACAGAGTGAGGGCAGGGGTGAATCATCGACGGAACAATCGAAAATCAGAAGCCGGTTCCGCGCTGGTCGCGGTGCTTTGCCTCGTCTTTATGGCAGGATTATTGACCACGGCAGTGCTGGCGATGTCAAAGTATAACACATTCACGGTGACAGCGCATCTGGAAATTCAGAAGTCACTGTATATCAATGAAGGAGCCGCGACTAGAGTGCAGTACCTTCTCGCCGCCGACCGTTCCCTTTACTCCACAACCCAACCCGGGGAAACCGACTATTCCGAGTACGATACCGACCGTTTTATGGCCGACGGTGTCGTTCATGTGATGGACTATTACGGCACCGCCGTCGAGTTCACTATTACCGACGCTCGCTCCGGGTTCGATTTGAGTGCCGGAAATTATACGCAGACGCTCAACCGCCTTTCCAACATCGACGTACTCGATACTGATTTGTCGGAGACCATATCGGCGCTTCAAGCGGCAATTGGCGACTATATTGACACTGATGATACGGTGCTGAACGACGGGTTTGAAGAATCCGATTACGACGCGGAGGGAATGTCGCCGCTGCCGCGCAATGGAAACCCGCAGTTCCGTGAGGAATTGGCGTGGGTTCCCGGAGTACTTGCCATGTTTCCTCCAGGAAAAGATGGGCGTTTAAGCTCGATTCGGCTGATTCCACCAAGCCAGATGAGTATCCCCAACGGGACCCCGTCGATTTTTACTGCGGACCGTTTATTGTTGAAAACGTATTGTTCTCTGGAGGATGAAGCAATAGACCGGGTGCTTGAGGCGTTGGAGATTTTTCGGATGGAACGGACGTTGCTTTCCGATCAGTTAGATGTTACGACACTGCCGGGGCTTCATAGCCTTTCTTGGGAAGAAAGTGGCGCCTATACCGTAACGGTCGGCGCGCGTAAAACACTCTTGGCCAACACAATTGCCACAGCAGATGCCGGGGAGGGGAGTGTGTCCGCGCTGGAGGTGCCGACGCGCCTCCGGCCATCCGGAAAGCTGACTTTTACTTGGAACGGATTCGACAGCTCCGGTCCGCAGAACCAGATGATACAGTATATGGAATGGATGTACCATTAGGAGAATAGCAATTATGAAACGTGGAATTCTTATCCTATTGCTTGCGCTCTGCTTCTTTGCCCCGGCATGGATGCCGAAAGCAAAAGCGATGGATCCGGTCACCATTGCGATTCTGACGCCGATCGCCATTAAAGGAGCTCAGATTGCAGCGCCATATGTGCTTCGCGGCTTGATAAGTGGCGCCAACCATATGGTGTTAATGGGAGAAGATCTGATCAATATCTTCCGTCTTCCATTGGGCATCGTACAATCGACCGCCGGAATTCCGTTCGGCCAATTCTCCAACGGCGTGAGAAACATGGCTGCAGGCGGTCTTGCTCCATTCAAATTTACGCTGAAAACCCTATTGCTGCCAGTCGCGTTCTGCAATATCGGCGGCTCATAGTCCGCATCATGATTGCATGGCGAGTACAATATCATGATTTTTATGATTCTGGCAGAAAGGGGAGTGATTTTTCTGTTGATATGTAACGTCGCATAATGGACTGAGTTACGAAAAATCGCCCGGCGTGGAAAATTCCAC
>JBEBTY010000003.1:0-178713 GCA_040393525.1 Victivallis vadensis | reverse complement strand
CGCCCTTGGCGCCTTTCTTGGCATCCATGTCGCATCCGCCCTTGGCGCCTTTCTTGGCATCCATGTCGCATCCGCCCTTGGCGCCTTTCTTAGCATCCATGTCGCATCCGCCCTTGGCGTCTTTTCCGGCATCCGTTTCCGTATCTCCTTTGGCGTCTTTCTTGCCATGGTTGCCGCATCCGCCTTTGGCGTCTTTCTTGGCGTCCATCTCACAAGAGGATTTTTCCTGCACCGGAGCGGTTTCCTTCGGTGTGGTTTCTTCCGCCTGAACCGGCGTGAAGAAAAGGAAGGTGGCCGCAGTCATTGTCCCGATCAGAAAATGGTTACGCATTGCTTGAATCTCCTTTGGGGTTGTTTATGAAATTAGGTAAGGCTAATTTCGTTTGTTTAAAAAATCACATGCTTTTTTGCTTGTGATGCCTATTAATATAGCAGAGAGAGGAGCGAATGCAAGAGGTATTAATTAGTTTAAGCTAATTAATGCCGAAAAATATTTCTCGCGGAAAAAATCGCATCGGATTGAATCGCAGAAAGACAGCATTATATTACCCTATAAGTTTTTACGAGTATATGTTCCCGGAAATGCCACAAGGAAGTTGTGCAATGAAAAATATTTCGACAGTCTTTTTGCTGATGGTGCTTTGCGGTGCGTCCCCGGTCGCCCAGGCGGTGGAAGTGCAACCGGATAAGATGGCGCAAGAAGCTGAGAAAAAGAAAACAAAGCAGGAGATCCTCGATGAACTCAAGCGCAAAATGAAAACGCGCGTAGCGGAAGATGCTCGCTATTACTCGAAAGAGGAGCGCATCGAAATCGAAAAACTATACCATTCCTGGCAATCGAAGCGCGGGAAAGAGCAACAGGCGGTTGCCATCACCATGCAGCGGCGATTCCCTAAAGCAAATCGTACCGGTTGCGCCATGCTTTATCTGGCGCAAGACAGTCCGCGCGGACGGCAGATGACGCTGTTGAGACAGGTTATTCGGGACAATGGCACATGTATGTATGGTAACGGGGTGCAGGTCGGCGCGCTGGCTCGCTATTACCTTGTCATTATGTTGAAGCAGGACAACAAAGGCGAGGAGTCGCAGAAACTGTTGGATGAGATGAATGAGCTTTATCCGAATGCGATCGACCATCAGGGAGAGTTTCTAGCCGATCTGATTGCGATCAATCCGTTGTTTGTGGAACCGTGATTTTTCCACTTGGAGATGCGGCGAAACGAAACGGTGAAATGAAAAAACGGAAGAGAAGCGAACCTCTCTTCCGTTTTTTTTGATGCAAAGAAACTCTCTTAGAGTTGCTCTTCGCCGACTTCCCAGCGGACAAAGCGCGTCACTTTGCAGTTCGGGCGCAGTTTCGACAGGGAGCTTTTATCGTCGCGAACCCACGGCTGATCCATCAGGCAGACTTCGCTGTAGAACTTGCGGATCTTGCCGGCAAGAATTTTGTCCAGCATTTCGGCCGGCTTATCCTTGAGCTTTGAATCAGCTGCGGCGGCGATCTCTTTTTCCTTCGCAATGACGTCGGCCGGAACATCCTTTTCTGTGATGTAGGTCGGGCGGAACGCCGCGATGTGGAGGCAGAGGTCATTGAGGATCGCCGGATCGTCTTCGCCTTCGACTTCGACCAGAACCGACACGCGTCCGCCGTCGTGGTGATAGCTCACGTACTTGGAGCCGCCTTCCCACTTGGCTGCGCGGCGGATCTGCATGTTTTCGCCGATTACGCCGATCACGTCGGTCAGTGCGGTCTTTTCAGCTTCCTGAACTTCGGCGCTGATATCGCCGTTGCCCGGCATGGCAAGCATGTCGACGGCAAACTGGTTGACCATATCGACGAACTTATCGGTCTTGGCGGCAAAGTCGGTTTCGCAGAGAACTTCGATGATCGAAGCCTTGCCGTTCTCGACCGCGGTCAGGACTTTGCCCTGATTGGTGGTGCGGCTCGACTTTTTCTCCGCCTTGGCAGCGCCGGATTTGCGCAGGTTTTCAACTGCCTGATCCATGTTGCCGTTGGCTTCGGTGAGAGCCTTTTTGCAATCCATCATACCGGCTCCGGTTTTCTCCCGGAGATCCTGAACCATTTTCGCGGTGATAGCCATTATAATGTTCCTTTCGGATGAAATCGTGGGTTATTCGGCGGCGGCGGTTTCGGCCTGCGCCTCGGTTTTGCGGGGAGCGCGGCGACGGGGCTTGTCGGCTTTTTCCGCCTTGTCGTCGTCATCGGCCTTTTCCTGAGCGACCTTCTTGGCGGCTTCGGTGGCGTCGCGTTCTTCGCTGACCTTCTTCTGGTGGATCTCTTTCGCAATGCGAATCGCTTCAGAGAAGAGGCCGGTGATAACCTGAACCGATTTCACAGCATCGTCATTCGCCGCAACCGGATAATCGACCAGCGACGGGTCGCCGTTGGTGTCGACGATGGCGACGATCGGAATATTCAGCTTGTTGGCTTCACGAACCGCGTTGATTTCGTTGCAGACGTCGATGATGACGATCGCGGCGGGCAGACGCTTCATCGAAGCGATGCCGTCGAGGTCGCGGTGCAGCTTTTCCGCATTACGGGTGAGAACTGCGAGTTCCTTTTTCTTCATGCCCTTGGCGGAATCGGTTCCCAGCGTCTTATCGATGTCGAGCATTTTGGCGATGCTCTTACGAATGGTGACGTTGTTGGTCAGCGTGCCGCCGAGCCAGCGCTCGGAAACGTGGTACATTCCGGTGGTGTCCGCGAGTTCCTTCACCAGTTCGCGGATCTGCCGCTTGGTGCCGACGAAGAGGATGTCTCCGCCGTTGGCCACGGTGCGCTGCAGAAAATTACAGGCCGCCGCAATCTGGTGCATGGTTTTGGTCAGGTCGATGATCGAGATACCATTCTTTGCTCCGTAGACGTACGCTTTCATCTTCGGGTTCCAGCGACGGGTCTGATGACCGAAGTGACAGCCGGCTTCCAACAGATCGTTGATCGAGATTTTTGCCATTTTACGGCTCCTTGTTTCTGCGGCGCTTATCTTTGTTTGCAAGACGCCATCGGTTAAATTGTTGTTCTCCGCACAGAAAACCTATGCGGCGATTCGGGTAATATAGCTCCGGGTCGCTTACATTTCAAGCGTTTTTTTCCAGAAATCAAGCTGTTTTACGACTTGTTTGAACCCTGTTCCGCCGGTGATGTCGCGTTTTGCGACGCTTTCCACCGGGTCGAACAGCGTCAGGAACTCCGGCGTTGCTTCCGGAATCGTTTCGCGCATCTCTTCGAGTGTGGTTTTGTCCAGCGCCTTGTTGTGCTCCCGGCAATACTTGACGAACGCCCCGACACGGTGGTGCGCGGTGCGGAACGGCACGCCGAGCTCGACCAGTTTCTCCGCGATATCGGTCGCCATCAGCGCTGGGTCGCTCGCGGCGGCGAGCATATTCTGCTCGCGAATTTTCATCGTCTCCATCATCGGCGGATATACGCGGAGGATCATCTTCGCCGTATCAAGCGCGTCGAAAATCGCAACCTTGTCTTCCTGAAGGTCGCGATTATAGGTGAGCGGCAACCCTTTGCACATGGTGAGGAGCGCGGTGAGCGCACCGTAAACCCGTGCGGTTTTTCCGCGGGTGAGTTCGCAAACGTCGGGATTCTTCTTTTGGGGCATCAGCGAGGAACCGGTGCAGAAGGCGTCGTCCAGCTCCACGAAATCGAACTCCTGGCTGCACCAGAGAATCAGATCCTCCGACAGGCGGCTGGTGTGCATGGCGAAAATCGCCAGCGCGGAAACCAGCTCGATCGCGAAATCCCGGTCGGCGACTGCGTCCATGCTGTTGCGGGTGACGCGGCTGAAGCCGAGAAGTTCGCAAACCCGTTCACGGTTGATCGGCAGCGTGCTTCCAGCGATGGCGCCGGAGCCCAGCGGCATGACGTCGATTCGTTTCCGGCAGTCGGCCAGTCGCTCAGCGTCACGGTCGAGCATTTCGACGTAAGCGAGAAGGTGATGGGCAAACAACACCGGCTGGGCGTGCTGAAGGTGTGTGAATCCGGGCATGACTGCGCGCGGATTGGCGGCGGCGGTCAAAACCAGCGCCCGCTGGAAGTGGCGTAACTCCTGAATCAAAAAATCCACTTCGCTGCGGAGATACAGGCGAACGTCGAGAGCGACCTGGTCGTTGCGGCTCCGGGCGGAGTGGACGCGTGCGCCTTCGGCTCCCAGGACATCGATGAGCGCGCTCTCGATGTGCATATGAATGTCTTCCAATGCGATGTCGTACTGAAAGTCGCCCGAATCGATGCGCTTTTCGATGTGATCCAACTCGGCGCGGATCGCCTCGGCGGTTTCCGCCGGAATGATCTTCTGCTCCGCCAGCATGGTGACATGCGCCTTGCTGCCGGCGATGTCGAATTGGTACAAGCGTTGATCGAATGAGATCGATTCCGAGTATTCCGCAACGTCGTTTCGGGTTTCCGAAGTGAATCTGCCGCCCCAGAGTGCCATGGCTTCCTCCTGTCAAAGAAGTTTAAAGAATTTGCATTATCCTCATAAAATAACCGCTTGGGGCTGGATTTTCAATCATTTCATATTATATTAATGAGAATTATGAAAAATATTTGTGACAATTCAAAAAATGGAAAGCCTTCGCACGGCTCTTTGAAATGCCCCGGTTGCGGTGAGCGCTTGACGCCCGCCGATCTTGAGGTGTTTGCACGGTGTCCGTTCTGCGATTGGGCTTTTTCGCGCGACCTCTGCCTGGAAGACTTTGTCATCAGCCCGGTGGTCAGCCGCTGGATGGCGCACGCCAACAACCAGTTCCCTCGCGACTGACTTCCCGCCCGGCAAAAAGCAAACCTGAATCGATATTTTGTATATAAGGAATCTCTGAGATGAAAACCAGTCTGGAAATCCGGGTGCGCGATCCCTTCGTGGTGGTGGATCGGGAGGCGAAACGCTACTATCTCTATGGGACCAGTTACAAACCAGGCGAGCTTGGCTTCGACGTCTATCAGAGTACCGATCTGGAACATTGGGAAGGGCCGTTTCCGGTATTTCGTCCTGCGCCGGATTTTTGGGCGACCCAGGATTTCTGGGCGACGGAGGTGCATCGTTACCAGGGTAAATTCTATATGTTCGCCACGTTCAAGGCGGAGAAGCGTTATCGCGGAACGCAGGTTCTGATTGCCGATCAGCCGGAAGGGCCATTCGTTCCGCTGACTTCCACGCCGATTACACCGGCGCATTGGGAATGCCTCGATGGTACGCTTTATCTTGAGGCCGATGGTTCCCCGTATCTGGTGTTCTGCCACGAGTGGACGCAAATTAGTAACGGAGCCATTTGCGCCATGAAGCTTTCGCCTGATTTGACGAAAGCGGAACGGCCGGTTTATCTTTTCTCCGCTACCGACGCGCCGTGGGTCAAACCCGCGCAGAATTGGCCGGAGGATGGTGGTTATCGCAGCTTCCCCGCTTATGTGACCGATGGCCCGTGGTTGCATCGGAGTGCGAACGGTAAACTTCTGATGCTTTGGTCCAGCTTCGGGGAAGGTGGTTACAGCATTGGAGTTGCGGAGAGCACCAACGGGCGAATCGATGGCGACTGGATTCAGCACCCGGTTCCGTTATTCAGCAAAGATGGCGGTCATTGCATGGTTTTCCGCGACCTGGAAAATCGGTTGCGGCTTTCGCTGCACGCTCCTAATACCGATCAGTTGGAGCGCCCCTATTTTTATTTCATCCAGGAGACGAAGGACGGGTTGCTGGCGATCGAGGGTTGAGGCTCAGCGCCTGCGCCCGGAGGCGCAACACAGTTCAAGCAACAGTGTGATCGCGCCGAAGAAAAGCAGGAAGTAGAAGAGCATCCCGCAAACGACGGCGGAACATCGTACCAATTGAGGCGGAGCTCCCGCATTCTGCGGCAGCAGAACGGCCACAATTGTGACGAGTGTGATCACGAGAAGCGAGAGCACCTGTATCCCGCTTTTTGCTCCGGCCAGATCGGCGCGGCTCAAGGTGATTTGCGACCCGGTTGCGATGACGCCGTAGAGCCAGATCCAGCTCTGATAACGGGTGAGGAATTCCGGCGTGATCCACATGGCCCATAATCCGACAAAGGTAGCGCGAAACTGAAGCCGGAACGCGGCCGCTCCGCTCTCCGGCAATTCCGGAAACGGCAGCGCGCCGTGCGGAAGCAGCAGTAGCGTCAGGAAAATCAGCATCGCCGTGCCGAACGCCAGCGGGGCGATCCCGATAAAAAAACACCCGATGTTCTGCCAGGCGCTGTGTGGGTCCCACTTATGCACCACCCAACCGAGGTTGCCATTTTTTTGGGGAGAAAACAGCGCGAAATCCGTGATTTTGTGGCGGAAGATCAAGCAGAAAAGAGCGTGGCTGAATTCATGCAGCATCACGCCCGGAGCGGTCAGGTAGATGCAGAGCCGCGTGCCGAATACTTCCGCGGCCCGATTGCGCAATCGCCCGGTGATCAGCTGCAGCACGGTTCCCGCCGCGAGCGGTGGGACGACGACCAGCGCCAGCAACAGCAGCAGGTTCGGGCCGACGCGAAAAAGAAATTGTGTGATGCTGTAACTCATAAAATCCGCACGATGCTTCAACCCCGGAAAATGAAGAAAACCGCGCCCGCAATGCAGATGGCCGCATAAAGATAGTTCCACGACAGCGGTTCCTTCATATAGAGCACCGCGAAGGGAACAAAGACTGAGAGCGCGATGACCTCCTGCAGGATTTTGAGTTGCCCAAGCGTGAGTGTCGTGTGCCCGATTCGGTTGGCCGGAACCTGAAGCATATATTCAAAAAAGGCGACCCCCCAGCTGACGAGCGCGGCGACGAACCAGGTTCGGCTTGATAGCGTTTTCAAGTGCCCGTACCAAGCGAAGGTCATGAACACGTTCGACAGAATCAGCAGGCCGACCGTGAGCAAAATCGGTCTCATTTATTCTTCTCCCGAAAATAAGGGGAGTTCAAAAAGAGGAAGAGTTCTCATTCTGTCCGGTTTTTCCCTGCTGTTTTACTTGAAAAGAATGGCATGTGCCATTATAATAGACACGGAACGCGGATCCTTTGCAAACGACGGATTCGGATTTTGTGCTTTATTTTGAGGGAAATCTCCATGCGGAACCACGCCGGAGTCGCCATGGCCGGGGAAACCAATCTCGGGCTGTATCGCCGACGCAACGAAGATAATTTTTGCTGTTATGTTCCTACCGATCGCGAGAATGCGTTGGCGGTGGTTGCGGACGGCGTCGGCGGTCATGCGGACGGCGCCATGGCAAGCCTGATTTGTTGTCGGGATCTGGCGGAAGCGTTTCGGCTTCTGCAGAAGCCGGTGACTTCATCGGATGCCGTAATCGCCTCTTTTCTGCGCGACACCATCCGGCGTATCAACCGCAAGGTGTTTGAACGTAATTATTTCGAGCGGGTGAGGCTCCCGATGTCGAGCACGGTAGTGGCGGCGGTGTTTTACTCGAGCAAAGTGTTTCTGGCGAGCGCCGGGGACAGTCGGATGTATGAATTTCATCCCCGTGACGGGCTGGTGCAGCTCTCCACCGATCATACCTTTTCGGCGGAATTCGCCCGGGAGCACGGATATATCCCTCCCGGTGCGGAGACGATGAAGAATTTAATCGCCCGTGCGATCGGGCCGCGCTCCGAACTGGAGCCGGAGCTGCATACGCTGCCGCGCCGCCCGGAGAGTCGTTATCTGCTCTGTTCGGACGGCGCTTCCGGTTGTGTCCCGGCGGAGGAACTTGCCCGAATCATGGGTTCGGCGGCCACGCCGCGTGCCGCGGTGAACGGCATTATGCGCCGGGCGCTGCTGGCGGGGGCGCGTGACAACATCACCGTGCTTGTCATATTTCCGGCTCAGGAGGAAAATTGACCAATGCCGTTGCTTGAAGTGGAAAACTTGAAGGTTTATTACCCGGTGCGCGGCGGATGGTTTCGCCCGAAACGGTTTGTCCGTGCAGTGGACGGAATCACACTGACGCTGGAGGCTGGAGAAACTGTCGGACTGGTCGGGGAATCCGGTTGCGGGAAAAGCACGCTCGGCAAGGCGCTTGTTCGGTTGGAGAAACCGGTCGCCGGGCGAATTCTGCTGAACGGGACCGATCTCGCGATGTTGCAAGGGCGTGAATTGCGCCGGGCACGACGAAATTTCCAGATGATTTTTCAGGATCCGTATGGATCGCTGAATCCGCGTCTGACGATTTTTACGGCATTGGACGAAGTGCTGGCATTGCACTTTCCGCTCGACAAGGCGCAGCGACGCGAACGGGCGGCGCAACTGCTTGAACGGGTTGGCTTGTCGAAGGACGCGCTGGATCGTTATCCGCATGAATTTTCCGGAGGTCAGCGTCAGCGGATCGGCATTGCCCGTGCCTTGGCGGCGGAGCCGGCGTTGATTATTGCGGACGAACCGGTATCGGCGCTGGATGTGAGCGTTCAGGCGGCGATCATCAATTTGCTGGACGATATCCGGCGTGAAACCGGAACGGCGTTTCTCTTCATCGCCCACGACCTCGCGGTGGTGGAGCATATTGCCTCGCGGATTCTGGTGATGTATCTCGGTCGGGTGGTGGAATCTGCCCCATCGCGGGAGTTGACGATGCGGCCGTTTCATCCGTACACCAAAGCGTTGTTGTCGGCGGTTCCGACGGTGGACGCGACGGGAAAAAAACGGATTGTGCTGCCGGGAGATGTTCCTTCTCCGTTGGAGCCACCCTCCGGGTGTCCGTTCCACCCGCGCTGCCCCGAAGCGCGTGAGCGGTGCCGGAACGAAGTTCCGCCGCTGATCTCGCCGGATGGTTCTGAGCGGCAGTGCGCCTGCTTTTACGCAACTTGACACTTGTCGGTTGAGGCAATCCGGTTTTTTATGCGAAAATATCGGAAAAAATGTTGCAAATTGCTTGAGCGGTAGTATATTTCGGTAATGAGTGTCAATAAATTTTTGGAATTCAGAGGGTAAAACGGAACAATGGCGAGCAATCCAAAACTGACGGTTCTCCATGAGAAGCTCCGCGGTAAAGTATTTGAACTGAACAAAGATCAAATGACAGTCGGCCGTCGCGATGGCAATGATATCGTGATCAAAGACTCCAGCCTGAGCGGACATCATGCGGATATTATCCGGGTTCAGCATGACGGGAAGACCGTCTATATGCTCCGGGACAACGATAGCACGAACGGTACCCGGGTCAATAATATCCCGGTGACTGAGCAAGAACTCAAGAATTCCGATATCATCCTGTTCGGTGGCGTGGAAGTGCTGTTCGATAGCAACGACGGCGCGGAAACACAGATGAGCAGCACAACGGTGACGATCGACATTTCGCAATTGGACAGCAAAACATCGACGGTTCCGCGCATGGCGAGCCTCGACCCGTTCGCCGGTACGGTGGATAAGAAAAACGTCTGGTTCCAGCGGTTGATGATTGGAGTTTTCGTATTGCTCGCGCTTGGTATTCTCGGGGTGATCGGCATCCTGGTTTACAGTATTGTGAAGATGTAAAGCGCGTACCTGCTTAAAGGTATATGCGATAAAGTCCGCCGGACGCGGGGGAGAGTTGTCCGGCGGATTTATTTATTTGAACGGCAGGGGGGAGAACTTTTTTCTGTTTTTCTTCCTCAACGAAAGTGGAATTTATGTACAGTGATTTGATGCGCCCGGCGACGGGTCTTGCCTGTAGCGACAGCCTCCGCGCCAGAAATGGGGAGGACAAACCCGGTCGCGAAGATAAACCCGGCGGTAAGCCGGGACGGGACGGCGGCGCTGGCCGCGGAGTTCCGCCACGCTCCAGCCGTGCCGCTTTGGTCTGGCTGGTTTTGTTTCTTGTTCTTGCCAGCCTGTTGGTTTTCAAGAGCTTTGGTCCGGGGAAGACGGTCGATCTCTCACAGAGTGAATTCGAGCGCCGTCTGACGGAGAAACAGATCGTTTCGATTGAATTTACCAATGAAACCGGTGCGGTGATGAGCGGCAAAGGCGAATTGCGCCTGGCTGTATCTTCGACCCCGGCCGCTGTCGAGGAGGGCGCCGCCAAGACTCCGGCGGTTGTTGCACCGGGCAGCGAGGCGAACCGTTTCGTGACCCGTGTTGTCTACAGTGAAAATTTGGAGAAACTCCTTGCCGAGAGCGGAGCGAACGTAATTGTCCGCCCCAATAATGCCGGTTTTTGGAACTTTATTCTGGTGGGCATCCTGCCGATCCTGTTGCTGATTGGAGTGATCTATTTCTTCACGGCGCGGCAGATGCGTATGTCGGGACGGAACGCGATGGACTTCGGCCGGAGCAAGGCGCGGATGATTCCGCCGGACGAATTGAATATCCATTTTGAAGACATCGCCGGTGCGGATGAAGCAAAAGAAGAGATCAAGGAGATCGTCGATTACCTGAAAGATCCGCTGCGGTTTCAGCTGGTCGGCGGCCAGATTCCCAAGGGCTGTCTGATCGTCGGGGAGCCGGGAACCGGTAAAACGTTGATCGCCAAGGCGGTTGCTTGCGAAGCCGGGGTTCCTTTCTTCTCCATCAGCGGTTCGGATTTTGTGGAGATGTTTGTCGGCGTCGGCGCGAGCCGGGTGCGCGACATGTTTGAGCAGGCGCGTAAAAATACGCCATGCCTGATCTTTATCGATGAAATCGATGCGGTCGGCCGTTCCCGCTTCTCTGGATGGGGCGGCGGACACGATGAGCGCGAGCAGACGCTGAATGCGATGCTGGTGGAGATGGATGGCCTGGAGAGCCGTGCCGGAGTGATCGTATTGGCTGCGACCAATCGCCCGGATGTGCTTGACCCGGCGTTGTTGCGCCCCGGTCGGTTCGACCGTCAGGTGGTGATGGATTTGCCCGATATCATTGGCCGCCGCCAGATTCTCGATGTTCATGTCAAAAAAATCAAGGTGGACGCCTCGGTGGATCTCGATATCATGGCGCGAACCACGCCGGGATTCAGCGGCGCGGACTTGGCTAACCTCTGCAACGAAGCGGCGCTTCTTGCCGCCCGCTACAATCGCGAAGCGGTGACGCACGCGGATATGGAGGAGGCGCGCGACAAGGTCAGTTATGGCCGTGAACGGCGGAGCCGCCGGATCACGGAACGCGAGCGGAAGCTCACGGCGTATCACGAGGCGGGACATGCCTTGGTTGCGCTGCACAATCCATACGCGACACCGTTGCATAAAGTAACGATCATTCCGCGTGGACGAGCCTATCTCGGCGCGACGTTTTCGATGCCGAAAGAGGATGTTTATACGCGCAGCAAACTGGAGCTGGAAGCGGATATGGAGATGACGATGGGCGGCCGTGCCGCGGAAGAGCTGGTGATCGGCGACGTCACCACCGGCGCGTCAAGCGACATCAACCATCTGACCCGTATCGCCCGATTGATGATCTGTGCTTACGGGATGAGCGATAAGCTCGGTCCGGTGAAGTTCAGCACCGGCTCCACTCCGCCGTATTTCCGAAATGAAGGCCCGGAAGAGGTCATCAGTCCGGAAACGGCTCGTGAAATCGATCTCGAAATCCGTCGCATCACCGGCAACGCGATGCAGTCGGCGCGGAATTGTCTGACCGCTCATCGCGATCAGCTGGAGAAGCTCGCACAGGCTCTTCTTGAGCATGAAACTCTTTCGATCGATGAAATCAACGCATTGCTGGGGTTGAAATCCGGGTCCGACGACGATCGTCCGGAAGTTACGCTTCGGCCGACGGAAGACGATGGATCTGCCGAGCGAAGCCTTTAAGCCGGTCGATGGCGGAGTGTTGTTGCGCTGCCGGGTTCAGCCCGGCGCGTCACGGAGCATCGTTGCTGGAGCTTACGGTGACGATTGTGTCAAAATTGCACTCTCTTCTCCCCCGGTGGACGGCAAAGCGAACAAAGAGCTTTGCCTGTTGCTCTCCAAATTATGCGGAGTGGCAAAAAGCCGCGTGGAGCTGGTCGGCGGACAGACGTCGCGGAGCAAAGTGATTAAGGTAATTGGAGTTTCGCCCGAAGAACTTCGGGCTTATCTTTCAGAGGATAGAAGATGAATCGCAAAGCAATTATTTTTCTTGCCGACGGCATGGCGGACGAGCCGTTGGAGGAACTGGGCGGCAAGACGCCGCTTGAGGCAGTCGATACGCCGGCCATGGATTCCATCGCGGCGCGCGGAGTGAACGGAACGTTCCTGACGCTTCCACAAGGGTTGCCGACGTCGTCAGATGTGGCGAATATGTCGGTGATGGGGTTTCGCCCGGAGCTGAATTACCCGGGGCGCGGCCCGATTGAGGCGGCAAGTCAGGAGATTCCGCTTGGCCCCGACGATGTCGCGTTTCGTTGCAATCTGGTGTATGCGTCGACCGACGGCGTGTTGCGGGATTATTCCGCCGGTCACATCGAAAACGATGTTTCATTGCAGTTGATGGCGGCGTTGCAGGAGAAGTTTGGCAACGAAGATGTGACGTTCTATCCGGGCGTCAGCTACCGCAATTTGCTGGTGTTGCATGGGAAGAAATTTTCGGATCAGGTGGATTATCATAAACCGGATTCATCGCAGGACCTGCCGATTTCGGAACTGCCGTTGACGGTGCGGGACGATTCGCCCGAGGCCGCTTATACAGTGGAATTTCTGAATCGGCTTTGTGCGGCGACCGCGGCGTTTCTGGCGGCACATCCGCTGAATGCGGGGAAAGATTCTCCGGCGAACCGGATCTGGCCGTGGAGCCCCGGTCGTCGCCCGAATCTGCCGGTATTCAGCGAATATTATTCCGGCCGCCGTGGAGCGGTCATCAGCGCGGTTGACGTGATCAAGGGGATCGGCAAATGCACGAAGATGACGGTGATCGAAGTACCCGGTGCGACCGGGTTTATTGATACCAATTACAGCGGCAAGGTCAAAGCGGCGCTGGCGGCGCTGGTCGACCACGATCTGGTTTACCTGCATGTGGAAGCGATCGACGAGTGTTCGCATCTTGGCGATCTCAAACTTAAGATGCAGGCGATCAAGGATTTTGATGAGAAAGTCGTCGCTCCGGTGCTGAAGGCGCTGGAGGGAAAGCCGATCAACTTCGCGGTGTTGCCGGATCACCCGGTGCCGATCAAATTGCGGAAGCATACCCGGACGCCGGTTCCGTTGGCGATCTGCGGCCCGGACTTTGAAGCGGACGAGGTTCCGCAGTTCAGCGAAACGCTCGCTCCGACCGGGCAACTCGGTTTTCTGAAAGGCGACGAGCTGGTGCGAAAGCTGCTCGGGCTGTGATTCGCCGGAATAAAGAATGGCGGTGAGGAAAATTCCTCACCGCCATTTTTATGAAGCGATTACAGTTGAATGTCCACGTTATCCGGGCCGACCAGATAGAGGATCGACGGAGTAGCCGTGTATTTGCCTGTCGGGACGGTGATTTTTTCCCCCATGTGATCGAGAGATTGCTCGATTTCTCCGGAGATTTTCAGCGAGATTTCCTGATGTATTATCGCAGTCCAGATTGCCCAGACCTTTTTCCCATCCGGTCGCGTCCAGTTGGCTAGATAGACTTTGTCGTGGGTCGTAATGACGGGACGGGAGGACGCTGCCGGACACATCGCCGTCAGCGTACGGTAGGCGTGATACGCAGGTTTGGGTGCGAAATCCTTGTGAACGATGCCGAAGTGGTGTTCGCGTTCATCCGCTTGTGTTTCTTCCGCACGGAAATTGTACCAGAAAATTCGATCGACGCCAGCGGCCAATGAAACCAGATAAGTACGAGGCAGCATTTCTGCCTGGCGAGTCTGAGTGACAGAGTCGATGATTCCCATTCCGGAATAAGCGATGATGTTGCCTTTGAGATCGCTGTTCAATTTATAGAGCGCACAAATTACACCGCTGAAGGTTTCATTCCCACTCTCGATAACCGGAATGAATTCATCCCCCGGTTTCAGGTTCTCCGCAGTGAAAAAACGTCTGGTGGCACGAAGAGGTGCTTGGAATTGACCGTCAAATTCTTTTGCCGGGCGTTGCCATTTTTCTGTTTCGGAGCCCCACTTCCATGCGAGATGGAGTTGATCGATGTAGCGTTTGGCAACCTCGACTTTCTTGTAATTTCCTTTGCCGTCCAATTGCATGTCATGATAGAATGGTAGGCCGGAAGGAAGAATCAACGTGCCGCCACGTTTTACATAATCAACGACTTGCGGAAGATAACTCATCGGGAACTCTTCTGCAGTGGAGGGGATCAAAACAGGATATTCCTTGACATCAAGCCCATCAAGATTGGCTAGTGTGATTCGATCCACTCTCTTGAACATGGAGAGATTGAAATCCGCATTGAAATTCGGTGATTCCAGAACTCCAAGCTCAGGATCATTGACGATTGCGATGGCGCATTGCGAGGGGTCAATTCCGGCGCGCTTTAGCACAGGAGGTAGAACCTCTACGTAGAAGCGTGGCGGTTGGGCCGTTGCCCAGCCCATCTCAGTGATCCAGATCGGCTTATCGGCAACGTTGTATTTTGCCATTACCTCACGCAAGTTATGGATATCGGTGAATATCATTTCCGGTATGCCACCCCAATGATAGGGGTGAATATTCATGGCATCGAAGAAATCTCCGGCTCCGGCCTTGAGTGAATCTTCGATGAAAGACAGAGGAACGCCGGAAGTCCCGCCATAAAGGACTGTAGCGTCCGGCGCGACTGATTTGATGGCCTGATAGGAACGTTTCAGCAAAGTTGCGTAATTGGCTCCATTCGGGGCATGCCAGAATCCGAGGTGGTTTGGTTCATTCCAGATTTCCCAGTATTTGATCTGCGGATAGCGTTCCGCCATCTTGCTGACAAAGGTTCCCCACGAGTCAAGATGCTTCCATGCAGGCGAGGCCCAGTGAACATTATAACCGAGAATCGGAAGAATGGAGACTCCCTCCTGATCGGCGAATTTCATCAGACGATCAAAGTGTCCGAAATCCCACTGCCCCTGGCTCACCTCCGCTTTCTTCCAGTCGAAGTCGGTACGCGCCCAGCGGATGCCGGCTTCTTTCATCAGGTCGAAGGTCTGCTGTGCATATGGCCACTCGGCGCGGCTGACGTGTGCGCAAACACCGTAAGGGTCCAATTCCATTGGTTCGACTTCCGCGGCGGCGGCCATGCTGAGCGCCATGGAAGAAAGAGTGAGAATGCTCCAGAACTTTTTCATCGTTCTCCTTCGATTGATCTTTAATTGGTTTAAACCACTCCGGTGTTATAATTATACTGGATCGCGAAGCCGATGTCAAGAGCTGAAGGGAGAAAAGTATGATTTTCTTCCGATTTCAGATTGCGAAACCGGAAGAAAACGATATAAAAACCCGGCTCCCTGTTTGGATTAAACAGGGAGCCGGGTGAAAGTTTCTTCGGCGGAGTCATTTCTGCCGCCGAGTGTTGAATTTACAATTGAACGTCCACCGCGTCGGGGCCGACCAGATAGAGGAGCGCCGGAGTGGCCTTGTATGTGTCTGTCGGAGTGGCGACTTTTTCGCCCATATAATCAATCGCCTGCTCGACGTTGCCGGAGATCTTGATCTTCAGCGGTTGCGGGGCATCCGCCGTCCAGATCGCCCAGACTTTTTTGCCGTCCGGACGCGCCCAGTTGGCGAGATAGGCCTTGCCGTGAGTCGTGATAACCGGACGGGTCGATTTCGCCGGGAGCATTGTGGTCAGGGTGCGGAACGCATGGAACGCGGGTTTCGGCGTGAGATCCTTGTGGACGACGCCAAAGTGGTGCTCGCGTTCATCCGGCTGCCATTCGCCTGCACGGAAGTTGTACCAGAAGATCCGTTCGACGCCTTCGGAAAGGGCGACCAGATAGGTGCGCGGAAGCATTTCCGCCTGACGTTTCTGGGTGGTGGAGTCGATCACTCCCATTCCGGAGTAGGCGATGATGTTGCCCTTGAGGTCACTGTTGAACTTGTAGAGCGCACAGATGGCTCCGGTGTAGTTGTCGTCGCCGGCTTCGATGATCGGGATGAATTCATCCCCCGGTTTGAGGTTGTTCGCGGTGAAGTAGCGACCGCCGGTGGGGCGGAAGGGAACCTTGAACTTGTCCGTAAATTCCTTCGCGGGTTTCTGCCACTTTTCGGAGCCCGGAACTTTGTCGTTGACCCACCACGTTTCCCAGCCGATATGGAGCTTGCCGATATCGCGGCTGCCGACTTGCACCTTTTTGGCGTTGCCTTTGCCATCCAACTGCATGTCGTGATAGAAGGGGAGGCCGGCGGGCAGGATCAATGTGCCGCCGCGCTTGACGTAATCGATCACCTTGCCGAATTCGCTCATCGGGAATTCTTCCGAGGCGGAGGGGAGCAGCACCGGATATTTCTTCACATCCAGCCCGTCGAGATCGGCCAGCTTGATGCGATCGACCTTGCGGAACATGCCGAGATTGAAGTCGGCGTTGAAATTCGGTACTTCAAAGAATCCCAGCTCCGGGTCGTTGATGACGGCGACATCGCATTGGGATGGGTCAATCCCTGCGCGTGTCAGCACGGAGGGGAGAATGTCCACATAGAAGCGCGGCGGTTCGGCGGTCGCCCAGCCCACTTCGGTGATCCAGATCGGTTTGTGTCCGACGCCGTATTGGGTCATCACTTCGCGCACGCTTTTCAGGTCGCCGAACATCTCTTCCGGCACGCCGCGCCAGTGATAGGGATGGATGTTCATGACGTCGAAGAAATCCCCGGCTCCGGCTTTGAGCGAATCTTCGATAAAGGCGAGTGGCACACCGGCGGTTCCGCCATAGAGCACGGTCTTGTCGGGGGAGATCGATTTGATCTCCTGATACGAGCGCTTCAGGAGCTTCGTGTAATTTTCGCCGCTCGGAGTGTCGTGCCAGAAGGATCTGGAGTTCTGCTCGTTCCAGACTTCCCAGTACTGGAGCTGCGGATAACGCGCCACCAGCGTACGGACATAGTTTGCCCACAAATCAAGATGCTTCCACGCGGGGGACGCCCACGGAACATCGTAGTCGAGAATCGGCAGGATGGAAATGCCTTCCTGTTCCGCCAGTTTCAGCAGACGGTCGAGGTGATCGAATTCCCATTTTCCCTGTTCTTTTTCGGAGTACTTCCAGTCGAAGTCGGTACGGGCCCAGCGAATGTCGGCTTCTTTCATCCGGTCAAACGTCTGTGGGGCAACTTGCCATTCTCCACGGCTGACGTGTGCGCAGACCCCATAGGGGTCCAGCTTCATCGGTTCGGCCTCCGCGGCGGCGGCGAAGCCGAACGCCATGGCGGAAACTGCGAGGGTGCTCCATAATTTTTTCATGATTCTCCTTTATTTGCTAAGGATCGGTTCTGAACTGAACACGATTTCGGAAACCAATACATTCGTCGCGTTTGCCGCTTCGATGTCGTAACGATATGCGTTTGACTTCAAACTCTCTGCCCACATGGTGCCGACCCAATCGGCGGCGTGGCGGAAGGTGTTCCCGATAACCGCATCGGCATCAGCCACTTTAATATCGTAGGTCTTGGCGGAAAAGTCAAGTGTGGTATCCACTGTAAACCATTTTCCCGCTTCGACGCGACCCGCTTTGCGCCAGATGACGCCGCCTTTGCCGTCGCCGTTGCCGGCCAGCACGTCGAACGCTTCTCCCTTGGGTTCAAATGCGATGAATGCGGCAGTGCGATTGTTGAGCTGCTGAAGCCGCAGCGAACCGACAATGCCCTTGCCGCTCAGCTCCGAAAGCAGGAGCTTGATGCGGGTGTGGATCACGCTCTGTTGTGCGTCATTTCCAGAGGCGCTCCATTCGCTGGAGTTGATCTGAAACCCCTTTTGAATTTCAAGCGCCTTGACCCCGTCACGTTCGACCACGGCGGCTCCGATGGAATCGGGCGTGCGCGGCCACATTCCCCAAGTGGGACGCAAGGTAGTGACCTTGCCCGTCGCATCGGTCTTGACCAATGCGCTGCCGGGGGCGAGGTCGGAGAGATTCAGCCGATAAAATTCCCCGGCGCCAAGCGCGGAAATTGCGAGGCAAAGCAGGGAGATGAAAGCGGGTTTTTTCATATGGTATTCTCCTTATTTGACCCGATTCATCATTCGGGTGTAGTTTTGTTTGAGTCCGCGATGGGTTTCAAAACTGATCTCAAGGCGGAGATTGTCGAGATTCTCCGTGGGGCAGGCGATGCGCATGGATTGCCCCGGTTTGAGCTCATTCAGCCATTCGCCTTCGACGATGTTGTCGGGAGAGACGAGCTGGAGCTTCACATTGCGGAGCGTACAGACGTCCTGATTATCGAATTTGACCGAATCTCCTTCACGAGTCAGCCGGAAGGAAGCCATGACCTTTTGCAGCCATTCGCGTCCTTGAACATCATGGAGTTCCCCGTGATGCGGGTAGAGAAATCCGCCGACACAGCCCGGCGCATCGCGAAGCAGGTCGAGTTTCGCTTCCATATCTTTTTCCCATTTGGCGATGTCGGCATTGCGGAGCGCGGTTCCTTTGGTTTCATTTTCGGTCAGCCCCCATTCGCAGAATACGATGGGGAGCTTGGTTTCTCCATATACTTCCGCCATCATCCGCGCGAAGTCGTCGGGGAAACGGTAGCTGTTATAGCCGAGCACTTCCTGCCCGGCGGTGAAAAACCAGTGCGTGCCGAACGTGTCGAGATTCGCGTACGTGACCGGACGGCGGTCGGGGTCGAATTCCTTCAGTGCCTTTTCAGCGGCGACCAGATACTCGTCCATCTGCTCTTTGTCGTTGTATCCGGGCGTGTGATGGTTTTCGTTGCCGGAGTTCCAGAAGAGGACGTTCGGGTAGTGCGCCAGCAACAGCGCCATCTCTCGATGCGCATCGGTGTTGAAGTCAAGATCCGGGGTATCCAGATTTCCCAGCGCAACTTCGCTGGTGTTGCAGGAGCCCGCCGCGTAAACCGGCATGACCATGAGCCCATAATCGAACGCGTCCTGCATCTGCCGCGGGGTGGCGGCTTCGAGGCGGATGGCATTGAAACCGAGCTGCTTGTAGGTCGCGAGCATTTTGAGCCATTGGCGGCGAGTCTGGCGACGGCCGTTTTCCCACTCGATCCCGGTGTCGGAGTTGATGCCGCGGATGGCGAATTGGTCGCCGTTGACGAAGAGTTTCCCGTCACGCAGTTCGACGACCGAACCGTTGAACTCCAGATTGCGGCTGTCGGTGGCACGCCCCTCCGCATCGAATGCGGTCAGCGTAAAGGCGTAGCGATCGAAGTTGGCGGGGAGGGGGAGCGTGCCGGTGAACTCTCCGGCGGCATTGATCGGCAGTTCCAACGTGCGTCCGTGGCCGGAAGCGATGACCTGTTTGGTTCCAGCGGCGACTTTGCCGGAGAATACGCGGTCGACTGTTCCGTCTGTGTGGACGCTCCCGACGGTGGAGGTCGCGGCTTGCACAAACGCCGGACGCGCCTCGGTTAAAAGCTCGACATCGCCGAAGATGCCGAATTCATTGCGGAAAGTACGATCTTCGGTGTGACGATAGATCCACCATCCTTTGACCGGGTTTCCGTAAAGGCGGATGGCAAGTGTGTTTTCTCCGGGTTGAATTGCTTCGGTCACATCGAACACATGGTTCCACGGATATTCTCCCGAATAGATCGGCAGCATCATCACCTCCGCATCAGGAAGATCAGCCGGATTGAAGGGGGAGGGAATACCGACCCGCTCAAAGTTTTGGAACTTCACGACTTCGCGTACCGGTTTCCCCCAGGTGTTGCTCTGGCGCGAACCGTTTTCCAGAACCCAGCTGTGGTTCTTGCGGACGCTTGACTGGGTTCCGATGTGTTTGCCGTTGAGATAGATTTCTGCGCTGTCGGCGAGGTCGCCGATGCGAAGATACACTTTCTCTCCGGCGCGAGTCGGAAACGGGAACGTTTTGCGATAGATGTAGTGGCCACCCTTCTGATCGGCGACCGGTTTCTCCGGAACGCTCACGGTGACCATGTTCTCAAGTTTTGCTCCGGGCACGGCGAACCCGGCGTCGGCGAGCGCGTCGTATTTCCACGTCAGGTCGCCGAGATAAGCTTTCTCAAACGATCCATTGAGGTTGGTTCGGGTGATGAAGGGATTCGCCTCGATCGCTTCGGCAGGGACAAGTTGATCGTATTTGCCACGGTAGAATTTGCCGAGATCCGGGAAATTGCGCCAGTTGTACTGTTCGCGGTAGCAAGTGCTCTTCTCTTCCCGAAAGTTCGGGGAGGGCTTGACCAGCCGGGTTCCATGGAGAGTGAATTTCGCCTTCCCTTGCGCCTCTCCGCCGATATCGTGGAGGAACAGGTAAAGATGATCGTTTTTTGCCGCGACCCGTTTCGGGGGCAGGGTGTCGAAGTAAAAGCGGTAAGTGCGACGACCCGGTTTCATCTTCGCCTCCTGTTCGACGAAGAGACGGGTCGGCCAGAAGCGATTCGGCTCCGCCAGCGAGGGATTGAGGCGAAGAATCGGCTGATCCACCTCCGCGTCCACCTCCAGGTATCCGCCCGGATAATAAGGTGACAGATCGAACTTGCCAAGATCGATATGCAGATAGTTGTCGGCATCAGCCTGATCCACAAAATCGATGACCAGCTTCTCCGGCGTCACCTCTGTTGACAGGAAGACTTTGGTGTCGGTTCCGTTGTCGGATGGTTTGAACACCAGTTTGTCGACGTCATAGATTTGCCCGGCGCTGAGTGTGCCAAGCGTAACGATGACCCCGGCGGAGAGAAGATGCTTGATGGATTTCATAAAATTTCCTTTACTGAATTTTTGCCTGTTTCGCCCCGAGCAGGTAGACGATGCCGCCGCCGAGAGTGATGCCGGCGTCGATGGCGACCTGATTGCCGAGATGATCGAATGCGGCTTCTGCTTCGCCGGTGGTTACGAGTTTTCCGGTCAGCGATACGCGTGGGGACCAGATTGCCGTCACGGGTTTTCCGTCGGGGCGTGTCCAGGTCGCCGTGTAAACACCATTGGGCGCGATTTGGATTTCCGGTACGGTGGAACCGTCGGGGCGCATCGCGATCAATGTCTTGTACGCCAGAAAGGCGGGTTTCGGCGAAAGATCTTTGTGGACGATGCCGAAATGCGATTCCCGGTCATGCGCGACCGATTCGGTCGCCTGAAGTTCGTACCAGAAAAGTTTGGAGACGCCGTTGGCAAAACAGATCAGAATACTGCGCGGCAGCATTTCGGCCTGTCCGTCTTCGGTGGTGCAACCGATCAGACCCTTATAGGAGACGACCAGCACTTTCCCCTTCAGATCACTGCCGAGATGATAGATCGCGGCGGTGGTCCCTTTGTATTCGTTGGTCACGCCGGAGATGACGGTCTGCATGCGGTCGCCGTTTTTCAGCTCGGCAGCAGTCATATAGATTTCGGCATGGTTTTCTTCCGCTTTCAGCTTGTCCTGGAATTCCGTGGCGATTTCGGCCTTGGCGGTGAAAGAGGGAACCTTGTCGTCCTTCCACCACGAGGTCCAGCCGATGTGAAGGCGTTTGCGGTACGTATCGTCCACCATGGTTTTTTCGATGACGCCGCTCGCATCTTTTTTGAGATCGTAGTAGAGCGGAACCCCGTTCGGCAGGATGGCGATGCCACCTTTCCTGACATAGTTTTCGAGCGCATCGAAATATTGCATCGGGAACGATTCATCGATGGTCGGGATCAGTACCGGCCAAGCGGTCGGCTCCAGCGTGGCAAGCTCATCGAGCGTGATGCCGCGACTCTCTTTCGCATTCGGGAAGATGTTCTTGAGATCGAACGCATGCCCGACGGTGGTGAACGGGAATGCACCATCGTTGATATAGGCGATCTTGAGTTGAGTTCCGGCTTCGAGCGATGCTTCGAGCATGGTGTTTAGCGTGTTCCGGTAGAAGTCCTTGGTCTGGTTGGTCGTCCAGCCGAGTTCGGTCACCCAGACTTCACGCGGGGCGTTGTATTGTGCCAGAAGTTTCTGCAAACGCTGTAAGTCCGAGGCCAGTGCGGTTTCTGGGATGTCCTGAAGCCGATAGGGGTGGATGTTCATGGCGTCAAACGAATTCGCGGCTCCATTTTTCAACGAGCTTTCGATGAATTCAAATGGAATGCCGGAGGTTCCGCCATAAAGGACTTTGAGTTCCGGATTGACGGATTTGACGGTTTCGTATGTGGCTTTCAATAGTTTCGCATAGCTGATCCCGTCGGCGGCGCTGCCCCAGCCGAGAGCGTGGTTCTGTTCGTTCCACACCTCCCAGACGGGAAGTTCCTTACCGTAATGGGAAACGGCGCGGCGGACATACTCGGTCCATTTGTCGAGGTTTTCATGCGCCGGTCTGGCCCATGGGACATCGTAGTCGAGAATCGGCAGGATGCCGATATTCCGGCTTTTTGCCAGTTCCACCAGAGAATCGAGGTGAGTGACATTCCATTCACCCTGCTTCGCCTCCATATATTTCCAGTCGAAGTCGGTACGAACCATGCGAATCCCGGCTTCGTTCATCAGTTGGAACTCCTCCGGTGCAATCGAACGTTCTCCGCGAGAAACATGCGCACAGATTCCATACTGTGAATCATACGGGCCTGTACCGGCAAGGGCCGCCAGCGAAAAAAGCACAGCGAAAGAACCGAGAAATGATTTCAACATGTGGGATACCCCTCGAATTAGAGCTGTCAACAAGCTCATTGAATGGACACTTGTACGCAATGGTGTATCTTAGTTGGTCAATTTGGTGAATGCAAGATTAGAATCATACCATGCACGGAGGTTGTATGGCATCGAATTCAGTTCCTTCCCGGAATGAGTCGCGGCATGTCCGTCAGCGAATGCCGCCGAGGTGCGTCCGCCATGAATTTCATAAGCCGCCGCAGTGTCACCGGAGGAAACAACGTCGCTGTACTGGAAACGGGGGAATGCGTATCCGTTGGCTTTGTTGTAGGTATCGACGAAAATAAGCGTATCCCCGGGGCTTTTCATCCTGCCGATGGAGAACGTAATACATTCCGGATCTGAACTTTGGCGGTTGATGTAGCTGCCGAGTTTGGTCAGGCGGTCGCCTGTCCAAGGCGAGGAATTCTCGATCCCGAATGTGCTGTTCCAGCCGCTGAACGATGCCGGATATTGGCCGGACGGGCATTGCAGAGAGGCTCGTGGGACATAACCGGCGCCCACAATGCTATGAATGCCGCTGCTGTTACGGCCGTTGCTCAGCATGGAATTCCAAAGCCCTTCCGTTGTGTAACTGCTTTTGCTTGCTGATTGCTGCATATAGGCGATATAGTAACCTTCAAAATCGTTGGAATACTGGATTTGCGCCAACATAGCTTGTTTCTTATTGTTGGTGCACTGTGCGGTTCTGGCACGTTCTCTCGCCTGATTCAGCGCAGGGAGGAGCATTGCCGCCAGAATAGCGATGATGGCGATAACAACCAGGAGTTCAATCAAGGTAAAAGCGTGTTTTCTTTGCATTATTTTACTTTCTTATCTGCGAGTTCGTAAATGGGCGGCAATTGGATGGGAGTTCCGTAGCCCGGTTTTGGTTATCACGGAAGCAGGCTGGGGAGAATTGTTCATTAGAGATCTTCCACCGTGCCCCATAATTCTTTTTTCTTGAATTCTGCGGTTGGAACCCCGGTGAGAATCAATTTTTTGGCATTGCCGCCGAGATAGAGTATCGTTTTGCCGTTCTTATGATTCCAGTTCAGTTTGTTGGACAATGCGGTGGCGTCGTGCATTTCAAACAAGGTATCCCAGGTGACCAGCGTATCGTCCGAGTCCCAACCGCAGGTCATATATTCCCCGACCGCCATCACATCACTGGGGCTTCGGAACCCTGAAATCTTTTTGTGATACGGAGAACCGAATTTTACATACGTCCAGGAAGAGGTATCTGGAATCGCGTTGGGCATGACATAGAGGTTGGGTACGATGCTGCTGCCGTAGTTGACGCCGTCGATCAGGCTGTTATTGCGAATTCGTGTTGCGATTGTACTGGGGCAGCGGATCAATTTCATGTCGCTGACTTTGAGATAATTGTTGTCATACAGAACCTTGTTGACGCCTTTTCCGTTGCGGATCGACGGCGGATAGAAATCCTGTTGATCGTTAGCGTAAAATGCGAGCACAAGTCCGTATTGTTTCATGTTGTTCAGACAACTGGTCTGATGGGCGGCCTCTCGCGCCTGGTTCAACGCAGGGAGGAGCATTGCCGCCAGAATGGCGATGATGGCGATAACGACCAGTAATTCGATCAGGGTAAACATTTGTCTCTTTTGCATTATTCAGCCTCCTTGTCGGTGGTTTCTATCTCGATGATGGAATTTCGTTCCACCAGTGTGCCGGAGAATAAGCGGGAACTGAGCGGCAACTCCACTCCCCGGCTTTTCGCGTCGATTCGGGAAATCAGCTCCCATGCCGCAGTTTCACCGATTCCCGCCAGCGGGTTGCTGATGCTTGAGAGCAGAGGCGTCAGGCTCGCACAGATCGAAATCTGATTGTCAAACCCCAGTACGCTCAACTCGTCTGGAATCCGAATCCCTCGCTGGGCGCAGGCGCGATAAAGCCCGACGCATCCCCAGTCGTTGACGACGACAGCCGCCGTTACTTTTTGCGGAGAACTCAAGATTTTGTCTAATGTCTTGTCCAGCAACGGAGGAACCGGATCCAAGCCTTCGGTGGAAACGGTTGCGATTTTTCGCTCGAAAAAGGTTCCAGGCGTCCATAATCCGTATCGCTGCATGGTTTCCCGGAAACCGATGCCGCGATTGGCGAACATCGGATTGCCCGGGTTGGTGCTGATAAATGCAATGGAACGATGTCCTCGGCGAATCAGTTCTTCTGCCGCCAGCGCCCCGGCTGCTCGGTTGTCCAGATAAATCTGTGGGCAACGGAACGCGGGGAGGTCGCTGCCAAAGCCGACGACCGGAACGGAGTCCATCAATGTGTTGATCTGTTCGACCCGCTCGTCGCCGGGCTGATACGAATGCTTGAACAAAATGCCGTCATATTCCAGAAGACGCTGAAAAAAACGGTTGTCGGCGAAGTCCAGAAGGGAGAAATATTCCACCTGAACCCGGTAGGCTTCGCATATCTTGTTGATCGCTTCCACGTAAGAGCGCGAAAAGTAGGATTCGTGCCAGTGGTAGGACATGTCGCAGAAAAGTACAGCGATCCGTCCGCCTTCGGCCGCGTTCCGGCGGGAATTCCGGCGGGGACGGCGAAGCGGAATGTAGTTGCTCTGCTGAATCGCCGTCAGGGTGCGCTCCCGCAATTCGGGGTCAACATTGGCGGCGTTGTTCATGACCCGGCTGACTGTGCCGAGTGAAACGCCCGCCTGGAGTGCGATATCGCGAATGGTCAATGGTTTCTTCATTACGCCTTTCCGTTTGTCCCTGCCATTATTATGATGGGGAAGTGACGAAAAAACAAGATATGGCGCTTGGAATCATGAAAAAAGGCTCTGAAAAGCAGCCTTATTTCATGAACTAAGCAAAGGGAAACCGAATGCTCAGTCCGGTGAGGAGCGGTTGATCATGGCCTCAAGCAGGAGTACCGCGTTCCAATCATTCTGCTTGAATTCCCGCAGATATTCGATGATATTGCGCCGGGTTGCGCTCTTTCGCAGGCGCGGCGCGTAATCCTCTACTTTGGGGATATGGTCGCCGCCCAGCAGCTCCCATGCTTTCCAGCAGTCTTCGTGCGTTTCCATAAAGATGGAACCGATTTTACGGCTCCATTCAAAAAGATCTTCCTGTCGGATCTTGCCATGGAATCCGGAGAAAAAAGTAAATGCGGTGAAGCAGCGCGATTCCGCCAAGAGTCCGATGAAATCATGCAGATGCGAAAAAATCCGACACAATTCTCGATCATTCACCTCGGCAAAAAATACATCGTTTGAAAGAAGTTCAATGCAGTGATCAAACGCAGCTAGCCCGGAAATACATCCGGGCGTACCCGAATCGATCAAACTCCGGCGCAGATGAGAGAATTCCTCGTGATCGGGAACCCGCGCGGGACACTCTCCGGTCACCAGAAGCAGTCGAATCCGGTCATTGTGCCAATCACTCCGGGAAAATTGGTGTTCATCATGCGTTTCCAACTCTTCCCACGGATGCGGCGCATAGAATCCGTTGATTTGTTCCCCGCCATGTTCGTAGCCGGTAATCAGGCACCAGTCGCTCCCGGCAAGGCCGCGCGCGGCGACCGGAACATCACGCTCGAGGGATTCCACGATCAATTGCCGCATCGCTTCGGCGGAGAGATTCTCCGCCATCCGGAATTCCAGCCCGGCAAATGCCATGGCGCGCTCGATCGCCTCGTCATCCGCGACGGAACGCGTCAGGTCAGAGAGGGATTCCGGGCGAAGCTCCGGGTCCCACAGCGTTCGGCAGCAAAGCCCCGAGAGCGTCAATAGTTCGTGGTAAATCTGTTCGTGCATCTTGCGGTGCCAGTCATAGTTACGGCACCGCCCGCACCGTTCGCAGAGCCGCTCGGAGCGGATGCAGAAAAGCTCGTCCTGAAACTGGTCGGGCTGTTTCAAATACATGTAGATGGAGGTGGAGCACGAGATGAACCGGATTGACTCCGGGCCTCCCCATGGCGCGCCCGCGGGCAAAATGCCGGTGATGGATTTCTTCACTTGCGGAACCTTGATGTTTCTGTCATTTTACTCGATATATTCATCCTTATACTATACTTCCGGGAGGGGTGCTTATCAACCCCGATTTTGAAAGTCCGGTGGCTTGGCGGCGTCAATTTCTGCGAAAATCTGCAAACGGCAGCTTGAATTTCTCCGTTTTTGAAGTATGTTAATAAAACGTGATCCAAATGGTGGTTGTAGCTCAGTTGGTTAGAGCGCCTGGTTGTGGCCCAGGAGGTCGGGGGTTCAAATCCCCTCATCCACCCCATCTCGGCGCGGGGTAGAGCAGTGGCAGCTCATCAGGCTCATAACCTGAGGGTCAATGGTTCGATTCCATTCCCCGCTACCATTTCAATTTCAGTCGACCGTAACAGGTCGGCTTTTTTTTTGTCCGCCTCGTTCCGTGGCGCGGTTTGGAAAGCCCTGGCCGAATATGCTGACACGCTCCGTCCCCATTTTGAAATGCCTGTCCTTTTCTGTGCAGATTTTATTTCAAGTACTTGATTTTATCTTTCAAGTATACTATAATATCCATATATTATCATAAATCGGCTCTTTAAAGAAAATGGAGGCTCGTTATGCAGGAACTTCGGTTTCGTCAGGTTCATCTGGATTTTCATACTTCGCCGCACATTCCAGATGTGGGGGCGGAGTTTGACCGGCGGGAATGGCAGGCGATGCTGACGGAGGCGCGGGTGGATTCGATCACCTGTTTCGCCACCTGCCATCATGGAATGAGCTACTATCCAACCGAACTTGGTGTAATGCACCCGTCTTTGTCGTTCAATCTGCTGCGGGAGCAGATGGACGCTTCGCACGAAATCGGCGTTCGGGTTCCGGTTTATGTGACTGCGGGGTTGAACAACGAAGTCGCGCGCCGCCACCCCGAATGGCGCGAGATCGATGCGAACGGGACGTATGGCGGATGGGCTAAAAGCCCGTTGGACGCCGGGTTTATGAAACTTTGTTATAATACGCCTTATTTGGATTGGCTCTGTGAATTGATCGCGGAAACCGTCACCGGGTTTCCGGATGCGGATGGAATCTTTCTCGATATCGCCACGCAAGGCGCCTGTTGCTGTCCGTGGTGTCTGGAGAGCATGGTGCAGTCGGGATTGGAGCCGAAGAATCCGGATGACCGGTTGACGCACGCCCGGCGCGTTCTCTCGGTTTACCGGCGGCGTACATTCGAGGCGGTGCGAAAGCTCTCTCCGGAGATGCCGGTGTTTCACAACAGCGGACACGTCGCCATCGGGGATCGGGAAGATCTCGCTTATTACAGCCACTTGGAGCTGGAGTCGCTTCCCACTGCCGATTGGGGGTATGATCATTATCCGCAAACCGCGGCGTACAGCCGTAGTCTGGGGAAGGAATTTCTCGGCATGACCGGGAAATTTCATATGGCATGGGGTGAATTTGGCACGTTCAAGCACCCGAATGCGTTGCGTTATGAATGTGCCGCCATGCTGCTGCATGGCTCGAAGTGCAGCGTCGGCGATCAACTGCATCCCTCCGGCCGGTTGGACGCCACTACCTACCGGCTGATCGGGGAGGCATATCGTGAAGTTGAGCAGAAGGAACCGTGGTGCCGGAGGGCGGTCAGTGCCGCAGCGACTGCGATTCTCGCAATCGACGAGCAACCGGAGAACCAGCGACAGCTGACCGGTGCGGTTCGGGTGTTGCTGGAGCTGCATGTGCCGTTCGATGTGGTCGATCCGGGTATGGACTTCTCCCGTTATCAGGTTCTGGTGCTGGCCACCGCATCCCCCGTTTCCACAAAGTTGGCCGGGAAATTGAAGGAGTATTGCGCCGGGGGAGGCAAGGTGATTGCTTCGGCAGAGGGAGCCTTTGCCGTGGATACCGGGAAGACGTATTTGCCGGTGGGCGGGGAGCTTGGCGCGACGTCGCCGTACTGTCCGGATTTTGTTCAGGCGGTTCCGGAATTCGCTTCCTATGTGACCTCGCCTTTCGCGATGCGCTTGCCGTCGTGTCGGTTTCGGGTGACGGACGGAATATCGCTCGGACAGGTCTACGACCCTTACTTCAACCGCGATGTGCGCCATTTTTGCTCGCATCAGTTTACGCCGTACAACCCGGAGTCGTCCGGTTTCGATGCCGGGGCGCTGAGTGGGAATGTGCTTTATTTTGCCCATCCTGTGTTTGCCGTTTATTGCCTGACCGGAATGGGTGCGGTTCGTGACTTCATCGAAAAGGCGTTCCGCCGATTCGCCGGTGACTGTTGGCAGGTGGAGGTGAAGGGGTTGCCTTCGACCGGGCGCGTCGGGTTGATGCGGCAGGAGAGTGAGGGGCGGTATGTGCTCCACGTTCTCTATGGAAACACGGTGATGCGCGGGCTCCACGAGGAGTTGCCCAATGGACAGCTCCCGGCTAAACCGGTGGAAGTGATTGAGGAACTGCTGCCGTTGCACAATGTTTCGTTTGCCGTTGCGGTTCCCGGAGAGATTCATCGCGTCACCTTGCAACCGGAAGGCAAAGAGCTTGCATTTCAACAAGAAAGCGGCCGGGTGCGGTTCGTGCTGGACGAATTCACCTGTCACGCCATGGTCGTCCTGAATTAATTTGATAAAAAATATTTCAAGTACTTGACAAACAACTTTCCTTTTACTATAATTATAAGTGAAAGAGATCAATTCGGTCGGAGGATATGTCATGATATCGATGAAAGAAATCGGCAAAATCTGCGGAATTTCCGAATCCACGGTTTCCAAAGCGCTGAGCGGCTATGCCGGGATCAAGCCGGCGACCCGTGAACGGGTGCAGGAAGTGGCGCGAAAATACGGCTATCAGCCCAATGCGATGGTGAAGTGTCTGCAGACCGGGGTCAGCCAGAGCATCGGGATTGCCTGCAACCATTTTCAGGATATGTTCAGCGGTGCGATCATGGATGGGATTCAGGAAGTGCTGCACGAGGTTCATTATGATTCCTATGTCATCAGCTGGGATAAAATCGTGCGTGCCGGTGAGAATATTCTGGATCGTTTTTCTCGCCGCCGGGTGGACGGGCTTCTGCTGTTGCCGATGGAGCAGGTTCCTTCGGCTTCCTATACGGCGCAGTTGTATTCATTTCCCTACCCGATCGTTCTGGTTGACCAGTTCTGGGGGACGCGGGAATTCGATTATGTCGGGAGCAACAACCGGGATGCGATGCGGATGCTGGTCGAGTCGCTGATCGGGCAGGGCTACCGTCGGATCGGTGCGGCACTTTACTCCAAAGTGAGCAGCGGAGAAGAACGGCGCGCCGGATTTCTGGATGCGATGATCGGGCACGGGCTGCCAGTGAACGCCGCGTCGCTCTGCGAGGTGGAGAATTGTGACAGCGACGTACTGGACGATGCCCTTTGGCGGATGTTGAAATCGAGCGATCGGCCCGAAGTGATTGTCTGCTTCAACGACAATCTGGCGATCAGCGTAATGAATGCCGCACGGGACATTGGGCTGAGGGTGCCGGAGGATGTTGCGGTTACCGGCTTCGGTCATTTGCCATTCGGTGATAAATTGCGACCGCAGTTGACCACGGTGGATCAGCAGGCGGGAGAGATCGGGCGACGGGCGGCGCGCTTGCTCCTTGACCGAATCTGCGGGCGGGGTGAGATTGCGCGACAGGAGATCCTGATTCCGGCAAAAACGATTTTAAGGCAGTCATCGGTATTCGATCCCAACGACAATAAATGAGGTTGATTATGACAAAGAGATGCTTTACACTGATCGAGCTTCTGGTTGTGATTGCAATTATCGCAATTCTTGCGGCAATGCTTCTGCCCGCCTTGCAGCAGGCGCGAGAACGGGGACGCGCGACCAGCTGTCTCGGTAATCTGAAGCAGATCACGGCGTCCTGTCTGATTTATGCGCAGGATTATAACGGCACTTTGATTCAGGCGCAACCGCGCGGGAACTATTATTGGTCGATGGCGCTGGTGGACGGGAATTATCTTCCCGCCTGCAATGTCTTCATCTGCCCGAGTCAGAAATATAAACCGCAGTATGTGAACGATTACAATTCGCGCTATAACACATACGGGTTGAATCGTGACATTGAGCGCGACGGTTCCGCGGCCGGTCGAGGGAATTCCGGGGGCGTCTACAACAATTTGTTCAAGACCCGCCAGCAGGCGGCGTCCATCACCTGGCTGGTCGGCGACAGCAATCTGCGGGCGGATGTGGTCGGCTCCACGCCGGGTATGCAGGGGAAAACCTGTACCATTCTCAGCTGGAACAACGGAGCCGAGGGACTTGGCGGGCTCCGACACGCCAATCGCGGTAACTTCGGGTTCGTCGACGGCGGAGCGCGTGCTTTGGGCGGCGGCCAGATGCACGAGGTTCATCCGAAATTTGAAGAGTGGATCTTGGCCGATTCAACCAGAATATTGATGCTGTAAAAAACGGAAAACATGAAATAGATGGAGGTAGTAAGAATGAAGAGTTACAAACATCGCCTGCAAAGTATTCTGCTCGGCGCCGCCTGTACGGTCGGCGTGGTCGGCGCAGGAGAACTTGAGGTCGCCAACCACTCGTTTGAGAAAGGCATGGGCGGATTCTGGACCAACCGCCCCGCGGTGGTGCGGGTGGACAGCACCGACTCCACCGACGGCAAGCAGTGCCTTGCCGTAGAGCCGACCGAAGGCAAGCGGGTTGATCTCGTGCAGGGGATTACACTGGTGCCCGGCGAACTCTATACCTTGACGTTCGATGCGCGCACCTCCACATTGGAGAACGGCCCCGGTCTGGCGATTGAAACCATGCTTCAGGGAGCCAAGCCGATTCAGTTCTTCTATGCGAATGCCGAACAGAAGAAAGCGATGACCACCCCGGCCAAATTGACCGAGGAATGGCAGACGCTGACCTACGTTCTCGGACCCTTCCCCGAATCATTCCGTAATCAGGATGTGAAGAAAGTCATGTTCTTCTGGAGAGTTCAACCCGGAGAGAACGAGGGGAAAATTTTCCTAGACAACATCAAAATCAGCACCGCCCCGGCCTCGGAAGAAGCCGGGCAAAAAAAAAATAACGCCATAAGTTCCGATCCGATCCGGTTCGGATTGCCGTCGGCAATCCGGATCTTTGAATCGGCCCCGGTGTTCACGGTCGAAGGCGATGTCGCAGATGGTCACTTGCGGGTGGCGGCGACGGATGCTTTCGGCCGTGCTGTTTTTTCGCAGGAAGGCAAAATGGGGGAGGGGACGCTGGCAGTTCGGCTTCCCGGCCCCGACTATTACGATGTTACGGCGGAGATCATTCGTGACGGCAAGGTGTGGAAGTCAGCCGGAACCTCGTTGCTGGTAACGACCCCGTTGCCGTCGGATTATTATGACACGCCGCATCCGGCGTTTGGCGTCTGGGGCGGACTGAATCCCGAAATGCGCCGCCTTGGTGGAGCGAAGTGGGATCGTCAACTTTTCTTCTCTTTCTTTCAAAAAGCCGACGCCAAAGCCGAACCGCCTTCGGCGGAAGTGATCAACGCGCGGGAGCCGATCAAAATCATCCGCTGCATGAACATCATGCACCCCTTCAAAAAAATGGTTCCATATACGCCGGAGGAGTTGGCCGAACAGAAAGAAAAGCTGACGAAGGAAGTGATTTCCCGTCGTGGCCTTGTCGATGTCTGGGAAACGCAGAATGAACCGATGGTCGGAGAGAATTTTCATGGAACCATGAAGGACGTCATGGACATCATCAAGATGGAGAGCGACGTCGTTCGCACCCATGACCCCGGCCGTCCGTTAGCGGGAATCTGCATCAATCCAATGAACGCCAACCAATATAACCAGTACGTCGGGTACTATCGCAATTATGGAATCGATCAGTATATCGACGCTTTGATGTTGCACCCTTATATTCCGGGTGCGCAAAGCCCCGACGCTTCCGGTTATGTCGATGTGCTGAATAATCTCGACCGCGAAATCGGCGCCATCGCCGGTCGCCGGATTCCGATGTACATCAGCGAAATCGGCTACTCCACCAAACCGGGCGGTGAGGTGACCGAACTTCAACAGGCGGCCTATCTTGCCCGCGTCGTTCTGCTGAACCGGCAGATTCCTGGGCTTCAGGCGTGTGTCTGGCATATCGGGCTGTGGAACGCGGCCACCAGTCGCCGTGAGCTTGATTTCGGGCTGCTGCGCGGGCATGCCAACGATTCTCCGGTTCGTGAGCCGAAGCCCGGGTTCGCGGCATGGGCGACTGTTTCCCGGATGACTTACAACGCGAACTATTTGCGGGAGCTGGAGATCAGTCGACAGGTGCGCGTTTTGCTTTTTGAAAAAGAAGGCAAGCCGATGATTGTCGCGTATGCGCTCAATCTCGAAGGCGCCACGTTGCAACTGCCGTTCAACACCGATTCGGTTATGGTGACCGAAGTGTGCGGCAAGCAGTATCCGCTGCCGCCGAATGATGGGATTCTCACACTGGAATTGACCGAGGCGCCGGTGTATCTGGTCGGCGGGGAACTGGCTGATTTCAATACCGATCGGTTCGCCGCGACGTTTGAGCCGGAGAATTTCTCTGTTTTCCCCGGAGGCACGCTGAAAGTCAAACTGACGCTGCCGGAAGAGTTGGTCAAGGGAAAGAAAGTAAATGTGACCGTTCCCGGAGGAAAACTCGGTGTCGCGACCGTCAGCGGTGAAGGGCGCGATTGGAACCTTGCTTTGCCCGTAAACGAGAAAACCGTCCCGGGATTCTACGATCTCTTTTTCCGGCTCTCCGTGGATGGCCGTAGCCGTTTCATCTGGCAAAAACCATTGGAAGTGAAGCCGTTGCTGCGTCTTGAAGATGTTGTGGCCGGAGCGCGTGGAATTCGTTTCCGCGTTTCCTCCGCCTATCCCGGTGCCGAGGCGAAACTGGATATTCTGGAGGATGGAGAGAAACAGCTCGCTTCCGCCGACATAACAGGTGGAGCGGAGTTCGATCTGCTGCTGAGTGGAGCCGGGTACGGCCGCAAAGTAAGCTATCAGGCTCGCTTCACCCTGTCGGATGGCAGAAGTTGGATGCAGAGCATTCCCGCCGAGGCGGTTCCAGTGACGATTCCGCGTTTTGACAACGCGTTGGATCGTGCGGAGACCGATTGGCCCGCCACCGGCGTCTACCGGATTGCCGACGGCGCGGCGAGCCGCCATGCGGTGCGCGGAGAGTTTGACGTTCCGCAAGGAACCATTCGCCTTGCTTATGACGACAAATTCCTTTATTTCTCGATTGATGAAAAGGATGCGGTGTTCAAAACCTTCGACGCCCCTTCGCTTTGGAACGGAGATTCGCTGCAGATCGGTGTCAGTGTCGCGCAAACATTCATGATCCGCCTGAACAACGACGGAATTCAGGAAACCGCCTATGCGGAATTCGGAGTCAAGGCAGACAGTGTCCAGCCGGACTCCTGGGTGTGGGCGAGCATGAATCTCAATGAAATGGGGCTTAATGCGCCGATTCCCGGACTTGTTTCCCGAAGCGGTTATCAGGATGGAGTGATCCGTTACCGTTTCGCCGTGCCGTGGAAGACGTTGAACATCAAACCGTCGACCGCAATGCCGCTCGGAATCAGTATCCTTTTCAATGATCGCGACGAGGCGAAGGATCGTCACTGGGTGGAGTGGTACAGCGGCATCGCCGACGGCAAAGATCCGGGGCGTTACGGCAGCGCCGTGTTGGTTCCCGAAAAATAGCTGATTTTGGCACTTGCAATTCTCCCGGTTGTGGTTACTGTATGACAGGAACCGCAATACGGGAGAGAGCGCAAATGATAACATGCCCTCAATGCAAGGTGGAGATTCCGCCGGCTGATTTCAATATTTCCACCGATGTGGCGTTTTGTCGGAAATGCAATCAGGCTCACTCCTTCAGTGCGTTGCTGGAGCGCAAGAAGCTGTCCGTCATTGACCTCGACCGAACACCGCCTTATGTGCGGCAACTAGAGCTTCGCGAAGGACGCGGGGTGAGGTATCGAAAAATTTCATCGGTGTTTTTTTTCCTGATTCCGTTCACCGCACTCTGGTCGGGCGGGTTGATGTATGGTTTGTACCGAACTGTTGTGGAAAGCGGTTTCACTGAGCAAACGCTTTTCTTTTTGCCGTTTTTCCTGGGAACACTGGTGCTGTTGACCGTGATTGTTTTTGGCCTCTTCGGTCGGACGGAGTTGCGGCAGATGGATCACCGCATCACGATTTTCACGGGTGTTCTCGGCGTCGGATATTGGAGACGTTTTTGTGTGGAAGAGGTGCGATCAGTCCAAATTGCCGAGAGTTCGCTGCGGCAGAATAGCCGGGTACTTCATGAAGTACAGATCACGCTGAAAGACGATCGCGTCATCAAGTTCGGCTGCTTTATGACCGATGCTGCACGAAATTATTTTTCCGCTTACTTGAGAAAGAATTGCCGGGTTTAAAGCGAACATCCGGCCAGGCGCCCGGAACTGATTGCCCATTGGATGTTGTAACCGCCGCAGGGCGCACCGACATCCAGCATCTCCCCCGCAAAGAAAAGCCCTTTGCAAATGCGGCTGCCGAGGGTTCCGGCATTGACTTCGTTGATGGGGACGCCTCCGGCGGTCGCCATGGCTTTGTTCCAGCCTTCGGTGGCGTTGATTCGCAATGGGCAGGCCGCGAGCGTTGTGATCAGGCGATCCCGTTCCCCGCTTTTCAACTGCGAAATACGCAGATCTGTCGGAAGACCGGCGACAGCGCAGAGCGCGACGGCGAACGCATTTGGCAACTCTTTGGCGAGTAATGTTTTCAGTTGCTTTGTCCCATCCTGCTTCCGCTGCGTCTCCAAATGGGCGAGCGTTTCGGCGGGACCTCGGCTTAACCACGAGCACTCGATGGTGGCTTCGGCGGTTTCAAGCAAGTGTTGCGCTACGCTGCCGGAGAGGTCGAGCACTGCTGGGCCGGAAACGCCGTTATGGGTGAAGATCAATTCCCCGTGCCCGGTGATTTTCTTCCCGAACCGCACAGACACATTCGGGAGTAGAATTCCGGGGAGTTGCGTTGCCCACGGTTCCGCGGAACGCAGCCCGACCAGAGCCGGAACCGGCGGGAGAATGCTGTGTCCCGCCTGCCGGGCGAGTTCGTAACCGCTCCCTCGGCCGCCGAGTGCGGGGTATCCCAGCCCTCCGCAGGCGAGAATGAGATTCGAGGTCTTGAAATGATGTTGCCGCGACTTCGCTCCCCAAATTCGACCGTTCTCCATCGTGAGTGATGTGATTGGCGCATCGGCAATCAAGCGGATATTCCATCGCTGCAAGCGGCGAAGAAAGGCGTCAAGCACATCGCCCGCCCGCATAGATTTCGGGAAACAGTGAAAGTTGTCCGGCGCTACCGTCGGCACCCCGGATTCCAGAAGAAAATTCCGCAGCGCCTCCGGCGGAAATGCGTAGAGCGCCGGGCGCACAAATCGCAGTCCGCATCGAAATCGGGTTGCGAATTCCTGAAGAGGCAAAAGGTTGGTGACGTTGCACTTCCCCGCGCCGCTGGCCAGCAGCTTGCGACCGGGGGAGGGCAGGTATTCGCAGAGAATCACGTTCCGGCCGGTTTCCGCCGCCGCAATTGCGGCGGAGAGCCCGGCCGGTCCGGCCCCCACGACCAGGCAGTCGCAGGAGATGGTTTCGTTCGGCATTTCGCTTAGAGTGATACGTAGACTTTGCCGAGCGCCAGCGTTCCGGTTCCGCTGTTCGCGGGGTAGTCAACCGAGAAGCCGGTGATGCGAACCGGGAAGTCGAACGTCTTGTTTTTGTCGCCGCCCCAGGAGCCGTGGTTCGGGGCGCCGCTGCCGGAAACGCGAACCGGGATCAGATTCCATCCTGTTTTGGCGTCGGTGAGCGGAACGGCGAACTGGAAGGTTTCGCCGGATTTGTCGGCGAAGCGGAGGTTGAGGCGCTTGACATTGAGGTTCTCGGGAACGTAAAGCTCGACATCAAACCGCGCGGAGTCGAATTGGTCGATGCTGATGCTCGGAGTCTTAAGCCCGAATTCCATCCAGGTACGTTCCTTGGAACCATCCCAGTTGAGGCGAAGCGCCTGCTTCCCGTCGATTGTTTCCACGGCGGAGGACTGCGCCAGGGTTGCCGCTTCCCGGATTGCGATTGGCGCAGAAGTGAAATCGAGCACTTGCTCCCCGGCGTCAAGAGGCGCAGGGGTGAAGGTGATTTTGCCGATCCAGAGTTCACCGGTACCTTCCCGCGATCCAAAGTCGATGGATATTCCATTCGCGGTGGCGGGGAAATCGATCTTGCCGTTCTTTTCCTTGCCCCAGGAGTTATTGACGGAATCGGTCAGGCGAAAGCGGAGGGTTTGCTTTCCGGTTTTAATCTGAGGATCAGTGATCTGATACTGTAGTGTCTCTCCTTTGGAGTCGCCGATACGAAGGCTGATTTTGCGGATTGCCGCACCTTCCGGGATGTAGAGTTCGACATCCAGATCGCCCGCTTTGAATTCCGGGAGCGGAACGGCCTTCTCAAAAGAGAACTCGAGGTAACGGAATGCTGCGTTGTCCCATTTTACATGAAACATGGATTGGTCATCGGGGCTCTGGCCCGGAAGAACCGACTGCTTGCGATTTTCCGCCGCGTTGACGAAAACCTTGGTCGATACGGCAGGGTCGAACAGCGTGGCGCCAAATCCGAAAACCGGAGCCAAAAACGCCGCCAGAAGCAACGAGCGAATCATCATAGTTAACCTCCATGAATTTAGGGTTCCATAACGAAGGAATATAGCCGCAAAACAGTGACAAGTCAAGGGAATCATGGGTGCGAAGGGCGTTTCCGACATAAAAAACTGCGGACTTTGCGTTGTGCATGAAGTCCGCAGTGAACGAGGCGTAACTTGTGGGTATTATTTGCTTTCCTTTGCCGCCCGGATGTCGTAACTCTCCACGGAAGACGCATCCATCTCTTTCGGGAACGAAACATTGATGTATTTCGCCTCGTCCGGTTCGAGGGAGAGTGTCTCCCGCGATCGGCCGATTTCCTGATTTTGCGCATTCATCGCCCGGACTTGCACTTGGCCGTCGAACTCTTTCTCCGCAATGACATAAAGCAGCAGCTTCGATTGCTCCGCCGATAATACGTCCTGTTCTTTGCTGACGGTGAATTCGAGGCCGCGTTCTTGCAGCTCTGGAGCGACGGTGAGCATTTTAACCCGTGAATTCTCCACGCCTTTGCCCACGGCGACGGTGAATTCACGGGCGGATCGCCCGAATTTTTCGCCACTTCGTTCGGCCAGTGATTTTTTGTCTTGCTCTCCATCGCCGCACCCGGCTGTCAGCAAAAAAAGCAATCCGCCGCAAAGCGGAAGGATGGTATGTTTCATAATATCTCCTGTTTTCACTTGTCAGTTAATCAATTTCTACAGGAAGATACATCGCCGGAGAAGTTTTGTCAAACAGTTCGACGAATTTTTATTTGCATCAATCCGCCGGAACACTGTCGTGACAGAAGATAAGCGCAAATATGTTTTTGGTTATGGATAAAATAGCTTGACACGGTTGTGAAATCGAATTATGTTTCATGGATTATTTTTATGTTTTTACAGAACATATTAATTTTTTCGTGGCAATATAGTGAGAATGTGGGTGCCTATTCCAGTTGACAGCGGAAGCCGCGTTGGAATTGAACGCATGATATCATTGGAAAGTTTTTTAATATGTCAGCTCTGAAATTCTTGAATAAATCATCTTTTCTTTATTCTGTTTACTCGTTTTTTCTGATTTCGATTGCTTGCCTAGCTTTTTTTATTTTCTCCGGTTTGACGATTGTTACAGTGAACTATTCTTCCACTACTTCCCCCGGCTCTTTGTTGTTTTATTTTGATGAAAATATCAGCGGGAAACGGTTTGAAGTGAAGCAGCATCCGCAAACAATACGTTTTTTCATTTTTCCGAAAAAAATGGAATGGATGCGTTTTGAAATGCAAAAAGCAGAAAACGCACAAATCAACAGTATTTCTTATTTACAAATCAATCCTTTCGTAAAATACGTCGCCAAAGGATCCAATTTGAACAAGGCGTTCAGTCTGCCGAAGAAAGATCAGAAACTGAGTGAACATAAGTTTACGCAGGGAAATACCATTTTTACCCTGCGTCATCCAAAAGCCTTTTCGAGGCACGCGAACATCCCCGGAATCGGATTGGTTCTGGCAACTGCCGTCTTCGGAATATTGATTGTGCAGGGGAACCGGCAGGTAATCCGAGAGGCAAGCCGGGATATGTTGAAGTTTCGCGGCGCTGCGATCGGTATTTGCCTGTTGCTTATGGTTTGTTTTCTCATCAACCTGGGGCGTGGAAATGTGACGAATTATAATATGTGGTATGACGAATCCGGGCAGTTCTGGATGGCGAAAGGCTTGAATCATGTATCGCCTAAATATGCAGAGCCCTCTGACAAATTAGCCGATATTTTATCTAATAATGCGAAATATAATCTCGATCCGGGCGGCTATACGCTGATGCTGCATTACCTTACGAAGATATCCAATGAAGCATGGCTGATGCGTGCTTTCTCGTATATGTTTTTTATTGCAGCGATGTTTCTGATCAGTTGTCTGGTCTGGAAGTGGCAACCAAGGACTTTGCTGGCATATATTGCCGGTGGTGTTCTTTTGTTTTCACCGTTATTGCATTTGGCGTTTGAAATACGCCCATATACGCTGGAAATATTATTGACTGTTCTTGTTGCTTTCGTTGTATCTTCTCCCAAAATGCTGAACAGCCGGAGAAAATCCTTACTCTTTGGTATTTTGCTTGGTATCGGTATGACATCGCGGTACTCCGCGGTGCTTACCACCGGCACTTGCGGACTGATCGTGCTTCATCAAGCATTTTTTTCTCGTTTTCTGCCGGATAAAACCAAGATGACCAAGCAGAGGATATTGAACTTTTTCTGTTTCGGTATTCCAATTGGAATCAGTGGGCTGCTGATTTTGTTTTTTACTTTGCGACACCAGAATCCATCAGTAGAATTACCTTATTACCTAGATGCTTATGTTTTGCGATATGAAAATCTTAAGAATCTTTTCTTAAATGAAATATCGCTGTGTCTTTTGATTCCGTTTTTGATTGTTGTTTTGATCTATTTCCTGGGGATGAAGCGTTATCCGTTCTTGAAGAAGTATGGGGCTTACATATATTGGGTTTTGCTTTTGAATGTGGTAACTGTTTCATTGTCGCTGATGGAGCGATGGGTTTGGACATTGACGCATCGTTCCGGCATTGCCATTCATATTGCTTTTCTTCTTTCTTCCGTTGTTCTTGTCACAATTATTTGGGAATTTCAGAGTCAGAAAAATGTAAAATTAGGCGTAGCGTTGAAGGTTTTTCTGTGCTTTTGTGCCATTGTTGCAATGGGAGTTCAGGTTCGACTCTTTTCTCTTGATCGCTATACGATTTTTGATGAGGTTATGCGGCATAATGTTCTTTCTCGGAAAAACATATTGGTTGATTGGAGCGCTTATCCGACCATTCGCTATGGTTTTGAGTATGGCGTATTAAAACCGTATCAGAAGTTTTATAGAAGCATTGATTGGCTAGATTTTCTTGGGCCTGCAGCCGTGCCGGTCATTCAGAGTGAGGATCATCATATTATCATCGGACACAATACTTTGAGGGTTTTTGAAGCGATCAAGACAATAAATCCAAATTATGATGCTGTTTCGCGAAAAGGCTATTGGGCGCTGATTTCTCCTTCGCGCTTGATGCCACCGACCTCATTTCGGATTGATTTTTTTAATCAGGGTCAAGGAACCAATGCTTTGAAAATCGACTCGCAAGGTGACTTCTCGCTTACGGTGCAAGCGCCGGGCAACTCAACGCGTGCCAACGGTTCCGGTGGAATGGTCACCGGAGAGTTGAACGGGCAGTACATGGAATCGCAATTTCAAACGACCGTTGAAGGAGACGGAGTGCTGAACATCAATGTACGTGCCGAGGAGTTTCGCAATAAGAACAGGCAGAAAATGGTGACATGGATTGATTGCAGCTCTTTGCAGGTAAATGGCGTGGAGATGTTTGAAAACGCCTCGGCAGCGAATCCTGTTTCCGTCTGCTATGAAAAATTCTATTCGCTTTCCATTCCGGTTAAAGATCAGGAGAAGATAAGCATACAACTCCGGTGCCGCATTACCCCCAAGGACAGGATTCCTGCTGCTGATTATATTCCCGGAAAGAAGCCTGCTCCAAAATCAGATGCTTTCAAGTAGGGAATGCGGAAAAATCTACGATGGTGGACTTTGGCTTCTCCAAGAGAAGCAATCGGACATTACGATGGAGAGTTCAGCTATTTGCGCTTGATGGAGCGGAGGGTTGCGGTGGCTTCGGCGGGGTCGTCGGGCCAGATGTGTTTGGGGTAGGCGCTTTTCATCTCCTTTTGCACGAGCGGCCAGTTGCCGCGCCAGAAGCCGGGGAGGTCGGTGGTTACCTGAATCGGTCGCTGTGCCGGGGAGAGCAGTTCCACTCGCAGCGGAATGCGCTTGCGTCCTACCGTCGGGTGAATTTTGACGCCGTAAAACTCCTGCGCTTTGGCGGAGAGAGTTGGGATTTCGTTGGCGTAATCGATTCGATGTTTTGCTCCTGCCGGGGTGGTGAACGCTTCCGGATAATTCGCATCCAGTTCATGAAGCAGGGTGTAACCGAGCAGATTTCGCAACAGCGTCAGCCAATCGAGTTTTCGCAGATCGCTGAAAGAGCGGATGTTTTCCAGGTACGGTGCGGCTTGGGCGGTGAAATTCCAACTCCAGTCCGGATAATTCTCCGTTTCCTGTTTTCGGGCAAAAGCGACTCGTTCAAAGAGCTGGCATGCCGCTTTCGCCTCGCGTGGCGGTAACTCCAGATTCCGGGCGACGGCGGCGACGAGAACCGCTTCCGCCAGTGCGCCTCCCGAAATACGATCTTGCGTCTTGGAGGACAGTACCAGCGCGCCGAGCCGAAGTTCATTCCGGGCGAACGCCCGTTCTTTATCGGGATCGAATTCGACCCGATCGATTTGTTCCATCCGATCGCCGAAATGGGCGGTCAGCGTTTCCGGATCGACCGGAGCGGCAAGCCGGATCACCGGTTCCCGTCCCGATGTACCGGAGAGACGTCCGACGGCGAGAAATTCTTCCGCGCAGAGGTCGTCCCCTTCCGCCAGTATCGCTCCGCTGCCGCTGCTCAAATGATAGTTGCGTCCGTGACGGCTGCGCGCTTTGCCGATCCAATCGGGAAAGGCGATGGCGAGCAGTATTCCGGTTTGTTCCACGTCGCATGCCTCATCGCGCCCGTGCATCAGATCCAGCAGTTGCCGTTTGATGACGGATTGGTTGCGGAATGCGCTCGGATTGGAACGCATGCGGCGGAGACGTTCACGTAAATCCGCACCGGAGAAGCCGCGAAAGGCATCGCGCTCCTCCAGCAATGCGGCGATCTCACAGCCGAGCGAAAGGATTTGGGACGACTTGGCTTCCAGCAGCATCGCTCCGAGCCGGGGATGAATCGGAAGGCGCGCCAGCTCGCGGCCGCGCGGTGTCAACTGTTCTCCGGAATCCAAGGCTCCGAGCTGTTTCAGGAGTTTCCTCGCTTCCGTCAACGCGGGAGTGGGAGGCGCGTCGAGCCAGCGGAGGGATTCTGCGGAAGCTCCCCATGCGGCGGTCTCCAGCGTGAATCCGGCAAGATCGGCTTCGAGAATTTCCGGCAATGTCCGTTCCGGGCGGGTTTGTTCCTCAAACGCGTTCCAGAGCCGGACGGCGACGCCGGGACGGTTTCGCCCGGCTCGGCCGCTTCGTTGTGTGGCCGAGGCTTTCGAGATCGGCCCGATTTCAAGGGATGGGATTCCTGCGGCCGGGTCGAACCGCAACCTCCGTTCCAGTCCGGAATCCACAACGCCGGTAATTCCGTCGATGGTGATGCTGCTTTCGGCGACGTTGGTGGCGAGTACCACTTTTCGCTTGCCGGCCGGTGGCGGCGCGAGTGCGCGATCCTGCTCCGCTGCGTCGAGAGAACCGTGAAGTTTCAGCAACAGCGCGGAATCCGGAAGCATTCCGGCAAGCAATTTGGCGCACTCTTCGATCTCACCGGTTCCGGGGAGGAAAATCAATAAATCACCGTCGCTCTCCTGAAACAGTTTTGCGGTGGCGCGTGCGGTCTCCGGCGCGGGACGGTAGCGATCCAATCCACCGTCGCTGTACCGAATTTCCACCGGAAACTGTCGGCCGGGGGCGTCGATGATCGGAACGCCCCCGAGAAATTCTGCGATCCGCGCGCCTTCGAGTGTGGCGGACATAATCAGGAGCTTGAGATCCGGGCGTAGATACTCTCTCACATCGAGTGTAAACGCCAGATTGAGGTCGGCCTCAAGACTGCGTTCGTGAAACTCGTCGAAGATCACGAGCACGGTTCCATTCAGCTCCGGATCAGATTGCAGACGGCGCAACAGGACACCGGGCGTCATGACCGTCAGGCGATTGGAGGGCGCGGTGCGGGTTTCGCCGCGTACGATGTAGCCGACGCGCTTGCCGACCGGCTCTCCAAGCAAGGAGGCGATTCGGCGGGCGGCCGCGCGCACGGCGACGCGACGTGGCTCCAGCAAGATGATTCCGCCTTCAAATGCCTCCAGCAAGGCGGGCGGAACCAGCGTGGTCTTTCCCGCGCCGGGAGCCGCCGCCAGCACCGCGCCAGAGTTGGAGCGCAACGTAGCAATCAGTTCCGGCAGGCATTGCCGAACCGGAAGATCGAGCATATGGTCGTCGTTCATGAATTCATCACCGGTTCAATGTTCCAGACGGGCAAGAATGGCGGTCACCGCGAATTCCGTCCGCATGATGCGCCGCCCGAAACTCATTGGAGTGACGCCGTGTGCTGTGAGCAGGTCAATTTCGTAGTCGGTAAATCCTCCCTCCGGCCCGATCATCAGCGTAGTTCGACCGGTCAGGCGCGACGGCAGCGGCGTCGCGGCGGTGGGGTGACCGGCAACAGCGAACGAACCGGCGATGATTCCGGGAAGCTCATCCTCAACGAATGGTTTGAAGCGGCGGCGGAACTCGACGGGCGGCGGAACCGTATCTCCCGCCTGTTCGAGCGCCAGCAGGAGTTCTTCGCGCACATTCTCCGGGGCGATCAGGGGAGTGGACCAGTAGCTCTTATCCACCTTCCAGCTCTCGATGAAGATCAACCGTTCCGCCCCCATGACGGTAGCGGTGTGAAGCACTTTGCGGAACGTCTTCGGACGGGGAAGCGCGGCGATCAACGTCACCGGGAGCTTGGGCGGCGGTTCGGCGTCGAACACGACCGACAACTCGATCATATCCGGCTTGGCGGAAAGAACCTCGGCAATTCCGGTTTTGCCGTTCAACAGTCCGGCTTTGCATTGTTTTCCGACCTCCGCCCGGATCACTTCGAGCAGTTGCTGGCAGCGCCGCCCGCTGACGCGGGCGCGGGATTCTAAATAAAAATCGGTTTCTTCCAGCAACAATAAGTTCACGCTTGATGTTTCCCTTGCGTTTGTGTTCAGGGTACGATGATCTGGCTCTGAAGTTTTACCGATTCGCGCAGATCCCCGACCAGAATCGCGCCGGTCAACTGCCCGGCGTTGTCGTAAAAAAGTTTGCGGCATGTTCCTGCAGAGGGGTCGCACTGTACCTCGCTGCGCGTGCCCTCCAGCTTACCCGCCGAGAAAATCTTCAATCCGAGTACCGAAAGGCGCGCCGGATAGGCTTGCGGAACAAACGGTTCATGCTGATCGAGCATGCTGCGGGCGGCTGCTGCTCCCATCATGCGGGCGGCTTCAAAGAGCCCGAATGACGCACCGTTGACTTCGGCGCAGTCGCCTGCGGCGAATACGTCCGGCGCACCGGTTTGCATGAAGGAATCGGTCACGATTCCTCGGTTGCACGGAATTCCCGCGGCGGCGGCCTCGGCGGTATTACAGCGGGTGCCGGCCGAAACCAGCACGAGATCGGCCGGAATCGTCTCCCCATTGATTTCCACTCCGGCGACGGCGCCGTTCCGGTCGATGATGCGGTCAATGCACTGACCGAAACGGAGCGTCAGGGAGGCGACTTTCGTCAACATGTTCAGCACTAGCGCTGCGGTTTCCTGGTCGAGGTTGCGGGGCAGAAGCGTCGGGCAGCCTTCGATCACGGTGGTTTCGCAACCGCGCAGAAGCAGGCTCTGAGCCAGTTCCAGGCCGAGCAATCCCCCGCCGATGACGATTACTTTCTTGTTTCCGCCGTGGAGTCGGGCGCGAATCGCTTCCAGGTCGGAAAGCTCCCGGAGCGACATCACCCCGTCAAGTTCCATGCCCGGAATCGGCGGCAGAAAACAACGGGCGCCGGTTGCGAGCAGCAATTTGTCGTAACTCTCCACCTCTCCACGGTCGAACGTCAGGGTTTTGGCGGCGGGATCGAATGCGACCAATTGCCGTGCAAGCTCGACGCGGATGCGCTGCTCCATGTAAAAGGCGGCCGGCTTGATCAGGAACTGTGCTTCACCCAGCGTTTCCGACACCATGCGGGAGAGTGCGGGGCGTCGATAAGGCAGTACCGCCTCTCGGGTGTATATGGTAATCGTCGCTTCGGGTGAAAGTTCCCGGGCGGTACGGGCGGCTTCGTAAGCGGCGACGCCCCCGCCGATGATTGCGATTTTCATGAAATTTCTCCTTCGGTCGATTTGCAAAAACAACTCCTTACTCATAAATTACTTTGATTGGAGCGGCAAGTCAAATGAAACGTTTGCATTTTTTCAGCGATTCCATCGCGGCGCGGCATGGAAAAAAACTTTACCGGATCGGAATCGACCTTGCGTTGGGATGCCCCAACCGGGAAGGGCGGTTTGGCTCCGGCTGTGTTTTTTGTGCCGAAGACGGCAATCGCGCTCGACATCTCTCGCGGAATCTCGAGTTGAAGAAGCAGGTCGCGGCCGGAATCGATTTTGTTGCGGAGCGTTATGGCGCAACGCCGCCTTATATCGCCTATTTTCAGGCGTTTACCTCAACCAATGCCCCGGTGGAGGAGTTGCGGAAATTGTACAAAGAGGTGCTTGCCGCCGCACCGTTTGCAGTGGTGATCGTCGGCACCCGGCCAGACGCGCTGCCGCCGGAAACGATTGCATTTCTCGCGGAATTGGCGAAGACGTATGAAGTGTGGGTGGAACTTGGCGTCCAGTCGGCGCATGACTCCACGCTTGCATTGATCCGACGCGGGCATGACTTCGCGGCGGTGGAACGGGTGGTTCCGGCGCTTGCCGCCGCCGGAATCCGCGTCGGTTGCCATATGATCGCCGGATTGCCCGGCGAGGATCGCGCCATGTTTGTGGAGAGTGCGCGTCAGGTGGCGTGTTTGCCGTTTCGCGCGGTGAAGTTGCATCCGTTATTGACGTTGAAGGGAACGGCGCTCGCCTCGCCGGATTTCCCGGTGAAGCCGCTGCCGCTCAATGAATACGAATATGCCGATTGGGCGGCCGGGTTTCTGCATGAATTGCCGGATGAGTGGGAAATTATGCGGCTGACCGCCGAGGCGGAGCCGGAACAGGTGATCGCGCCGAAGTGGTGGATGGCGAAAGGGCAGTTTCTGGAATTTTTCCGCGAAAAATTTGAGCATGGCGACACGGGGGAGGGGAGTTCGTTCGAGCGTGTTTCCACTGCCGATGGTTCGCCTACGCTTTATCATCCCGGCTTTCGCCAGCATTTCCATTCGTTGGCCGGAGCCGCGACCGAAGCGGAGCGAAAATTTGTACTTCCCTCGAAATTGCGGGAGCGCCTTGCCGCCGGGACTCCAGTGCGTGTTCTCGACGTTGGTTTTGGGCTCGGAACCAACTGTGCGGCGGCGCTGCGTTGCGGCGGAACAATGGAAGTCATTACGTTGGAATATGATTTGCGCGTCCTCTCCGCCGCATGCCGCCTTTGGCCGGCGGGAAGCCTGGAGGCGCGTTTGGCGAAAGCGCTGGAGGCCTGTGCGGAGTTTCGTGAGGGGAACACGCAGGTGAAGCTGATTTCCGGTGATGCACGTGACGCGCTCCGGCAATTACGCGGGGAGCGTTTCGACGTGATTTTTCAGGACGGTTTTTCGCCCGACTGCAACCCGGAACTGTGGAGCTACGATTTTGTACGCACCCTGAAAGCGCAGTTGAATCGCGACGGTGTGATGGTCAGCTATTCCAGCGCCTATCCGTATCGCGGCGCTTTGCTCCGGACAGGGTTGGCGGTGGGGGAATCCGAGCCGTTCGGGCGAAAGCGCGGCGGCACGGTCGCGGCGTTCGATCCCTCGCTTCTTCCGCTGCCCTTGCCGGAGAAAGATCTTGGAATCATTCTAAAATCCACCGCCGGCGTTCCTTACCGCGACCCCGATTTGCGCGGTGAACGCGACAAAATATTTCGTTTCCGTGAAGCCACCGTCGCGCGCCTTCGCAGTCGCGGCGTCCCGAAATGGTACAAAGGGCAGGCATGAAAAGAGTTTGACCCCATCGAATACTCGGGAAATTTCATTTTTTCATGGATTTGATTTGGCTTATACTTGTACTGGCTACTTCTTATGTTATATTGATTGCGAGGCCGGCGAAGAATGTCGGCCGTGAAAAAAGAAAAATTCTAAGGAGAACAATTCATGGGTATTGCAGCTCTTATTCTCGGAATCCTCGGCCTTCTCATCGCATGGATTCCATTTTGCGGTGTGTTTGCGTTGATCCCGTGCTTGATCGGCCTGGGATTGGGAATCGCCGACATTGTTGTGAAGAGCCGCCAGGGCATGCCGATGGTGCTGGGCATCTTCGGTACTGTGCTGAACGGTGTGGCATTGATTCTGGTAATTGTGATCACGATCCTTTTCGGCGCCAGCGCCGCGGAAGTCATGTCTGATCCGGAATTCAAGGCTGAATTCCGCCGGGCGATGGAAGAAGCGCAGAAAGAAGCAAACCGGAACGGTGTCGTCGTTGAAGCCGTGGAAGTGGAAGACATCGCCCCCGAGGCGCCGGAACAGTGACCCCTTCTCCACGAGAGAAATGGTTCCGTATTTTCAATTGGACTGTTCTCGGATTGATTTGTTACATGGCCGCATTACCCGCAATTGCGCGGGTGATGCGGTTTTTCGTTCCGAAGCTATGGATATGCGCGTATCGCGCCCGCACCGGCACGTCATGTCCGTTTTGCGGCACCACCACCGATCTGGGCCGCCTCTGGCACGGAAATTTTGAATTTTTGAACCCGATGACGCCTTATCTGGCGCTGGTTCTTGTGCTCGAACTGATTTGGCGAATCGTTCTGCTTGTCCGTCGTCCGCTCTCCCGGAAACAGATGATCGCGGATTTTTCATTTCACCTGATTCTTCTGACCGGATTGTTTGGCGCATATCTTTGGCTCTATTGCGCTTCTCTGCCTTGAATTTTTAATGCTTCCGTGGTATATTTCGGCAGTATTTTTACATTTCTTTCAAGCAGGAGTCATCTGATTTATGAGCGACAGAGCGAGACGGCAGGCGATGCGAAGCGTGACGGAATCCGCTTCCATGTGCATCACCGACGGGATCGGTTTGGAACGGGCCGACGAAATGTTCGGCGAGGATGTATTCAACCTTCCGTCCATGAAAGAGTATCTGCCGCCGCAAGCATATGAAAAACTGCTCGTGACGATTCGGGACCATGCACCACTGGACCCGGACATCGCCAACGATGTCGCCGGCGCCATGAAAACATGGGCGCTGGAACGGGGCGCCAGTCACTATACGCACTGGTTTCTGCCGCTGACCGGCGGCACGGCCGAGAAGCACGACGCGTTTCTGGAGCCGGATCATGCCGGCGGAGTCATGTTGAAATTTTCCGGCAAGAATCTGATCGTGGGGGAATCCGATGCGTCGAGCTTCCCCTCCGGCGGCTTGCGCTCGACCTTTGAGGCGCGTGGCTATACGGCGTGGGACCCGACCAGTCCGGCGTTCCTTCGTCGCACCCCGGCTGGTGCGACGCTCTGCATCCCGACGGCGTTCCGCAGCTATACCGGTGAGGCGCTGGACAAGAAGACGCCGTTGCTGCGCTCGATCAGCGCGCTCTCCGCGCAGATCCGGCGTATGTTGGACGTATTTGAAATGAAAGACGGCGGATCGCCGGAGATCATGCTCGGAGTGGAGCAGGAATATTTTCTGATCGATCGCAGTTTCTATCTGGCGCGTCCCGATCTGATCCAGACCGGGCGTACGCTTTTCGGTGCGGCTCCTCCGAAGCATCAGCAGCTTGACGACCACTATTACGGTTCGATCAAAGCGCGCGTACTGGCTTATATGACGGAGGTCGATCAAACGCTCTGGCGGCTTGGCATCCCGGCCAAGACCCGGCACAATGAAGCTGCTCCGGCGCAGTTTGAAATCGCCGCGGTCTACGAGGAGATGAATCTCTCCAGCGATCACAATATGCTGACTATGGATGTATTGCGCCAAATCGCGGATCGCCACGGGTTTGTCTGCCTGTTGCACGAAAAACCGTTCGACGGCGTCAACGGCTCCGGGAAGCACAACAACTGGTCGTTCGGTACGAACAAAATGAACTTCCTCTCGCCCGGTAAAAGTCCGGAGGGGAGTGCGATTTTCCTGACCGCTCTCTGTGCGGTGATCCGTGCGGTGGATCTGCATGGCGAGCTTCTGCGCATGGCGACCGCTTCCAGCGGAAACAGCTATCGGCTCGGTGCGAATGAGGCTCCTCCGGCGATCATGTCGGTCTATCTCGGTGATGAATTGACCCGGTTGATCGAAGAGCTGGAGTCCGGTACCCCGGGCAAGATCCGCAAGGGCGATGTGATGCAGCTTTTCGTCGATACACTGCCGCCACTGCCGCAGGATGCGACCGACCGTAACCGCACCAGCCCGTTTGCTTATACCGGGCATAAATTTGAGTTTCGTTCTCCCGGTTCCAGCCAATCCTGTGCGGGGCCGAATGTGGTGCTCAACACGATTGTGGCCGAGTCGCTCGATTACATTTTGACCGAGCTGGAAAAGGTGCCGCGCGCGGAATTCAAGGATGCGTTGCAGGCATTGTTGCGCCGTATCGTCAAAGAGCACCGGCGAATCATTTTCAACGGCGACAACTATTCGGCCGAATGGTTTGCCGAGGCGACGAAGCGCGGCCTCCCGGTTCTGCGCAGTGTGCCCGAGGCTCTTGCTGCGCTGGTGGACGAGAAGAGCATGACAATGTTTGAACGTTTCGGCGTATTTACCCGCGCGGAGCTTTTCTCGCGGCATGAAGTTTATTTTGAAGAGTACTGCACCCGTACCCGGATCGAAGGGGAGCTGGCGCTGACGTTGTCGCGGACGCTGATTCGCCCCGCTGTCTGCGAATATCGCACCCGGCTGTTGACTGATCTTCAGCTTTTGCAGCAGACCGGGATCCGTACCGGGCAGGCCGAATTGATTACCGAAATCGAGCAGATTGGTGAGAGGATCATTGAAATGATCCGTTACGAAGTACAACTGGAGAGCGCCCTTCCGATCGGGGACCCGGAAGAGGTTCGTGTTGCCCTTGGTCTGCTTCGTAATGTTGCCGATCAGTTGGAGAAGCTCATTGACGACGAATTGTGGCCCCTGCCGAAATATCGGGAAATGTTGTTTATCTACTGAGTGTGGTTATGAGCGGATTGATTCGTTTTTTTAAATTGTCGGCCATGTTTGCCGACGCGTTGCATTTTGTCTTCTGGATCATCTGGTTGCTGATCTGCAGCAGCGGGTTGTTGAAGATGCACGAAATCAATCCCGCTCTTGCCGGTTGGCGGCTTGTGCTTTTTTACGGGTTGCCGTTTGTGATGATGGGGCTTCTCGCCTACGACGTCCGTCGCCTCTGGGTTGCGGATGAAAAGCATCGAAAGCTCTGGCTTTCACTGGTCATTCGCACCGTTTCCGTTCTGCTGATGCTGACTATTGCCGGCCTTCTTCTCGGTCCCGCCTTGTATCAGATTTACTACGGCGAATTTATCTGATCCCGACTTACTGGGCGATCGTATTGCCTTGTACCTTCAGATCCGTGACGGATTCCGGGGTAAATATGACCCGGGGGGTGGGAACGTGCGGCGAAGCCTGGTAGCGGTTGTTGAGAAACTTCACGTCGCCGGACGCGGTAACGAAGAAACTTGCCCGGTAAGAGAGCGGCTTCTTGCGCGCGGTCGGATTCTCGAACGTGTTGCCGAGGAAGGTGACGTTTCTTGCCGAGCTGACGAAGGCGATCAACCCGAAGGTATCGCGGAACGTGTTGTTCTCAAACAAAATATCCGATAAAATCGGGTAGGTGGTGCGTTCGATAGAAGGGTCACTTTTCATGTAGACGCCGATGTAGATGTCACGCGCCATCCCCTCATTGGCAACATCGCGCGGATTCACGGTGTCGAAGGTGTTGTTGCGGATTACGATGTTGCTTGCGCCGTATCCTTCGCTCCAGACGTTGAAGGTGTAGCCGGTTTCGATTTTGATCGCCCCCATCTCGTTGTGGATGAAGCGATTGTTTTCGATGGTCACGTCATGGGCGAGAATCAGGAGCCCGCGCGCCCGGTTGCTGTGAAAATAGTTGTTGCGGATGATGATGTTGCGCGTCCCGTATTCTTGGTTGAAGAGGACGAATCCCTCTTCTCCTTTCAGCGGATCGGGTACTGGTTTGGCAAATGTGATTTCGTGGATACCAGCTGCATTGTCGAGCGTTTTCCGTTCCTGAATGGGGCCGAGATCTGCTGCGAACGAATAGTCGCCGTGACGAAGCTCTATGCGCTCGCCGGGCTGGAAGAGATACCCTTTGGCGTTGCGGGTGCGAAGCGTGTTCTTCCCGGACTTTTCGGCGTATCCGGTGTTGTCGTGTGCATTCAGACAATCGTCTGCACCGAGGCTGAATTCGCAATCTTCCATCTTGAAAAATCCGCGTGAACGTGAAATATGGTAATGATCGGCAGTACAGGTGATCACCCGAGTGGTTTCTTTCGGAGCAACGATTCGCACGCGGCGGAACTGCCAGTATTGCTGACTGCCGCTGGAGGTCAGCGCATGGCCGGGAGTGGAGTAGATGTTGATGTCTTCCAGTGTCAGGTGACGGTTGCTCTCCATGATAAAACCGTTCATATCGTAATAATAGTGTTGCATCCGGAAGAGTTGTCCCGGGTGGAATACGTTCATGCCGGAAGAACGGATGCGGAGCGTGTTGTCATTGAGCCACTCGGTATCCGGCTTGCCTTGTCCGGCGTAAAACTCGAATCCACGGTCGAACCCGCCTTCGATTCCGACCGCTTTGGCGATCGGGTCGTAGCTGCTGAGGAGCGCCACGCGCAAATCCCGCCGGGGAAAATGCTGATAATCCACAAAACGGAAATCGGCGAAGGCTTCATTTGCCTGGATGACTTCGACGATGCTGGCCAACGGATCACGCTCCCAATCCCAGTCGAGATTGAAGTTACCTAGCTTTATCCGCTCGCAATTTTTAATGAAAAATGCCGCATTCTTTTCCCGGAAACAGACAAAAGTACTGCCGCCACCGTCGAATTCAAAATCGCGCATATCAACCAGTTGAATCGATTCGTTGCTGGTCATGCGATAGATTCCCTTGGGCAGTGCCAGTTTGGCGGCCCCGATCTCGCGGCAATGCTTCAGCGCGCGATTGAGCGCAGGGGTATTGTCGGGATTGGATTCCGCGACACCAAACTCAGCGGCATTTACCACTTTGCCTGTGGAGTTTTTGGGAAGTTCCACCTCGAATTCTTTGGCTCCGGTCGGCCGGTTGGCGAGTTCGCCAGTGAATGGCGCGGGGTTGGCTGTAATCGGAATGAATTCTTTCGTGCTTTTCCCTGTTTCCGTTAACACGAAGTTCCGGATTTCGCCTTTCAGCTTGCGAAATGAATGAATCTGAAAGGCCGGCAATTTGTCGTCGGCGGTGGAGAATTTGAGCTTCACAGACTGAAATGTTTGAGCCAACCCTTCGTTGCTCCGCAGCGTATCCCGGTTTGGAATGTTCATATCGAGCGGGCGGCAGAGAAAATGGAAATATTTTTCTTTTATATTGGGCTCTGCCACTCGATATTCAAACGATGCGACGTAATTGGTTTCGGGAGTGAGCACACCGGGAGCGGTTTTGAGAATCCAATTCCACTCCCCTGCAAACTTCTCATTATCGACGGAGAGTGTTTTGCCGTCTTTAGAAATACTTCCGCAGGAGGAATTCAACTCCCAGCGGGACGGATCGCCAAATCCTTGCAGGATCACTTTTTCCGCTGCTGCACATCCGAACGCCGCCGTTGAAGCGAGCAACAGCATTGCAAATAGTTTCATGGCAATCCTCAAGTAAAAGATGACTTAGAACGGAGTTGTCGGCACGTCAACCCAATTGGCCATTTTATTTTCAGAGATCCAGCCCTTGTCGACGCTTTCGACATGGCCGTCCGCCAGCATCACGTTACCGCGTTTGTTGCCGCCATGGGCAAGGTAGATCGATTTCTGGCTGTCTGCGGTGTAGCGTTTTCCGAAGTTCGCCGCATCCGGTTCGCCCACGGCATCAAGATACCAGATCGCATTGTTCCCGGTTCCACCACCGCCTCGGGCGGCATCGGCGAGGATCACCATTTGCGGATTCAGCCGAGCTTGAATCAGCCAGCCGAAGGTGAGGTCAGAACTTCCACTCCACTGAACCACTTTCCCTTTGCCGCTGGTGCTGCCGCTGCTCAGGGCAGTAAGGCCATAGACCCGTCGATATGTATCGAATCCACCGACCGTACCGGGGCAGGTGAGGGGAGTTGCCTGACCTTTTTGCGGGGTGGGCAGATATTTCTCGTTCGCCATCGTGTAGCTCCAGTTGCGGTCATCACTGTAGGCGCGCGCGCTGGGATACATTCCGTTGAAGTCATTAAGATACATTGCGAAGGCAAGTCCGCATTGTTTCTGGTTGCTGATGCAGGATGCGGAGCGAGCCCGCTCCCGCGCTTGATTCAGTGCGGGCAGCAACATGGCGGCAAGAATTGCGATGATGGCGATCACCACAAGAAGTTCAATCAACGTAAAAGAACGTTTCATTTTCGATTTCTCCTGTTATCGATAATTGGAATATTTGATATAAACTAGTGCGAATTTGATATACATTTATATTATGAGTGAATTATCCCGGAAAGGCAAGGCGGAAGCGCGAAAAAAATTGAAAAAACCGGATGAATCCTGCATCGCCGATCAATTGACGGCCGTTTTTCGGATGGGGTGCCACATCCTTACGATGATAAACTCATGGTTCACATGGATTCACGTACCGTCATGTTTGGCCGGATTCAGTTCGCGGCATCGATAGGCGCTGTTGTCGTTTTGTTTCGCAGGTGGCGGCAATGCGTTTTTGTCGGTTGAAATTGTTCAAAAAGCTCTGGCCTGCAATATGATACGTTCTGTACGTGTCATGAGGGTGAACACGCTTCCAGATCAAGTGCTGGAAGTTGTGCTCCCGAGATATGTACGGTGTATGATGTGGCCAGGTAATTTTATGTATACAGCTCAGAAAAAGACGAAGTAGAGTCCGGTCAACATGACGCCAAGTGTGAGAGCTCCGAGCATGAAACGGGCAAACGCGTAGCTGACCGGGCGTTCGCTGCCCGGGGCGGTGTATTTGCCCGCGAGCCGATTAAAGCTGCGGGTGTGCATGTACCGCTTCAGGTTCTTTTTGGTGTTTTGCCGCCGCTGGATCGCGGCGGCGAGTTCCGATTGAGTCATGGTATGCGTTGTGCTTTCTTTAATCGATTCCCGGAATAAACGATTCGTCGCCCTTCAGTGCGGCGATGGTTTCGGTCAGCAGTTTGATCGCGCCAGCTACGTCACGCAGGTCGCACATTTCGACCGGGGAGTGCATGTAGCGGTTCGGAATGCTGATGAGCGCCGTCGCAACTCCTGCGCGGGTTAACTGCATCTGGGCGGCGTCGGTACCGCCGGAGGCGCGATGCGCGGCCGCTTCCTGGCAGGCGATCTTGTGCTTGGTCGCGACTTTGCGGAGCAGACGGCCGAGTACCACGTTGTTGTCGCAGCTCCGGTTCAGCTCCGGCCCATTGCCCAGCTTGATTTCGCCGAGCAGTTTTTTCGGAATATCGGGCAGATCGGTGGCAAAGCCGACGTCGATCGCGAACCCGACCTGCGGATTGATGCCGAAGGTGCTGGTGTGCGCCCCACGCAGACCCACTTCTTCCTGAACGGTGCCGACACCGTAGACCGCGACGTTGAGCTTGCGCTTCGAGAGTTCGCGCATGGTTTCGGCCACGACGAATGCGCCTACTTTGTCATCCATCCCCTTCGAGATGAAGCGATTTGCGTTCATTATACGGAAGTTGGGGCAGACGGCGACCGGGTCACCGATTGCGACGAGCGCGGCGGCTTCTTTACGGTCGGACGCACCGATGTCGATCCACATGTCGGAGAGATCCGGCGAGATCTCCCGCTCGACCGGTTTCAGCAGGTGGATCGGCTTTTTACCGATGACGCCGTGCACTTTGCCGTTCGCGGTCAGAATTTCGACTTCGGTGGAGGGGACGTTGAGCTTGTCGATTCCGCCGTTCGGGCGGAAATAGATCAGCCCTTCTTCCGAAATATAAACGACTTGGAAGCCGATTTCATCGTAATGTCCGGCCAGCATGACGCGGAAGGGGGCTTCGGGGTTTAAAATGCCCATTGTGTTGCCGAGTACGTCGGTTTTCACCTCAGCACAGAACCCGTTGAGATAGCCGCGGAATACGTTTGCCGCCTCTTCTTCAAACCCCGACGGGCTGGAGGCATTCATGAAATCACTCAGGAATTTCAAGCTGGATTTACTGAACATAAAAAAAAACTCCTCTGGAAAATCATAGAACAATCATTATGCTATACAACATAATGCGTTTTTCCTGATTTTCCAGAGGAATCACCACAAAATCGTGGATTATTCCGCCGATTCTCCGCGAATCAGTTCGTAACCGAAGATCACTTGCCCTTTGAGGGCGAAATTGTCTGCGGTAAAGCGAAGTTCACCGTTCTCTCGGAGGAACGGAATTTCCGCGATTCGATTCCCGGATAGATCGAGTGCATGGAGTTTCCAGTTGGCCTTGTCGCTGCGAATCGCCAGCTCGGCGACGCCGTGTTGGGCCAGCGAAACAAGCTCTTTGCCGCGGGCGAGAAGTACGGTCATCTCTTTGGAAGAGAATCTATCCCCTTCCACCTTGGCGTCAGTCAGATGAAGCAGCAAAATCCGTTCGGAATGTTTCAGCTCCTTTCCATCCAGTGCAATGGCGGAAAGGATGGCGAAGTTCTTCTGCGCCCTGGCGGAGAGAAAGGCGCCCGTCGCCTTTTCCGACTCCGGCAGGACGAGGGCGACGCTTCGCGAAGTATCCGCAACAAAGACCCCGCTGGTGAAATTCCCGGAGAGCTCGCCGGTCGGGCTGACGACATGCTCCCCGTTCGCATCGATCTGTGCAGAACCGAGGAGTTTTTTCGCCTGCATTTCTTGAAACAACTGTTGTGGCGTTTCGGCGCGAAGCAGCGGGAGTTTGCTCTGTTTCAGCTCCGGATCAAGTGCGTAAATGGCTTTGCTTTCCGCCGGGAGCGCCGGTAGAAAACTCCCGTCGGCACGATGAATTACCGACCCGATCCGCCCGAAAAACATCAGTTCGCTTGCCGGACGCGGAAATCTCTGTAGATAATTCCGGTGCGCCTCGGCGGGAACGGCGATCGGGAACACGGCTTCTGCCCGCTTCACATCGCCCCGCAGGAAGAACGCGATTCCGATCCGTTCCGAGAGTACCCGCACGGGATCGTTTACCACGTCGAAGATTTCGATTCCGCCTTCGCCGAACATCTTGGGACCGGAATGAGAGTAGGCGAAACGGTAAAGTCCATCCCAATCCTGCAGGGCGGCATAAGCTCCGAAAATCGGCGCACCTTCGGCGCGATAGCGGTTCGGATAGCAGAAGTCAAACTCTGTCACCGTGAATGGTTTGCCGAATACGCGAGTTGGAGCGAGCGCGGATGGTACCCAGAGGCGTTCCGATACCACGCTGGTGTTTTTGAATTGTGCGGGCAAACTCCAGGAGCGGCCGATGAAATTCGGGTGATCCCAGTAGATATGATTATCTACATAGTCGTACCGAATCCTCTGCTCGGTTGCATTGGGGGTATTCATGTAGTTTTGGTCGGTGAGCGGAGCGCGGACGCCCAGTTCCCGCATGAACTTCACCATGTCATCGTAAAAATCGTGGTAGACTTTCAACACGAAGCCGCGGAAGTTATCTTCTCCCGCTTCGCCTTCCGTGGCGATGTTGTTTCCCTTGGCGTATTCGATGAAGCGATCGAAATAGAGTTTGCGGATTCCCGGCGACACCATATTGATGTTGTGGAGAATGGTGTTTTCGTTAATCAGGCTGATGCCGATAAAGGCCGGATCTTCCGCCCAACTCAATCCGGTGTACGGATTTTTGTGCGTGAAAAGTTCACGTGTGAGGGTCTTGAGGTTTTCATTCACCTCTGGCATAATCATGGCGGCGAGTTTGTAATCTCGCTGATTGTTCAAGCTCGGAACCGATTGGAACTCGCCGGGGCGCATGGTGCGGTCGGTAAACAGGTCTGTGGTGATGTAAAGCCCCTGCTTTTTGAGGGCATATACCAGATAATCCAGCCGATCGAGATTTTCTTTGTCGATGGTCGTGGTATTTTTGGGCAGATTTTTTACCAATGCGCGGTCGAAGTGGTGGAAGCGAACGGCGTTGTAACCGATTCGCGCCAATCGTACCGCCAGTTCGTCGCTTTGTTCCTTCGATAGATAGTTCGCACTATAGCAGATGTTGGCGCCGTAGAAGCGGATGGGGGAGGGGGCGTTCTCAAATTGGAACTTCCCGTCGCGGACTTGCAGGAACCCGTATTTTCCGGCCGGAGCGTCTTGCAGGAATGAAAAGTCCAGCGCGGAACCTTTTACCACTTCGCGTTGGCTCGGCGCCATGCGCCATTCGGCATTCCGTCCGATCGTATGCGTGACCGGGGCGGCGAATTGGATTTTTTGCGGCGAGGCTCCGGCTGCAACGACCATCCAGACCGATTTCCCGTTGGATTCAAGTGTGATGGATTCCACCTCTCCGGCAGGGATATGAAAGTTCGAGAGATAAAGCCCTACCGTACTCTCCGTATTGTGTCCCTGCCAGCCGATCAAGCCGTTCTTCAGGCGAATCGGCGCCCACCAGTTGGCGACGTCAACCCCGGCAACGACCGGAACGGATACATTGCGCCCGTCGCGATAATTCGCCGTCAATTTACCGATGGTGTCGCCGGCCGCGGGGGGCCAGGCGAGCGCATGCAGCAGAGAAACGGTTTGAATGATGTGTCCTCCGGTAGAGATCGCCACTTTACGCGGGAAATACGGCTTGCCTCCACCTCCGAGCACGATGCAGGATTTGTCGTTGTTCTTTGCCGGGTCGATGATCTGAAATTTCATCGGCGGAATACTCAATTCCCCGCTTTTCATCATCCGTAGATCGTTGGTGGAACCCTGATCCGTCCAGCCGCCCTTGCGGTCATCCGCCGTTTCGTCGGTAAAGCCCATATTGGCGCTTGATTCCAGCGCAATCGGGAACGTGGTATAGGCTTCAAACGTCAGCGTGACACGCAATTCGCTTTGCGTCAGCGCACCGTTGCTCGGATCAAAGCTGAAACGCAATGCAAAACAGTCTTTGCCGAATCGCCGGAAATCAGCCAGATGGAGCCGGATCGGCTTTTCCGGCTCTATACGCAAAATACCGTTGGTCAGAGGAATTTCGACCTTTCGGACGTCTGTCTTGTTGGCGACGGTCGATGATTTGCCGGGGTCGCTCGGAAAAGTAAATGCCTGGTCGTTGATCGTCAACGCTTTCCCGAATACGCTCCAGACCGGCAGTTCCATTTGAATCGAAAGCGAATTGGTCGGAATGGGCTGTGATGCGGAAAACCGGTACTCCAAACGGCGAACCGCACCGTCATGTTCGGATTGAACACGCAGTTCAGTCTGTGCCGTTTTTCCGTTGCGCATATCCCACTGACTGCGGAACACATTGCCGTCACACACGGTTTTCACTGCCGGATCAGACAGACTGCGCGGTTCCCATTTGTCGCTGTAATGGGCGATTTCCAGTGTGGCGATGTCGTCGATTGTGACAGTGCCGTTCGACAACAGTTCGATTCCAGCCGCAGAGGCGGCCAGCGAGCCGAGTGTGAAAAGCAGTGCGATTCCCTGTTTCAGATACATGAAGTTGATCTCCTTAATTTGCGGTCTGATCGTCGGTTGCACCCCAGTAGATTCCGGTGTTGGCAACATCTCTATCGTTAGGGATTTCCTTTTCCCGGACGACGGCGGCGTGACCGTCGGCAAATGTGCTGTTCAGCGCCTGATTTCCACCATGCCGGAACGGCAGCCCGTTGGCGGCATTGCCTTTCAGGTCGACTTTTTCCGCCGCCATCACAATTTCCCAGGTGCCGAGCTTGTCGATGTCGGCCACCATCATACGGCTGGAAGGGGTCGGAATGCGGGCGGGCATTCGACCGATGACCTTCGGTGTCCCCGAACCCGTGCCGTTGTCGCTGGCGTAGAAACGGTTGAGCCCATAATGACGACAAGCGCCGTTGCCGTTGTCATATGCCGATGCGCTGCTGGAGGGGCAGCCGAAAACGGCACGCATTTTTGCTTCGCTACCGGTCTTGTCGATGTGCGCCCATACGGTGTTTTTCCCTCCGCAATAAGGCATCAGGGTATCTTGCCATTTGGCGTTGTTGACGTTTTTGTGGTAGAATGGGGCATAGCCTTTGCTGTCATCCACATACATAGCCATGAAGGTGCCGATCTGCTTCAATTGGTTGACGCAGGAGATGTCCCGTGCGCGGCTTCGGGCCTGGTTCAGAGCCGGTAGCAGCATTGCGGCGAGAATCGCGATGATTGCGATTACAACCAGCAATTCGATCAATGTGAAAAGGTGTCGTTTCATCGTCATGTTTCCTTGGGGTTGTGTAATAGATCCGGACGAATCTTCAGCTCGCATGGCAGGAACTCCTGACGCTGAACCGGTTTTTTTTCCAATAAAATCTCCACCGCGCGGCGCCCGATCTGGCACAGCGGTTGACGGACAGAGGAAAAGTGCAGCGCCTCGGCGAAAAATTGATCGTCGAATCCGCAGAGCCAGATGTCTTCCGGTATTCGACACTCCAGTTTCCGCAGTTCATCGAATGCGTTGAGGGCGATGGCGTCATGGGTGCAGATCACCGCCGTCGGCGGCTCGCTCAACTCCATCAGCTCCCTGATTCTGGAACGCCCCTGATGGTGGAGTGGAACGTTTTCAATCACGCGATGAAGCTCCGGCGTCAACGCCAGGCCGTCGGCGGAAAGCTGGTCGACGATTCCGCGAAAACGCTGATCCGAAGAGTACACTCCGGCGAAAACCCGGATGCTGCCGATTCTTCGATGTCCGCGGGCGACCAGAAAACGCACCATCTCCCGCATGGCTGAGTAACCGTCGTTGCCGACAAAATCACCGCGAATGATGCCGTCGCGCGCAATCGGCGTATCGACCACCACGTATGGCAGGCGATTGGTTTCAAAGAGATCGAGGATTCGGCTGTTCCGTTCATAGTAGTCCGGCTGTATGAAGGGGGCGAAGATGATTCCGGAGCACCCTGTCATGCGGAGCCGGGCTACGGTTTCCGCCGCTTTCTCCGGGTCGCGGGACAGAACGCCGATTCCGAGTTCGCAGCCGAGTTCTTCGGTTCGTTCTTCAAGGCCGCTGATGATCTGTTCTGTGAACCCCTCTCCGGCAGGGTGGAGAAAGGTGATTCGCTTCTGTTTCGGCGCCCGGTCGATCTGGGCGGCAAAGCAGCCGACGCGCGGACGCTGCTCCACGATTCCAAGAGCGGCAAGCTCAGAAAGCGCGTGGCGAACTGTCCCGCGGGAAACACGGAAATGCTTCGCCAACGCCAATTCGGTCGGCAATCGTTGTCCGGTCGGAAGCGCCCCGGTCACAATCTGTCGCCGGAGTTCACGGACCACTTCCTGTCGCGGTAATGTGCTCATTCAAGTACCTTCCTGCTTATGTTGCTCATATTATGACTGGATCGGACAATCTTTGCAACAGATAAGTGCTGAAAAGATTATTTTATAGACAATCTTGTCTAATTCAGGGAAAAGAAAAAGCCGTCAATCCGAACGATTGACGGCTTTTCCGAGATGTGGGAAATTAATTTTCCGCCGGATCAAACAACTTTTTATTGGCTTGTGTGCTCGACGGCGTTTCCAGCCATTCGTTTTGTGCCAGCACTCCGACGTGGCCGTCGGCGAAAAGGAAACCGGTTCCGCGGGGATGCGGTCCTTTGCGGTCAAGCAGGAAGGAGCCGGCGGTCCAGTCGGCCAATTTGGGGCGGAAGTATGCTCTTGCGCTCCGGTTCTGTACGAACTCGCAGAAGAGAACCGCCTTTGAAGAGGGACTTGGTACCTGCGAGAGCATGTAACCGTTGGTGACGGTGCCCTTGAAGTGAAGTTTGCCGTTCATCCATTTGCCAATGAAAACAGCATCTTTTTCGCCGCCTTCATAACTCAGAAGCGGGCACTCCCAGATTTTGTTTCGCCGCATCACGCTGTCCATGGTTCCATCTTCGGTTCCGCCGCCGACGAAAGAGGTCAGTAGCTTGGGAACGCTTCGAGCGACGGTGTTGCTTACCTCTTCCCCGCCTGTTGCGTCCGCCGCTCCGGAGAAAGGCATGATGCCCCGGTTTTCGTCGGTGTAAAGGGCATAAGCCGTACCGAGTTGCTTCGTGTTGGACAGGCAGGTGCTCTCCCGCGCCCGGCTCCGTGCCTGATTCAGGGCGGGCAACAGCATGCCTGCCAGAATTGCGATGATCGCGATCACGACCAGCAATTCAATCAGCGTGAAGCGAAATCGGGTCGTTATGTGATTTTTTTTCATTCTTTTTGCTCCCAGAGATATTTAGACTTCAAGCGTTCAATCCGCGACGGCATCATCCAAATAAAAATCGTCAGCGGATTCATGGTAATATTATAACAAAAAATTCATTGAAAGTCAACAAGCTAGAGAGAAAAAACAAAATAAAACAAACGAAATTCCTGAAAGAGGAATTTGGGTCGATGAATGCTCTTTTATCCCTTTAAGACGGCCATTGGCGACAGGCGCACCAGCGGTTTGATCAGATCCAGCTCCGCCTCGATGACTTCATCGATGGGCTTGTAAGCCTGTGGAGCTTCGGAGAGATCAAGCATGCCTTTGGCCTTTCCGAATTTTCGATACGGCTTCCAGCGTTCGCAGACGATCCCTTCGAGCGCGGCGTCACATTCCGCAACGGTCAAGTTCCGGGTGGCGGCGGAGCGGCTCATTTTTCGCCCGGCGCCGTGGGAGCAACTCATGAACGATTCGGGGTTGCCGAGGCCGCGCACGATATAGCTTGCGGTTCCCATCGATCCGGGGATGATTCCGATCTCGTCGAATTTTGCACTGGTGGCGCCTTTCCGATGAATGCAGAGTTTTTCGCCGAAATGCTCTTCGATTGCCGCGTAGTTATGGTGGATGTTGACTTCGCGAATGAAGTTTGTTTCGGGAATGAATTCGGCAACGGTTTCTTTGAATGCCTTCATCATGCGCTGGCGGTTTTCGTACGCGTAGCGCAACGCGAAAAGCATATCGCGGAAATAATCATGCCCCTCCGCTTCTTTGAGCGGGAGGAATGCGAGGTCGGGATCGGGCAGTTGTACGTGGAAGTGCTCGTTGAGTTTCTGCGCTTTCTGGTGATAAAACTTCTCGACGCGCATTCCGAGGTTGCGGCTGCCCGAGTGGATCATCAGCCAGATGAAACCTTCGTCTGATTTCTGGAGCTCGATGAAGTGGTTGCCGCCTCCGAGTGTTCCGAGGTTTTTGCGGTCAAGGGTGTTGGCGAAGTCCGCGACTTGGCCGTTGTTGTCAAGATACGACTCGAATCCATCCCAGGCTTGCGCGGTCGCGTGACTGACGCCTTCTCCGACCGGGATGCGCTTCTTCAGGCGTTCCTGAATGGTGCGGCGGAACTTCATTTCGGCGAAACGATCCGCCGGGACATCGGTTTCCACCGCGATCATTCCGCACCCGATATCGACGCCGACTGCGCTCGGAATCACGGCGTCACGGACGGCGATCACACCGCCGATGGGCATTCCGTATCCTTCATGCGCATCGGGCATCAAGGCGACATGATGCGCCAGCACGGGGTGACGAGCGAGGTTTACGGCCTGCTCCAATGCCCCCGATTCCAGATCGGCGCACCAGGATTTGATGGGAATGCGGTAAGTGTCGCAGCTTTTTTCCCATTTCATTTTGAATTTTCCGCTTGGGGCAGGGGGCGTTTGTGTTGCTCCAAAAATTGATGAAGGGTGTTCCAGTACTCATTTCCGGCAAAATAAAGAATGTTATTATGCCCGGCGCCGCGAACGGTGAAAAAATCCTTTGGCTCTTTTGCCGCTTCAAAGAGGTGTTTGCCGTGATAGAACGGAATGATTCCGTCGCGATTCCCGTGAAAAATCAGGAGCGGCATGTCGATGTTCGGAATCCGGTCGATGTTGCGGAAGCGGTTTCCCGGCATCCAGCCCATGCCGACGACGGAAAAGGTGCTGATAAAAGGCGCTTGCAATACCAATGCGGCCGCGTCTTGCTGCTCCGCCAGGTAACAAGAGGGGCCGCTTCCGACCGAAAACCCGACGATAACGATTCGCTCCGGCGGCGTTCCGATCTCCTCCGTCAGATACCGGTATACCCTCTCAATGTCGCGGATGGCATTAGCTTCCGACGGCTTGCCTGAGCTTTGCCCGTACCCTTCGTAATCGTAGGCGGCGACGCCGTAACCGTGCAGCGCATAGGTCTGAAACAGGGGTTCCAGAAGCGCGATCAATTCGGCATTGCCGTGGCTGTAGAGCAATGTGAATGCTTCCGGCGTCGGCGGCGGCAGGTAGCGGAGCGCGATGGTGGAGCCGGGGGCGACTTCCAGCTCGATCTGCTCCGCCGCCGGTGGTTGTGGTTCCGGCGGCTGGAAAATGATGCGGTCAACAAAACAGCTGCTGAGCAACAGAAGCATTGTCAGCAGCAGCAAAGCTCCGAGCGGAATGCGCCAGAGCAGTCTTAATACAGTTTTCTTTTTCATGATCGATCTCCGGAATTACGGTACACCCGCAGAAACGGTTTTTCAAGCCGCTTTTTCCGGAGATCGATCCGATTACTTTTTAATACGCCAGTCGAGAGCGCCGACGGGGCAGGCCTCGATACATTCACCGCATTCGGCACAACTATTCGGCAATCCACGGTCGTAAGCGGTTCCGACGTAAGTGGAGAATCCGCGTTTCTTGGTGGAGAGCAGTGTTTGATTGACCACTTCCTTGCAGACTTTCACACAGACGCCGCATTTGATGCACTTGCCGCGATCCTGAATGATGGAGGGGTGGCGAATGTCGTAGCTGACCGGGAGGCGCTTGCCTTTGATGTCGCCGGCGGTACAGCCGTATGTATCGCCGTGTTCGCGCAGTTTGCAATCGCGTTTGTCGGTGCAACTGCATTCGATGCAGCGGGTGCCTTCGCGCATGACTTGCTCGCTCGTCATCGTTTCGGTGGCTTCGCGGAAAGTCGTTTTGCGCTCTTCGAGCGGGAGGAACTTGAGCTGCTCGCGCCCGGAATCCGAAATGTCGTCACGGAGGAACACCAGGTCCTCTTTCGCCAGATCCTGCCATTTGCCTCGGCTCACATAGACGGTGTGATCCACCGGGATTGCTTTGCCGAGCAATTCGTTGGCGATTTCAAGCGCGGCCTGCCGCCCGGAGGCGACCGCTTCGACCACGGTCGCCGCACCTGAGAGGGAGTCTCCGGCGGTGTAGAGGCGCTCGCCGAATTTGCAGCTTCCTTCCGGAACGTCGATGTTACGGTAGCGGTTGACCGGGATTCCGGCAGGGGCGTTCGTCCCCTGTCCGATCGCCGCGATAATGGTGTCGGCTTCGGTCTCAAACTCGCTGTTGGGGATTTCGACCGGCTTGCGGCGTCCGGAAGCGTCCGGTTCTCCAAGCTCCATTCGGCGGCAGATCAGCACGAGTTTGTCGCCGCGCTTTTCCACTTTGACCGGGGCGATGAGGAAGTGAAAGTTGACGCCCTCTTCGCGCGCTTCGTGAATTTCGATCTTCTCCGCCGGCATTTCCGCCTCGGTGCGGCGGTAGAAGCAGTTCACGTCGGCGCTGCCGAGGCGGACGCTGGTACGAACGCAGTCCATGGCGGTGTTTCCGCCTCCGACCACGATCACTTTGCCCGGATTCGGCGCTTTGTTGTCGTTGATCGCGACCTCGTAGAGGAAGTCGATCCCCTGTTTGGCCAGCTCTTCGCCCTCGCAGCGGAGGCCGGAGGCCTGCCAGCAGCCGACGGCGACGACCGTCGCGTCGAATTTCGACTTCAACACTTCAAGTGAAAGGTTGTCGCCGAGGCGTTTCCCGAATTCAAAATTGATTCCCATTTTCGGGAAATGGGCGAGTTCGCGGTCGAGCGTCGCCTTGGGCAGACGGTACTCGGGGATGCCGTAACGCAGCATTCCGCCGCCTTGCGACTGAGCCTCGAAAACGGTTGATTCGATTCCTTCCAGCCGCAGATAGTAGGCGGCGGCGAGCCCGGCCGGGCCGGCTCCGACGATGGCGACTTTTTTGCCGCTCAGCTTCGGTAGCTCTTCCATGTATTCGTCGTAATGAAGATCGGCCGCGAGGCGTTTGAAATCGTTGATCGCGACCGATTCACCATAGACATTGCGACGGCAATCCTTTTCGCAGAAACGCGGACAGACGCGACCGATCGACATCGGCAACGGAATCCGCTTTTTGATGATCTTGAGGCCGTGCAGATGGTCGCCCTTGCGTCCGGCGCGAACGTACTCTTCGACGTTCGCGTGGGCGGGGCAGGCCATGGTGCACGGTGCTTCGCAGTCGCCGGAATGCTCCGACAACAATAATGACAGCGCAGTTTTACGCATGTCCAGCACAGCGGGAGAAGAGGCTTCCACCTCTTGACCCGGCGAGGGCATGGCGGCGCAGCTCGGCAGGAAACGTCCGCTTTTCACATCGCGAACCACGCAGACAAAGCAGCTGGTGGTTTTGCTGATGCGGTTCTCGCGGCAGAGCGTCGGGATCTTGATCCCGTTTGCGGCGGCGACTTCCAGAATGGTCTGGCCGGGTTCCGCCGTAACCGTCCGGCCGTCCAGAATAAATTCAAAACTCATTGCACGCCCCCTTTCACAACCCGGAAAATGGTCTTCTTCGGACAGACATCCTTGCAGGCGTTGCAGCGGGTGCATTTGCTGTCGTCGATTACAAAATCATCGGAAATCGCGTTGACCGGGCAACTTTTGATGCAGAGCTTGCACTTGATGCAGTTGGATTTCTCCAGATAAAGCGAGGTCAGCGCATTGCATTGAAGCGCGTCACACTTGTGATCCTTTACGTGCGCCTCATACTCATTGCGATAATAACGCAATGTCGCGAGAACCGGATTCGGCGCGGTCTGGCCGAGCCCGCAGAGCGAACCCGCCCGGATCTTCGGACCGATTTCTTCGAGAAAATCGAGGTCGCTCATTTCGCCTTTTCCGGCGACGATGCGCTCGAGTGTTTCAAACATGCGGGTTGTTCCGACGCGGCAGAAGGTGCATTTGCCGCAACTTTCCCGATGGGTGAAGTCGAGGAAGTAGCGCGCGGTTTCGACCATGCAGCGCTCTTTGCCGATCACGATCATGCCGCCCGACCCCATGATGGCGCCGAGTTTCCGCAACGAATCGTAGTCGACCGGAGTATCGAAAAGTTCCACCGGGATGCAGCCGCCGGAAGGGCCGCCGGTCTGTACCGCCTTGACCTTGTCCGGATCGGCGCCGCCGATGTCGAAGACGATTTCGCGCAACGTGATGCCCATCGGAACTTCGACCAGACCCGGATTCTCAAGATCTCCGGCCAGAGCGAAAAGTTTGGTTCCTTTGCTGCCTTCGGTACCCACGGCGGCGTAGGCCTCTGCGCCTTCGCGCAGGATCAAAGGCACGTTGCCGAAGGTTTCGACGTTGTTGATCATCGAAGGATACCCCTTCCAGCCGCGGTCGGTCGGGAAGGGGGGACGGAAGCGCGGGGTTCCGCGTTGTCCCTCAAGCGATGCAATGAGCGCGGTTTCTTCACCGCAGACGAATGCGCCCGCTCCCTCCTTGATGATGATTTCAAGCGGATGACCGTTGATCACATCGAGTTTGCGTTCACGGATCTGCCCGATGGCGATCTCAAGATGGCGGATCGCCATCGGATATTCGGCACGGCAGTAGATGAAAAGTTTGGTCGCTCCGGTGGCGTAGGCGGCGATCAGCATGCCTTCCAGCACCTGATGCGGAACCGATTCCATCAGCGAACGATCCATGAATGCGCCCGGGTCACCTTCGTCGGCGTTGCAGATCAGAATCTTTTCCGGCGACTCTTTTGCCGCGAGGAACCCCCACTTGTTGCCGGTCGGGAAACCGCCGCCCCCGCGTCCACGCAGGCCGGAGAGTTTCATTTCGTTCACGACTTCGGCGGGCGTCATCGACATGGCGCGCTTGAGCCCCGCATAACCGCCGTTCTCGACGTAATCCTGGTAGCTGGTCGGATTGATTCGTCCGGCAAGCGCCAGAACTTTGACCAGTTCCCGGGATTTCCTTGCGGCCGGGATTTCAAACCGGTTCGCTTGGCCGAGGCAGAGAATGTTGTCGATGTTCCCTTCGTCGGCCTTGATATTGCGGTAAAAAACGGATTCGCCGTTTTTGAGAATGACTTCGACCATCGGCTCGGCATAACAGTGTCCGAGGCAGCCGGTTCCCTCGACCGGGAAAGATTCCCGGCGGGCCTGCAACAGTTCCAGTACAGAGTCGGCGCCGGCGGCTACGCCGCAACTGGCGACGCCGACCCGAATTTTTTTGATGTCTACCGATTTCATTTGCTCTCGAACTCCTTCAGAATTCTGGCCATGCCTTTACGGTCAAGTTTGCCGTAAACGCGGCCATTGATGCTGATGACAGGGGCGAGGCTGCAGCAACCGAGGCAGGCGACGGTCTCGATGGAAAAGTGACCGCGCGCGTCGGTTTCCCCGGAGTGGATGCCGAGGGCTTGGGTCAGCCACTCTTCGACCTGGGTGGAACCTTTGATGTGGCAGGCGGTTCCGTCGCAGATGGCGATTTTGTATTTTCCCGGTTTTACCCGTTTGAATTGGGCGTAGAAGCTCAAAACGCCTTCGACTTCGACTTCGGGGATGCCGAAATATTCGGCAATGACCGCGATGCTTTCGTCGGAGACAAATCCTTCGGCTCCCTGAACGGCCTGTAACCCTTTGATGAGGTTTGACGGTTCTTTGCCGATTTTCTCCAGAAACGCGTATTTCGTACTCATTTCTTCCTTTCCCTATGCTGCATTTTCCCGGAATACCATGTGAATGCTGCACAAAAATAGCCTGAATGCGGGCAATCGCGTGGCTTTTTGGCAGGATTACAAGTAAGTCAAATAATATAACCGATTTCCGTTTTTTTTCAATCACCGAAAAACGAATCTTCAAGCGATTCCGCTTGCGTTCCCGGAACCCGTGAAATATTTTACAAAAAACAGAGGAGAACAGAACGTATGGATTACCGGATTGAACCGGCAACGCCCGCCGATGCCGCGGCAATTTCCGCGGTGCGCCGGAAGGCGTTCCGGCAGGTCGCCGAGTATTTGAACCGCACCGATTTGCCGATGCTGTACCAGAGCGAGGCGGAGATTGCGGAGGAGTGTCACGCCAGCGTCATCTTGAAATGCGTCGAAAACAGAACCATCATCGGCACGGTTCAAGGGTTTGCCGATCAGGATAATTTTTGCCGCATCGGTAAGCTGGCCGTCGACCCGGATTGCCAGAACCGAGGAATTGCACGCGCGCTGATTGCGGAGATCGAAACACGTTTTGCGGCGTGTCGCCGTTATTGTCTTTTTACCAGCGAAGACACCCCGTGGACCGTCGCGCTGTACCGAAAACTCGGATATCGGGAAATCGGCCATGGCCCGGTCGGTACCATGACCATGGTGTTTATGGAGAAATTATCCCTTTAGTCCCAATGCTGTCGCGATGTATTTCGCGCGGTTGGTGGTGATCGAATCAACGCCGATCTCCACCATTCGCTTCGCGTCGGCGACCTCGTCCACCGTCCAGACATGGAAGCCGAGGTTTGCAGTGTGAAGCGCGTCGCCGTATTCTTTGGTTAAAAAGTCAGCCAAGCCGATATCCACCCCGTCCACTCCAAGTTCCTGAATCTTCGCCACGAGTTCCGCTGGAGAGAGTTTTGCGTTGCCGTGATTTTCCCACGTACCTGTCCAGTTACAGGTGAGCCAGTAGGCTTTGTGTGTCGGGAAGAGTTTTTTGACTGTGGAGATGGTCGCTTCGTCGAAGGCGATGAATGTCAGTTGCTCCGCTCTCCATGGACCGGAGGCGAAGATTGCTTTCAGCGCGTCCACGATAGGGCCGACGCTCTTGAGTTCGATGAAGATTTCTCCATATTCCGGCATTGCTTCCAGCACTTCGCGCAGGGTGGGGATGCGTGTATATTTCCACGCCTCGCCTTTCCATAGGCCTGCGTCGAAGGTGCGAAGCTCCGGCAACGTCAACTCCGCGATGGCTTTGTCGACTCCGCAGGTGCGCTTGCAATTTTCATCGTGCATGCAGATGACTTCACCGTCTTTGGAGAGATGGAAATCCCCTTCGATGCAGTTTGCGCCGCGCGCCCAAGCGAGGGTAAATGCTTCCAGTGTATTTTCCGGTGCGATGACCGATTCGCCGCGGTGTGCTACGATTTTTACCGACATAACAGGAGGTCCTTGCCTTTATTGTTCACAGTGACAGGAGAATATAACATCGATTCCACTGTTTTCCACATTTGCGATGAGGATTTCTCCTCGTTTAACCGGAATTTTTACTTGAAGCTGATAAAGATGGTTAAGCAACGCATCGATCTGGCGCTTCGGCAGCGGTTCGCTGGTGCGCACCGGCAAACGTGGCATCTGGATGGAGTCGCAGGCGACGGTGGCGGTGACCACCCGACGCGGATCGGTCAGCTCGTTGACGGCGTAAACCTCGCCGCGTTGGCAGCGGTTGCCGCTGATTCGCCACTCGGAGGATTCATCTTTGCGTGTCGCCGCGAGACGGCAACCGATCGGGCAACTGATGCAGATCAACTTCTTCTCCATAAGTTTACGCCTCCTCTTTGAGCCGGAATACGAGATTCCCAGGTTCGTTCAACAGTTCGGGAGAGAATTCGATTTTGAGCATTTCGGCTGGTTTGACCCAGGTGAATTTACGCTTCCAGACCAGACGTCCGTTCAGTTCCGCCTCCAGCGTCGCCGCGTCGCTGACGATGAGCGGGCGGAAGGAGAAGGAGCACTTCTCTTTGCAATTGAAATGGTTCGGGATTACGTACTTCAAATTGGCTTCAACTGAAACCGGATTCATTTCCTCGGCGAGTTTGCCGGAAAGATAACGGACGATGGAGCGCCCCGCTTCCGCCGACTCCTCCGAAACGAAGTCCACCAGATCGTGGACGTGCAGCACGTTGCCCCCCGCGAACACCCCCGGTATGGAGGTCTGGAGATTCGCGTCGACCACCGCTCCGCCGGTTGCGGGATTGAGCTTCACGCCGAGCTGTGCCGATTGTTCGTTCTCCGGGATCAGCCCGACAGAAAAAAGCACCGTGTCGCAGTCGATGCGGAACTGGCGGTCGAGTTGCGGAATCCCGTTTTCAAGAGGCGCAACATCCACGCATTGGACCCGTTCACGGCCTGAAATGTTGACCACGGCGTGTTCGAGATAAAGCGGAATATCGAAGTCGTCCAGGCACTGAACCACATTTCGGGTAAGACCGGAAGGATGGGGCATGATTTCAATGACCGCTTTGACTTCGACGCCGCTCCAGCGGAGCCGTCGCGCCATGATGAGCCCGATGTCGCCGGAACCGACGATCACTGCGCTTTTTCCTGGTAGCATTCCCTCCATATTGAGCAGTTTTTGCGCCGCGCCCGCGGTGAACACTCCCGCAGGGCGGCTGCCCGGAATTGCGAGGTTGCCCCGGTTTCTCTCCCGGCAGCCCATGCCGAGAAAGATCGCCCGCGCATGAAGTATGGTGACGCCGTGAAGGGCGGAGAGCAGCGAAAGCTCGAAGGAACCGTCCGAAAGCCGCCGGATCTCGGAAACGGTGGTTCCTGAAAGGAATTCCGTATTCTGATTTTTCGCGCCCTCGGTGACGCGGTCGGCGTACTCCGGCCCGGTCAGCTCCTCTTTGAAGTAGCGCAATCCGAATCCGTTGTGAATACATTGACGGAGGATTCCGCCCGGCAGTTCCTCGCGGTCGATGAGAACGGTTTTATATGCGTGTTTCGCCACTTCGGTCGCGGCGGCCAGCCCGGCCGCGCCCGCGCCGATGACGGCGACGTCGCATGATTTCTGCTGAATCATTTCGTTTCCTCCTTTCCACAATCGCAAGTTTCGACGGCGAGAGAGCCAAGCCGTCCGCCAAGAAGAATGCTGTTGCCGCCTTTTTTGGTCAGCTCCTCCATCGGGATGCCGCTTTCGCGGCTGATGATTTTCATAACCTTCGCCGAGCAGAATCCGCCTTGGCAGCGCCCCATTCCGGCGCGGGTATAGAACTTGACGCCGTCGAGCGTCGTGTGTCCTTTGCGTACGGCTTCAATCACCTCCGCCTCGGAAATCTTTTCGCAGCGGCAGACCATATGCGTCCATGCCGGATCTTGAGCATGGAGGCGGTCGAGGGTTTCGGACGACTCGTTTCGCAGCTCGTGGCGCGGAGGATTGCGGTATTCGATTTTCTCTTTTTCGACCAGTTCTAGCCCGTCTTTTTTCAGCAGATCCTTGACATATTCCCCGATGGCGGGGGAGGCGGTGAGGCCGGGGGATTGAATTCCCGCCACTTGAACGAAATGCGGAACTTTTCGTGAGAGGTCGATGTAGAAATCCTCCCCCTCCAGTACCGGGCGTAGTCCGGCGAACGAGGTGATGACGTCGCGAGTGCTGATCCCTTTGATCATGCCGCTGACCAGCGCGACGATGCGCTGCATATGGTCGGCGCTGGTGGTGGTGTCAAGTTTGTCGTCGGCCGGATCGGCGGTGGGGCCGATCATCGTGGTGCCCTCGGCCGTCGGGATGACCAGCACCCCTTTGGAATCCTTGCTCGGAACTGGAAAAATCACCCGTTGCGGACGTGCCTGTGAATTGCGGTCGAGCAGATATTCTTCCCCTTTGCGACCGTGGATTTTGAACTCTTCCGCACCGCAACTGCGGGATACTTCGTCGGCGAACAGCCCCGCCGCATTGATGACGTAACGTGTTTTGATTGTGCGTCCGTCCGCCGCGGTCAACGTCCAATGGTTGTGTTTCCGTTCGCCTTTGGTGACCTGAAAGTTGCAGAAAAGATCGAGCCCGTTTCGTTTCGCCGCTTCGACGAGGCTGAACACGTAACGATAGGGTTCGATCGTTCCGCCACCGGGCGCATGAAAGCCGCCGACGACTTCGGGGTTGAGCTTCGGCTCCAGTTCCAACAGCCGTTCCCGGCCGCACATTTCAAGTCCTTGTACCCCGTTTTCGATTCCCTGTCGGTACAATTTCCGGACAGTCGCTATTTGTTCTTCGCTGAATGCGACGACCAGAATGCCGTTGCGGTGAAAAGGGAAGTCCAATTCGTAACGCAGTTTATCGAACATCAGGTTCCCGAGGATTTCGAGTTTTCCCTTGAGCGTCTTTTCCGTTGAATAATGAAAGCCGCCGTGGATGATTCCACTGTTTGCTTTAGAAACCCCGAAGCCGACGTCCGCCCAGCGTTCGACCAGCGCGACCTTGAGGTCATAGCGCGACAACTGCCATGCGGTCGAAGCCCCGGAAACACCGGCGCCGATGATGATAGCGTCATACATGATTCCAGATCCTTTCCAATTCGCCGAGGTTTTCCACCTGATAATCGGGGCGGACTCCTTCGGGAACGATCAGGTCCGCGCCGGGAGAAAGGATGTGGCACGTCAGCGCCCCCGCGTTCTGCCCGAGCGCGATATCGGTTGCCAAGCGGTCGCCGATCATCAGACACTCGGCAACCGGAACATGGTAGCGCGTCGCCGCTTCGATCAGCATTCCGGGATCGGGTTTTCCGAGTATTGTCAGTTTTGTGTTGGTCGATGTCTCAAGGCATTTCGTAATCGCGCCGCAGTCGGGCAACCAGGTCGGCTGGTCAGTGGGGCAGAATACATCCGGATGGGTTGCGAAACCGGGAATTCTCTGTTTCAGAAACCATGCGGCGCGGCAGAGATCGCTGTAATGAAAGTCGCGGTGAAACGCCACCACCACCGCATCCGGTGAATCGTCGACCAACTCGAACCCCGCCGCCTCGAATTCCGGGCGGATGCAGTTCATACCGAAAAGGTGAAGGCGTTTGTATTCAGGATGGCGGTGCTTGAGGTAGTCGATGGTGTAGGAGGTCGACGTGTAGAAGTTCTCCGGGGTGCTCTTTATGCCCATATTCGTCAATTTCTCAACATATTCCGTTGTGCTGTACGAGGAATTGTTCGAGAGAAACGCATACCCGATCTCGCGCATTTCGAGGAAAAGCAGAAACGGAATTGTGGTCGGGAACAGGGTTTCTCCATGGTAGATGGTTCCATCCATGTCGAGAAACACCTGACGAATTCTGGTTAACCTTTCCGGCATGAGTTATTTCCCTTCCTGTTTCAATCGTAATGCTTTTTCCGGAGAATCAGTATAGATGCGAAAGACCCCCATGTCGAAAAATTTTCGCATTTCTGCCTCATCATTGACCGTCCATACTCCCGGTTCCAGTCCGGCCGCTGCGATCGCGGCGACACGCTCGCGGTTCAGACTGTCGCAATGAGCGACGATGCCGAAAAAACCGGCCTTTTTCGCTTTTTCAATTCCACTCTCAAGTTGCTCGATGGAGTGGGTGTCGTAAAAAATGACCGCCTCCGGCAGCCGCTGTTTTGCTTCGTACATCCCGTCGAAATTGCCGTCGTTGAAGGCGATATGGTTCCCCAATCCCGCGCGTTTTACCGCGTCGCAGATCGCGCCGATCGCAGGGCATTTCGGTTGGAGCGATACCCGGATCTCCGGATGCCTCGTCGCCAGCAACAGCAGTTCATCCAGCGTCGGAAGCGGCAAATTCCATAGGGAGCCATGTCCGGCGTTGAGCTTTCGCAACTCGGCTGATCCGGTTTTTTCGATCACGAGATTGCGGTCGCAGGTGCGCCCGGTCGTTTCATCGTGGCAGAGAAACAACACGTGATCGGCGCTCTCGCGGACATCGGTTTCAATCACGTCGACGCCAAGCGCAATCGCGTTCTCGAAACTTGCCAACGTATTTTCCGGCAACGCATCCGGGTTTCCCCGATGCCCGGTCACTCCATTGTACCTGCATGTCATGGCGAATCTCCACTTGTTTACTTTGAAGTTTACTCAATATAAACTTAATTGTGAAACATGTCAACCGCCGAATAAGAAAATGTACAAAATAAAATTCGTGAAGGAGTGTTTTGCGTCACTTCCCCTGCGAGTCGATGTCTTGAACATGAATTGGATACGACAGAGTAGCAGGTTGCCTGTCCGGGGGCGCAGATAATGGAGCGTGGGCGTATCTGCATTCCAGAAAGAAGCTCCGGGACAATTGTTTCGGGGCTTTCTTGTCGGGTTCCCAATGTAATGTCTTTTTCTGGAGAAATCGAACGCCGCTTCCTTTGTTCTGAGTTCTTTCATTTTTCCGGTTCGATGTTACGATTTCTATCGTCGAAAAGTTGCAAATCGCTTTCAGAAAGGGCATCAAGCATATTTTTTTACGGTTAATTCACCCAATTCTTCTTCCTTCATTGGAAAAAACAGGCTTCTCATGGTAAATTAAAGGTTTGTCCGATCGTTCATTTCTTAATTCAGAACGTTTGAAATTACCTCAAGGAGCTTATATGCCCGCATTTGATCGAATCCATTCGGGGCTGGACGGGCTTGACCGGATCATCGATTCAATCCGGCTCGGAGACAATGTTGTCTGGCAGCTTTCCGGCCTTGAGGATTACGGTTTTTTTGTGAATCCGTTTGTGGATCGCGCCATTGCCGACGGCAGGGTTGTCCACTATATGCGTTTCGCCAATCATCCGGCGCTGCTTGAACCGCGCCCGGGTATCGAGATTCACACATTCAACCCGGACGAGGGGTTTGAGATGTTCACCGTTCAGGTGCACGAGGTGATTGCCGCGAAGGGCTTCGACGCCTTTTATGTGTTCGACAGTCTTTCCGAGCTTCAGACCGCATGGGCATCGGATCTGATGATGGGGAACTTCTTCCGGGTGACTTGTCCTTATCTGTTTGAACTTGATACGGTCGCCTATTTCGCGGTGTTGCGCAATCGGCACTCCTTCGAGGCGATCGCCCAGATTCGAGATACCACGCAACTGCTGCTCGATGTGTTCTCCGGCGACGGGCTGCGCTTCGTCCACCCGCTCAAGGCGTGGAACCGCTACGACGCGACCATGTTTATGCCGCACTGCATTCTGGAGAACGGCGATATGAAGCCGCTGACCGATTCGGTCGAAGCCGGAAAGTTCTACTCCGTGTTGAACCGCATCGGACTGAATTCGGTGGATTGTTCGCTGGATCATTGGGATCGCACGTTCCTGCACGCCCGCGAAGCGTTGAAAAGCGGGAACGAACCGGAGGAGATGTGTGATCAGCTCTGCGCCATGCTGATCGGGCGTGATCCGCGCATCAGCGACTTGGTTCGACAACATTTTACGTTGCGTGATTTTATTGAAATCAAGGAGCGCATGATCGGTTCCGGCGCGATCGGGGGCAAGGCGGTCGGCGTGTTGTTGTCGCGCAAGATTGTAAACAATACACTGCCGGAGTTTCGTCCCCGGATGGAGCCGCACGACTCATTCTACATCGGTGCCGATGTGTTTTATTCTTATCTTGTCCGCAATGGTTGGTGGAAGCTCCGGCTGGAACAACGGACACGTGAGGGGTTCTTTTCCGCCGCCCGTAAATTGCGCGAAAAAATGCGCCACGGCGTTTTCCCGGATGGGTTGCGTGAACAGTTCCGGCGGATGCTCGACTACTTCGGTCAAAGCCCGATCATCGCACGGTCAAGCAGCTTGCAGGAAGACAGTTTTGGCAATGCCTTCGCCGGAAAATATGAGTCGGTCTTCCGGGTGAATGCCGGGAACCCGGAACAGCGGCTCGAAGCGTTTGAAGAGGCGGTGCGGCAGGTCTACGCCAGCGCCATGGACGACTCTGCGCTCACCTATCGCCTTCAGCGTCGACTGGATCGACAGGATGAACAGATGGCGATTTTGGTGCAGCGGGTGTCGGGGTCGAATTACGGCGATTTTTTCATGCCCTGCGCTGCCGGAGTCGGCTATTCGCACAACTCTTACGTCTGGAGCGACGCGATTGATCCGGATGCCGGAATGTTGCGGATCGTGGCGGGGCTCGGCACCCGCGCTGTGGATCGTACCGAATCGGATTATCCGCGCATCGCCTCGCTTGACGCACCGCAAATGATGCCGCTTGCCGGCGAAGAGGATCGGGCGAAGTTTTCGCAAAAGTATCTGGATATATTGGATTTACACAAGAATGAATTGGTTTCCGAACCGCTCGATAAACTGATCGGCAAGCTCCCGTTCTGGCTGCGTACTTTGTTGTTTGAACACGATACGGCGGCGGAAAATTATTATATCAATCTTGGCGCGCGACGCGATGTCTTTTATTGCAACTGCGAACGGATTCTCGGCAATGCCGGATTCATTCACGACATGCAGCTGATGCTGAAAACATTGCAGGACGCATACCGCTATCCGGTCGATATTGAATTTACGGTCAATTTTTCGGATCAGGACGAATATTTGATCAATCTGCTTCAATGCCGTCCACTCCAGATTTGCGGGCAGGGCGCCGGGGTTGAGATTCCGGAGTTGCCGGAGGAGCGGATTCTCTTTTCGCTCTCCGGGAACACCATGGGCGGCGGCGCGGATTTTCCTCTGGATTACGTCGTGTCAGTCGATCCCGCCCGCTATTACGAGTCGGAGTTGCCGGTCAAATATGCGTTGGCTCGGGCCATCGGGGAGTTGAACCGTGCTCTCGGCGTGGAGGGACGGCGCATTTTGCTGCTCGGCCCCGGCCGCTGGGCGACCAGTTCGCCGGAGCTGGGCGTTCCGGTATCATTCGCCGAAATCAGCCGGATGGCGGCGATCTGTGAGGTTTCTTACGAAGGCGGACGAATTATGCCGGAGCTGTCTTACGGCAGCCATTTTTTTCAGGATCTGGTCGAAACCGGAATGTTTTACGCGGCGATTTTCGAGAATCGTTCCGAATGCCTGTTCCGTCCGCAGTTGCTGGAGGCGTTGCCGGAAGTGAATCGGAACGATATTGATTTGTCTTCGTTTCCCGCCGGATTGTTGCGGGTTTGTGATGTGCGCGGCCGCGGGCTGGCGCTTAAGGCGGATATCCCAACCCGGCGCACCGTCTGCGCATTGTTTTCGTGAGGCGTCCATGATACACAGTCGAATACATTTTTTGCAATATCCCTGGATGGGTCCTTTTGTTGGGATGTTGCTGCTGGAGAACGAGGGACATTGTGTTCTTATCGACAGTGGTCCGGCGGAGTGCGTCGATGAATTTCTGCTCCCTTATCTGGAGCGGAACGGCATTGCACTGGAGTCGCTGGAGCTGGTGGTGAATACCCATTGCCATAGCGATCACGCGGGCGGCAATGCCCGGTTGAAAGAGCTTTGCAATGCGAAGTTCGTCGCCCACCGCAACGGAGCGGAAGAGATGGCGCGGGAAGGTTTTTTGCCGGATATCCTGGTGGAAGACGGCGCTTTGCTTCAGGCGGGGGAAACCCGCTTGACGGTGGTTCATCTGCCGGGACACTCCACCGATTCGATCGGTGTTCTGGAACTGTCAAGCGGTATGATGTTCACTGGTGATTCCATGCAGGGGAGGGGAACGGAATATACCGGAATCGCCTTGTTCTCCGATCCCGCCGCCTATTTACAGAGCGTGGATCGTCTGGAGACGCTCTTCGGCATCGGCCGGTTGCGCCGCTTGATCTGCGGACATGCGTTTGCTCCTTATGACGGAATGGTGGGGGAACTGGATGTGACAGATTTTCTCGAAGCCTGTCGTGATCCGGTATACGCCTACGAATGGGCCGTTTCCGATTACCTCATGACGCATCCCGACGCGGACGCGGGCGAATTGGGCTATGTCTTGCTGGAGCGCTATGGTATTACTCGCGAACCACTGTTATCCGGGGTCGAAGCCGTTACTGCTGCCGCTTTCCTCCGCAGCCGGAATGCCTGATTCACCGATCGGCATTCGCAAGCAGGGAAAAGTTTCTTTCATCTTTTTTCCCGATCCCTCTTGACAACTCTATAGGATTTTGCTATAATTACTATTGGATATAGGAAAGTGCTATACAGATAGTAGGTGCAATGATTGAGCTGAAAGACAAAGCGCGCCGCCTGACCAAGGCGGAGTCGGCGCGGGAGTGGCTGGCGCGGGAGATCCGAATCGGGAATTTCACGCGCGGCGCGGCGCTTCCCCCGGAGCGTGAACTTGCGGAACGGGCAGGCGTCAGTTATATGACGCTCCGGAAAGCGGTAGGCGCCCTGGTCGATGATGGCCTGCTCGAACGGAACCATGGCAGCGGAACTTTCGTATGCAGCGAAGTTTCCGAGCACAAGGTGCAGCGGGCTCTCGGCTTGATTATGCCGGCGTGGTCGGCTCCGGAAAACCTCGATACCGTGATGCACTTCGCCAAGGCGTGCGAAGAAGCCAATTGGTTGCTTAAGGTAACCTATGTGCGCAGTTGGGAAGACCGTTCCATTCTTGACTTCTATCAGGCGTGTGACGCGTTGGTGTTACAGACGATTGACGATTTGACGCTTATTCCATCTTATCTGCAGGAAAAGTTGCGTGCGCCGGTGAAACCGGTGGTGGTCGGCAACGCTCCAGCGGAGTATCTGGGGCGGGATTCCGTGCATTACTGTCCCGACGCGCGTCTGGAAGTACCTTGTGACCGGCTGTACGAATTGGGGCATCGCCGGATTTTTCTGGTGGATCAACAGGTACGGCGTGGCGAAGGGCCGGTGACGATTCATCCGAGTCTTGCGGGATTCGGTGAGGTCTTTCGCCGGAAATATCCTGACGTGGTGTACGATGATAAAATCATGTCGCTGGAAATTCCCTATTTTCAGCAGCCGCATTACCGGATTCGTCAGGAGATTCGCGACCGGGCGGCGGAGTTGAAAACCTTTACCGCCGTAATCTGCCCGTTGAGTTTCTATTGGGGAGTGATGGCAGGATTGCGTGATATCGGTTTGCGAATTCCCGAAGATATTTCGGTCTTGACGTTCGGCGACCGACAGGAGGCGGAGTTTTATAATCCGCGTCCTGCCGAATTTTCCGTCATGCTCAAAGGTCAGGCGTTTCAAGCGTTGGAGTTGATTCTCTGGCGCATGGAAAATCTCTCCGAACCTCCAGTCAATTATCAGAGCGACGTCCAATTTCTCGAAGGCGAAACCTTTGCTCTCGCAAAACAGAACTCCACGCATGGAAAGGATACGATAATATGAAGAAATCGGTTTTCACGTTGATTGAGTTGCTGGTTGTGATCGCGATCATTGCGATTCTCGCCGCCATGCTGCTTCCCGCTTTGAATCAGGCACGTGAGCGCGCACGCGCCGCCAGTTGTATCAGTCGGCACAATCAGCTGGCAAAAGCGATATTCCTCTATGCGGACGACTTTGATCAGACCGTGTCGCCTCATACGACGATTGGAACCGGAGTGAATACCTGGAACCAGAAACTGCGTGCCACACCGTATTCGCTGGATAAAAACGTCACCGTCTGCCCGTCCGTCACGCAACCGGAGGACGATACCGACTGGAATTATCGGACGTATGGAATGTTCCGTTCCAATCTGGGAGGTTCCGCGTTTTACAACACCAAAAAGGACGATTGGGGTGACTTTGCCACCACAGTAAACGGGGTTGGCTATGCGTTGCATCGAATGAAGCAACCGTCCAGTATCTTTATGATAGCCGATACGCAATGTAATATCACCAGCGGCAAAGCGGGAAAAGGGATGTGGGTGTTTGCACCGGGATGGAATGGCGATTCCGCAGATGATAACAGCGGAATTGGGATCATCCATTCCGGGCGGACCAACATCAGTTTCTTCGATGGGCATGCCGAAAGCGTCGGCAAGAGTGAATTGAAAGAGATGGGCTTCACGACGGCCATCATCAATGGAGCACGAGCAAATCTGTAAGCTGAAATGGACGTATTTGCAAACAAAGGAGGCCGGAGAAGTCATGAGGAAATTATCTTTTACACTGATTGAGCTCCTGGTCGTGATCGCAATCATTGCGATTCTTGCTGCCATGCTGTTGCCGGCGTTGAATTCCGCACGGGAGCGGGCGCGTTCCGCCAGTTGCATCAACCAGATCAAGCAACTCGGTCTGGGCTTCGCCCTGTATGCGGATGATTACGACAATACGGTGTTCACCCACCAACGAATCATTACCAGCACTGTCCCGTGGGCGGACCGTTTGTTTCACAGTCAGTATGTTGGCGCAAAGAAAATGTTGAATTGCCCGAGCTCTCAGGTATTGGATGAGAGCAGCACTACCTATTACTTCCGGACCTATGGGATGTACCGCTCCACGTTGCAAAATACGCTGTACAACAGCAAAAAAGACGATTGGGGCGATTTTGCGAAAAAGAATGTTTCCGGTGGCGATGATTTGTATTATTTCATCGGCCGGATGAAAATTCCATCGCAGATTCATATGATGGCCGATACCACCTGCATTGCCGCCGCGACAGCGGGCTACGGAATGTATGTGTTTGACTCCAATTGGGTTGTTTCCAGTAATGACAACAGCGGTGTGTCGCTGCATCACAACGGGCGCAGCAATATGAGTTTTTTCGACGGCCACGTCGAAAGCATCGGGAAAGGTGAATTGAAAGCAATGGGATACCCCAACGCAATTATTAATGGAGCAAGAGCGAATCTGTAATCATGAAAACACATCTTATTCTCAGCACATTGTTGGCGGCGTCTTTTTCCGCCGTCGCCGCCCCGCAGACGGTTTCCTGGTCGGATGGCCTTGCCAAAGCAGCCAATTTCCGGGCGAATACGTCGGGGAAAATGACGATCACCGACGATGAAACGGATCATTCCGTCCGGTTTGACGTTACATTCACCAGTGGGGATTTCTGGGCATACCCGGAGCTGACGCTCGCCGGGGAAACATTGGCCGACGTCGGTCAGATTCGATTTGAGATCAAGGCGGAGCAGGGGAATCCCGACGCGAAGTATCGCTTTGCTTACGTGATGTTCGATGGCCAGAAGAAATATTTCACGATGCCGACGCCGACCAAAGAGTATCAGACCGTCACCATCAACGTCGCCGATGCGGTGGAAAACCCCGCCGCAGTGAAGAAGATTCGGATCGGAATGAATCCGCGGGATGCGAAGCTGACCTATCATATCCGCAATCTGGAGTTTCTGACGAAAGAGGCTGAAACGGTTGACGGAAATGTATTGCCGTGGTCGGCGGGGATGAACAAAGCCGCCCGCTTCGGCGTCAACACTTCCGGGAAAATGACGATCACCGACGATGCGGATGAGAGCGCTGTTCGTTTTGACGTCGCGTTCACCGCCGGCGATTTCTGGGCATATCCGATTTTGCGTTTCAAAGGAGAGGAGTCGCTGACCGGCGTCGACTTCATTCAATTCGACATCCGTGCGGAGCAGGGGAAGCCCGACGCAAAATTTCGCGCCGCTTACGTCATGATCGGCGAGGAAAAACCATTTTTTGTCCTGCCGACCCCGAAAGCCGAGTATCAGACCGTGACGATCAATGTTGCGAAATCGGTGAAAGATCCGGCTTCGGTGAAATACCTGCGGATCGGTATGAATCCGAGCGATGCAAAATTGACGTTCTTTGTCCGTAATTTGAAATTCCTGTCGAAATAACCTGAAACCGAAGGAGACGCAGATCGCATGAAACACATTACGATTGCCTGTACACTGCTGGCGACAATGGTTGGTGCCGTTGCCGCGCCGCGACCGTTACCGTGGTCGGAAGGGACGAACAAAGCGGCTCGCTTTGAAGTCAATTCGTCCGGCAAGATGACCATAGTCGATGATGTGGCCGAAAAAGCGATTCGGGTGGATGTTGAATTCAAACCGGGAACCGACTTCTGGGCCTATCCGACGCTTCGTTTCAACAGCAACGAATCACTGGCCGATGTGGAGCAGATCCGCTTTGAGATCAAAGCGGAGCAGGGAAAGGCCGATGCAAAGTATCGCTTTGCTTATGTGATGTTCGGCGGCGAAAAATCCTATTTCACGATGCCCGCGCCCAAGGCGGAGTATCAGACCGTGACGATCAACGTCGCCGATGCGGTGAAAGACCCTGCGGCAGCGCGGTTCATCAAGATCGGGATGAATCCGACGGACACCAAATTGACGTTTCATATCCGGAATCTGGAATTCCTGACGGAGAAAAAAGGCTCGTTCGCCTTTGACGCGGCCGATGCGATTTCGCTGAGTGCCCCCGGCTCCGTATTCCTTCCGAACGAAGCGCTTACGTTTCAGTTGAAGCCGTTTGCGGCGGTTCCGTCGAAATGGTCGTTGCGCAACTGGAAAGATGAAGTGATCCGGCAGGGCGAATGGCCTGCCGCCGGGAAAGACGCGCTGACGCTGGCGGCTCTCCCCAATGGATATTACAAATTGGAAATCGCTTCGACAGATGCGGACTTTTCCGGCTTCCGGAGCTTTGTTGTGGTTCCCGATCCGGGCAAGCGCCCGGCGAATCCGGATCTCTATTTCGCCATGGATTCGGCTCAGAGCTGGCTTGCGCGGCAGGACGGACGGAATGCGCGGCAGCCGGAAAATTCCTTTGAAGTGGTATCCGAAGTCGCCCGTCGAGCCGGCCTTCAGATGGTGCGTGAGCGCCTGAGCTGGAACGCCACAGAAACGGCACCGGGAAAAATCGACTGGATGCAGTACAAAACCAACGCGACGCTGCTTGCGGATCGCGGCGTTAAAGTATCCGGCATGTATCACGATGCAGCAACATGGGCCAAGACCAATACCGAGAAACTCCCCGGCGATTTGGTTGCCACCTACAATTTTGCGAAACGCCTGACCGAAGATTTCAAGGGACAGATGACCGTCTGGGAATTCTGGAACGAGCAGGACATCGGTTTTGCCCCGGAGGCGGCGTGGGATTATGCCTCGGCGATGAAAGCCGCGTACCTCGGCTTCAAGGCCGGCAACCCCGATTTGCCGGTTGCCATCGGCGGTTACGCCATCACTTCTCCGCCGTATTATGATGATATTGTCATGGCGAGCGAAACCGGAGAGTACTTCGATATCTTCAACATTCATACCTATCATCCGATTCATAAGTATCCGGAGGCTCTGAAAGCTATTCGTGAGCATATGAAGCGGCATGGAATCGAAGACCGTCCGATCTGGTTTACCGAGAACGGTTCCAACATGGAAGGCTCCGGCCGGATGGACAGCTACATCCCCGGACTCAAAATGCACTCACCTGAGCAGGAGATGCTGCTTTCGGAATTCATCCCCAAGATGATGATCAACATGCAGTCTCTCGGCGTCACCCGTGACTTCTTCTTTGTGCTGCCCCCCTATAACGAAGGCGGCGGCAACAAGGATTGGGGGCTGATGCGTCGCGACTTCACCGTCAAACCCGGTTATGCCGCGTTCGCCACGCTGGTCGATCAGCTCGGCACCGCGAAGCTGGAAGGCGAAGTCGCCCTAGGCGAAGGCTTGAGGGGATTCCTCTACGGTCAGAAGGATGGAAGCAAAACTCTGGTGTATTGGAGCGTCTCGCCCATCGACACCGAGGGCCAGCAGCCGAACCTGACGACCGAAAATCGCTTGGAACGCTCCTTTGCGTTGCCGAAGCAGAAGGGTAAATTGAAAGGCGTCGATCTCTTCGGCACCCCGATTGAGGTGGACGGCGCCAAAGTGACCGCGACCCGTTTCCCGACATTTCTGAATCAAGTGACCGGATTGAAGCTCTCGGTTCCGTTTGTTGCCCCGAAACTTACGCCGTTGACGGCCAAGCCGGGAATGGACAAGTCGATTGTCTTCCGCACTGAACTCTCCGATGACTTCATGCTCTTCGGTACCAAAGACAGCGTGGATGTCAAAAAGAATGACGCGAAATTCAAACTTCAGGTCTGGAACCTCTCTGATCGGGAAAAAAGCGGCAGCGTCACCCTTGCTGGCGGAACCGTCAAAGGACTTCCCCCGACGATCACCATTCCTGCGTTCGACAAGGCGGAGTTTGAACTCATGCTGACACCGGAATTTCAGAATAAATTCAGCGGACAGCTGATGATCGGTGGTAAATTCAATGGTCTTGAGGCCAGCAAGCACGTGATTCCGATCCGCAGCCTCGCCATGATGAGCGAACAGGGGCGTACCGTCGATATGCCCCAGATGGTCGACCCGGCCAACTGGCGCAAAAATGCCGCCGGGGAAATGACCATCACCTACGATGCGGCGGACAAGGCGATCGCGTTCCGCACGCTGTTCAAACCCGAAGTGGATCACTGGACATACCCGGAATATGTGCTCCAGCTGCCGCAGGAGTCGCTGAAAGGCGCGCTTGGCATCGGGTTTGAAGTGAAAGTCAACAAAGCCGCCGGCGTCAAGCAGATGCTGGTGATGGCGGTGAAAGGCAAGCTGAAAGAGGCGGGAGAGTCGATCTATCTGGCCGTGAATAAACCGGGCGAACAGTGGGAAGAGCGTTTCACGCAATTCCCGGACGGGTTTGACGCCGGTGCGGTTGAGCAGCTCCGTATCGGAGTGAATGCACAGGTCGATGACATCACGGTTTCAATCCGCAATGTCCGGATCTATTATGCTCCCTGATATTAGCTGATTCAAAAATGAGAATCACTTGCATTTTTGAATCAAATGTGCTATAATATCAGTGGCTTCTCGGATCCAACCGGATCGTAGAGAAATTACATATAAGCCGAAGGGTGCGCCAATCCCCTTCGGCTTCTTTTCTTTCCGACTGGAAAAATTCCGTCTTCGGCGATATAGTAAAGCGGTGTTGCAACAGAGAGCGAGGAGAATGTTACTGTTATGGAAGAATATATCGCTATTTTTCGCGAATCGATGACCGGTTACTCCGGAGCCTACAGCGCGATCATGTTTGCGGCAATTTTGTTCGTCGCCGCGATCGCCAATTGGATTACCAAATACGTTTTGCTGCGTGCCGTGCAGCGGCTGATTCACTCGTTGCCGATCGGGCAGGAGGATGACAAGGCGGTTCGCCTGACCTTCGTTTCCCGGTTGGCGCATGTGGTACCGGCATTGGTTCTGATGTGGGGCGTTACGCTCCCCGAACTGCATTTGAATGATGTTCTGGTTGTGGTGGTCAGCAATGTTTGCTCCGCATTTGTCGTACTGACGATCAGCATGGCGCTTTGCAGTCTGCTGGATCTGATCGATCTGGTGCACCGTCGCCGCCCGGATGCGGCGAGCAAACCGATCAAAGGGTATTTGCAGCTCGGCAAGATTCTGATTTTTGTTGTTGCGTTGATTCTGATCGTCTCCACGCTGATCAACCGGAACCCGTTGATTCTGCTCTCCGGACTGGGAGCGATGGCGGCGGTGCTGATGCTGATTTTCCAGGATACGATTCTGTCGCTGGTCGCCAGCCTTCAAATCGGAACGAACGATATGGTGCGAATTGGCGACTGGATCGAAATGCCGAGCCAGAATGCCGACGGCGACGTGATTGAAGTCGCGCTTCATACGGTGAAGGTACAGAACTGGGATAAAACCATCACCACGATTCCGGTGCGCAAATTGATCACCGATTCGTTTAAGAACTGGCGCGGTATGTTCGACTCCGGCGGCCGCCGGATCAAACGTTCGCTTTTTATCGATCAACGGAGCATCCGTTTTCTCGATGATGATGAAATTTCGCGGCTGGAACAATTCGTTCTGCTCGATGAATATCTGGAGAAGAAACGTGTAGAGTTGAAAGAGTGGAACCATAACCTTGAAACACAGGGCGCGACCTCGATCAACAATCGTCGTGTGACCAATCTTGGAACTTTCCGGGCTTATATTCAGCAGTATCTGCGTTCGCATCAGGGTGTGAACCAGAATATGTTACAGCTGGTGCGCCAGCTGCAACCCGGTCCATCCGGGATTCCTCTTGAGGTTTATTGTTTCACCAGCGACACGCGCTGGGTGGTCTACGAGGGGATTCAGGCGGATATTTTCGACCATCTGTTGGCGATTTTGCCGACGTTTGATCTTCGTGTGTTCCAGCAGTGCAGTGACACTTCCGGTATGGTGATGACGACTCCTGCTCTGCTGGCGAGAGAAACGGAGCAGGGCAATCGCGCGTGATGTATGAATGACAAGCTCAAAGGGTGCCTGTTCGGCATCGTTGCGGCGGTGACGTACGGGATGAACCCGCTGTTTGCGCTTCCGCTTTACAAACAGGGCGTCTCTGCCGACGCTCTGTTGTTTTATCGGTATGGATTCGCATTTGTGTTGCTCGGTGTTTTCATGAAACTCCGCGGAAAATCTTTTGCGATTTCCCGAAAGGATGTGGTTCCCTTGCTGGTGACAGGGAACCTGATGGCATTTTCCTCATTGCTCCTGTTCCTCGCCTTTTTGCAGATGGATGCGGGAATCGCCTCGACGATCCTCTTCATCTATCCGGTGATTGTGGCGGTGATTATGGCGGTGTTTTTCCGGGAAAAGATTACAGTGGTGACGACCGTGAGCATTGTTCTGGCGCTGTTCGGCATCGCACTGCTGTACCGTGGCGGCGATGGGGAGTCGCTGAGTTTTATCGGTGTGGTACTGGTTTTGTTCGCCGCGTTGCTGTATGCGCTCTATATCATCAGCGTCCGTCACTCGAAAGTGGGGAAGATGGATGGGGAGTTGCTTAGTTTCTATGCGTTCCTGATTGCGATTTTCGTGTTTTTGATTCGCCTGTTATCTGGCGATGGGGTGCCGTGGCTCCCGGGATGGAGTGCGTTGGGGTGCATCTTGGCGTTGGCGGTCATTACCACGGTGGTTTCGTTTCTCTGCACGACGCTGGCGGTGCGTTACATCGGCGCAACGCCGACGTCGATTCTTGGTGCGTTCGAGCCGCTGACGGCGGTTTTTTTCGGGGTTACGGTGTTCGGGGAGCAGCTGACGTTCCGCATCGGTGTTGGAATTGTGTTCATCATTCTTGCCGTGACGCTGATTGTTCTGGGCAAACCTCTGGCGAACCAATTGCTGCAGTTGTCAAAAAAGACGGCCCGCAGCCGGTGATCCGGTGCGAGCCGCTTTTGTGTTCTTCGGAAACGATTATTTGTTGCCGAGAGCAAGACCGTTGGAGGTCATGAACTTGTAGCTGCGACGGAGCGCTTCCACAATTTCCACGCTGCAATAGTCGAGTTCGACCACGATGTTGTTGATGCGCGACGGGGTCGCCGCGACGATCGCCGCGATCGGGAGATCGCCTTCGCCGAGCGGCCGGAGATCGACCTTGCGGTCGTAGATTCCGTTGACCATCTTCAGCTCTTCGGCTCCCTGCTTGAGGATGCCGTCTTTCATATGCAGCGCGACGACGCGGTCGCTGAACAGTTTCATCATCTCGACCGGATCTTCGGCGCCGAAATTGGTCGACCAGAACGCATCCATCTGGAACATGACTTTCGGGCAGAGTTCGGCGTAGATTTCATATTTCAGGCGGCCGTCGATGCGCTCAAATTCCCAGTTGTGGTTGTGCTGAAAGAGCATCAGCCCGGCCTTCTCCAGTGTTTCCTGCATTTTGGAAACTTCGTCGGCGGTACGCTTGATCGCATCAAGATCCTTGTAGTCGTCCGGGCCGTAGCCGCAGACGACGCGGTCGAGTCCGAGGCGTCCGGCGACGTCGATGGTTTCGCTGAGGTTATCCGGCTTCGCCCAGGGGGAGTGGGAGCTGTAGAGTTTGAGTCCGAGGTCGGCAATCCGTTTCAGAAATTCTTCCGGCGTCATGCCCCAGAAGCCGGCGGGTTCGACCGCTTTGAAGCCGATGTCGGCAACGGTGGTGAGGACCTTGTCGAAATCCGTTTCCGCCATCTGGCGCAGCGAGTAAAGCTGTACAGCCAAATCTCTCGTCATGTTTCGTTCTCCTTATTGCTTGAAGTAGGGTTGCTGAAAGATACTGCCTTTGCTATTACTATAAAGGATATTTATGAAATGGCAATTGACGGAAACTCTTTTTTCTTGACTTCATTTATCCACTGTGCGGCAATGTTTTTGCGATTTGCTCTCTTTTTCCACAAAGGCGGCAGATTTATCCGCGGACAACCGGGCCGGGCTTTTTGCGGACGGAATAACCGAAATGCCCGATCGCCTTGCCGATTTCAAAATAATGGCCGTGGATGTAGGCGGCAAGTCCTGCTTTTTCCAGTTCGAGCCGCCCGTCGGTGTTGACATAATCTTCGGAAACCTGTACCGCGACAATCTCCGCGAGAAAGAGCGTGTGGCTGCCAAGTTCGATGGTTTGTGTCACGCGGCATTCGAGGCCGAGGGGACACTCCGCCACCAGCGGAGCGGAAACCCGGGAACCGCGAAGTGCGGTGAGTTTCGTCTCTTTGAATTTATCCACGTCCCGCCCGGAAACCACGCCGCAGTAGTCTGTGGCGTGGATCTGCTCCACGGTCGGGAGGTTGACGGTGAAAACGCCGGTCTGCTGAATCAACCCGTAACTGTGCCGTTCCGGGCGGATGGAGATGGAGAGCATCGGCGGCTTGCTGCAGATGGTTCCCGCCCATGCGATGGTGATCAGATTGCACGAGTCTTCTTCGCCGCAGCCGACCAGAACGGCCGGAACCGGGGCCAGTTGCGTGCTGCCCGGCCAGATCAGTTTTTTCATTGTCCTTCCAACTCCGTTCGTTTGGCTTCCAGCTCTTCCCAGCGGGCATAGAGCCTGGCGGATTCGGCGCGCGCCTTATCCAGTTCGGTTTGAAGTTCCGTGGTGCGGTCGCCGTGCTTGGCAAAAAAATCGGGGGCCCCGAAGAGGACTTCGATCTCAGAAACCCGTTCATCGGCGGCGAGGATGGCTTCTTCCATGCCTTCTAATTCGCGCGCGTCTTTATAGCTCAATTTTTTCTGCGGCTGTCTGGGTCTGGGCGTTTCCGCAGGAGCTGCGGCTTTCGGAGCGGGCATGGCTTCGAGAATTTTCGCCTCGCGCTCCCGGCGTTTCTCCAGATGATAGTCGTAATCGCCCGGTGTGTAAATGATTTCGCCGTTTCCGGAGAATCCGAGGACACCGGTGCAGACGCGGTTCAAAAAGTAACGGTCGTGGCTGACCACCAGAACGCAGCCGCCGTAAGCCGCCAGCGCCTCTTCCAGAAGCCGCAGACTGGAGAGGTCGAGATCGTTGGTCGGTTCATCGAGGATGAGGAAATTGCCGCCGCGCTTCAACACTTTCGCCAGCAGCAATCGTGCTTTTTCACCGCCGGATAGGTAGCGAACCTTGGTGTTGATCCGGTCGTCTTCAAAGAGAAACCGCTTCAAATATCCCCAGACTGAAATTTTTTCGGTTCCGAGGTATACGGTATCGACGCCTTCGCTGATCTCTTCGGCTACGGTTTTTTCCGGGTCGAGTTCGATGCGGGATTGATCGATGTAGTTGAATTCCACCGTCGGTGCGATTTCCGCTTTCCCCTGATTCGGCGTGAGAGTTCCGGTGATGATTTTCAGCAGGCTGCTCTTGCCGATCCCATTGGGTCCGACGAGGCCGATGCGGGAACCGGGTTCAAATTCAAAAGTGAAATCACGGATGATGCTCCGTTCGCCGTAAGCGAGCGAGATGGCGGTCAGCGTCACGGTTTTATTTCCGAGCCGGGAGGCGGAGGGGATCAACAGCTCCATTTCGCTGTCGCGGATCGGTGCGGATTTTTCCGCGACTTCATCGAATCGCTTCATCCGGCCCATGTTGCGCTTGAGCCTCGCCTTGGGGGAGCGGCGAACCCAGTTGATTTCGGAACGGAGAAAGCTCTGTCGCTTTTGTTCCAGGACGTCCTCGTTCGCCTCCCGCTCGAATTTCGCGGTGAGGAAATCGGTGTAATTACCGGGATAACTGTAGAATGTACCGTGATTCAGCTCCACGATCCGGTTAGCGACGCGATCGAGAAAGTAACGGTCGTGTGTGACGAAAAGGCAGCTGCCGCGATACTCCGCAAGGAAGTTCTCGATCCACTCCACCGTGGTCACATCGAGATGGTTGGTCGGCTCATCGAGCAACAACAGATCCGGCTCCGCAATAATCGCGCGTGCGAGAGCGACCCGGCGCATTTCGCCGCCGGAGAGGCCATGGCAAAGGCGATCAGCATCGGCGGAGAGGTTCAGTTTATCCAGAACGGTGTCGAGCTTGGTGTCGAGGTTCCAGCCGTCATGAATCATCAGTTCGTGCTCCAGCTGGCCATGCTCGGGGGAGTTGACCGGAACGGTCTCGAATTTTCTCTGGAGCCCACGGAAATACTCCAGACCGTCCGCGACGTTCTCGCGGAGAGTACGATTGTTGTCCAGCTCGAAATCCTGCGGCAATGTCGCCACCCGCAGTCCGCGTGCCCGGGTGAGATTTCCCGAACTGGGAAGCTCTTCGCCTGTAATCAACCGCAGAAGCGTCGACTTGCCGCTGCCGTTTCGCCCGATGAGGGCGACCCGTTCCCCGGTATTGATATGAAATTCCGCATTGTCGTAAATCGTCTGCCGCCCGATGGTGAGAAAAAGCTCTTCCGCCGCCCACAAAACCGTATCCGCCATAGTCTGTATCCAACTTTCTGTATTGCAATCGGGAACTATAGTCGGACAACGTGTATTTTACAAGTCGAAAAGCAGGAAAATCATTCGGGATTCCAGAGCGAAAATAAACTGGAGAGCTGTAAGTGCTTGATTGTGGCTCAATATGAAAAAAAACATGAAAAATACTATATCTTGTGATGTTTTGCTCTTGCAATAACAATATGATGTGGTACAATATATGGTGTTGGCAATTGAGAAATACCCGTTTCCCGCTGCCGGGGTGGGCGGAGAAACGCGTTTTGCAAATATGAATGACAACCGCTGAAGAGAAGAGAGGAGTTCTGCCAGATGAACAAAACCGTGTCCATCCAGAAAATGAAGAAGCGCGACGGCCGTATTGTGGAGTTCGATCCGCAGCGCATTGCCATTGCTGCCGGAAAGGCTCTGAAAGCCGCCGGGATGGGCAATGAAAAGGTCGCCCGCCACATTGCGGATGACGTTGTGCGCGAGCTGGCCGACAAAGGCTACGACGGCGAACAGCAGATTCCTGATGTCGACGTAATTCAGGACATTGTGGAGCATGCGTTCGTCAAGCGGGGACTCTCGCAGGCCGCGAAACTCTACATTCTCTATCGCGCCGGCCGGGACAAGATCCGTGAAGCGAAGAAGCTGATGATGGACGTTCAGGATCTCGTCTCCAGCTATCTCGGGCAGGAAGATTGGCGGGTCAATGAAAACTCGAATTCCGGTTATTCCTACGCCAGTTTGCTGAACCACGTGTCCGGTTCGGTGATCGCCAACTATGCGCTCGCGAACATGTATCCGCCCGAAATCGCCGACGCACATACGTCGGGCGATTTCCATCTGCACGACCTCTCCTGCGGAATCGTCGGTTATTGTGCGGGGTGGAGTTTGCGCGATCTTCTGGAGCGCGGCTTTCAGGGCAGGGGCGGGCGCGCGTCGGCGGCTCCGGCGAAGCATTTCGATACCGCGACCGGGCAAATCGTGAATTTCCTTTCGACGCTGCAAACGGAATGGGCGGGGGCGCAGGCATTCAGCTCGTTTGACACACTGCTGGCGCCGTTTGTCCGCCGCGACAAGCTGACGTACAAGCAATTGAAACAGAGCATTCAGCAGTTCGTATTCGGGCTGAACATCGCCAGCCGCTGGGGACAGACACCGTTCACCAACCTGACGTTCGACTGGGTGGTTCCGGAAGATCTGCGCGATACGCCGGTCATCATCGGCGGGGCGCCGCAGGATGAAACCTACGGCGAGTTCCAGCCTGAGATGGATATGATCAACCGCGCTTTCCTCGAAGTGATGTCGCAGGGGGATCGCGACGGGCGGATCTTCACGTTCCCGATTCCGACCTACAATGTGACGAAGGACTTCAACTGGACGAGCGACAATGCGCGGTTGCTTTTTGAAGTGACCGGAAAGTACGGGCTGCCGTACTTCCAGAATTTCATCAACAGCGACCTCCACCCCGGCGACGTTCGCAGCATGTGCTGCCGCCTTCAGATGGATATGCGCGAACTCCGGAACAAGACCGGCGGACTGTTCGGTGCAGGTGAGCAGACCGGCTCGATCGGGGTGGTTACCATCAACATGCCGCGCATCGGATATACGACCAAGACGAAAGACGCGTTCTTCCGCCAGCTCGATCATCTGCTGAACATGGCGAAAGAGTCGCTTGAGATCAAACGCAAAGTCGTGCAGAAGCATCTAGAGAGTGATCTCCTGCCGTACACCAAAACGTACCTGCCGAGTATGGAGCACCATTTCAGCACCATCGGTCTGGTGGGGATGAACGAGTGCTGCCTGAATTTTCTCGGCTGCTCGATCTGTGACCCGGACGGAGCGGAATTCTCCCGCGAAGTATTGCTTCATATGGCGGAGAAGATCAAGGATTTCCAGGAGGAAACCGGGCATATCTATAACCTGGAAGCGACTCCGGCGGAAGGAACCAGTTTCCGTCTGGCGCGCCTTGACCGCAGGCGCTACCCGGAGATCATCTGTGCCGGAACGGACAATCCGTATTACACCAACTCGACACAGCTGCCGGTGGGATATACCGACGACCTGTTTGAGGCGCTGGATATGCAGGCTCCGCTCCAGCAGCTCTACACCGGCGGTACGGTCTTTCACGCCTTTATCGGCGAGCGGATCGACGATCCCGAACTGGTGGCGTCGCTGGTGAAGCGGGTTGCGACCAATTACCGGATTCCTTACTTTACGTTGACGCCGTCGTTCAGTATCTGTCCGGTGCATGGATATGTCCCGGGGGAACACGCAGAGTGTCCGCTCGAGGCTTAAAATAAACAACGTCCCCCTAACATAAGGAGAAGTTATTATGGCGAAATGTGGAGAGAGAACCGAAGTGTACAGCCGCGTCTGCGGATACTTCCGCCCGGTCAGCAATTGGAACAAGGGCAAGAAGGAAGAGTTCAAGGACCGCAAGACCTTCGAGGTTGCTTCCAAGTAAACACCTGTCGGAAAAAAAGCGGGCAGATGCGAATTTGCCCGCTTTTTTTATTGAATTGGGTTCCATATCTCGTCCTTTGGGGCGACGTTCAAACGCTCCGAATTTGTTTTTCTGGATGCGGGAAAGCAATTTTCCGGCGCCTTGCCGATCGGGAGCCAAGGGTGAAGCATCCTGGTCGCCGGGGCGAAATCCCGGAACCCGCGTCTTTTAGAGCGTGGAGAATCATTTGAATTTTCGGAGGAGGAGGAGAATAAATGGATTTCAGAGGATTGGTAAAATTTACTCTGGTCGATTATCCGGGGAAAATCGGCTGCATTGTGTTCTCGGGCGGTTGCAACCTGCGGTGTCCGTTCTGTCACAATCCCTGCCTTGTTTTTGACCCTGCCAGCCAGCCGCGGGTGACGGAAACAGAATTCTTCAACTTCCTCAAGCGTCGCAAGGGGCTGCTGGAAGGCGTTGTATTTTCCGGCGGCGAACCGCTTTTGCACCCGGACGCGCCCGACGCGATCGGGAAAGTGCGGGAGATGGGGTATGCCGTCAAAGTTGACACCAACGGCACTTTGCCGGAACGGGTGGAGGCATTGTTACGGACAGCCGGAGCGGATGCTTTCGGGATCGATTACAAAGCTCCGGCGGCGGCCTACGGCGCGTTGACCGGCAGTTCCGACCCGGAGGTGGCGGAAAAAGTTTTTGCGAGCATCCGCTTTGCGCTGAATTCCGGAGCGGAGCTGGACGTCCGCACCACGGTTCATCGCTCGTTGCTCAATGAGGCGGCGCTGGAAACGATGTTTCGGGAGTTGGATGGGATCGGTGTGAAGCGGTGGACGCTTCAGCAGTACAATCCGGTCGAGGTGATCGACGATGAATTGTCGCAAAAGCCGACTTATTCCGACGCCGAGCTGGTTCGGATCGCGCGTGGTTTCGGTTCGCGCGTCCGAGTGCGCGGTCTTTCGGGCAGAATCGTGGAAACTGCATAAAAAGCGTTTTTTTGGGAAAAATCATATTTTTCCTTAGCCTCAGGCTTGACATTTCCTGTTTTGATGATTCATTAGTGCCGTAACAGCGCAGTGAATTTGAACCGTGAAAAACGATAATGAGGAAATAGAATCCGATGAAGTATTATACCGAGGATCATGAGTGGGTGGAAATTGTCGGAGAGGAGGCCATTGTCGGTATCTCCGAATATGCAGCGGACGAATTGGGTGAAATCACCTACGTCGAACTGCCCGGAGAAGATGATGACTTCATCATCGGCGACCGGCTCGGCGAAGTGGAATCGGCCAAGGCATCATCTGACATCTATTCCCCGATCAGCGGCACCGTGTCGCAGGTGAACGAAGCGCTGGCGGATGAGCCGGGCCTGATTAACGAGTCGCCGGAAGAGAAGGGGTGGCTCTGCCGCCTGGTTGATTTCGACAGCTCGGAGCTTGACGATATGATGAATGAAGACGCTTACATGAAATATCTGCGTAAAATTCGCAAGTAGTGTGGCGGAAACGGCAACAAAAGATCATGGCGGCGCAAGGCCGCCTTTTTTGTCGATGGAAAGGGGGATGTGTGTGGAAACAGTGGAAATAGTCAGTGCGGGACGGTTTGTTTCACGCGGCAAAGGTCGCCACGGGACACGCACCATTGACAGCTACGAACTGATCTACGTCGATGCGGGGACCCTGGAGATGTTTGAAGAGGATCGGACGTATTCCCTCGAGGCGGGCGATTGGTTGCTGCTGCGCCCCGGATTGCGTCATGGCGGCCTCTCCGCCTATGAACCCAAACTGGTGTTCTATTGGGGGCATTTTGTCCCGCGTGATGAAACGGGCACGCGGAAGCTCGATTCCATGCCGTCCAGCGGCCGTTCGGGGCGTCCGGGACGAGTAGGGGAGTACTATCAGCTTTTGCTCTCCGAGTTGCGTGAAAACGGGCAGGGACGCAGCGCCGATCTGCTGACGGAGCTGTTGCTGGAGGAAGCCGGCCGGAACGTTGCCGGAGTGGAGGCGCACGCGGCGGCCACTGCTCTCTCCGTCCGGGCGTGTGAATACATCAAGCTGCATTTTGAAGAAGAGCTCTCCACCGCGGTTCTGGCGGAGGCGCTCCAGTGCGGGGCGGATTACCTCAACCGCACCTGTCGCCGCGCATGGGGGCATACGGTGACGGAAGAGATCAACCGCGTTCGCCTTGAGCGGGCGGGGCGGTTGCTGCTCGAGGGGCGGCTCAACATCAAGGAGATCGCCTACGAAGCGGGCTTTAACGACCCTGCCTACTTTCGCCGCCGCTTTCGCCGTGCCTACGGGCAGACGCCGGGAGAGTACCGCGCCGCCCATTCACTCGGACACACCAATACGGAATAAATCCGTATCGGCGGCCGAAATGTTATTGATCTTTGGCGCTTTGCCGGTTCAAGTTGCCGGTGAACGTCATGAGTACGATCAGCAACACGAAGAGCGTGACGGTTCCGGTCAGCAAGGCAAAATCCTCCATCTGCAGCATGATGTAGATCGCGCCGTAGGCAGCCAGCATCAGCAGTACTTCCACGATCGCCGGGAATGTTCTGCGGAAGATCAGCCGGGCATAATACCCGATGGAAAGCGCCACCGCCATGGCACTGAGGAAATAAGCCGCTCCGAAGGGGAGATGTTCGCCGAGCGAAAGCATCAGCACATAGAAAAGCACCACAGCCAACCCGGCCATCAAATACTGCACCGGGTGCATCGGGCATTTGGTCAGCCGTTCGGTGAGGAAGAACGCGAGCATGGTGAATACGATCACCAGCGCCGAGTAACGGATCGCGCGCAGCGTCTGCAGATAAATGTTGCTCGGGATATAGAAATTCACGCCGAAACTTTCGTCATTGATCTTATCTGACGATCCTCTCCACTGTTGCGGCAATGTGCGGTTCAGTTCATTGATTCGGTACTCCGCCGTGAAGCCATCCGGATCGACAGTGCGGTTCTGCGGCAGGAAATGACCGATAAATCCGGGCGAATCCCATTCGGAAGTGAGTTCAACCGCCGTGTTTCTGCCCAACGGCAGGAAATTCAATGTTTCGGAACCGTTGACGGTCAACTGGAAATCGAATTTAAGAATGCCGTCGTTCAGGAATTTGTTCTGATTGGACTTGTTCTGGAATTTGTTCTGATTGGACTCGTTCAGGAACTCAGGATTATATACCGCTTCAGGGGGGAGTTGAATTAAAAGTCCATTCGCGTTGGGCAATTCCGAATCGTCCATCACCTGTGCATTTATGGAGACTCCATTGATCTTGAATTCGCCTTCCACCAGTCCCTTGTTATCGGACAGGGGAACGTAAAGGTACCCCACGGGAAGGTCATTGAGATTGAATTCTCCGGTGATATGCAGCACGGAACTGTAGGTTACCGATTGAAAAATGCCCCGGTAGCGAAGCTCCGGCGTGACGGTTCCCTTTATGGAAAGGCGTTCCGGTAAGTAGAAGTCTTTTTGCTTATCTTGCCAGAAAAAGAGAATCGGGCCGCCGATCGTCTGCTCTTTCCCCCACTGGGAAAAAATTTCCTTCTGTGCCTCTTTCCCGGTCGTTATCCGGCGCGTATTGAGTTGCTCGATCATCATGGTTGGGAGTTGAAGGAGCAGCACAATAACGCCGATAAGAAGCAGTTTCAGTGTGGTGGAGTTTCGCAGTTTTGCGTAAAAGTTATTGATGTCGCTTTGTGTGGTATCCATAGAAATAAGCCTCCCTGATGTTTTCATATACCGTAATGCCGGAACAGTGCTTTGCAAGTGGAGATCGTGATTATAGTTTATTTTGTAGTTAAATTAAGAAAAAATTCGGTGATTTCACGATCCAGTCGTGGCATCGGATACTCAAGAATCGTTCGTTTTTTCCAGATAATCAGGACGATGCTGAATGCAATGCAGAGGAATGCCGCCAGATAATTCTGCCAGGACAGGAATTGCCAGCCAAAGTTGACCTGGTATGATTCCGCAGAGAACGGCCGCAGGTAATCCACTCCCCAGTCATCTCCGGAACCGAGCAGGTCAAGCAGAAAATGTAGATGCAGCAAGCCGAAATAAACCCAAAACGCCGTTCCTCTCGGACGGGAGAAAAAAGCCAACAGGAGCGCCAGCCCCACTGCGGATGGAAGATTGTGCAACAGTACATGATGCCACTCATAGTAGGCCCTCCACCCTCCCAGCAGCGAAAGCCCGTCCAGATCCGGTAAAGACGCGGCCAGCATGCAGAAGAACCGTTCCCGAGGGCCAAATGCAGGAACGAAATTCCCGCAGATCCAGCCGGAAAGAATGTGAGTAGGAATATGAATCGCCGTCTCCTTGGTTTTGCAGTACCATACACTCGCATCATAAAAAATCCAACGACCTTGCAGAAGAGAGTCATTGAAAAGCGAAAAACACGGCGAAGTCTCATTTGCACGGTTTGTTGATTTCGATATTTTGACCAAAGTAGAGTGAAGTCGAACTGAAGAGTGAAATTTTGCTTAATAGGCTGGTTGTTAATGGCTAATGGTTTTGTTTTCTAGCAGCAGCGGCCATAAGTTTAGTAAAGTTTAGATTAAAAGTTTATTATTTTTCAATTGCAGCTATTGTTTTTTGAAATAATTGCGTCATAATTAATAGCAAACAGCAAAGAGTATTATTAAAGGAACGTCATGGAAGATCGCAAAACAGCGGAAAAGCCGACGACTCTGGCGGAAATAGCCCGGCAGCTTGGGGTGACCAAGGGGGCTGTGTCGCTTGCGTTACGTGATTCGGAGACGGTCTCCGCGGATCTGAAACGGAGGGTGAACGGCCTTGTGAAGGAGAGTGGCTTCAAGGTTCGCAGTTATACCCGGCGGCAGGAGAAGAAAGCGTCGGGAAATTTTTCCACCGGAAAGATTGCGATTCTGTATCGCAAGGACACCTTGGACCCGGTGACCAATACGATTATGAAAAGCCTGGCCAACCGTCTGACGCAGTTGGATGTCTCCTTCGGTATGTTTCTGCGCGATGATGTGGTCGCCAATCCGGCTTTGCTCGAGGATTTCAGCGGATTTCTCTACGATTATGCCTGGAAGCCGCAGGATATGCCGCTTCTTGAAGGAAGGCCGCAGGTCAGTATCATGAATGAAGAAATCGAGGCCGGAGATTTCGACAGCGTGAAACCGGATGACCGTGAAGCGGGGCGACTCGCGGCAAATTATCTGATTCAACGCGGTTGCCGTAAAATCATCTGCGTCTGGGAGCTTTTTGCGGTGCATCGCGCGGAACGCAACATCCGTTTGGAAGGATTCCGTTGGTGGATGCGCGACCGCAATTATGACGTGACTGAAATCGGCTACAACAAGCGTGAAGGCTTGATGCTGTTGACCGATCATCTGCGAAATGAGTTGCGGCAATCGGAGGAGCCGGTCGGAATTTTCACTTTTTGCGACCAGGTGGCGGATCATGTCTGTACCGTGCTGGATTTCCTCGGCATCCGGCGGGAAGCAGGGAAGGTTGAGCTGGTTTCCTGCGACAATACTTACCTTGCGCAGCAATTGGCGCCGCCGATTGTGACGGTGGATCTCCATATTGAAGAAATTGCGGAACGAGCGGTGGACATGTTGCTTTGGCGAATCGCGAATCCTGCGGCGACTTATTGCAACATGCAGCTGAAACCTTCATTGATTATTCCGGATTTATTTACAACATAACAGGAGGAGCAAAGAATGAGAAGAACATTTACACTGATCGAGCTTCTGGTGGTAATTGCAATTATTGCGATTCTTGCTGCCATGCTGCTGCCGGCATTGAATCAAGCCCGGGAACGGGCGCGTGCCATCAGTTGTACCAGCAACCTCAAACAGCTTGGCACGAGTTTTGCCATGTATGCTGACGATCATGACAATCAGCTGATTTATCAGGTGGACAACAATAAAAGTTGGCCCCTTTACATCTTGACTTTCGGAGTGTATACCAATGGTTACACTCCCGGGAACATTGCCGTGTGTCCCTCGGATATGAACAGTTCGATTCTTACCGCCAGTTCGAGTTATACGGACAGTTGGAACGGGTTTTACGGTGTTGTCAATTACTATTGGGATGCCGATTACTCCAATAACAATACAGTCAACGGCAAAAAGAAAATGGATCACCTCGGTAATTTCCGAACCGCTCCGAAAGAAAATGAAACAGGGTACAGCGCCTATGCGCTCGGGAAAATGCGCGCTCCCGGCGACACCATCAGCGCGAGCGATTCCCTGAAGCTGAATGCGGTTCCGATACAGGGAAGCAGCGTGTGGCGTCCGGATTTCTTATCCAGCAGCGGTAAGATCGGTCTGTTCCGCCGGCACAGCGACCGTGCCAATTCGCTTTTTTTTGACGGACACGTTGCTTCGCTCAAGAAATGGGAACTGTACCAGACCGGAACGGCGGTGCGCAAACAGTTCAATGTAGATATGGTTCAGGACCCCACCGATTAAGACCTCACGGCTTTACACGAAATTTGAACGGATGAAGGAGATGATATGAGAGTGTTTTTGTGCCAAATTCTGGGATTGCTGACTTTTTGCGGCACCCTTTTTGCGGCGGATTTGCCGTTGGGGTTTTCACCGGAGAGCTGGTGGCTGCATACCGGTGCGGAGTTCCCGGGTGCGCAGGGAGCGCTTGCATTTCCGACGGCGGGGAGCCTTCGGCTTGAGGCCGATTTTACCAATGGTGGGGATTATGTTCAGGCCGCGTTGAAGAACAATCTGAATTTTCCGGCGGCGAAGGCGGTACGCTTCGAGGTGCGGACGAGCGCAACGCGGATCTCGTTCCGGTTTCGTGATGCAACCGGGCAATCTCATCAGCGTTCCTTGCCGCTCTCCGGAGATGCCGCGGCATTTCAGACACTGACGTTTCTCCTGGAGCCGACCGGCCTTGCGTGGGGTGGGGCGAAAGATAAGCTATTTCACTCCCCATTGACGCATTTCGGCGTGATCCTGCGTAAAGTTTGTCTTGCGGAGCCGACCGGGAGTGCCGAGTTTCGCAACTTTACGCTGATCGGCGTGGCGGAGGATGCGAAATTGCCAATTCTCTACTCGTTCCCCAAACCGGAACTGAATTACAAAGACCCGGGCAGTTCGGAGCCGCTGGAGATTCTCCTTTCCATGGGGCCGGCTCGACTCTCGGCGGAAGAACTTGCGTTCCGTTATTGCGACTATCGCGGCAAAGAGGTGAAGAAAGGAACGGCGACGTTCGACGAATCCACTCGGATGCTGCGGATTCCCGTGCCGCAGGAGATCGGATATTACGATCTGCATCTTCCCGCGCTCGACATTCAAACCGCGGTGGTGATTCAGACGGCGTTTTCGGGGAAGGAAGACGAGTTCTTCGGCATGGATACTTCGCTCAGCCGCAAGAATCACATTGGCGGCGATTCTCTGCGCAGCTTGATGAAAATCCTGCGCCGGAACGGAATCGTATGGGGACGTGACCGTTTCTCGTGGGGGGATGTCCATCCGAAACAGGATCAGATCGATTTCAACGGACGGAGCGGGCGCTACGATCTGTTTCGCAAGATTGCCGGAGAAGAAGGAGTGAAGATCCTCGACGTCTTCCACGATACGCCGGCCTGGAACAAGCAGTTGGCTTCCGAACGCGATAATTTTCTGTTCGGCGGCGACAGCGGCGGCTATGAATACGGCAGCAACGTCTATCCGCGCAATCTTCTTGAAGCGGCGAACAGCTGGAGCGCGATCTGTCGCAATTGGTCGCAAATCAAAGCGTTGGAGGTGTGGAACGAACCTGATATTTTCTTCGGGAACTATTTCCCACCGGAATTTTTCATCGCATTCACCAAGTCCGTCTCGACGCGGTTTGCGTTGGATCGCGTGCCGACGACAGTGGTGGGCGGCAACCTTGCACACCCGGGAGATGGTTCCGATTATTATCGGAGCTTGATTGAAGGCGGATTGCTGGAAGATATCGACGTCTTCAGCTTTCACTCGTATCGTCTGACTGAAACGCATGAGGAACAGATCGCGTTTCTGCGCGAAGTGGAACGCAAAACCAGCCCGCGAAAACTCGGCATTCCGTATTGGATCACCGAGAGCGGTATGCCGTGGCCGCGTGGAACCTCGCGCGCCCCGGTTGACGCCGACCGTTACAGCGCATCGGAAATCGTCGGCAAAGCGATTGAATTTCGCGCACTCGGGATCGAGCGGTATTTCACGTTTTGCTATCCGTATTACGACGAACGCAAAAATAACTTCGGGATGATAGATCAGCATTTTGCCCCGATGCGTTCGCTGGCCGCTTATGGAAACTGTGCGATGTTGCTGGCTAACAAGGAGTATATCGGGGATCTTGTCGTGCCGGGCGCGGTGCGGAGCCGGGTGTTTTCGGATGGCAAAGAGTCAATTGCCTGCATTTATGCGCCGATGAAGGCTTCGAGAAAAGTCACGCTCCCCGAAGGACTTCGCATTACGAAAATCACCGGCCTTGACGGGCGGGAATTGAAGTGGGAAGGCGGCACGCTGCCGCTGGAAGACGGTATCCTCTATCTTCACATCAAGGGGAAGCCGGGTTCAAAATTTATGAAGAGCGATACCCGGGCGATGCGACTCTACCAGTATGCGAAAAATTATAAGCCGCAACCGCGCGCGGCGAAACCGGTTGTGATTCAGCCGAATTATAATCTGGCGCGCATGCCTTATGGGTACGGCGGTATTTACCTTATCCCGGGCGAACCGTTTGTTGCGGAGCTATATTGGAACAATCACTCCGATCGTCCTGTGACGGTACTGCCGCAACTGACATTACCCGAAGGGGTGAAGGCGGACGCGGTTTCGCTGAAGCCGCTGGTGATTCCGGCAAATGATCGTGTGGTGTTCCACTATACCCTGATTGCCGACCGGAAATTGTCACTGGATCGCTATGCGTCGGTTGTCGTCAGTGACCGGAATGGAAATGCGACGCCGATGTATATGCCGATGAAACTTCTGTTGCGCGGCATGGGAGAAAGCGGCAAGACAATTGAAATCTCCGAATGGCGCAATTGGGGTGGGAGCCAGATCAAGGCGGATGTAAAAGCGAACTTCCGCGTCGATTATACCGCGGACACGCTGAAGCTCCGGATCGAGGTCGAGGATGCGGATCATCGCTGTGATTATCCGATGGATGCCGCCTGGCGCGGTGATTCGGTTCAGATTTCTCTCTGGAGCGGCTCCGGACATTCGGTCGAACTTTGCGCCAGCTCTTCAACGGATGGCCTGAACGTCTGGCGGCATCGCCCGGTGGATAGAGTGGGCCGGGTAGAACAGGTGAAGTTCGCCTTTTCCCGCGAAGGAAAGCAAACGGTCTATACCCTCGAGATTCCGGCGGCGGAATTTGGGGCAAAGGAATTGATTGCCGGGCAGATGCTCGGATTGACGGTGATCGTCAACAGCAACGACGGCAAAGGTCGTAACGGCTTCCTGCATTGGGGGTCCGGCGTCGATGGCGACAAAAACCCGAATCTCTTCCATCAATTGAAACTGAACTGATCGTTTCCAATTCAAGGAAAAGAAACGGCAACACTGATTTTCATCGGTGTTGCCGTTTCTTTATCGATGGGGACATTGCCCTACCGGGCGACCGTACCGGCCGTCGAAATCTCTCCCTGCAACAACTGGCTGAAGTCGCGACGAAAACGGTCGGAGCTGAAACGCGCGGTGTTTCGGGTGAAGTCATCCGCGGAGAATGAGAGGGTTCGGATTTCGTCGATGGCTTCGAGCAAGGACGGGAGCGAGTCGAAAAACAGTCCGGTTTTGCGGTTCTCGACTGTTTCGAGTGCACCACCTGCGTTCAGGGCGATGACGGGGCACCCGGCGCTTTGCGCTTCGACCGGGATGATTCCGAAGTCTTCGATACCGGGGAAAATCAGTGCCTTCGCCCCTGCGTAAAGTTCCCGGAGCTGCTCGCGGTTCGACCAGTCGCGGAACTTGACGTTTGATGTCGCGACTTTTTCCAGCTCTTCCCGTTGCGGGCCGTCGCCGACGACGATCATGCTTTCTTCCGGGAAGTGGGCGAAGGCTTTGATTGCGGTCATCGGCTGTTTGTAGCAGACTAGTTGGCCGACGTAGAGAAAATAGCTTCGCTCCTTTTTCGGGGCGGCGGCGAAAAACTCCACATCCACGGGGGGATGGATCACGACTGCGTCCCGGTCGTAGATGCGCCGGATGCGCTCTTTGACGAAATTGGAGTTGGCGACGAAGGTGTCGACGGTTTCAGCTGAACGGAGATCATAGGCGCGGAGATAATCCCGAAAGATCCGCATCGCCGCTTTGCCGAGAATTCCGGCGTTGGCGTAATATTCGTCGTACATATCCCAGAGATAGCGCATCGGGGTGTGGCAATAGCAGATATGGCGGCACCCGGCGGGCTTGCGGATGCCTTTCACCGGGCCGGATTCGCTGCTGACCAGAAGGTCGTAATCAGAGAAATCCCACTTTTTCAATGCCGTGGGCATCAGGGGCAGGAATTTCTGACAGTGGCGACGGCCGAGGGGAAGGCGGGCAATCAGCGACTCTTCCACCTTGCGGGAGCGAAGCGTCGGAGAAAGTTGCTCCGGCACAAAGGCATGCGTGAAGATCTTCGCCTCCGGGAACAGACGGCAGAACTCTTCCAAAACCATTTCCCCGCCGCGCATCTTCAAGAGCCAATAATGAAGAAGCGCGACGTTCTGCTGCGAGTGCTTCATGCCGTTCCTGTTATTTCTGCGCTTCGGCGAGATAATGTTCGGCGTCCATTGCGGCTTGACAGCCCATCGCGGCGGCGGTGATTGCCTGACGATAAGATGGGTCGGCACAGTCGCCGCCGATGAAAACACCGGCGAGTTTGGTTCTGGCCGAGTTCCCCTGGCGGACGGCGAAGCCGGCGCTGTCGATCTCGATGAAATCCTTGAATAGCATGGTATTGGGCAGGTGGCCGAGGGCGGCGAATACCGCGCGGCATTCGATGACCGAAACTTCACCGGTTTTCGCATTGGAGACGCGGATGCCTTCGACCTTGTTTTCTCCGAGAATTTCTTCGACGACGCTCGACCAGACGAATTCGATTTTGGGGTTGTTGAGCGCGCGATCGGCCATGATGCGCGAAGCGCGCAACTCATCCCGGCGATGAACGACGTAGACTTTGCTGGCAAAGCGGGTCAGGAACAATGCTTCCTCCATGGCGGAGTCGCCGCCGCCGAGCACCGCGACCGGGACGTCTTTGTAAAACGCGCCGTCGCAGGTGGCACAGGCCGAAACGCCTTTGTTGCGCAACCGCTCTTCGGAGGGGAGCCCGAGGTAACGCGGGCTGGCTCCGGTGGCGAGAATCACCGCGTCGGCCTCCAACACATCGCCTCCGGCAAGATACACTTTTTGAACTCCGCCATCGGTGAGTTCGAGTTTGCTGACCTCATCGTATTCGATGCGTGCGCCGAACTTTTCGGCCTGCTGCTGCATGCCCATAACCAGGTCGAACCCGGTCACACCATCGGGGAAACCGGGAAAGTTTTCCACATGGGTGGTCTGGGTCAGAAGTCCGCCTGGGAGGGGACCCGCCACCAGACAGGGGCTTAATTCCGCACGTGCGGCGTAAATGGCCGCCGTATAACCGGCAGGGCCGCTGCCGATGATGACTACTTTTTCTTTTTTCATAACTCTTCTCCTCGATGGTTATGTTCCAAAAACAGCGAAAAATTGATTAGGCTCCACAAGAGATAGCTGTGGTCGCTGGCGCCGGACTGATGCTCTTTCCAGAGTTGCAAAACACACTTCTTATGAAAATAACCGTCCCGGGTAAGCATGCCGTCAAACAGCGCCTCTTCGGCGAGGTTATGCCATTTGCCGCGCAGATAGGAGGCGATCGGAACGCCGAATCCCCTCTTGGGGCGCCGGGCGACTTCGGGAGCGAGAAGATATCGGAACGCTTCCACCAGAATATGCTTCCGCTTTGAGCCGTGAAGTTTGTAGCTGATCGGGAGCCGCGCGGCGAATTCGACCACTTCACGGTCGAGAAACGGCGAGCGAACCTCCAGCGACGATGCCATGGAGGCGATGTCCACCTTGGTCAACACGTCGCCGGGAAGATAGGTTTGCAGATCCAGCTCGGACAGCTGCTCGATGTTGTTCGCACTGCTCAGCTCCCACTGCAACGAATGGAACAGTTCTGCGGAATCGCGCTGCGCGGCCGCCCGGAGTTTTTCTCCGAACAGCGATTTTTTGAGTTTGGCGCTGCAATGATTCATCAGCGTGAAGTAGCGTAATCTCTCCGGTGCCGCCGTCATCTTCAAGAAGCGGCGCATCCGTCCGGTCCGGGTTCGTTCGCCGTCATCCGGGCAGAAGGAGGCCAGCGTTGCAAGCAACGGACGGGAGAGCGCCTCCGGCAGCAAGGCGATGCGGGAGGCGTAGCGGATGGCAAGATAGCGCTCGTATCCGCAGAAGAGTTCATCGGCTCCGTCGCCGGAGAGCGCAACTTTGATTTCGGACGCGGCGAATTCCGAAAGCAGCGCAGTGGGCAGAATCGAGGCGTCGGCATACGGCTCGCCGCAGTGCCTGGCCATCTTCTCCACCAGCGTAAAGTCATCGGGATCGACCACCGATTCGCGTTGAATGAGTCCGCCGCCGATTCCGCGGTTGATCGCGTCGGCCGCTTTGGTGGCGAAGGGGCGCTCGTCGTAACTCGCGTCCCAGAAGCCGACGGTGTAGGCGTTGGTCTTCTCCGGGTTGCGCAGCCGCGCGGTGATGGCGGTGATGATGGAGGAATCGACGCCGCCGGAGAGAAACGTCCCGATGGGAACATCCGACATCAGGCGGCGTTCGACCGCTTGCTCCACCAACCGGCGCAGTTCCGCGGCGGCTTCTTTGAACGGGATCTCAGGCTTCAGCGAAAAGTTCGGCCGCCAGTAGGCCCGGATTGAAGTGGTTTCTTCGTTGAGGCGAAACTCCAACTGGTGTCCCGGCGCGAGTTTATGAACGTTCCGGTAAATGCTTCCCGGCCCCGGAATGTATTGAAACGACAGGAAATCGCTCACCGCCGCCGCATCCAGTTCCTGCGGCATGGCGGGGTGGCACTTCAGCGCGGCCATTTCGCTGGCGAACACCAGCATTCCTTTGGTCATGAAATAAAGCAGCGGTTTCTGCCCGATGCGGTCGCGGGCAAGCAACACCCGCCGGGTATTGCGGTTGTAAACCGCGAATGAGAACATGCCTTCCAGCATGGACACGCATTCGTTTCCGAGTTCTTCGTAAAGATGCACGATCACTTCGGTATCGCTGTCGGTGCGGAACAAATGCCCGCGTTTCTGCAGGATATCGCGCAATTCTTTGTAGTTGTAGATTTCGCCGTTGAAAATCGCCAGTACGGTACCGTCTTCGTTGGACATCGGCTGAATGCCGCGATCAAGATCGATGATCGAGAGTCGTCGATGGCCAAGCGCAACGTCGTCGTCGAGATAAGTGCCGAATGCGTCGGGGCCGCGATGAATCAGCGTGTTGTTCATTGCGGCGATGAGGTCGCCCGCTGCCGGATCGGCGCGGTGATTGATGATTCCGGCGATTCCGCACATGCGTTTCAAAGCTCCATAAAAACAGGTGTAATGTCAATAAAATGTTTGTCGGGTATAATATACCCGGGAAAAGGCGGCTTTTCAAGTTGACTTCTTTTTTCCCCTGCGGTATATTGGACGCATGTTGAAAGAACTGGACATATTGAGGCAGTTGTTGCCCGCTCTTCCGCAACACGATGGCGTGTTGACCGGCCCCGGCGATGATTGCGCCGTTCTGGCGTGGGGCGGCGGCCGGGTGTTGCTGGCCGCGGTCGACCAATTGATCGGAAGTGTTCATTATTATCGGGATACGACGTCGCCGGAGGCGGCCGGGCGCAAACTGATGTGTCGAAACTTAAGCGATATCGCCGCGATGGGTGGCGTTCCCAAATGGGCGTTGCTTGCGGTTGCCGCCGGAGGGCGGGATTCGGAATGGATTCTCGCCTTCTGCCGTGGTGCGGCGGAAGCGGGGGAACGCTACGGCGTTTCGGTTGTCGGCGGAGATATTGCCGCGTTGCCGGGGGAGGGAGAGTGTGCATCGCTGACCATTCTGGGCGAGGCGGCCGAGAAACGGTGCATTCTCCGCAGTGGAGCGAAGCCGGGCGACGTGCTTTACGTCACCGGAACGCTCGGGAATTCGTTGGCGAGTGGACATCATCTGGATTTTGATCCTCGTTTGGAGGAAGGAAAGTTTCTGGCGGAGAATGGGTTCGCATCGGCGATGCTCGATATTTCCGACGGTTTGTTGCTGGATGCGAAACGATTGGCGGAAGCATCGCGTCTGCGTTTACGGCTCGACCCGGCGGCGTTGCCGCTGCGAGCCGGAGCCACGCGCCACGGCGCGTTCTCCGATGGCGAAGATTATGAGCTTCTGTTCACGGTTCCGGCCGAAAGAGAGGCGGAGTTGGAACAAAACTGGAATCGAATGACGAAATTGACCCGGATCGGCGTCGCGGAACCCGGAGAACCGGACGTGTGCGACGGCTCCGGCCGGTCATTGCTGTCGAATGGGAAATGCGGATATGAACATTGAAAAAGAAATCATCAGCCGCTCCGAAGCGGAAACCGAGGCGTTCGCCGCCACGCTGGCGCGGGAACTTCCGCCGGGAGCAGTGATTGCGTTGGACGGCGATCTCGGAGCGGGGAAAACGGTCTTTTCGCGTGGATTCGCGCGTGGCCTCGGCATTACGGAACCGGTTTCAAGCCCGACCTACACGATTGTGCAGGAGTATCCGTTGCCGGGAGGCAAGGGGATGCTTTATCACCTTGATCTTTATCGGATTGCGAATTCCGCCTCGGCTCTGGCTTTCGGCGTGGACGAATTTCTGGACGATCCGGAATCGACCGCGTTGGTGGAGTGGCCGGAGCGGATCGAAGATATCATGCCCGGTTCGGCGTGGCTGGTCGAGATCCGCCATCTCTCCGACACGGAGCGTAAAATCACACTGAAAAGGAGCGCAGCGAATTGAATCAACGCCTGAATCTGCTGGCACGAATCCCGTGGAGAACACATCTTTCATGGCCGGTGTTGTTGTTTGCCTTTTTCGGCGGATTCGGATTGTTGGTGATCGGGTCGACCGCCGGCGGATTGTTGAACTGGGTGTTGACCGGTGCGGTGCCGACCGGGGTGTCGATGCCGGAGATGTTGGGGCAATGGCTCCCCGCGCTTCCGGGGATTTTATGTATCGTCTACTTTTGGGCGCCACGCGGTAAATTGTGGAAAAAATTAGGCATCCGTCCGCTGAGGTGGGCGGATCTCGGCGTTTCTCTGCTGGTGTGCTTTGCCGCTCTCGGGCTGGAGATTTTCGTCACCGTTCCCTGGGAGGCGATTCTGAAGGTTTGCCGGATTCCTTATGTGGAGGAGCAACCGGTGATGGAGATGTTGCGAAGTGCATCGTGGCTGGGGGTACTCGGGTTTCTTCTGGTGGTGTCGGTGGTGGTGCCGATCGGAGAGGAGATCATGTATCGGCGGTTTCTCTTTGGATTGTTCCGGCCATGGGGCATATGGCCGGCGATTTTGTTGACGTCGTTTCTGTTTGCCGTGATTCACTTTTATCTTTACGGGCTCCCGGCGTTGTTTGTCATGGGAATTGCGTTTCAGGCGGTTTATCTATGGCGGAGAAACCTGGCCTCCGCCATGTTGACGCATGGAATCATGAATGTGATCGCCACAATCGGCGCATTGTTGGAAATTCATGGATTTTTAGGTTGACGGCTTCGGCTCCGGGAGCAAAAATTCCGCCGGGCGCAGCGCGTAGCCGCGAATTTGCCCTTTGTCGATGGCGTCATCCACAATGTAATTGACGATGTAAATCTCTCCATCCGGGAACTGAACCCAGCCGGAGTAGCCGAGATCCGCTTTCGGCGAACGGTCGTAGTCGATCGGCAGAATCCGGGTTGTGGACTCCTTTCGTTCTGTCGCCAGCGCTGACGTACAATCAGTCAGTGCGGCGAAAAAATTCTGCGTCCAGGCTCCCAGCCAGCCTTTCCCGCCCTGCAGGAAGCGGTAGGTGATGAGAATGCGCCCGTCCTGCAAAAATCCGGCGACCGGCCGATGACAGCCGGGGAGGGGGAAATCGATGATTGGCCCCCAACTTTCGCCGTTGTCGTGCGAAATTGTTTTTTTGCAGTCGTATCCGCAGGCACTGTTTTCACGGTGGAATGCCACTAACGTATTTTCATTCATCGGAAGAATTGATACTTCGCAAAGATTGAGCGCGGGGTCCTTGGCCACCGTTACCGGCTCACTCCAATGTTGTCCCTGATCGTCGGAATAACGGAGGAATTGGGTCAATTTGCCGTCTTCCGGATGATGCGCTGCGATGATCCAGCGTCCGTTCTTCAGCTCCAGCAACCGATCTGGAACAATGCCGAGAAGCGGGGTCGCTACCGGCTTGCTCCACGTTTTGCCGTCGTCTTGAGAGAAGTACAGGACATTTTCCGCCAGCGCCGCCCGGTTTTCTCCGCCGGTCGCCGGAATGCGGTCGACGATGACGACCAGCCGCCCGTCCCGCAGTTTGCTGATTCGGGCGCAGTTGTAATAAAATGACATGCCGCGCGTGCCTTCGGTGAGTGGCCGTTTCGGTGTCCAGCTGCGTCCGCGATCTGTGGAATTGGTCAACATGATTCGTGTGTAGTCGCGATTGCCGTGATGCGTACACTCGCTGAATACGCAAACCACGTTGCCGGAATCGGTAAGCACCGCATCCGGCCACGCTTCGTAAATCGCTGGATCATTACTGATGAGAAATTTTTCGATCATACCATCCTCCGTTGTTGTTCCCGATATAAGTATAGCGTGGAACGATCATGGAAGCAATGGTAAAAAATATTGTTTGATGGTATTTTTTTAACACAAATCGTTTCGTTTCTTGTGTCAAGATTCCGGTCGGAGCAGTTATGAAAGATTGATGCGTTCGACGCGGCCGGGTGGTGTGCCGAGAAAGCGGGTGGCGTGACGGTGGAATTCACTGGGCAAATCGGTGACGAAGCAACCGAAAGCCGGGGTATTGTCTGGACGCGCGGTCATCTTGTGTTCTTCGAGGTAGGTGGCGGTGTAGGCGGCGCAGGCGGTGGCGCTGTCGAGAATCCGTACGTTTCCGCCGAAATATTCTGCGAGAGCCTCGGCAAAGAGGGGGTAATGGGTGCAGCCGAGAAGCAAGGCGTCGGGCGGATCGCAACGTAATTGTTTCAGATAGACGTCGAACACCTCTTGCGCGATGATTCCGCCGGTGATTCCTTCTTCGGCAAGCGGCACGAAGAGAGGGCAGGCGATGCTCTCCACGCGGATGGAGCGGTCGACGGCGTGGATGCTTCTGCGGTAGGCGTCGCTGTTGATGGTGGCGCGTGTGCCGATGACGGCGATGCGTTCGGCGCCGGACTCCACGACGGCGCGAACGCCGGAGTCGATCATGCCGAGAATCATCTCGTTCGGATAATCCCGTTTCAGCGAATCGAGTGCGACGGCGGAAACGGTGTTGCAGGCGGCGACGACGAGCTTGACGCCGCGTGAAAGCATGAATTCCACATCCTGATGGGCATAGCGTATGATGGCGTCGACCGACTTGTCGCCGTAAGGAACGCGCGCAGTGTCACCGAGATAGGCGACCGCTTCTCCGGGCAGAGTGCGGCGCAACGCGGCCGCGACGGTCAACCCGCCGAGGCCGGAGTCGAAGATGCCGATGGGGCGATTGTCGAATGGTTTCGTCATAGAGGGTAATATACTCCTGAAAATCCGGCTTTCAAGCTTGAAAACAAAGGGTTTTGCCGGTATATTAATTGAGTTCGTACGATCGCCGCCAACGGTGAATCATGGTGAAATTCCATGGCTGTCGCGCAACCGTCATAGTCGGATCCCGTGGCGATCGAAACCAACTGTTTTTCATTGTGCGCGCAACACAAGAAAGGACAATGCAAAATGTATCTTTTTTCTCCCTTTCGTTCTCGTCATTCCCGTACTCGTAATTTCACGCTGATTGAATTGCTGGTGGTGATCGCCATCATCGCGATTCTGGCTGGAATGTTGTTGCCCGCGCTGAATCAGGCGCGTGAGCGAGGCCGTGCGATTTCCTGCACCAATAATTTGAAGCAGCTTGGCAGTGGAGATGCGTTCTACACTTCCGACTACGGGTGGCACATGCCCTCTTATGGTTCGGGCGCCGGGATGGGCGCCAGCGGCATGATCTGGTTCGGAGAACGTACGACGGGGCAGATCACGCTTTCACGTGGAATCATGGCGCCGTATTTGAGCGGCGGCGTTCAATCGATGGTCTGCCCGAGCTGGACAATCGGGCCGGTGCCGACGACCGACGGCGAACTTGCTTACAACGGCGGCGCCGGATACGGGCACAACGTTTACGGAGTCGGCAGTATGGCTTATTTTCGCAGCGGCGGAAGCGTTTACGGAAATGTCGCCGGCGATTTGTGGAACGCCTGTGGCGTCAGCGATTCCAAGCTGGAATCGCCGTCGCAGACGGTTCTTTTCGGTGACGCGATAAGCGGGAGTGCCGCGGGCGGCGGTACCATGGAAGGCATGGCGTTTCTCTATCCCTATTACACCGCGGATAATAAGACGACCAACAGCCGGGGGAACAACATGCACTTCCGGCACGCGCGTTCGGGCAACGTCGTCTGGGGCGACGGGCATGTCGAGTCGATGAAGCCGGTTTATCTGGCCTACCAAAGCTCTCTGCCCGGAGAGTGGATCGGTTGTTTCACCTCTTCCGACGATTCCAACTACTATTTCGACCCGCGCGGCGGTGTGGATAAAGGGAAGGAGCGGTAATGAGCAAAAAACTGTGGGTTTTATTTGCCGTGGCCGCTGTGGCCGGAGTGTCGTTTCTGCTGTTTCGCGGCGGCACGCCGGAGTTTGCGCAGACGATGACGCCGGATACGGCCGTTCAGGATGCAGTGGTGCAGGTTGTCCGAAGCGGATGCGAAGCCGCCGCGCGGAACGATGCGCGTGCTTTGAAGCGCATTACCCTGGATCTTGATTCCACCGGGGCGCGGGAGTTTTGGGACGCCATGACGGGTCTGCCGGAGTTGGAGTGGAGCGAGGCGAGTTTTACCAGCCCGAAAACCGAACCGGAGTTTGTTTATGTGCGAATTTCCGGAAAAGACGGTAGTCGCTGGCTTTTCGAGTTGAAGAACCGAAAAGGGGAGTTTAAATTTCAAGCATGTCGAAAGCTGAATATATGAAAGACGGAGCACCTGCGCGCGGAATGATGGGATTTTTCTCGCATCCGCTGGAGGATCCGGCGGCGGCGTGGAGCGAGGCGCTTGCGGTGGATTCGTGTTCTCCGCGGACGCTCTATATCCATATCCCGTTTTGCCGGAGCCGTTGCCCGTTCTGTCCGTTCTATCTCGGTTCGGCGACGCCGGATGAGATGGCGGAGTATGTCCGACTGCTGAAACTCGAGTTGGAGCGCTGGGGCGGAGAAGCCGGACGTTTCCCGGTCAATGCGGTCTACTTCGGCGGCGGAACCCCCAGCGATCTCTCCGGCGAGCAGCTCGGTTCGATTCTGGCGACGCTACGGCGAAACTATCGCCTTGCGGCCGATTGTGAGATTACCGTCGAAGGACGGATCGACGGGCTGGAGGCGGAAAAAGTGAAAATACTCGCTGCTCACGGCGTCAATCGCCTGTCGATCGGAGTACAGACGTTTGATACCGTGTTGCGCCGCCGGATCGGGCGGAAGACGGATCGCGAAACGATTCTCCACCGGCTCGGCGAACTGGCCGATCTGAATGAGATGGCGGTGGTGATCGATCTTCTGTACGGGCTTCCCGGTCAGACGCCGGATGATTTGCGGAACGATCTGGATATGATTTTCTCCGCAACCCGGCTTTCCGGGCTGGATCTTTACCGGCTTCGGGTCGGGGAATCGCTGCCGCTGGCGAAGGCGATCGAAGTGGGAAAGCTCCCGCCGGTTCCCGACGAGGAAGAGGCGTACAGGATGTTCCAGCTCGGTGTTGATCGGATGCGTTCCGAGGGTGCGGTGCGGCTTTCTCCGCTTCATTTCGCGTTTGACACGCGGGAACGGAATACGAACAACACCGTTTCCGCCTCGAAAAATCCTTGCCTGCCGTTCGGCATGAAAGCCGGAGGGAGGCTCTCGGGCTTTCGGTTTACGCAAGTCACCGATTTTGATGAATATCGCAGCAAAGTGGAAGCTGGCGAAAAGCCGCTGGCGACGGCGGGGCGTTTCCCTCCGGATTTTCCGGTATGCGGCATTCTCTCCGGGCAGATTTATCGGCGGATGCACGTCGCACCGGATCGCGTGGCAGACGCCGCGCCGGAAGCGGTGCGCGATCGTGTGCGCCGGAATCTTACCCAGGGTGCAACCGAGTGGAGCGAACGCGGGCTGTTGATCGCCCGGGAAGACCATGTGTTTGAATTGACCGAACGGGCGAATTTTTCGCACCGTCGTCTGGCCGCCGATCTGATGGGGCGAATAGCGGAGGCGTTTGAATGAGAATATTGTTATTGATCGTAAGTTTATTGTCGGGCGTGTGGGCTGTCGCAGGAATTGTTTCTGAAGATGCGGAGAACATTCAGTATCGGCAGTCGGATGGTACGTCGGTTACGCTGAGTAAACTACCGAAGCGGGTGGTGATCTGCAACGGCTCGTTCACCCAGCTCTGGTATGCGAGCGGCGGCGAAGCGGTGGGGATCATCGATGTGCCGAGCAAAGGAACACTGCCGGAAGCGGCGCGAAATCTTCCGATCGTCGGCAGCCGGACGGCTCCGAATCCGGAGAAGATTCTGGTGCTCAAGCCAGATCTGGTGTTGCTTTCGGATAAGCATGAGCGGCACAAAGCGGCGGCGGATATGTTGAACCGCTCCGGCGTCGAAACCGTGCTTCTGGAATATGATGACTACTTTGAGTTCGCCGAGTTGCTCGATCTTTTCAGCCGGTTGAACGGCAGCAAGGAGTCCGCTCGGACGGAAATCAAGCGCATCACCGGCGAAATTGACGCGATTTGTATGGAGTCGAAGGCGCAAAGCACTCCGACCACGGCGATTGTCTTTGCCGCCGCCGCCGGATTCAAACTTGAGTCGGAGCAATCCAGCACCGGAATCATGCTGAAGATGCTTGGCGCGAAAAACATTGCCGCCGCCCTGAAGCAGCCCCGGATGAATTTCAGTTACGAGCAATTGTTCGTCGACGACCCGGAGGTGATCTTTGTGGTCACGATGGGGAACACCGAGGCGCTGAAAGAGAAATTCCGCAAGGAGATCATGTCGCAGGAGGCGTGGAAAGGGCTTGCCGCCGCGAAAGCCGGGCGTGTCCACTTTCTCCCCTCGGAGCTTTTTCTGTATCAGGCGGGGATGCGATACCCGGAGGCGTTCCGGATTCTGGCGACGCTGCTGCACCCGGTAACGGAGGGCGGTGATAAGTGAAGCGACTTTTCTCCAAACTCAGAACGACTGGCGGACGGATCGGATTCAACGTATTTCTTGTGTTGCTTCTCGCGTTCGTCATCCTGTTCAGCCTCCGCTTCGGTGCGCTGAAATTGACCGGTTGGGAGATCATCCGGACGCTTTTCCTCCGGGAGGAGGGATTGGCGTGGCAGATTCTATTCAACATTCGTTTGCCGCGCGTTCTGCTCGGCGCGCTGGTGGGCAGCTCGCTTGCCGTTTCCGGCGCGATTTTGCAAGGGGTGATGCGAAACCCGCTGGCGGCTCCCGGAATCATCGGCGTATCGGCCGGCGGCGGACTGGCCGGACTGGTGGTGATGCTTGTGCTGCCACAGTTCAGCGTGCTTCTGGTTCCGGTGGCGTTCTGCGGGGCGCTGGGGACAGCGGCGTTGGTTTACGCGCTTGCGTGGAAACGGGGTGTCAGCCCGGTTCGACTGATTCTGGCGGGCGTTGCGGTTTCTGCGATGCTCGGTGCGTTCAGCAGCACGATCATTCTTTTGAACGCCGAAAAGGTGGTGGGAGTACTTGACTTCACCATCGGTTCGCTCGCGGCGCGAAGCTGGCGGCATGTGGAGATGGTGGTGCCTTACATGGCGGCGGGATTGTTGTTCGTCTTTCTCTTCGGGCGAAAATTGAATATTCTTGCGCTCGGTGATGAAGTGGCAACCGGGCTGGGGATGCGGGTGGAGCGGACACGGTTTCTGCTTCTGGCGGTCGCCGCGCTGCTGGCGGCCTCGGCGGTGAGCGTGGCGGGGATGCTCGGATTCGTGGGGTTGATCGCTCCACACATCGTCCGCATCGCAATCGGGCCGGACAACCGGTTTTTGTTGCCGGCATCGGCGTTGTTTGGCGGCGCACTGGTGGCGGGGTGTGACACGATCGGGCGAATGGCGATGTATCCTTCGTCCGCCGAACTCCCGGTTGGAGTTATCATGTCGCTCCTCGGCCCGCCTTTTTTCCTCTGGCTGCTGAGAAGGAGGAATTATGAGGCTTGAACTCAAATCCCTGTTCGCCGGTTACGGCGCCAAGCTGGTGCTGGACGGTGTGAGTTTGGACATCCCGGAGAAGAGCATCGTCACCCTCGTCGGGCCGAACGGTTGCGGGAAGTCTACCTTGCTGAAAGCCGTCGGGCGGCTGCTGAAGCCGAAACACGGCACGATTCTGCTCGACGGCAAAGCGATTCGTGATTACGATACGCAGACGCTGGCGCGACAGATGGCGATTCTGCCGCAATTGCATCATGCGGCAGGCGAGATCACGGTTGCGGAGCTGGTCGGGTTTGGCCGTTTTCCACATCGTGCGGGTCTGGGCGGAATCAATTCGCATGACCGGGAGGTGATCGGTGAGGTGCTCCGACTGACCCGTTTGGAGGAGTTGCGCGACCGTGCGGTCTGCACCCTTTCCGGCGGCGAGCGTCAGCGCGCCTGGATCGCCATGACGCTCGCGCAGGAACCGAAGCTGTTGTTGCTGGATGAACCGACCACCTTTCTCGACATCCGCTGCCAGTTCGATGTGATCGAACTGGTGCGTGATTTGAATCAGCGCCTCGGCATCACAGTGCTGATGGTACTGCACGATTTGAATCTTGCGGCGCGCTGTTCGGATCAGCTCATTACGCTGAAAGAGCGGAAAATCCGCCACATTGGAACCCCGTTGGAAATTCTGACACCGGGGATTTTGCGGGAAATTTTTGAAATCGAAAGCACCATCCACCTCGGCGGCGACGGCATTCCATATTGCGTCCCCACCGGAAGCGTGAAGGAGAAATAAGATGAAAAGTCTGGTCGTCTACAGTAGCCGGAGCGGGAATACGGAAAAGCTCGCCCGCGCGATTCATGCTGCGCTTGGCTCGGAATGCGTTCTGGCCGAAGCCTCTGCCGCGCCGCGGCCGGAGGCGTTTGATTTCATCGCATTCGGGTTCGGCGTTTATTTCGGTTGGCCGGATGGCGCGATGCGCGCTTATATGAAGCGTTGTCGCCGCAAAGATGTGGGGATCTTCCTCACGCTCGGTGCGTGGCCGGATTCGGAACACGCGACCCAGTGCATCGGTCGCGCGGAAGGGTTGTTGGAAAATTGTACCACCCGCGCCCGTTTCGTCTGTCAGGGCAGTTACACCGAGGAACACCTTGCTCGGATGAAGAGCCGTCCCGCCGATTCGCCGCATGCGTGGAACGAGGAGCGCGCCGCCCGAGTGGCTGAGGCGATGAAACACCCCGATGTAACCGATCTTGCCACAGTTGCCGAACGTTTTCGCGTTGCGGTGGAGAAGCTGAAATCTGCCACGCCACGCCCGGAGAAAGAATCGAAACGCGCCCGTGTTCTCGCTGTGTTCGGCAGTACCGTGCCGGGGGCGGAACATGCCTACCGCGCGATGGAAGAGGCGTTGCGGACCCGGAGTCCGGGTGTGCCGCTTCATCGTGCCTATACATCGTTTCTTGTCCGTTCCCGGAAGGCCGACGCTCCGCCGTCGCTCTCCGGCGTATTGCAGGAATTGGTGCTTGCGGGGTTCACTGCTGTGGATATCACGGCCGGATTTCTCTCATCGGGCGAAGAGTACCATAAGCTGAAGAGCGAAGCGCTGGCGTTTTCGACTCAGCTTGACATCACGATCACGCGTCCGCCGCTTTCGACTCGTGCGGCGTTGTTGCCGTTTTTGCAAGCGGTGACAGCCGGGCTGGCGAAGCGCGCCGATGACGAATGTGTGTTGTTCATGGGACACGGCAATGCCGATGGTCGTGCCGACTTTCAATATATGGCGGTACAGACGGAGCTGGCGAAGATCGATCCGAACTATCACCTTGCCTGTGTAGAGGGGGAGCCGGTACTGGAATCGGTCATCCCGCAACTTTCTAAGCCGCGTGTCCGGCTGGTTCCGTTTATGCTGGTGGCGGGCGATCATGCGGTCAACGACATGGCGGGCGACGAGCCGGATTCATGGAGAAACCGATTGGAAGCGGCGGGCTTTCAATGTGAATGTGTTTTGCATGGATTGGGAGAATACCATGCTGTGACAGAATATTACGCGGAATTGTAAATGACGAAGAAGCCACCTCGAAAAACATGGCGAATGTTCATGCTCGCACTGTCGTTGATTGCGACGGCGTCGGCGTTGTGGCTGCTGCCATGGGTGGCGTTGCCACGTGTTTTTGTTTCGCTTGCCGGAATCATTGCCGGAGTTTGCGCCATCTGCGTGATTGCGGGAGTGCTGGAATTTCGTTGCTGGCTTCACCGGGTGGCGAAACTGGCGCGCCCGCTGATGCGCTTCTCGCGGCTGCCGGAACCGTGCGCGCTGGCATTCGTTTCCTCTTTCGCCTCCGGTACGGTGGCGGGGGTGATGCTGGCGGAAAATCGGAACGCGGGGCGGATCAGTCGTCGCGAAATGATTTTGGGGGCGTTATGTAATTCGGTTCCGCCGCTCTTTATGTTCACCGGATATCTTGCGCTCCCGGTGATCGGTATTCTTGGTTGGGTCGGCGCGGCTTATTTTGGTATCTCCTTTGCAATAATGGGGATGACGTTGTTGATCTTCCTGTTTTTTTCGCGCGCGCTCGCGAGGGGAGCCGGGGAAATCCGGACGGAGGCTGTGGCGCAACCGTCGCCGTGGCGTGAAGTGTGGGACAAAGTCAGGAAGCGCACGTTTGCTTTTCTGCAACGGCTGTTATTGCTCACCGTCCCGTTTTTTCTCTGGACAAGTTGTGCACTCCATCGTGGTTGGCTCGATTTTACGCCGCCGGAGAGCTGGGCGATGTTTCTATCACCGGAGGCACTGGCGGTACTCGGCTCCCGGTTGGGTGGGCTTCTTGCCTCGTCGGGAACCGCGGCGGAACTGTTGGCGCAGGGGAGAATCACGGCGAGCCAACTTTTGATTGTACTTTTGATCGGGAACATCGTGAACGGCTTTACCCGGTTGCTCCGTCGCGGATTACCGGTGTCGATGGGGATTTATCCACGGCTTGACGGGGCGTTGATCGCCTCGCTTTCGGTCGGGGTTCGACTGATTTTAACTGTGGCTGCGGTGGTGATTTTGTGGAGGATCGCGCAATGATCGAGCATGGCGGAAATTTAGAGAAATTGGCGGCGGAAGCACAGTGTCTGGTTTCCGACCTTTTGGATTTCAGCGCGAATTTGAATCCGCTTGGGCCACCGCCCGGCGTGTTTCCGGAATTTTTCGCCAGCTTCGATTGCTTGAATGAGTATCCGGAACCGTATGCAGAGTCTTTGCTTGCGTTGCTCGCCGCCCGCTGGAACCTCCCGGCGTCGCAAATCGTCGCCGGGAACGGGTCAAATCTGTTGCTGAATCTCTTTCCCGCGGTCAGCGGTGCAAAGCGGGCGCTGGTGGTGACGCCGGGTTATCTCGAATATGCCGAAAGTTGTCGGAATTGCGGATTGGAAACGGTGGAATTCTTTTCGTTTCCATTGAATCTTTCCGCGCTTTCGGGGGAAATTCGTTCGGGAGATCTGGTGATTTTCGGTAACCCGAACAATCCGGCTGGTTACGCTTTGCGGCGCGGTGAACTGGAGCTGTTTGTCGCGGCGCACCCGGAAGCGTTTTTTCTGGTGGATGAAGCTTTTATCGAATTCTTCGGAGAAGCGGAGTCGTTGTGTGGATGTCAATTGCCGAATCTTGCGGTTTCACGTTCGTTCACCAAGGCTTACGCTTTGCCGGGGCTGCGGATGGGGGCGATGGTGGGGCCGGAACGGTTGATGGCGAAGTTGCGGGCCATGCAGGGGGCATGGGCGCTCTCTCGCCCGGCGCTGGAAATTGCGAAATATCTGTTGAATCAACCGGATGCGTATCGGACGGAAACGCGCGACGAAACCGCGCGTCTGCGCGGGCGGCTCTCCGCGGCGTTGGCGGAACTCCCCGGCTTTCAGGTGTTTCCATCCGAAGCAAATTATCTGTTAGTGAAAACCCCGGAGCGCGATTTGCCGCGCCGGATGCTGCTGAAACACCGGATCGCGCTTCGGAGTTGTGCCGACTACCCTGGCCTCGGCTCCGGGTTCTGCCGAATCGCGGTGCGTCCGGAGATCGAGCAGGATCGTCTTCTCGCGGCGCTTTCCCCGAAAAAGTTGCCGTATCTGCCGAAGAAGCGGAAACCCCCGGCGCTGATGCTTCAGGGAACCTGCTCCAATGCAGGCAAGAGCGTTTTGACTGCGGCGTTCTGCCGGATTTTATTCGAGGACGGTTTTTCCGTCGCTCCTTTCAAGGCGCAGAATATGGCGCTCAATTCGTGTGTGACGCCGGATGGTGGCGAGATCGGGCGGGCGCAGGCGGTTCAGGCGGAAGCCTGTCGCCTCGACCCCGATGTACGGATGAATCCGATTTTGCTTAAGCCTGACAGCGAGTTGGGCAGTCAGGTTATTCTGCATGGCCGTGCAATCGGCAATTATCGTGTCCGCGAATACTTTCGCAAAAAGCCGGAACTCTGGGGCGAGGTGTGCCGCGCCTACGATTCGCTTTCGTCGGAGCATGAAGTGATGGTGCTGGAAGGCGCCGGCAGCCCCGGTGAAATCAATCTCAAGAGCTCCGATCTGGTCAATATGCGGATGGCGCGCTACGCCGAAGCGCGGGTATTGTTGACGGGAGATATCGATCGGGGCGGTGTTTATTCTTCGTTTATCGGTACTTACGCGACGTTTGAATTGTGGGAACGGGAGTTGCTCTCCGGGTTTCTGGTCAACAAGTTCCGCGGCGATCCGACATTGTTGGATGACGCGCATGAATATGTCCGACATATGACCGGCCGCCCGGTGCTCGGTGTGATCGACTACCAGCGCGATCTTGATCTGCCGGAAGAGGATTCGCAGGGATTTTCCTTTGTTCGTCCGACGGTGAAGGACGCGCAGACGCTCGATATTGTGCTTGTTCATCTCGGGCATATCGCCAATTTTACGGATATCACCCCGCTTGAGGCGGAGCCCGACGCGGTGATTCGCCGGGTGGCGAAGGCGTCGGAGTTCGGAAATCCCGACGCAATCATTCTTCCCGGCAGTAAAAGCGTCGCTGCTGATCTTGTGCACTTGCGCGACAGCGGTTTGGCGGCTAAAGTATACGAAGCGGCAAACCGCGGCGTGACGGTGGCCGGAATTTGCGGCGGATTGCAGCTGATGGGCGAGTGGTTGCTCGATCCCGACGGAGTGGAATCCGTGTGTGCCGAAGTTCGCTGCCTCGGGCTGCTGCCGCTGGAAACAGTGATGCGGAGAGAGAAATTATTGCGGCGGACCCAAGGAAGGCGTGCCGACGGAACCCCTGTGTCCGGTTATGAGATTCATCATGGCGAAACGGTCGCTACAGCGGTTCTGGAAACCATGTGTGACCTTGCCGGACGGGCGATTGGATTCGAGCGCGGGAATTTGTTCTCGACCTATCTGCATGGGATTTTCGACGACGACCGTTTTCGCCGGATCTGGCTCGATGAACTGCGCCGTAGGAAAGGGTGGACGCCGAAAGGCGGCGTTACTGCATCTTATGGAATCGACGACGCATTGACGCGCCTTGCCGCTCATGTGCGGAGCCGTGTGGATATGAAAAGACTTTATAACGAGATGGGAGTGCGCTGAATGCTGAAGGAAGAAGATCGCTCAAAAGGCCTGCTTCTGACGCTGACCGGTAATGGTAAAGGTAAGAGTTCCAGCGCTTTGGGGATTGCACTTCGGGCACTTGGCTGGGAATGGCGCGTTGCGGTTCTGCAATTCATCAAGAGCGAACGGCCGACGGGAGAGCGTAACTTTTTTTTGAAATATTTCCCGGAGGTGCTTTTTGAAAGCACCGGATTAGGACTGACAAAGCTGCCCGGCGACCACGCCGGAGCCGCCGGCCGCGGCTGGGAACGAGCACAGGATCTGCTTCAAAACTTCGACGGGGAGCTGCTGATTCTGGATGAATTGAATGTGGCGATCCATCTTGGTTTCGTCGACGCCGCCGCGGCCGCCGCGGCGCTGGCCGGGCGGCGGGAAGGGTTGAATGTGATTGTGACCGGTCGCGATGCCGCACCGGAGGTGATCGCGGTGGCCGATCTGGTGTCGGAAATTCAGGTAGTGAAACATCCGTTTCAAAAGGGCGACCCGGCTAGAAAGGGGTTGGATTTCTGATGAACGAACTTTTTAACGCAATTACCTGGGATCGTGATGGGGCAGGGATCGAGTCCGAGAGCTTTCGCCGTATTGAGCAGGAGGTTGATCCGCTTATCCGTAAGAAGTTTACCGATACAGAGTGGCGCGTTGCCCGGCGGTTGGTGCATACCACCGCCGATTTTTCGATTCTGGCGGATCTGGAATTCTCCGGGGATCCGTCGTCAGCGGGAGAAGAGGCGTTGCGTTGCGGAGCGTTGATCTACTCCGACTCCAACATGATTCGTTCCGGGCTGTCGGTGCCGAAGCTGAAGAAGTTTTTCCCATTCTATGAGCGTGAATCGATTCTCTGTCCGATCACGGAACCTGCGGTCGCGGCGTATGCGAATACGCACGGCATCACTCGCGCCCTGGCGGCGGTGGAGCTGTACGCGGAGAAGTTGGACGGTGCGATTTTTCTTTGCGGGAACGCGCCGTTGGCTCTGGCCGGCGTGATCCGGCTCGTTGTCGAGCGCGGTATCACCCCGGCGTTGATCGTCGGTATGCCGGTGGGGTTTGTCAATGTGGTGGAGTCGAAGAAATTGCTTGATTGTGTGAAGGTTCCATTTGTCCGAATCAACGGGAGGCGAGGAGGCAGCCCGCTCGCAGTCGCCACTCTTCACGCGATGATGGAGGCGATGTGGTGAGTGATCCTTTGCGCAATGGCTACACCACTGGGAGCGCAATGACGGCTGCCGCCGTCGCAGCGTACCGCGACCTGGAGAACGAGGTCGTCATCACGCTTCCTGATGGTGGTGAGCTGACGATTCCGATTGCGCGACGCTGGCCGGGTGGTGCCGCGGTGTGCAAGGATGGCGGCGACGACCCCGACGTGACTCATGGTTGTGAGATTGTGGTTGAGTTGATGGCGCAAGATGGTGGCGAGTTTGATTTTATTGAGTCCTGCGGCAACGGTATGCTTTTCGTTCGCGGCGGGGCAGGGGTGGGTAGAGTGACCCGCCCGGGGTTGGCGGTTCCGGTCAGTTTCCCGGCGATCAATCCGGGGCCGCGCCGGATTTTGGTGACAAATATGGATCGAGCCGGATTTGGCCGGGTGACGGGCGAGCGATTGCTCCTTGTTGTATCGGTTCCTGACGGGGCGGAACTGGCCAGACGGACACTCAACGCCACGCTTGGAGTAGAGGGAGGGATTTCGATTCTCGGTCACTCCGGCATCGTTCGTCCGTATTCGCACGAAGCATATGCGGAAACAATCCGCCTGCAACTCCGTAGCGTCGCGACGGACGGCGGGTGTGCGGCAGCGTTGACTACCGGGAACCGGACGATGGAAGCGATCCGGCGTGATTACCCGATGTTGCCGGAGCACGCGATTATTCCGATTGCGGATTTCGTCGCTGTGGCGGTTCGCGCCGCCGCCGGGGTGGGATTGGAGAGGCTGATCGTCGGCTGCATGCCTGGAAAGCTTTTTAAATACGCCTGTGAGTTGGAGAACACCCATGCGCACCGCAACCGGCAGGAGATGGCGCGTCTTGTGGAGTTCGGCGTTGAGCCGGGCGATGCGTCGTCGATGAGTGAACTTGCGGCGCGGCTGGATGCGGTACATTATCGCGAACTTCTGGATCGGCTGTACGACAAGGCGTTCGCCGTTCTGCAACATTGGGCCGGGGAGTATACCCGGATTGAATTGGCACTGTATGACAACGAAGGGGGGCGCATTCGATGAGCCCGGTGGAAGTGATCGGCTGTAACGGTTCCGGTTTTTCCGGAGAGGCGCAAAGCATTCTGCGTAAAGCTACTTTGCTTTTTGGCAGCCGCCGGCTGCTGGCGGTGGCGAAAGCGGAATTGAAAGATAATTGTAAATGCGTTGCGTTGGACGCGAACCTGACGGAAACGCTCGCCGTGGAGCTGCCGAAACGCGCCAGGCGGCGGACGGTAATTCTGGCCTCCGGCGACCCGCTTTATTACGGGATCGGCGGAACGCTGAAGCGGCTTGGGTTGGGAGCCGAACTGCGTTATACGCCCGCCCCGACTGCGTTTCAGGAACTCTTTTCCCGTCTTGGCGAACCGTGGGAGAATGCGAATTTCTGCTCGTTGCACGGGGAACGTAACGCCTTGCCCTTCCGTTCGATGCTACGCTCTCGGATTGCTGTGGTGTACGGTGACGCGGCGCGAACCGCCCGAAAGATTGCGGCGGAACTGATCGGGCGGTTACCCGAAACCGCAACGCGAAACGCCGCTGCCGGGTGTAATCTCGGCCTACCGGACGAATACATCGTCCGGGGAACGCTCGGTTCGATTGCAGCGGACGTTTCCGCCGACTCTTCGCTCTCGGTTCTGGCGCTGTTGCCGGATGGCAGGACGGAGATTCCTGCGTTCCCGCTCGGGTTGGAGGACGCCTGTTACCGGCACGGCAAGAATATGATTACCCACCCGGAAGTTCGGGCGATTGTGGTATCGAAACTCCGCCCGACACCCGGTGTGCTCTGGGATCTGGGAGCCGGAAGCGGCTCGGTTGGATTGGAGGCTTCCGGTGTTTGCGGAGAGATGGAACTCTATGCGGTGGAGAGGAATATTGAGCGATTTTCGGAGTTGGAGGAAAACTTTAAGCACGAAGGATTGCGCCGCTCGCACGCTGTTTTCGGTGACAGCCTTGAAGTATTGGCTGGGCTTCCCGCGCCGGATCGCGTTTTTATCGGCGGCGGTGGGCGGGATCTGGAACCGATTATTCTGGAATCATTTGCGCGCCTGAATCCCGGTGGAATCCTCGTCGTTACCGCTGTGCTAGCCGAAAGCGTCGCCACACTCTACCGGGTGTTGCTGTTGGAACGCACCGAATTATTGACTGTGAACATCAGCCGGGGTACGCCGCTTGGCGGGCAGACACTTCTTAGGGCGGAGAATCCGATCACCATCGCGGTCTTTCGCAAAGGGGGCGCGCGATGAGTGGCAGCGTGATTTTTGTCGGAGCCGGGCCGGGCGCACCGGATTTGATTACACTTCGTGGCGCGGCCGCACTCGATGCGGCGGAATTGGTCATCTATGCCGGTTCACTGGTGAATGAAAAACTGTTGGAACGCGCCCTCGATGCCGAATTGGTCAACAGCGCCAAACTTTCGTTGCCGGAGGTACTGGAGCGGATCGAAGCCGGTTATCGCGCGGGGAAACGGGTGGTGCGGCTTCATACCGGCGATCCGTCGATTTACGGGGCGGTTTCCGAGCAGTTCCGCGAGCTGGATCGCTTGGGGATTCCCTATGAAGTGGTTCCCGGCGTCACCGCTGCGTTTGCTGCCGCCGCCGAGTTGAAGATCGAGTTGACCATGCCGGATTTGTCGCAGAGCGTGATTTTTACCCGCATGGCCGGGCGCACTCCGGTTCCGGAACGGGAGAGCATCGAACAACTTGCCTCTCATCGGGCGACCATGTGTATCTATTTGAGTGCTGGAGAGATGGGGCTTCTGGTTGAGCAACTCCGCACCGCCGGGCTTCCGGCAAATACTCCCGCCGCCGTCGTCTATCGCGCCGGTTGGCCGAATGGAAAGATCGTGCGCGGCACTCTGGCCGATATTGCAGGAAAAGTTGCGGAAGCCGGAATTAAACGGCAGTCGCTTATCGTGATCGGGCGCGTTCTCGATCGTGACGGCGCGTTGTCGAAATTGTACGATGAAACGTTTGCCACCGGCTATCGCGCCTCGATTGACGACGATACGGCGTTTCGCGGAAGAATTGCGTTGTTTGCGCTGACACGCGAAAGCGTGCACAAAGCCGCCGAGATTGCGGCGGGACTGGATGGAGGCGCGGAACTATTTGTCCCGGAAAAGTATGCGTCAGATTTGTTCTGCGGACGATTGCATGTTTTCGGAGAGGGGGAGTTTGCCGAAACGCTTGTTCATGCCTGGGGTCGATACGATGGTCTGGTCATGGTAATGGCCGCCGGGATTGTAGTGCGCCACATTGCTCCACTTTGTCGTAGTAAAGACATTGACCCCGCTGTGGTGGTTTGCGATGAGGCGGGGGATTATGCGGTGAGCTTGCTCTCCGGACATTTGGGTGGAGCGAACCGCCTTGCCGGAGCCGTGGCGCGGATCACCGGAGGGAAACCGGTGGTCACCACCGCCAGCGATTCGCGAAAACTGATGGCGTTTGATGAACTTGCCGCACGGCACGGATACCGGGTCGCCACGCCCGAAACGTTGATTCGCATCGCTTCCGCCATGCTGGAGGGAGAAATGTTGCTCCTTTCTATGCCGCGCCCATTGTTTGAGCGTTATTACGCCGCGTGGCCGCAATTTGTGTTTGAAGCGGATACGCCGGATGTTACGGTGCGTTGCGCCGATGTTGAATTTCGGTTGCTTCCCCGATCTTATGCGCTTGGAATCGGCTGTCGCCGTGGCGTTTCCGCTGACCGGATCGAAGCGGCCGTTATTGCCGCCGGGGTTGACTTGAACCGGGTGGAGCTTGTCGGTTCGGCGGAACTGAAACGCGACGAGGCGGGTTTGCTTGAATTTGCCGCGAAATATCGTCTGCCCCTGCGCTTTTTTGATGCGAAGGAGTTGAATGAAGTTGATACGCCAAACCCGTCCGCTGCGGCGACAGAGCATCTCGGAATCCGTTCGGTTTCCGAAGCGGCGGCGCTTCTGGCTGCCGGAGCGGAGGCGAAACTGGTTCTTGAGAAAACAGCCGACGGTTTCGTCACCGTCGCGCTTGCGGAGAAAGCATATGAATAAGCAAAAAGTGTTCGCCGTAGGAATCGGCCCCGGTTCCCCGGAGTTGATGACTGTTCAGGCGCGTCGCGTGTTGGAGTCCTGCACAACGATTGTCGGCTATCGGCTTTATCTCGATCAGATTGCGGATCTGACTGAGGGGAAACGGCTGGTCCCCGGCGCGATGCGGCGCGAAATCGAACGTTGCCGGGAGGCGCTTGAGGCCGCAAAAGCGGGGGAACGTGTCGCGGTCGTCTCTTCCGGCGATGCCGGGGTTTACGGCATGGCGGGGCTGTTGCTTGAGCTGACGGAGCTGGAACCGTATCGGGAGATTGAAATTGAAGTCGTCCCCGGCGTCACGGCGGCACTGGCCGCCGCCGCATTGATCGGAGCACCGTTGATGAATGATTTTGCCGTCATCAGCCTCTCCGACCTGATGACAGGGCGTGAGACGATTTTGAAACGCCTTCGCGCTGTTGCCGGGTGCGATCTCCCGGCGGCGCTCTACAATCCGCGCAGTAAAAAGCGTCATGCGCTTTTGGAAGAAGCGGTTGCGATTTTCCAAGAAGCGGGCGGGGATCTCCCTTGCGCGTTGATTCACGATGCGTACCGCGAACATCAGAAAATCACGTTTTCAACGCTGGAAACGTTTCCGTTTGAAGAAGTTCAGATGACAAGTATGGTAATTGTCGGCAACTCAGAGACGATCGTTCGCGATGGCCGTTTCTACTGCCGTCGGGGATATCGGGAGAAAGATGAGTTCGATCAGTAAATTCCTGATAGGGGGAACCAATTCCGGTTGCGGTAAAACCACGCTGACGCTTGGATTGCTCCGCTCGTTTTCGCGTCGCGGCCTGCAAGTCGCGCCATTCAAATGCGGTCCGGATTATATCGACCCCCTGTTTCACCGGCAGGCGGCGAAACGGGAATCGTTCAATCTCGATACGTTTCTTACCGGTGCGGATGGAGTGACGCAGGGCTTTGCCCGTCATGCCGCCGCCGCGGATGTCGCAGTGGCGGAAGGAGTGATGGGATTGTTTGACGGAAATTCGCCCGCTTCCGACGTCGGGAGCAGCGCGGAGATTGCGGCGTTGCTCGATCTTCCGGTGATTCTCGCGGTGAATGCGCGCGGCATGGCCGGCTCCATTGCTCCGTTGGTTCGAGGGTTTGCCGCATGGCGACCCGAGGTGCGGATTGTGGGGGTGATCGCAAACAATGTCGGCTCCCCCCGGCACACGGAGATTTTGCGCGCCTCGCTTGAGGCGGCGAATTTGCCGCCGCTTCTCGGTGGCGTGGAGCGCGACGAACGCTGGGTGCTCCCCGAGCGCCATCTCGGGCTTGCCGTCGGAACGCTCGATGAAGAGTGGCTCGACGCGCTTGCCGATGCACTGGAGCAGGCGCTTGATCTTGATCGGTTGCTAGAGTTGACCCGTTCTCAGGAGGCGCCTGCACGAGCGGAGGCCGCGCTTCCCCCGCTTTCCCTGCGGCTCGGTGTGGCGCTTGACGAAGCGTTTCTGTTCTATTATCGGGAAAATTTCGATTTGCTCCGGGAGCAGGGGGTGCAGGTGGTTCCTTTTTCTCCATTGCATGACCAAGTGCTCCCGGAAGCGTTGGACGGACTTTATTTCGGCGGCGGTTTTCCGGAATTGCATGCGGCGGCGCTTGCGGCCAATGTTTCGATGCTTGACGCGATTCGCGCCTTTGCCGCCTCCGGGCGCATGGTTTATGGTGAATGCGGTGGTTATCTGTATTTATTGGACGCGCTTGAGGGCATTTCGATGCTCGGTTTGCTGCCGGGGCATGCAGAAATGGGCAAGAAACTCGCTTCACTCGGCTACCGGGAAGTGGAGAGCGTCGTCGCTTCTCCTTTCGGCCCGGCGGGAACGCTTCTGCACGGCCATGAGTTCCATTATAGCAGATTGTCCGCCGAACCGGACGCCCCGCAATTGTTTGCGGTCAAAGACCTGCGCGGCAATGTCCGCCCTGCCGGGAGCGTTTGCGGAAACGTTTGTGGCAGTTATATCCACCTTCATTTTGGCTCAAATTCCGGTGTGGCGAAGGCGTTTGCGGAGAATTTGAAACGATGATGACGCTGATTTTATTGCTGTTTCTGGCGCTTTTATTCGATGCGCTGTTGGGAGATCCACATGGGTGGTGTCATCCGCTTGTCCTGTTTGGAAAGGCTGCGTCGGGTGTAGAATCATTCTGCCGCGCCTGGTTTGGGAGCGGCGTCTTGGCCGGAGGCGTCGGCTGGTTGATTCTGACCGTCGTTCCCGCCGCGCTGGCGTGGGGTGTTGTCTGGGGTGTGCCGGGTTGGAGCAAGTTGCTTGTCGCCGCCGGACTTCTTTACGTCACCATCGCGCTTCGCAGTCTGATCGGACACGCCGAGGCAATTCGGCGCCCGTTGGCGGACGGCGACCTTGGTGCGGCGCGTCATGCGCTTTCGATGATCGTCAGCCGCGATACGGAAACACTCGATGAATCGGAAATCGTTCGTGGAGGCGTGGAGAGCCTGGGTGAAAACCTGATCGACGCAGTGACCAGCCCTTTCTTTTTTGCAACTTTGGGGTATATTATCGGCGGACTTCCCGCCGCGGCCGCCGCGGCTGTATTTCTGCGCGCGGTCAATACGCTGGACGCTTGTTGGGGGTACCGCAGCGAACGCTATCTTCGTTTCGGCCGGATCGCGGCGCGGGCGGACGATGTGGCGCATTTTCTTCCCGCCCGCCTGACGCTCCCGGCGATTGCAATTGCGGCGACGCTTTGCGGGTTGTCCGGTCGATCCGCGCTTCGGACAGGGGTTCGCCACCGGAACGATCACGCCAGCCCGAATTCCTGTTGGGGCATGGCTGGATTTGCCGGCGCGCTCGGCGTCCGTCTCGGCGGCCCGACCGTCTACGCTGGTAACGTCGAGGCGTATCCTTACTGGGGCGGCGGGAGAACCGTGTTGAATACAGGTGATCTTTTTCAGGCGGAACGGCTTACGATTGCCGCCGCGCTGGTGTTTGTTCTGCTTGTGATGGGAATGGGTGAATTATGGCTGTGGCTAAGCGAATTTTATTGATCCGGCATGGCGAGATCATCGATGCTTACCGGGGGCGTTATGTGGGACGGGCGAATCCGCCGCTCTCCGACGAAGGGCGCGTGGTCTGCCGGGGGTTGCGTGACCGGGTGGCGGCTCACGCTCCCGAACATTTTTTTTGCAGTCCCTTGCTGCGTGCCGTGGAGACGCTGGAACTGGTTGGAGGAGCGAATGCTGTGATAGAGCCTCGCCTTGCCGAGATCAGCTTTGGCGACTGGGAGGGGAGAACCTATGACGAAATCAGCACCGATCCTGAAATCTCTCCGGAGCAGCTCCGAATCTGGGCCGAGGAACCGGAACATATGCAGTTCCCCAACGGGGAATCCTATGCGGAGTTCGCGGCGCGGGTGGATTCGTTTTTTCAGGAGTTGTATGCCGTTGATTCTCCTGTTGTTGCCGTGGTGACACATGGGGGCGTCCTGATGCGGATCATCGCGCGATGGGCAGGGCTGCCGCAGCGTCGGCAATGGGAGATTCTGCCGCAACGCGGATCGCTGACGGTTTATGATTGGAACGAAGGAGTTGTTCGTCATGTCGAATAAAATCATTCTGGTTACCGGCGGCGTCCGCAGCGGGAAGAGCCGTTTTGCCGAGGAGCTGGTTCTCGCGGCGGATGGTCCACACTTTTATATTGCTTCCGCCCCCGTTCTCGATGAGGAAATGGCGCGTCGAGTGCGTCGCCACCGAGAACGCCGCGACACGCAATCGTGGACGACCATCGAAGAAGAAATCGATCTACCCGGAGCCATCCGCCTCGCTGCCGCCGGAGAGGCCGGAGCCGTCCTGATTGATTGTCTGACGCTCTGGATCAATAATCTGCTTTATGAGAATTCAGATCTGAGAGAGGAGCAAATGGCGCACAAGACGCGTGAGCTGATCACCGCGCTTCGCGTTGGTCCCCCGGTTTGTGTGTTGGTAATCAACGAGGTAGGCTTGGGGATTATTCCAGATTCGCCGCTTTCACGCCGGTTTGTTGATCTCTCCGGGCGCTGTTCGCAGATCATTGCGGCTGAGGCGGATGAGGTTTATTTTTCCGTTGCCGGAATTGCACAGAGGATCAAAGGATCATGAGCTTGCTCGAAAGTACGCTTTGCCGGATCGAACCGGCGGACGCCGTCGCCCGTGATGAAGCGCGACGGCATATTGAAACACTGACCATGCCGCGCCGCGCCCTCGGGCGTCTGCTCGATCTGGCCGAAGACCTGGCCGCCATGACCCGGCAGCGGCAATTCTCTGTCGCGCGGAAAGAGGTGGTGCTGATGGCCGGCGATCATGGTATCGTGGCACAAGGCGTCTGCCCGCAACCGTCGAGTGTGACCACGCAGATGGTGCGCTGTTTCACCCGGGGCGGAACTGGGATCAATGTGCTTTCGGAGGTCGTCGGCGCTCATGTTACCGTGGTTGACATGGGGGTTGCCGCCGATCTCTCTGATCTGGTGAAATCCGACGCGGTAATTGATTGTAAAATCGCTTATGGCACCGCCGATTTTTCACTCGGCCCCGCTATGACGCGCGAACAGGCCGTCGCCGCCGTTGAAGCAGGAATCCGCGTAGCGGAACTCCTTGCGCCGGATGTCGATATCTTTGCCACCGGAGAGATGGGGATCGGCAACACATCGCCATCCACGGCGATTGTCACTGTGCTCTCCGGCTCCTCCGATCCGACGCCGTTCGTCGGCCGGGGTGCGGGGTTGGATGTGACGAAACTTGCACACAAAGCCGCGATGATCCGGCGTGGAATCGAATGCAATTCCCCCGATCCTGCCGACGGAATCGATTTGCTTGCCAAAGTCGGCGGGTTTGAAATCGGCGGCATCGCCGGGATGATTCTCGGGTGTGCGAAAATGAGGAAACCAGTTGTTGTCGATGGGTTTATCTCAAGTGCCGGGGCGTTGATCGCTGCGTTGCTCTCGCCCGTCTCTCGCGACTATATGATTCTTGGGCACGGCAGCGCCGAGCCGGGGCATGCCGCGATGGCGAAACTGCTCGGGAAGCGCCCCTTGCTCGACCTCGATATGCGGTTGGGGGAGGGGACGGGAGCCGCGATGGCATTTCCGCTGTTGGACGCCGCCTCGGCGATCATGTGCCGGATGGCGACGTTCGGTACAGCGCAGGTAACGGAAGAGGGATTGAAATGAGAACATTTTTAGCCGCACTTTCGATGTTGAGCATCGTTCCATTGGGGAAATTCCGCCCGACGGAAACCGAGTTGCGGAAGTCACAGGAGTTGTTTCCGTTGATCGGGTTGCTGTTTGGCGCGCTCTTTTATGGAATTGCCTGGCTTCTTGCCACGTATACTCCGCCGCTGGTTGCCGCCATGTTGTTGGTGTTGCTGCCGGAAGTGTTGACCAAAGGATTGCATCTGGATGGACTTGCGGACACGGCCGACGGCTTTCTCTCCGGGCGCGCCCGGGAGCGAAAACTGGAGATCATGCGCGACAGCCGGACGGGGACAATGGGGGTTGCGGCGATTTTCGCGTTGCTTGGATTGAAATTCGCTCTGTTCGCGTCGCTGCCTCTCACACAGCTTCCGGCCGCTGCCGGAATGATGATGCTCGGCGGACGCGCCGGAATCGTGTTTTATAACTGCATGAGCCATTATGCCCGCACGGACGGAATGGGTGCGATCTGGTTTCAGCAGAAGCCGTTTGTCGGGTTGGTTCTCGCGTTGCTTTTGCCTTCCATGGCCGGTCGGTTTCTATTCGGTTTCCCGGGGGTGCTTGCCGGGATGTTGTTGCTGGCGCTTGCGTTTGTCTGGAGCCGGATCACGCGGCGTGTTATCGGCGGTGTGACCGGGGACACCATCGGTTGCTGTGAGGAGCTTTGTGAACTTCTGATTCTTGCCTGGATCGTCGCGCTATGAAGAAGAAGCCACGGCTTGGAATCAGCGCTTGCCTGCTCGGCCATGCGGTTCGTTATGACGGGCGGGATAAATATGATCCTCTTCTGGTGGAAAGACTGGCGGAATTCATCGAATGGGTTCCCGTCTGTCCCGAAGTGGAATTCGGTTTCCCGGTTCCGCGCGAATCGATTCGATTGGAGGGAGATCGGGAGGCGCCTGCTCTGCGCGGCGTCTTTTCGTTACAGGATCACACCGTCGCGATGCGGGAGTTTTGTCGTTGTCGTGTTGCGGCGCTCGGCCTGCTTGGCGGATTCGTTTTCAAGAGCAAATCCCCTTCCTGCGGCCTTGCGGCTCCGGTTTACACGAATGACGCGGCTACCGGAACCGCCGCCGGGATTTTTGCCGCCGCATGGTTGGCGGCTCATCCCGGACTCCCCGCGATTGAAGCGGAATTGCTGCACGACGAAACACGCTTGCACGAATTTCTTGCCTTATTGCAATAACCGACTGTCAGTTCACCTTCCAGAGCGCCGCTTTGCCGGGGCAGAGCGAACCGGCAATCAGGCTGGCCCCGTTCGGGAGATCCGGTGTCGCGGCTTCTTCCGACCCGAAGTTCGCGGCGAAGATCCAGGCGCCTGATTTGTTGTGAAATTCGACCACCCGGAGCTTGCCGGATTGCGGAATCCGATGAAACGTCGGAGTGCTGAGTGTTCCGCCTGCCGCGACGGCATAGCCATTGTCGAGTGCGACTGTTCCGGGCAGGAGCCGCTCGCAACCGCTCCGGTATTCGTTGCAGATTTCGTCGACATAGAGCGAAGGCATCCACGGGCCGTTTTTGCGGTGAATGATAATGCTTCGCTCCGGCGTGCGGCGGATCGTCAGCGTATTGCTGCCGTAGAGGTTGAATACGTTGAGCGTGTTGTCGATGGAAAGGCGATCGGTGGGGAGGATGCGGTCGTCGCTGCGTCCGGGGTTGCCGGTCAGTTCCAACACCGTGCCGTCCGCCGTGCGATAACTGCGTGTTTCGCGGTTGAAGAGGTCGTTCGGCATTTTGAGGCTCAGCCCTTTGATTTCAACAATGGTCGCTTCTTTGATCACTTCGGCGTATTCCAGAAAGAGCATGGTTTTCTCGTCCGGAAGTGCAACGCAGGCGGTCTGGTGTTCCGCATAGGTGTAAATGTCTTCGTTCTCTCCCATCGGATTGGTTTCCTGCCACATCGAGACGCCGCAATTGAGGAAGCCGCCGGGGAACTGGATGTGCGAGCTTTGTCCCTGGGTGGAAAGAGGGGTGTTGCCGGAACGGATTTCACCGCGCAAATTGTTCTGCCACTCCGCCATATCGCTGCGTCCGGCGGGTAGGCAGAGGGCGGATGGCCCTTGCGCGGAGTGCCAGACGAACGAGCGCACGGTTTCGCCGTCGCGCAGAAGGGTCGCTCCATGAAATTCATCCTGCCAGGCAAATGGAGGATTGACCTTGAATTCCGGCGAAGCTCCCGGAATCTGGAACTTCCGTCGCCAGTATGCGCCGTAAGAGAGGCAGAGAATCGCGTCCGACTCCAACCGTGCGTAGTAGTAGTAACTGATTTCGGAGAGCTTGGCGAGGCGTCGGCCGTAGAAGCCGCCGTCGCCGCAGAACGCGGCCTCCTGTTTCATGATCTCGATCCAGCCGCGCTCAAATTCGGCCGCATCGGCGTCGCCGAAATAGTCTGCGGCAAAAAGCCACATCGGAATCGCATAGTTCTGGCAATAGGTGTAGCGGGCGCGTGTGTCGCCGCCGATCCGCAGCAGCCGTCCATCGCGGAAGGTGCAGGCCTTGATCAGGTTCCATAACTCCTTTGCGTGGCGATAGAGTTCCGGCGGCAGTTCGTGCCCACGCTCTTTGCAATGGAAATGCAGCATGGCGAGGTTGGAGAGACAGATCACCATATACCCGACATTGAGGTAGCCGTGGTGGTCGAGCGACCAGTTTTCGGTGAAATTGGGGCCGACATGGTACTCTTTCGCCGGTTTGCCGTTGTAACAGGTTTCATCGAAGGCGTCGGCGGGGAATGAAATTCCGTTCAGCAGGAATTTTGTCGCTTTTTCGCGGTATTCGGCGGCGCGGGGCGCATCGGGATAGTCGAAGGCGACACGGAGCAGCTGGCCGCCATTCCAGATATTCGATTCCGGCTTGTTGTTCCCCGTACTGTTGACGATGTCGGCGACGACCGGATATACATCGAGCAGCCAGTCGGCTTCGGTCAGCATCAGTTTGCGGAGATGTTTGTTGTCCTCTTCGGTCAAGTGCTTGCGGATTGCGTTGATGCCGTGCCCCATCCGTTCCAGTCCAAGCACGCTGATCCAGTGGCAGCCCCACTGTTTGCCGTCGCTGGCGGGTTGTTTGCCGCTTACGTGCGTGGCCATGGCGTAGCGCAGAAGCGAGAGCGCGGTATCGCGTAGTCCGGCGCGTTCGGTCTCTGGGAGTTCCGGCGCTTCGGAGAGCACCGCGAGAGCGGCGAACACGTTGCAGTTGCTCTGGGTCGGCCAGTGTGCGCTTTCTCCGGTGCCGTAATAACGCAGACTGGAATCGGTCGGGCTGGTTCTCAGAAATTCCGGCATTTTTTTCAGCCAGGGAAGCATGGTTTCAACATAAGATTTCGCGGTGACGTTTGACATAGCGTGATCCCTTCCGGTTGTTTGCCTAATATTATAGCACACCGCCTCAGGATAGGAATGGACGAAGCTCCTGTTTTCATGAATATTTATCCTGCCGGGCGCGATCTGCTTGAAAGCGAGACTGTTTTGTGATATTTTACAGTAACTGTATGCAGGACGGAGGGCGAAGGCGATGTTTGGATTTTACCGACTGGCGGCGGCGGTGCCGAAACTGAAAGTGGCGGATCCGGAGTTTAATACCGGGGAATTGCGCCGTTGCTATGCCGATGCGGCACAACAGGGGGCGGCGGCGGTGGTGTTTCCTGAACTCTGCATCAGCGGTTACAGTTGCGGCGATCTGTTCTTTCAGGAAAGACTGCTGAACGCCGCGGCGGATGCTGCAGCCGCGTTCGCCGCGTCGACTGCCGGTTGCCGGACGGTTGCCGTGATCGGTCTTCCACTTCGTTTCCGCGAGGCGCTCTATAATGTCGCCGCGGTCGTTTCGGATGGGAAGATTCACGGAATCGTACCGAAGAGCATGCTGCCGAATCATCGGGAGTTTTACGAAAAGCGCCACTTCCATTCCGGGCGCGAGATCACCGGTGAAACCGTTCGCGTCGGCTCGATGCAGGGAATCGCGTTTGGAACCGATCTTTTGTTTGACGGCGGCGGAGTGTTCCGTTTCGGCGTTGAAATTTGCGAAGATCTCTGGTGTGTTACGCCGCCTTCGCTTCACCTTGCCCTCGGCGGCGCGCGGGCGATCTTCAATCCGTCGGCCGGGAATGAGCTGGCGAGCAAGGCGGACTATCGCCGCGAACTGGTCAAACAGCAGAGCGCCCGTTGTATCGCCGCCTACGTTCTGGCCGGTGCGGGCGTTCATGAATCGACGACCGACATTGTCTTCGGCGGGCATGCGATCCTTGCGGAAAACGGTGCGCTGGCGGCGGAGAACGTCCGCTTTGCGCGGGAATCCGTTCTGACGTTTGCGGATGTGGATTTCGAGAAACTTGGTGCAGCGCGGCTCTCGGAAAGCTCGTTCAATGATTGTCCGCTTCCCGACGGGGTTCGTTTCCGTTCGATTGTGTTGCCGGAAATTTCCAGTGCGCCGGATTACTCGTTTGCTACCATCCCTCGGCATCCGTTTGTCCCGGCGAATTCCGCCATGCGCGGAGAGCGCTGCCGCGAGATTTTCGACATTCAATGCGCAGGTCTGGCCAAACGGCTGGAACACACTGGTGCAAAGCATATGGTCATCGGTGTTTCGGGCGGCTTGGATTCGACGCTGGCGCTGCTGGTCGCGGCGGAATGCTGCAAGCTCCTTAACCGACCCGCGTCCGATATTCTGGCCATCACCATGCCGGGATTCGGAACCACCGGGCGGACGTATCAAAACTCAGTGAAACTCTGTAAGTTGCTTGGCGCAAATTTCAGCGAAGTTGACATCAAGCCATCGTGCCTCCAGCACTTCAGAGATATCGGCCACGACCCTGCCATACAGGATACCGCTTATGAAAACGTGCAGGCGCGGGAACGGACGCAGATTCTGATGGACGTTGCCAACAAACATGGTGGACTGGTCGTCGGAACCGGCGACCTCTCCGAAATCGCCCTCGGGTGGAGCACCTACAATGGCGATCATATGTCAATGTATGCAGTCAATTGCTCGATTCCCAAAACTCTGATCCGTTTTCTGATTGAAACCGTCGCTGAGCGAGAGGCGGCGGAGCTTGCCGCCGTTCTCCGCGATGTGATCGATACGCCGGTCAGCCCGGAGCTGCTGCCCGCCGACGGCGATGCGATCGTGCAGAAAACCGAGGAGTTGATCGGCCCTTACGAGTTGCACGACTTTTTCCTCTACCATTTCATCAAGTACGGCGCGGAACCGGAGAAGATTCTCAGTCTTGCCGCGCACGCGTTTCAGGGAACTTACGATGGGGAGGAGATTCAACTTCGCCTTCGTACCTTCCTCCACCGTTTCTTCCAGCAGCAATTCAAGCGGAGCTGTATGCCGGATGGGCCCAAGGTCGGCACCATCGCGCTCTCGCCGCGTGGCGACTGGCGCATGCCCAGCGACGCTTCCGGTGCCATCTGGAAGTAAGATACGCGCAAAAAAAGAGCCGATCCGGAATTGACCGGATCGGCTCTTTTGGTTTCAGGAGCTTACTCGAATACGACGAACGGATATTTGTCCGGGGTCTTGCTGTCGCCGATTCCCGGAGCGATATGAATCCAACCGTCGCGACCCTCGCCGTCATTTTCGTTGACCAGCAGGTTGAAGCGGAAACCGTTCCGCATGATTTCCGGCGTCATCCCGACCGCCGAACCCGGCAGAGAAAGGTTGTAGCGTGTGATATTGCCTTCGCGTGAGGTGACCAGTTTGGCCGCCGCCGCCACGGTTTTAGCGTCGAAGCCGTCCGCGGTCTGGAAGACGAACACTTCCGGTTTCCCGGAATCCAGGTGCGAAATTCCGCACTCCCAAATGCCGACTTGTCCGGGGAGCTGGAACGCAAACTGGATGTTGTCGCCTTTCCAGACTTCAAAACCGGAGTAGGGCTGGCTGTGTTTGTCGTCGGTCACTTCTGTGTAAAGACGGAAGTCGCCGTTCGCTTCGCCGAGGAACACGTTGGCGGACTGGTCTTCCGGCCCGCGCCAGACGCGGTGGTTCAGCGCCGGGTCAGCCGCGGTGGAAGAGAACACCTGTTCACGTTGATCCAGCACGAAATCAGGCTTGCGCTTGAAGTTCTCTCCCTTCGGGATCGCGACCGCGGCGTTGACCGGAACCGTGATCGTCCCTTGCCACGGTGTTCCCGTGAGCGCGTAGTTGACCCGCAATGATTCGCTGGTGCCGTAGTTTGCCTTGAAATCAGCACCGACCGCCAGCTCGAATTCCGCTTCGGCGGTTTTTCCGGCTGGAACCGTGATGCTTCGCTTCGGGTTTTGCGCTTGAAACGACGCCGGGAGATTCGCGAGCTTCAGCTCAAACGTCCGCTCGCTTTCGAGCGGATTGAAGAGTTTAATGCGGAAGCGAAGCGGATGATTCGGGATCGCCACGCCGCCCGCCGCAACTTCCAGCAGCTTCCCGGCGATGGTGACAGAGTCCGCATTGGCGAGGCGCAAAGTGGCCGGCATCGGGGTGACGGTCAACAGTGCCATGCCGTCCAGCAGTTCCTGCGGAGTTTCGTTGCCCATCACATCGATGGTTGCAGCAGAGGTCGCGTTTGATTTAACCGCGAGCGTCAAAGCCGAGCCGAAGCCGGATTCATCCCACGCCGGAATCAGAGTTTCTTTGCCGTTCGAGAATTCAAAGGCCCAGAGGTTGGTGCCTAATTCATGCTGGCGGATGTAGCGCATATCGCGGAACGTTCCGGCAAGCATGTTGAAGACCGAATAGACCGGTTTCGGTTGGAAGTCGTTGGTGAGCATTCCGTAATTATGCTCGCCATCCATCTTGTCGAAGCCGTCGTTGCGGAGGTCGTACCAGGTGTAGCCAATGGCGCCGCGGCTCCAGGAGAACAGCAGTTTCTTGAACAACGTCAACGCCTGTGTACGTTCGGCGCCGCTGAGCGAGTGGATCGCGGTTTCGTTGGCATACCACGGAACCGTGGTTCCGGTCTCTTCGCGCATCGGCAGGAATTTGCCGTCCACCACCGTGACGTATTGCTGGAAGGAGCCGTGTTCATGGTAGGCGTGAACTTCAAACGCACCCTTCGCCAGATTCAGGTAATCACGATGGAAGGTCGGCGATTTCTTGCCGGGGTGGTCGGTCATGGTGGCGAATCCGCCGGTCATGACATAGGCGTCGGGATCGACCTTGGTGACTTCTTCAAACGTGGCTTTCTGGAGCTGCACATACTCTTCGAGGCTCATCTGATTGAAGCCGCCGAGGTCAGGTTCGTTCCATACTTCCCAATAGCGGATGCGCCCGCGGTAACGTTCCGCCATGGTGCGGACATATTCGCGCCAGGCGTCGATATCCGGCATGCTGCGGTTCCAATCGAGCCAGTTTTTCGACTGTTGACGCTCCGGCGTGGCGGCCCATTTGGCGGTGAAGGCAAAGAGCGCCTGATGTTCGATGCCCGCCATCTCGTAGAGATTGACGAGGAAGTCCATCTTATCGAAGTTCCAGACGCCGCGTTCGGGCTGAATTCCGCCCCATTCGACGCTGTCGCGCACCACTTTGACGCCGCAGATCGCGGCGGCTTCGGCTTCGCGCAGCTGGTCAACCATGCTCCAGCGACCCGAATGGGTGCAGACGCTGAAGAGGAATCCCGGTGCGCGTCCCGGCGTCGGCCCGGACGGAATCAGGTAGGCGAAGCTGCGGAGCGTGCGGTTTCGCAGTTCTGGCGCGGAGGGAACCGACACTGTGGCGGTCACATCCCAGTGACCGAATGCGTCAGGTTTCCAATCGGAGGGCACAAGGCGGGATTCGCCCGGCTGAAGCGTAAGTTTGAATTCCTGACGGTGTGTATTGCCGTTGAAACTTTTGAGATCGAGCGCGATCAGAAATTCTCCGGGCTGGCCGGAGCGGTTGGTGAAACGGTATTGAAACGCGCCTTCCTCGCCACGCTTCAGCACCCGGATCGCGTTGCCGGTCAACACCTCGAAATCGACGGCTTCGATGAGCGGCTGATCGACGCCGAGCGTGCTGCCGGTCAACAGAACCGAACCGGCGACGTCGCCGGAATTAATCAGCGCGAACCGTTCGACTCGAAGAGGAAGTGTCGCGTCGGCCAACAACTTGGAGAGGTCGAAGACCAGCGTGTTCTTTCCCGGTTTCAGGTCGAGTGCCGGAGTTTTGATCTCTTTGTTTTTGGCGTCGCGGAGCACCCAGTAATTTCTCATCTGTCCGGAATTGAGCACCGCGTCAACCTTCAGAACTGCCGGGCGTGAATCGTAGTAGACCAGTGCCCCCATTCGGTCGTTGACCGAGGTTTCCCCGCGAATGCCGCTTAGTAGCAACCCATTGGGGCCGAGGGAAAGCTCCCCGCTGCCCCAGTTGCGTGCAAAGATGTTCGAGAGGTTGAATTCATAGAGTGGTCGGGTTGCGATTGCGCTCGCTCCCCCGGATACCGCCGCACTGACGGAGAGAATACGGAAATTCGCCTCGGCGGCATCGGTTGCATAGTCGACGCCGAACCCATACACCTTCATCGGTTGATCGAGCGTCTTATCGTTGTTGCCGCCCCAGCTTCCCCCGGGCCACTGTCCGGCGGAAACCTCCCAGGTTTCTTCAAATATGCCACCTTGCGCGAAGTTGACCGATTTCGAGAATTGGAATGTTTCGTTGGTTTTGTCAGTCAGGCGCAGACCGATCTTCCGTACCGGGCATCCTTTCGGAGCCTCAAAACGTACGGTGACGAAGAGCTTGCTGAATTCCGGGATCACGAGTGGGCGGCCGAACGCCAGCTCGATATACTTCGATTTGGCCGGTTCCCAGGTGATTTCCACGCCCTTGTCTGCGACATGGGAGTATTCGGTGGGAGCGCCGCCCCCCGGAATGTATTTCTTTACTCCACCCTCAAGCGCCAGCTTCAAGCCGGGAGCGGATGAATCTGCCGGAGCCGCGAACAACAGGCTGCCGAGGGTGGTTACGGAAAGAAAAGTAATCAAAGATTTCATAATTTTATTTATCTCAGGATTTAAATTATTTTCTCACACCGGTATGGTGAAGTTCATTCAGGCGCACATCGTCCACATGACCATCAAGCCAGAGGATATTTTTCCGGTCGCTGTGCCGGTAGGCAAACCAGAATGCACTATCCCCGTTGGGGGCGACTCCCTGAATGCTCGGGGAAGAGGTCGCGTATCCCAGCTGGTTTCCGTCCTGGAACGCGATGTCGGTAGCGTCGGAAGAGGTATCCAGGGCGCGTTCCGCGACAAGAGGAATGGTGGAAACCGTGGGGGCGCAGCCGGGTTCGGTTTTCGTCGTCATTGCTCCCGGTTTTGTTGCGAAAATACTGGTGGAGGCCGTTCCTGCTCCTCTTGCGACTTTTGCCGGCGTGAAGCCAAACCATATGACCAGAGGACCAAATCCGTACATGGAGTAGCTGATCCGATCCAGAAGGCCTCCCTTTGCCGGCATCGGAATAGAGGGACAGTGCAGTACCCCGGTTTCGCGCCGTTTTGCCGCTTCAAACCATTGATCCGAGGTTGGTACGCTGTTGTCAATGCCGAGATAGGGCATGGTCAACCAGTGCCAGCCTTGCGTATTGAAGTTGCCCATGTCGGCAGATTTGGCGGGAGGGAAATATTCATAATCGCCGGAATACATGAACAATGCGGTTCCAACCTGTTTTAAGTTGTTGGTGCATGATGTTTTGCGTGCTGACTCACGCGCTCGTTGCAATGCCGGAAGCAGCATGCCTGCCAAGATTGCAATGATAGCAATTACGACCAGAAGCTCGATCAGGGTGAATGCTCTCTTTTTCATACGGTTTCGTCCTTTCCAATCATAGTTTGTTCAGGGTACGACATTGGTTACTTTTGCTTGAATAAGTTGTTTGTTTGTGAAAGATCTAAGACGGATTTTCGGATAATCAGTCGTTGCGGGAACTCAATCTGACAGCGGCACTGGTTTCTCTGGCCGAGAATGTCGTGCGCTATTTTGATGACCGAATGGCAGGTTTCCGCGATTCCGGAATCCACTGCGGTGAGCCAATCGTATTTTGTTGGAGCTCCGGCACTGATGATGGAGAGATCTTCCGGAACTCTCAAGCCCAGCTTCTGGAGGCATTCATGCGCAACGAGCGCCCCGTCGCAACTGATCGGGAACAAGGCGGTGAAGTCGTATTTCCCGGCGGCATATTCATTCATGAATTTTTCCACGTGCGGTCGTGCGCTTTCCCCCGGTTGAATGCCGCAGTCGAGTACCTCGACACTGCATCCGTGGGAAGCCGCACAACTGCGGAACCCCCGAATGAAACAGTTCGCCGTATGAATGTGCGGCTCGTTGATCAGAAGCCCGAATTTACGGTGACCCATATGATAAAGGTGGTTCGCCGTATTCATTCCCGCCGCGGTGTTGTCACCGCAAACATAATTGATCCGGCTGACCGTAACGGAGTTACGGCTTAAAATAATCGGAATGGGGCAATGCGAGATCGCCATGATTTGCTCCGACGTCAGCAGGTCGTTGGCAATGGCGTCGATGACGATGACATCGGCATCGAACGAATTGAGCCGCGGAGTGATGTCGTCACGATAGTCATAAAACCGATGCTCGAACCGGAAGCCGTCGCTTTCGGCGCATGCCTGCAACGTGGAGGCCATTTCTTTGAAGTTGTCGGATGGCCAGGTGTTTTGCAGCAGCAGCATCCGTGGTTTTCCCATGGCCTGTTTGCGGACAAAACTGCCGCGCCCGACGTGAGCTTCCAGCAACCCTTTTTCCTTCAACTGGTTGATGGCCGGGGTTACGGTCGACTGGCTGACGCTGTACTCTGCCATCAACTGCCGTACGGTCGGGAACGGTTCCCCGTCTTGCATCGCGGCAATGCGCTGCCATAGTTGCAGATAAAGTCGCTCGCTCTTATTCGGTGTCACCATGTGCAAAGTTCCTGATCTATCATTGTATCGGCTTGCGATACATTAAACTCAAAAAAAATACATCCCGGAAATGTATTGATTCTCGATACAATGATAATTATAGTAAAAAAGAATCGAAAAAGCAAGAGGTCATCACGAGAAAAACACGATTTTCTCAAAAGATATTTTTGCTTCCTTTGATATTGATAAAATAAAAAAGCCTCCATGCAGATTCAAAATCTGCACAGAGGCTTCGGGGTATATCGATTTACAACCAGCTCACGATATCGTCTTCCTGACCCGAGCCTGTACCGTCTGCGGCATTCTTGCCGCGGTCTCCGACGCCATTAGGACCCCAAGAGTAAACTGCGACATTGGTTGCCAATGCTTTGGTGGCGCTTGTCAAGTTGGAGCTTGTGGTGCTTGACGGGTTCGGAAGGACTTTTGTGAAGTTGGTATTGATCAGGATGACATACCGATTCCCCCACGGGTCACGCCAGATTGTTTTATTTTGGATGTTATTGTTGGGGGTAGCCACCGGGTCGTAGTTTGCTTGCGGTTCGAGGAATCTGATCTTGCGTTTATTGATATTTATGTCTGCAACGTTCAGCTTCTGCGGGTCAGATAATTCAATCATGAAGTAATCATATGCTTCGTTCGCCGAGTTGTTATCGCTGTCACTGGTATCGTCTGTCAGTTGGATAAATTTGTAATCACTTTTAAATGTGCTTTCCGAAATGGCGGGTTTTCCTCCAAATTTGAAAGGTGACTTGACAATCTGTTGATAAGTGCCATCAACCTGTGTAAGTGTACTAATGATAGTTTGCATATCCGCTTTGGCTTGTGTGATACGACCTCTTTGTTGCCCGATTACGATGGCAGGGATCAGGATGCCGGCCAGAATAGCAATGATGGCGATGACAGCCAGGAGTTCGGTTAAGGTAAACGGTTTTCGCGTCTTCATGGTTTTTATTCCCGTATTTACTTCGGTTGTATCGTTCGGAGCCCGGAATTCCGGCACACAGTCTTCCTACATTGATATAGTAAGTTCTTTTCAACGGTTTTTCAAATCAGAAATGGTTTTTTTTACTAAAATCATCGGTAAGCGGAACGAGAACACTTGACAAATGGGCTTCAACCAATTAGGTTATCCTTGAGTGAATGATTGTGGGTTCCACAAAACAAGACAGTGAGTTTGCCATTTGGAAGGAATTATTTATGAGACTGCAGCGTTCAAACTTCACGCTTACTGAACTTCTGGCGGTGATCGCCATCATTGCCATTCTGGCAGGCATTCTGCTTCCGGCAATCAATGGAGCCAGAGTGCGCGCCAGAAGAACTGCTTGTTTGAGTAATCAAAAGCAGGTGACTGCGTTTATCAGTGCCTACATGAATGAAGAAAAACAATACTTTATGTCGGCAACTCCGTCCAGCAGCTCCAATCTTTGGAGAAACTGGGGCTATACCTTGCATCGCCGCAATCTTGTGTCTGACGTTAGGGTTCTCCGTTGCCCGTCGATTGTAACTTACTCGTCTCAGGAGGCGGATCCTACTAATTTTAATGATGATGTGAAAGAAATCTATGGTGCCGTTTATAACGATACCGACAAAGGTGGGTTTGATTTCCGTGGGACCAAGTTCCTCTACACGTCGGCCAATGTTCAAATTTCTCCCTCGCTCCTCATTTTAGGAGGGTGCTCAGTTGCTAAAGATGGAAAGCCAAACCAACTTATTGATTTGACGAATACAGCGGCTTCCAACTCGGTTGGCAAACCGTTTCAGATTCATGGTGGATACTGTAACTTTTTCTACTATGACGGACATGGCGAAGCACTTCAGAAAGCAGAATTGCATACGAGATATTTTCCGGCTCAGAGCGGAATTGGAGCTGAGCTGGTTAAAGCTGAATTCCTGACGGAATAGCTTCCGATACATAAAAAAGAAGTTCTCGTCTTTGCGACGAGAACTTCTTTTTTGTTTTGCCTGGGAGCCTTGGCGGCTCCGTAATCGGCTGATTGCTTACGGTACCGGGATCAGCTCGATGCAATCGAGGTTCATGCTGCCGGATGTATTTACGATCCGCAGCTCCGTTTCGCCTTGTTCCAGCGAGAAGATCTGTTGACCACCGTTGCGCCCGATTTTGACCATCTCCCAGTCGGCGGCGCCATCGCCGAAACCACCGGTTCCCGAGAAATTGAAGACACCGTAATCCTGACCGGCGACAAGCAGTTGGCGAGAAGCATCTTCCACGCAGGAATAACGCAATGCGATCTGATATTTCCCGGTCTTCGGAACTTTGAGCTTCCAGACCAGCTCGTGTCCTGGCTTGTCCCAATGCGAAATACATTTGTCGCTGACGCCGCTTTTGTCAGTGCGGATCATCACCTTCCCCCCATGTTCGGCGACAAAATTCTCTGCCTCAGTCACGATTCCAGTGATCTTGATGGAAACCGGAGGCTTCACGCCTGTCGGAACCTGTCCGCGCAGTACCGTGCCGTCTTCCAGTGTCAATATGCCGCGAATCAGTGCATAGGGAGAGAACGGCCTTTCGATCGGAATCTCAAATGTTTCCAGCCCGCCTGCTTTCAGATCGATCGCAATCTCATCACGTCCGAAGGCCATTTTGCGATCAGAGCTCAACTTTAGGGTTCCTTTCAAACCGGATTCCAACGGAGTGCTGACGACAATCTGGAGCATGGCGCCCTTTTCGTTGTTGCGGAACGTAAGGTTCAGGTTCGGCGAAACATTGGTCGGCAGATACATCAACGCAGGGTCGTAGATGTATCCCATTGCGTTGGCAGTGATGGTCATCCGATAATTTGAGTCCTGCATCAGGGTGACGCGGCGATCCATCGCCGGAATCGTGGTGCTGTAGATGCGAAATTCGCCGCGCTGAACTGTGAGCAGCTCCTCGCGCCAGTCGCCAAATACATCAGCCTGCATCAGGAATTTTCCGCCGTAACTTCCGCCGCAGGGCCCCCCGTCGAAATCGAGTGGAACCGGGCGGATCAGTTCGCGTTGAAGATCCGCATCCCAGTAAGCGAAGGACACGGTTCCCTGATACGGCGCTTTTTCGCGGAAACGCAGCAATTCGCCATCGGGCGAGTAGTGGCGCTGATCCACCGCGCTTTTGGCTTCTCCTCCGGCAGTGTCGGCTCCGCCGACTTCCCAACCGCGATATCGCGGATCGATGTCGCCGCCGTATCCATAATGGATATGTGTGGTGGGTTTGTCCAATGCCCAGATTACCTTGCCGGTTTTCGCGTCGACACAGGTGAATCCGCCGCCGCTCGGGCAGGCGGTTTCGTAGATGGTGACGACTTCCAGCCCCGGATTTTTCGGCGTGATATCGGTGACGTAGACAAAATCCGGGTGTCCATGCCCGGTGCTCCAGAGTGGGCTGCCGTCGTCATCCAGAACCGCGCCGCCAAGTACGATTTCATCGCGCCCGTCGTCGTCGAGGTCGATTGCGCGAGTGCTGTGCGCTCCTTGCCCGTGAAAGTTGCGGCCATGGGTGGCGCTGGAATAACTCCAGAGTGCTTCGAGCTTGCCTTCATTGAGCTGCCATGCTTCGGCAAGCATCAACCCGTAGGTGCCGCGGAGTGCGACGATGCACGGTGTTTTTCCATCCAGATAGGCCACGGCAAGCTGATTGCGGGAGTAGTAGTTGTAGGCCCACTTCTGACCGAGAAAGTGGTCGCGACTCGGCCAGGGGGCGCGAGCGATTTCTTCGCCGGTTTCGCCGTCGAGCACCATCAGAAATTCTTCGCCGCTCATTACCTTACCGGCGTCTTCACCTTCTTTTTCGCGCAGATCGCCGGCATCGGGAGCGGCTGCTTTGAGAATCACTTCCGCACGGCCGTCGCCGTTGACGTCATAAACCACATAGGGGGCGTACCAGATTCCACCTTCAATATTCCAGGTGAGGTCTTTGGTCCAGAGTGTTTTTCCGTTTCCGGAGATGGCTTCGAGGGTGAACGGTTGCTTCGACGGCTTCCAGAAGAGATGCCAGGGATCGACGTTGGCGTTGCCGTAACGGACGACATAATCGTATTGTCCATCGCCGTCGAGGTCGCCGATGCCGATTTTGTTGACCAATGCGGATGGATCGCTCAATTGGAATGCGCGAAAGGGATTGCGGTCTTCCAGATTCGGAACAACCTCCGCCGTGCCGTCGACGCCGTCAAAACCGGGGGAAGGGCGCACTGCGTAACGCGTACCTTGCTTCGGCGCCGTCACCGTGAAGTCGCTGGTTTGGACGACGGGAGCCGTGTTTAGCTTCTCCTCTTTTTCGCCGGAGAGGGAGAAGATATCGAACCCGATTCCGCTTGTATCGCTCTCCAGCAACCTCCAGGAAAGGTAGACACTGCCGTCTTCCAGTGGCAGTGCGATCAGTCCGCGACCGAGCTTTTCTTTGACGCGCGTTGCGGCGAATCCTTCAACCTTGCGCGGGCCGATTCCCTTCGGAGGAGCCACCTTTACGACGGCGTTCGGGTCCGGTTCGGCGGGGAACATGGTGAAATCGTCCACGCTGATATCGCCTTTGCCGTTTCCAATCAGGCGCACAGAGATGCGGTCGATTTCAGAAGGAACCGTGAATTTCAGTCGATATTCGCTCCACTCGTCCGAAAGTTTGTCCAATTTCAGGGAAGCCATTGCGAACTCGAATACTTTGCCGTTTTTATAGGAACTGATCTGTAAATCGCCGTTCGATGAGGTGTCGCCATTGTTTTTGGCGAAGCAGGTCACCTCAAATGTTTCGCCCGGCTTTACGTTGATGGCCGGGTTGGTGAACGCCCAGTCGCGAGCTCCGGTTGAAGTGATCCGCACCGCATGCTTACCACTGCGTCCGCCATCTGTGATGACGGCGGAAACGTTTTGCACCTCCCGCGCCCAGAGCGTCCAGTCCGGCGGGGTTTTTCCATTTACGCCGTTTTCAAACCCGCCGTTTTTCATCGAATCGACATGAACGACCGGTTGCAGTGTGAAGTAGTCGATATAAGGCGAGCCGGCTCCTTCCGGATGGACATAACTGGCGGCGATTTGAACGTCAATACTTCCACCGCTTTCCACTTTGCGCGCTTGGACGACCGGTGCGTTGCCCGAATGCCGGAACCAGCTTTTCCCTCCGTCGATGGATACGCCGACGCTTCGGGTGACGGTCGCGTTCAGGTTGTAAATGCCCGCTTCGGGAACCGGAATGCGGAATTGCAGCACCGGCATGACTTCACCCGGTTTGCTGTCCTCGGTAATCTGGTTTCCCTGAATGACGACGCCCTCCGACCACTTCTTTGCCGCGTCCTGATCGGTGCTCCAGAGGTTCCAGACACCTTTGCGGAAGGTGTTCGGTTGAAGAACCTCGGAGTTCACCAGTACATTTTCCGCCTCGAACCGCTGCTCCGCCGGTGCAGCGGACAGGAGTGTGGTCACGGCGAACGCGCCGAGCGTACAGCTCCACAGATGTTTTTTCATGCTTCTCTCCATATCGAAATGTTAGAACTCGGAAACAACTTTATCGGGATCTTTCCCATCGCCGGCGGAATGGTGTATTCGCCGGGAGGACACCACATTCCCTCCCAAGGTCAGGATATTGATTCGTCCGAGATGACGGTAAGCGATCCGCAACGTCGCGGCACTGTCGTAAACATCGATCTTGTTGGTTCCCTTGGCCGGGTCCAGGTGCGCGTCGTCATTTCCATTGAATCCGGGCGGGGTTACCGCGTCGACGATGTGCACCACTTTGGTGGGGTTCCGATAATTGCCGATTTTGTGCATACTGATTTTGGTGCCGGATTCCGATGGTTTCGTGCTCCAGGAAACGCGATAATTTATCCCATAACTTCTCGGCCGCAATTTATCGGTGGTCCAGGCACTTTGAATCACCTCATCCGGCGTGACGGACGGACAGGCCGTTACGTTGCTCATATTGGCCCAGGCGTTCTTGTCGAGATTGGCCGAAACTCCGAAATTCGTGTAAAGCAGCCAACTTCCGCGTTCGTTCCAGTCTTTGGCTTCGGTATCCCCCGGATTTTCGGGGCGACCCATGTTGTATGGCATGTTGATGTCGTCGAATGTGGCATAATAACTTTGTACCGCCGTACTGAGCTGCTTCAGATTGTTGATGCAGCTGCTGGCCTTTCCCCGCTCCCGCGCCTGGTTCAACGCCGGAAGCAACATTCCCGCCAGAATCGCGATGATTGCGATGACAACGAGCAGTTCAATCAAGGTGAAACGTTGTTTGTTCATGATGATTTCCTTTTGTCTGACACAGTCATTGTTTAGGTAAATTTTTTTTAGACATTGATTCCTTTTCGGAGTTTCAGCGCATATACTGAGCGCCGGGAAGGTTACGTGCTTTGATTTCGCGTGCGACAGCCTCTGCGACGGATTTTGCTCCGGCGCGATTGAAGTGAGAACGGTCTGGCTGATTGTCCGGGGTGACGTAGAAGAGTTCCGCGCTTTTCTCCGGTCCATACTTGTTGAGCAGCGCCTCTGTGATAACATAGAGATCGATTACCGGCGTAGCGGTTTCTTCCCCGACTTTGCGGGTGGCAGCCGGATAATCGCCGAGCGTGTTGCTGATTTGATCGCCGTTGAAAATCCGGCGGACGACGGAGGTGCAGAGAATCACCTCGCCCTTCCGTTCCCGGACGTCGGCGATGAAGCGTTTGAGATATTCCTGATACTCGCCATCGGCAGCGGCGTAGGTCCCCGGTTGCTCACTTTTCTGGTCATTGTGCCCGAATTGAATGAGGACAATATCTCCCGGCGAGATCTGAGCGAGGAGCCGTTCCCACCGTTTTTCCGTGACGAAGCTCTTCGTGCTTCGTCCGCCGACGGCAAGATTGATTACTTTTGCATCATCCGTGCAGAATTCTGACAGCAGCTGACCCCAGCCGGCACGATCGATGGAGGGATTGCAGTTTTCGACAGTGGAGTCTCCGGCCAGTAGAAATTTCATGGTATTGTCCTTCTTTAACGTCAAGCCACTGAATACGGCGGTTTTCCCCACTCTTCCCGCTCCGGGACGGAGACGGCAGAGCACGGCGGCAGTGTCGGCATCTCCGGTATGGAACAGCTGTTCCAGGCGTGATGTTCCGGCTGCGGCCGTCGGAGATTCCAACGAGGCGATCTCTTTCCCACCCTTGTTCAATTTAACGTTGAGAAAAGCGAATCCTTCTTGCGCCGTTTCCACGGTGGCGCTGAACACGAAAGAGCTGTTGGGCGAGATCTTGAAATACTGAACCACCGCTCCGGCCGGACCGTCCGCTTGCTGCGCGGTCATGGTCAGCCGCCCATTCTCTGCTTCCGCCCGGACGCTCTCCGGATAAGCGTTGCGCCATCCGGAGAGCCCGGCGGCAAAGTCGAGATTCGTCACGGCCGGCTCTCCCGCGAAAAGCAGAGGAGAGAATAGAGCCAGAACGGCAAGGAGAGTTCGCTTCATCCCATTATTTTCCATCATTCTATCATTCCCTTTGAATTGTGGCACAAATGGATCGCTCATCTGACACAGTCATAGCAATTATACCGCAAAATTTGACGAAAAGCAAGTACGAAAGCCAAAAACTGCAAAAAAAAATGAAAGATAGCCGGTTGAGAGGGAAAAGTCCGCAGGTGCGTACGAATTTGGTGCGTATTGCTTTTCCTCTAGATTCCAATTGATGGAATCGGCGGTCGGTTTCTCGCAGCGTGGACGTGGAAGCCATCGGCGTTGATCTGAATGTCGCTTGCCTCTTGCTCCTTACCTCAAAAAGGAAGAAATCAAAAGAAAAAGATGAACGCGTCTTGCTTTTTGCGATAATTTGTTGTATCCTTAATAGACAAAGTGACTGTGTCAAATAATTCGTTCAACAAGGAGCACGGCAGGAATCATGGATTCGACGACCGACACGGAAAACGGTGTACGCAACTATCGCTGCGGAACTTTGACTTACACAAAAATTGGCCTGGTGTCGCTGTTCATCTGGTTATTGTGGGGGGATTTCTGCTACACGTTGATGGAAACGGTTGTCCCGAGCATTATCCCATTGACACTAAAAGGGTTGAATTGCCCGAACTGGGTTATGGGGATGATTATCTCGACCATCCCGAACTTCATGAGTATGACCGTTGCGCCTTATGTCAGCGTCAAGAGTGACCGCTGCCGGACCCGATGGGGGCGCCGGATTCCGTTTATCGCTGCCAGCATGCCGTTTTTAGCCATCAGCCTTTTTCTGTTGGGCTGGAGCCGGGAGATTGCGGAATGGTTGCGTACCTCGATCCCATTTCTGGAATCCTTTGCTCCGGCGACATTGGCGATTGTTATGATCGGCATCTTTATGCTGATTTTTCAATTCTTCAATCAGTTTCTGAATACCGGTTTCTGGGCATTGTTCAACGACGTGGTGCCGCCGACTCATCTTGCCCGCTTTGCGGGGGCGTTTCGCATGGTCGGTACGGCAGCCGGAGCGTTTTACAATTATTTTTTGTTTCAATATGCGGAGAGCCATTCGCATCAGATTTTCGCCGGTTCCGCCATCCTTTATGTTTTCGGCTTCGTTTTGCTTCTGACGATGGTGAAGGAGGGGAAATACCCGCCGCTTGACGAAAGCCAGACCAAAAAAATCAGTCGCTGGCAGGCGACTCGAGCGTTCTTCCGGGAGTCGTTCAATGAACGGCTTTACCGGTTGATTTTCGCCAGCGGCGGCGTGCTGGCATTCGCCGGTGTCGCCTGGGGATTTCAGGTGTTCTTCCTGCTTGAGATGAAGATGGATCTCGCCCTGATCGGCAAATACAACGCGATTCTTGCGGTGGCGGCGTTTGTCGCGACCTATTTTGCGGCAATCTTTGTCGACCGGTGGCACCCGCTGCGGGTTTACACATATGTGGTGATCTTTTCATTGACCGGGCCGATGATGAACTGGATCTGGCTGTTTATTGATTTGCCGGGGCGGATTTTCTTCTGGCTCTCGCTGGCGGCGCAGTTGCTGTACGCTTTCATGAACGCGTTGTCGGCTTCGTGTGCAATGCCGATGCAGATGCGACTTTTTCCGCATTCGCGTTACGGGCAATTCGGCGCCGCGCAGGGAATGATCCGTTCCGCCTGTACGATTGCGGCGGGCATGGTGGTGGGAGGGTTCTACGACCTGGTTCGCTGGATTTTTACCGCTTATTGGGCCGGGGGCGGAATTGCCGCCGGGGACGGTTACTGTTATCGTTTCTACTTTGTCTGGTCTTCGCTGGCAAGCCTGATTAACTTTGTACTGATCGCGCTGGCTTACCGGAGATGGAACCAACTCGGCGGCGACGCTCATTTTCACCCGCCCGCGCCGTGGAGCAAAGAAGGGTATGAAAAAGTGGCGGTTGTCGCCACCACCGGGTACCAGAGCAAATGGCTGCGCGTTGCACTCTGGATGCTGGACGGCGTCATGTTCGGCTCTCTGCTGCTGGCATGCGTGATGGTTCTTCCGTTGATGAAACATGGAATGTACGGCGCGATCCGTTGGTTCCTGGTGGCAGTGCTACCGCTTTCTCTGCTGGTGGCGGGCATCTGGTTTCACCTGCTGCGCGGCATCAAGCGCGACGTCCGCCTGGCGCAGGCGGGACAGCTTCCACGAAACGGTATCCCACACCATGGGCTGATGCTGGTGCTCAGTTCCAAGTTCCTGCTGACCATAGGCTTGGTTGTTGCTCAGCTCTGGGTGGCGATCAATCTGGAGAATGAACTTTACGTTGTCCTGTTCGCGCTGGGCAACATCGTTTCCAACTTTCTGGTGCTGTTCTGTATTTGGTTTATCCTGCGAATGGAGCGTGGGTTTTCGACCAAGATCGACGAAGCCTCAAAAGTCGCTTTTTCGCAGGAAGCGTGATCGCCGCGTCGGAGGATTCACTCAAGGTGTGCTTGGGGTTCCGGTTGGCGGTTTTTACGCTGGGGCGTCAGATTGGCGACGGCGATTCCGCTCAAAATGATGATGACGCCGATCCATTGAAGCGCATCGACATTCTCCGACAAAATCGCCGCCGACAGGATCACCGCGACCGGCAGCTCGGATGAAGCGAGCATCGTGCCAAGTCCCGGCCCGACATGCGGCATTCCGATCGAGAACAGCAGCGGTGGGAGCACCACGCCGAGAAATCCAAGAAACAGCCCATAGGGAGCCAGTGGCAGCAAAATCGAGATGTCAAGTAAGGTGACCGGCTGTAACAGCACGCAGACCAGAAGGCTGCTCCCGGTGCAGAGAAACGTGCTTCGCTGCAACGCCGGAAGTCGAGTTTCAACCGCGCTGCTGATGTAAATGAACGATGCGAATGCCAGCGCGGCCAGCATCCCCCAACCAGCGCCCCGGAGATCAAAGCGTATTTCCTGTCCGGAGAGAAGCCCCGTCGCCAGCAACGAACCGAAGAGAAGAGCCAGAACCGACAGGATTTTTCGCAGCGTTGGTCGGTTTTTGTTGACCACCCAGTCGATCAGTACGCCGATCCAGACGGATTGAAACAGAAATACAATGGCAAGCGACGCATTCAGCGTATTGAGCGACAAATAATACAAGATTCCGGTCAGAGCGAATGGAACTCCCATCGCCATCAATTTTCCGACCTGCTTCTTGCTCAAGCGGGATTTGTTCCAGGAAAACGCATAGAACACCCAACCGAGTAGCGCGCCGAAAATATATTGCGCCCCCGCGACTTCATGAAAGGTGAATTCTTTGCTGTAAGCGAGTTTCACCGCGGTGGACAGCCCCCCGTAACAGCAGCCGCCCAGCAGGACAAGCAACGCATAATACCAATTCCGCATATCATATTCTCCCTGTTTAAGGCAAAAAGAAAACCACACAATACGCCGAAGCGATTGTGTGGCGAAAAAGAAAATTCTTGAAAAATCCACGCCTGCATTCCAATATGAAGCGCAGGTTTTTATTACATTGAAAAATACCCCCATCCGGTTCATTTGTCAAGCTGTCACGATGGTAATTTGCGTTGAAATTCAGGAATATCGAATAGGAAGGTTGATTGGGATGAAATGCAGTCGTATATTGATTCGTGATTTGCTTGCATGGTTGGTTGAAAAGGAATTGATTTTTTTCAGATAGGAGATGTAGGTGAATGAATATCTTGTTCTTGATTTTAGGGGTGGCAGCCGGGGTCGGCGAATTGATTCTTTCATTTCGGCTTTTTTTTGCCGATTCTGAGGAATATTCAGAGGCGTGGCGGTATGCGTGGACACCCAATTTACTCAGCCTTTTTCGTGGGGAATATGTTGAAGACATCTGGGCCGAATTCAAATTAGGAATTTACCATAGCGCCGGAATTCTGACCGGGGTAGCCGTCTATTTCGGTTTGGATAGGTTATTCTCCTGATTGGAGTTCGCGTCAGCTCTCCCGTCTGCTGTTATTGCTTCAAAGGTTGACTTTTTTCCGGCGTATAGCGGATTGAATTCGCCGAAGAATCAATAACAGGAGGCTTTTTCATGGAAACCAATTCCGTTGTGACGCTGCATCTGATGATTGATGCGGCTTCCGGGAGGATGCTCTATCAGGATGGTGACGCTCTTCACCTGCCGTGTGCTTTCCCGGAAATCGATTTCGACTCCACTGTCGTGTTTGCTCTGGAATTTGTAAACCGGGAACGAATGCCGGATCTGTCGTGGCGCCTCTCACCCCATGCGCTCGCACCCGGAGTGGATTATTCGCTTTCCGGCGGTTGCGTCCGGAGTACGGAGCCTACCCCGATGTTCTGCAGTCTGCCGGACAACGTCAATTTGCCCGGCAATTGGCCGGATGGTTCCGACCCCGACCCGGTGCGCGGACGCCTGACGTTTCGGATTCAAACGGGTGATTTGCAATTTTTCACCATTGCCTCTCACAAAGAACTGAGCCGTTTCTGTCATATGACCGTGTCGGCGCGGCAGGAGGGCGCCGCCGCGGTGCTGGCGCGAATTCCTTTTCGCCCTCGGAACCGTTCCGGCGAGCAACCCGGCTTGACCGTGGGGGGAGGGGGTGGTATGACGCTGAACGACCTTTCGGGCAGTGTCGTATTGGCGGATTCGGCTGGAAACCGGCTTCCGGTAAGCGGACAGACGATTACGGTTCCGGCCACAGGCGATGGATTGTTTCCGAACCGGGACCCTGCGGCGGAGCTTCCGGTCTGGGATGCCGAATTTGGAATCTGCCACTATCTGGACGCGACGTTTCCGCGCGTTTCGTTCGCTTGGCCGGTTCATCGGTTACGCAAAATCACTACATTGATTCGCAGCGCCAATCCGGCGATCACCGGCAACATCGTTCTGACGCCGTTGGTCGATGGAGAAGCGCGCCCCTCCGTTTCGATAGCCGTCGACGCGAATTGGACGGAGGCGACCATTCCCCTGACCGTTGAAACCGGGGAAGTCGCCTTGCGTCGGGATGCGGGCGGAACGCTGAGCGACGGCGGCATGGTGACGGCAATCTTACGTTGCGTCACCCTCTGGGAAGCCGTATAGCAGAATGCCGGAATGATTCTCCGCATCGCGGAGAACCATTCCGATACGGCAAAAATCCGCCCCCTGTTTTATTGGTCGCGGGCGGTGTGGAACGCCTCCAGCGCGGCGGGGAAGGGCATCAGCACCCGTTCCAGTACGCCTTGCGTATAAGAAATGCACATTCCGTAATTGGTGACCGGGACGCCTGCACGTGCCGCCATCTGAATTCGGGAAAGATTCTCGCGGCGGTTCAACATGCAGCCTCCGCAATGGATGACCAACTTGAATTCCGAAAGATTTTCGGGGTAGTCGCGCCCAGCGTAAACTTCTACATCGAGTTTGCCGCCGATGTATTTCTCCAGCCAGCGCGGAATCTTGATTCGGCCGATATCATCTTCTGTCGCATGGTGCGAGCAGGCTTCGGCGATCAGGATCTTATCTCCGGCTTTGAGCTTGCCGATGGCGGCGGCTCCGGCGGCCATCAGCGGCATGTCGCCTTTCAGCCGGGAGAAGAGGATCGAAAACGTGGTGCAGGTGACTGCGGGCGGAGTGTCGCGCACCATCTCCATCACAACCTGCGAGTCGCAGACGACCAGCGCGGGCGGATGTTTCAGCTCGTTCAGAACGGCCTTGTACTGGCTCTCCTTCACCACCAACGCGGCGACGTCGCTGTCTAGCGCGTCGCGGATGGTCTGTACCTGCGGCAGGATCAGCCGCCCTTTCGGCGCTTGAATGTCAATCGGAACGATCAACACTGTAAGCTCGTCCGGTTTCAGCAAATCGCTGACCAGCGGCGGGGTGGCGATAAAATCCTCCGGACAACAGTTGATCAGCGCCTGCTTAAAGCTGGCAAGACAACGTTCGCGGCATGTTTTGTCAATGCTGTTTGCGGTCAGCGCGGCGGCGGCGCCACGGACTTTCAACTCATTCAGAAACGATTCCGCCGGTGCTTTCACGTCGGCTTTGTTGACGACGGCGACGACCGGGAGCTTCCGGTCTCCGGCTTCCTTCAGAATGGATTCTTCCGGTTCTCCCCAGATTTCCGCTTCGCAGAGAATCACTACGATATCGGCACGGTTGAATACCAGTTTGCTGCGGCGAACCCGTTGTTCTCCGAGTTCAGTGGTGTCGTCGATTCCGGCGGTGTCCAGAAACACCACGGGGCCGAGCGGAAGAAGTTCCATCGGTTTCTCCACCACGTCGGTGGTAGTACCGGGGATCGGTGAGGTTATGGCGATGTCCTGCCCGGATATCATGTTGAGGAAGCTGGACTTCCCCACGTTCGTCCGGCCGAAAAGCGCGATCTGCAATCGCATGGATTTGGGCACTGTCTGCATGGTTTGTATTCTCCTCCAAAAAAAACGCTCCGTGGAATAATATACTCCACGGAGCGGCAGATAAAAAGTTCTGTTTCAGAAATTTTTATTTTTTCGGAGTGAAGCGCAGCAACTGCGGCTTCAACGGCGCCAATTCAAGCGCCGGCGTGAACTTTCCTTCGCGGATGAGGTCGTACCATTCTCCATTTCCTTCGAGCGTGAGCTTGCGCGCGTCGAAGTTATAGTTGATGAGGTTGACCAGATAGCTGCCGTCACCGGCGGGTACCACCCGGAAGAAAACTCCGTTGTTGCCTTCCGCGTGCATCACCTTGACGCTGACCGGAAGCGGTGCGATGCCGCTTTGGTGAATCTGGGCGGTCAGTGCCGCCGGCTTATTCACCGCCATCGGTTCCGTCGCAAAATTCACCTTGAGCGGGGCACTGAATTCATTCATTGTCAGGCTCTTCGGAGCAACTGCGATGCGTCCGCCCTGTTCCACGAACTTCTGCATCCCGGCGACAGCCTGGCTGGCGACGTTCTGCGATCCGACCACATAGAGCAGTTTGGTTTTGCCGAATTCACCCTTCGCCAGCTGGCGTTCCGACAGGAAACGCGGACGGTAACCGGTGAAGCTGAGCTCTTCGTAGAGCCCTTCCGCTTCAGCGCGGAAGGAGCCGGGATTCAGAATCGTGCTTGTCGGCGAATACAGAATCGCAACTTCGGGCTGGTAATCCATGAATTTCCGGATTTCCGGCGCGAGGCGGACTCCGTCGAGACCGGCGAGCGCGTGAGCCGCGATGTTGCCCGGTCGCAGGTAGACGTTGCCAATGAAGTCATGCTTCTGGCGATCTTTGGCGAAGTCGTAGTCAATGTCGGCCCACACCCAGGTGGTCAAGGTGCTGGCGCCGGTGATGAACTGCTGGAAGTTCGCCGAATAGATGTGATCGTTCGAGATTGCCCGCGTTTCCCGGTCTGGGATGATGTGGTTCTCGGTGTTGGCGATCGAAACCGGCTTGGCGGAAATCTGCATTTCATGCGTCATCGCCGTCACGTTCCAGTCGGCGATCCAGCGGCCGCGACGATAGAAGTAGTTGTCGTTGCCGTTGTATTCGCTGAAGTCGCTCATCAACTCGTGATCCACGCCGGACACGTACTCGAACGGAGAGGTAAATACCATGATCTTGGTATGAACCGGCATGCCCGGAACCGCTTTTTTGACCGCTTCGGCCATCATGCGGTGCCAGTCGGCGAACGCCGTTCGGGAGAAGGTGTAGAACTCATAGCGAGCCGTCGCATCACGCGAAACCGCATCGAGCATCGCGTCGTAATCGGCGTAGTTCATACCGGAGATTTTGTTGAAGTCGGCAACCGACCCGTATTTCTTCTCCATGTATTTTTTGAATTCCTGGCGCGAGAACGGGTCCGACGGGGTGCAGCTGGTGTAAACCGGCTCGTTCGAGAGGCAGATGCTCTGGATCGCGTCGAAGTGCGGACTGGCTTTCAACATGGCGAAAAGCTGTGCGATGTACTCCTGTACCATTTCGCGCGCTTTGGGATTGTTGACTTCGTACTTGAGGAAGCCGGAGGCAGCCGCGACATCCGGATATTTCTGAAGGAACCATTTGGGATGGTAGTGGGGAGAGATCAGGAGCGCGATCTTGGTGTTGTTGTTCCATGCCTTTTCAAGCAGCGGGAAGAAACGGGATTTGACGACCGCGTCGTTCGCCTCGAACTCCTTGTTTTTGCCTTCGTTCGGGAATACCGAGCTGGGGCCGAGTTCGACCTGAATGACGTTGCTTCCGTATTCGGCCAGCACCGCGATGTCGCGGTCGATGTCGCCGAAGTGTCCATACCCGGTGAAGATCATCGGGCGGCGCTCTTCTTTGCCGCTTTCGCTGACGACCTTGGCGACCGGCCAGCCGTTTTCAAGCGTGATCGGGCTGGAACGGAAGCTCCAAACTTCGGGCAGTTTACCGCCGTTGCGGAGGAGCTGCAGATCCGTTTCGATCTTGCTCAGCATATCCGCGATTTCCGGCTGTATCATGGCGGCCTGTTCCGCGTAGTAGAGTTTTTCTTCTTTGGATGCAGCATTCTGGAGCTGCTTCATGCGCCGGGGCAGATGAAGATTCAGAACCTTGAGCGGAACTGCAACATACTCCGACTGGGTGCGGTTGCCGTAAAATTCGGCAACGTCTTTCTTCAGCTGTTCCAATTTCGCGACAAAAGCGGTCATGGATTCCATCTGCTGTTCATAGAGATCGGCTTTGACTGCCTGGAATTTTCCAAGCGATTGGTCGTTGGATTTGAATTCGACCGAGTAGTTGCCTTTGCTCATGTCATCCAGAGAAATGCCGAAGGGGACAAGAACGATTTCGCCTTTTTCCACGCCACGGACATTGGCGATGTCGCGGGTGAATTTTTTGCCGTTCACGTCAGTCAGTTCCGCTGTGAATTTCACGCTTTCCGGCGTGTTGATCATCTGCAAAGAGCCTTCCAGCAGCTGAGCCGACGGTTTGTCGGGCAGTGTTGCCTGGAAGACGGGCTTCCCGGTATCGAGCATTGCCTGAATGTAGACGTTGGAATATTTCTTGTCATGCAAGCCCGGTGTCAGGAAGTAGACCGCGCGGTGTCCGGTGCGATCCGAGTCGTTGATGGCGACGGTGAAGCCGAACTTGCTGTTTTTCCGAATATCGCCGAGGATGTCCCAGCCGAGGCGACTGATCAGGAAGTAGCCGTTTTCGGTGAGCACGGCGCGGTTCGTCGTCTGATCGGCGGGGAGCGCTTTCCCCGCGATGGAGGATAGTCCAGCATCCCAGCACCAGGTGTTGACTTTACCGTCTTTGCCGACGGAATAGCCGATTTCGAGGTCGGTATCCGTCGCTTCTCCGGCGCGAGCCGAACTGCGGTCGAAGCGAACCTGAATGCTGTCGCGCTTCCACATTTCGGCGCTGTCGTCCGAGATGATGACGTCATCGGTCACTTCCGTCAGAAGAATCAGCCCCTTGTCGTCAAAGGCAAACGCGATTTTTGCGGAGAAATCCTTCGCATCCGGCATCCCTTCTTCCGTGTTCCGGGTGTCGCGCGGCAACTGAAATACCGGCAATCCCTGCGGAATGCTCTGGAGAGAGTTGATGTCCGCAGCGAAGCGGCTCACCGAATAGACTTTGTTTTCCTGCCAGAGTGCGGCCGGGAGATTCCAGACTACTTTGGGTGTGATGGTGATATCATCGATCCAGATCCCCGGGGTGATGCCGTCGGAGATGATGGTGAGCGGCGCTTCGCCGTTGGGAGCGATTTCGTCCTTGGCCAGGCGGAAGGGCAGTTCAAACGATTTCCAATCGCCGGGGCGCGGATTCAGCGTGAGGCGCTGTTCCCACTTGGTGCCGAGCGCGATCTGAATGCCGGTGCCTTCGCCTTTTACATACGCTTTGAGGACGTATTCAACTTCCGGTTGAACTTTCATCCCTTGCGAAAGGGCGGCGAAAACGTGAGCCTTTCGCGGAGAAGTGTTGACGAACTTGAACGAGGTTTTCCCCGTCCGCGCTTCGGTGGTGTCCACCGTGGCGGTGGCTTGGGCGTTGCCGGAAATCCGGAACGACCATCCCGCCGGAACCTGTCCCGGGGTGCCGTCGAACGAACCGTTGCGCAGAATCGTCTGAGTCATCGGAGCGAGCCGGACGTCATCGATATCAAGCACGCCGGGAGCCTCGGAGATCAATCGGATTGTACTGGTATTCGCTCCATCCATTTTGTTCGCCGGAACCCGGAGGGTGAATGAAAATTCTTTCCAGTCATTCGTGGTATTGACGACGGGTTGACGGATCAGCCAGTCTTTGCCGAATGTCCAGGTGACGTCCTTGGCGCCGCCGCGCGCTTTGTAGCTGAACACGTAATCGGTGTCCGGCTTGATGTTGACTGTCTGGCTGAGCATCCCGAAGGTATGAGCCTTTTTTTCCGGTTGGCGGTTGACGATCCGCAGACATTTTTCCCCTTCGGCGCCGGGTGTGGTCGACAGGGCGGAAACTTGCGCCTCGCCGCTCTTCGAGAAATTCCATTCCAGCGGAACGCTGTCCCCGCCCGCTTGTTCAAACGAACCGTTGCGGATCAAATTGATGTCCGTGGCGGATGCCACGAGGGAAGCGGCTGCAATCGCACCGCCCAGCAACATGCTGTTGGTTGACTTCTTTCTTCTCATCGAAACTCCTTATTCTTGATATCGGGGTTGAATTTTATTCGTATTTCACTTCAAGGAACCGGAACGCGAGCGGCTCCAGCGTCAATGCGGGGGAGGCGGCTTCTTCGCGAATCCGGTCAAGCAACTGCGTGCCGCCGATCAACTTCACCGCGGCCTTCTCTTTACTGTAGTTGGCGAGGAAGACCAATGCGGTTCCGGGTTTCAAGCCGGGAGCCACGCGGAAGAACACGCCAGAAACGGCTTTTTCCAGCTCGACCGGCAGTTTTGTCGCCTTGTCGAAATAATCGCGCTTCAGCATGTCCGCCGTAATGAAGTCCGGCAGAATCTCCGGTTGGAAGCCGACGGTGATATTCCGATCGATTTCGTCTTTCTTCAAGCTGAAGCGGTCGACGACGATGCGTCCACCCTGCTGGGTGAAGCGCTTCATTCCGTCCAGAGCACTCTGGGTGATGTTGGGTGCCCCGATGATGAAGAGCGTTTTCACCTTGCCGAATTCCCCGGCTGCCAGCTGGCGTTCGCTTAAAAAACGAACCCGGTGTCCGGTGAACGCCGCTTCGGAGTAGAAACGTGACAACGCGCTCTTATAGCTTGACGCCTGAATTCCGAGCGTGCTCGGGCTGAAAAGAAGTGCGATTTCCGCATCGGCTTTGGCGAAGTGCGTGATCTCCGGTGCGAGCCGGTTTACATCGAGTTGAGAGAGGCCGTGCGCAGCGATGTTGCCGGGACGCAGCGCGATGTTTCCACGCAGGTCGGTGACGACGCCCTGTTCCAGTTCCGGTTTGAAATCGACCCATACCCACGTGACCAGGCCGGAGGCGCCAGTCAAGTGCTGGAAGAAGTTCGCCAGATAGATGTGCTCGTTTGGAATCGGGCGCTTCTCGTTGTCGCGGATGATGTGATTCTCCGTATTCATGATCGAGATCGGCTTCATGGAGTACTGCAACTCGTGACCGAGGGCGAAGTTCATCCAGTCGGAGATGTATCCGCCTTCCAGATAGTTGCCGTAGTTGTCATTGCCGTTGTAGTCGCTGGAGAGCGCGAACGCTTCCGGATCGATCCCATGGTCGATGAAGGGCGACGAGGAGATCATGATTTTGGAGTGGACGGGGATCTCCGGCCAGGCTTTCTTCACTTCGGCGGCCAGAAGTGCGGTCCATTCATTCATGACGGTTTTGCGGAACGCGATCCACTCGGCCTTGACTGCATTGTCGTTGACGCCGGCGTCGAGGTCGAAATTGTCGAGCGAACCGTGACGCTGCTTCACAAACGCCTCGAATGCCTTGCGGGTATAAGGGTTGTCCCAGTCCGCGTAATGGATCGGTTCGTTCTGGAGGCAGATGCTGTGAAACACCTCCGGATTTGGGAGGGATTTCAAATATTGCACCATGTCGGCGATGTAGATCGCGATCATCCGGCGCGATTCCGGTTGAAGGATATCATACTTCATGAAACCGGATTTGGCCTGAACCTCGGGATATTTCTCCAACCACCAGTTCGGGGCGTAGTGCGGGGAGATCAGGAAGCAGAGCTGGAGATTGTTCTTCCAGCAATTTTCGATCATCGGCAGAATGCCCTTGTTGAATTGCGAAAAATCCGCCTCGAACTCCTTGCCGGTTCCCTGTTTGGGGTAGATGCCGCGCGGACCGAATTCCAGCTGGACGATGTTTGCGCCGTAGTTCTGGAAGCGCGGCAGGTAGGAGGACATGGAGCCGAAATGGCCGTACCCGTCGAACATCACCGGACGACGCTCTGTTTTCCCGGTTGAACTGACCATCTCCGCATACGGCCAACCGCTTTTGTGTTCTACCTTCTGGGAACGGAAGTGCCAGGTTTCCGGCAGGATTCTTCCGGCTTTCAGCTCGGCCAGAAGCGTGTCAAGGTCGGCGAGTGAAGTTTCGATGCCCGGCATAATCATTTCCAGACGGGTGACGTAGAGTTGACGAGCCGCGTCGCTCGTTGCCGTATCCATCTGTTTCCGAATCGTCGGCAATGTGTCGCCCAGTACCGCGAGCGGCAACGAGGCGTAGGCGGAGTGGCTTTTATCGCCGTAAAACGTGTCGAATTCCTTTTTCAACGCGTCGTAACGCTCGATCGCCGCGGTCAGGCGGCGGGATTGCATCTTGACCGGGTCGGAGTTGACGCCGTCAAAACCGGCTACGCGTTTTCCGTCCGCCGTGAAGGCGACGGAGATGTTGCCCTCTGCCAGATTCGCGAGGGGAAGGGTGAAATTAAGATCCAATATATCACTCTTGTTCACTCCCTCCAGCTTGCCGAGGGAAACGGTTTTGCTGTCGCCTTTGGCGTCGGTCAACGTCGCCGTCAGCGTGTTGCCGGAAGCAAGCCCGGTAACCGCAAGATCGCCTTTGAATGCGCCGGAAGCGACCGTTTCCGTCATCTTCACGCCGCCTGTCGGTTGCGTCGGATCGACCAGAATCGCACGGATGTAAGGCGCGGAGGATTTGATGTCATGCAATCCTTTGGTCAGGAAAAAGACATCGCGATGACCGGGCTTGTCGGAGGAGTTGAATACGATCGTGAAGGTGAAATAACGTTGTTCCGGGAACTTGATCTCTTTCAGCAGATCCCAGTTCAGGCGGATCGCCGCGAAATAACCGTTTTCGGTGCGCTTTCCGGCGGTTTCGATTTTGTCGGCGGGGAGTTCGGAGGCGCTGGTCCAGATCCAGGTATTCACCTTGGAATCCTGATCGACGGCGAGCCCGAATTCAAAGTCGCTGCCGAGCGAACCCGGGTGCGATTTTCCCGCCTGGTCAATGCGAATTTGCACACTGTCGCCCTGCCACATCAATTCACCGTGTTCCAGACTCATCGTGGGGTCCTTCGCTTCCAGAAAAACGATCAGCCCCTTGTCGTCATAAGCCAGCGCGGTACGGGCGGAGAAGTCCTTCGGCATTTCACCGGTGGAACTGTTCAATTTGGAGGCGGGGATTGTCAACGTCGGCATCTCTGCCGGAATCGCGGTCAATCCGGTCAACGGCTTTTGAAACGGAGCCACGTTCCAGAAGCCGTTCTTTTGAAAGTCGATGGGTGCAATGATTTTTTTCTGTTCCTCACGGAGCATGAGGTCATCGATGCGAAGCTCTTCGGTCAATCCCTCAGTGATGATGACGAATGGAGCTTTGCCGTTGGCTTCGATCTGCTCCGGTTTCAGCGTGAAGGTCAGGCGGAATTCCTGCCAGTCGGGGGTGATGGCGCTTGGCCGGAGGCGGGTATGCCACCCTTTGCCGATGGCGAACAACGGGAGCTCTGCATTTTTGCCCCGGACGCGGCCGGAGAGCTCGTAGGCGACGCCGGGTTGCAGTGCCACGGATTGGTTGAGCTGGGCAAATGTGTTCGGTTTGCGCGGAGAGGCATTGGTGATGAGGAGTGACCGTTTGCCGTCCACGGCATCCGCTTCGTCGATCCGCATCGCCGCTTCGGCGTTTCCGGAGGCTCCGAATCCCCACCCATCCGGTCGACCGGCCGCGGGGCCTTTTTCAAATGAAGCATTGGCCAGCAAATTGGCCTGCGGCGCTTTCTGCGGCGCGATATGAGAAACGGACAGTTCGGTCAGTTCGATTCCGGCCGTCGGGGTTTCAGATATGATGGAGATCGTGGCCGTTCCATTGGGTTCCAGTTGATCCGCCTGAAGAGTGAATGTGTAACTAAACTTGGCTGCCGCCGCATCCGTTTTGGCAATAAGGCGGGTTTTCCATCCTTTGCCGATGGCAAACAGTAGTTGGCCGCTTCCCTTGATCTGCCCGGTCAGCGTGTATTCCACTCCTGCTTCTGCCTTAAACTGCTGATGGAGGAAACCATAAACATTGGGAGTTTTCGGCGTTCGGTTGGCGATGCGTAACGTCGCTCCGACTTTGTTCATCTCCACGTCGACATTTCCGGCTTTACCAAAGTGCCATTCCGCAGGGACACCCCAGTCTGCGCCGAGATTGAAATCTCCGTTCTTCAACAGTTCTTCCGAGCAGACCGTCTGAAACAACAGAGCGGCGCCCAGGCAGGAAAGGATCGGCTTGAAATTCATGAATGCTCCAAAATGGTTATAAAATTCCGGCGAGGCAGACGATTCTGCCTGGCCGGGTTGTTCATTCAAAAAAAATTAGTTTGCGTTGTCGATCAAAGCCAGTTTTTTGCCTAATTCGTCGGAGGTTATACTGCGATAAACAGTGATTCCGATCCAAGCGCAGGAGCCGTTGGCACGGGACACAGTGGTCCCTGTACTATGTCCGGTTGTTGCAAGATAGCTGGCATCAATACCGCCGCGCAATTTGAAGTCGGCTGCTGCACAATAAACCAGCACTTCATTGGCCAAGCGGCTCAGCGGCTTATTGAAACTTTGTGCGTTTTGAAGCGTAATGTTTGAGGAATCACGCACATACATGTAGTCGGAAAAGTTGACGTGTTGTGTCCAGCCATTGGCGGGATTGCTCGGACAATGAAGGATCGCTGGGCGAGGGATTGCATCCGCGGCTCCCGAGTCGCGAACACGTTTGGAGAAATCCGCCGCAGAACCGAAATATCCTCCCGCAGCAACAATTCCCAGTCCGGCATTAGTGGCTTCCGATAAAGAGCGAATTTCAGTGACACTACCCGTTGCATTTTGCACATTAGGCGGTAGTTTATCATCGAAATCGCCGCAGTACATAACAATACCCGTATTGATTTGCCTTTGGTTGCCGATGCAGTTTGCTGTATAAGCTCGCGCTCTGGCCTGGTTCAGCGCGGGCAACAGCATGGCGGCGAGGATCGCGATGATGGCGATGACAACGAGCAGTTCAATCAATGTGAAATTTTTCTTCATTTTCTTGCTCCTTCTGAGTGAGTGTGTCTTTTTTCGATGATTTGCTTCTTCTGTCATGATCAAGTTGTCGTAAAAATTGTGAAGATAAAATTTTTGTTGTCTTCAAATGTTTCACTGTTCAATATTATACCCGGAAAGAGTAACTCTGCATACCATGAATAGCTAGAAAAATAGCATAATCAGCTAAATGCTCAAGACATGTCGCAAAATCAAGTTTTGAATTTTCGCGGCAGTGCGCAATTGCATCTGCCGCGAGAGCAATGGTTTCACGCAATCGTTTCGTTTAGTGCTCTATCTGATTCCCATCGTACCACTTGGTCAGATTATATGGCATCCCCTTCAACTCTTCACCGGTATGTGTTGCCGCATGTCCATCGGCGAATGCAGCCGAAGTGCGTCCATTGTGAATTTCATAAACTGCCGCTGTTTCCAACAGGCTGTTGTGAACAAAGCGGGAGAGCGTGTTTTGATTGGATTTCTTGTAGGTATCGGCAAAGACAAGAATATCTCCCGGGCTTTTCATTCTGCCGAGCGCCAGAGTGTGGAACTCCGGGTTGCTGCCCTGCTTATTGACATAGTTGCCGAGTTTGGTCAAACGGTCACCCGTTGGCGCACTGGACGCATCGATTCCGTAAACACTGTGCCATGCGCTGTATGCGGGAGCCTGATGAGGGGAAGACGGGCATTGCGCCACGGATCTGGGAACGTAGCCGCCCCCTGCGACATTGTGAATTCCGGCGGCATTCCGCCCGTTGGTCAGCATAGCCGACCAGATCCCGCTGGCGGTTTCCGCATTGGCGGGATCTTGCTGCATGAAGACGATATAATATCCTTCATAGTCGTTGGAGTATTGAATTTGTGCCAACATGGCCTGCTTTTTGTTGTTGAGGCATTGTGCGGTTCGTGCCCGCTCCCGCGCCTGGTTGAGTGCGGGAAGCAGCATGGCGGCAAGGATCGCGATGATCGCGATCACAACGAGCAGTTCAATCAACGTAAAGTGCTTTTTCATCATATTCCTTCGGTTAGTTGCTTAACTTGGTCAATGTAAGAGTGGTCTCATACCAGGCGCGGAGATTGTACGGCATCGCGTTCAACTCTTTTCCTGAATGTATTGCCGCATGTCCATCGGCAAATGCCGAAGAAATCCGGCCATTGTGAACGGCGTAAGCGGCGGCCGGATCGCCTGCTGCAATGATGTTGTCGTAGATGAATCGCGGGAATGAATAGGTGGTGGTCGCCTTCGGATTGACCGTGTCGACGAATAAGAGCGTATCTCCGGGGCTCTTCATTCTTCCGATAATGAATGTGCTGAATTCCGGGCCGGAACCCTGGCGATTGATATAGTTGCCGAGTTTGGTCAACCGATCACCGGTCCAGGCGTTTCCGTTTTCGATTCCGAATGTACTGTTCCAGCCACTGAATGCCGTCGGAAATTGAGCCGACGGACATTGCAGGGTGGCGCGAGGGACATAGCCGGCTCCGACGATGCTGTGAATTCCGCTGGCGTCTCGACCATTGGACAGTATGGAGTTCCAGAGCCCCTCGGTCGTATAGGCGCTCTGGGTGGCCGTCTGCTGCATATAGCCGATGTAGTACCCCTCATAATCGTTGGAGTACTGAATTTGCGCCAGCGTCGCTTGCTTTTTGTTGTTGATGCACTGTGCGGCTCGAGCCCGTTCCCGCGCCTGATTGAGCGCGGGAAGCAACATTGCGGCGAGGATCGCAATGATCGCGATCACAACGAGCAGTTCAATCAGCGTGAAAGGTTTTTTCATACTATCATTTCCTTTTTCTGGGGTTGGGTAACTGTTGCAACAGAATGCCTGGCAATCAACGGCATTTCAAGGATCATTTTGCCGGGGGCAACCTGCCGCCGTTCCAGCTTCGCCATCAGCAGTCGAACCGTATGATCGATGATCTCCGCATAGGGGAAGCTGGCGGTGGTGAGCGGCGGAACAATCGTCGCCGCTTGTGGAACGTTATCGAAACCGACGACGGAGAGGTCGTGAGGGATCGACACTTTGTGTTCATAGGCCCAGCGGTAAACGCCGAACGCCATCATATCGTTTCCGCAAAAAACCGCGCTGACGCAGTTCCCATTGCGGAAGAGATGTTCACAGCCGCGGATGCCGCCCTCGATCGAGTCGTCGCCGGGAAAGGTTTGCTCCTCCAGATGAAATGGAGTGTTGCGTTCCTCAAAAAATTTCTGCATGAGCCGCGGCGTCGGATCTTCCCGTTCAAAGCGGGTTCGTGAAGTGATATAACCGATTTTGCGGTGTCCCCGTTCCCAGAAGTGTTCCAGAATGTCGAGCGTCAGTTTGGAATAATCGAGGATCACCGGGATGATGCTTTCGCGAATGTTGGTCACCACCGGAACCACGCCGCAAAGCTCCTGCGCCTCGTCAGGGGTAATGTACGGCAGAAGGTTGATGACGCCGTCCACCAGTCCGGAGGAGAAACGGCGGAGCATCTCTTCTCCTTTTTCATGGCTCATTCCGGTCAGGCCGATCACGGGTTTGTAGGAGAACTCTTCCAGTTTTGCCGCCAGTCCGTCGAGAAACAGCGCGGCTCCCGGATTGCGGCATTCGCTGACGACGACCCCGATCAGACCCGTCGAACTGTTTTTCAGCGCCTGCGCGTAAAAGGCCGGACGGTAGTCCAGCTCCTGGATTTTTTCAAATATTTTCTTTTTGACCGGAGGGCTGATGGCCCGTTTTCCGCTAATGGCATGAGAAACGGTACTCGGAGATACTCCGGTCGCCCGCGCCACGTCAATGATTGTTGTCGCCTTTTTTCGCATCCTGCTCCAGCAAGCTATGGGTATGTTCTGAAATTGTCAAAACGTTTTTTCTCCGGCGCAACCGGCATCGCCAAAGTTCAGAGGAGGCCGGGAGCGTTTCTTGACGAAAAATCAATCAAACAAAGGAAAAACGTTTTGATGCTTCTGCTAATATTATGGCAGATCGGATTCGATTTGTCAATAGCGGAAGCGGGAAAAGTGAAAAAAAATCAGTGCATTTATAGTGAAATAAAAAAAACAGGAGAGACACTCGTGTGTTTCTCCTGTTTCGTTTTCGTTGACTGGCTTAAAACTTCCAGGTCGCGGATTTGACGCTGTCCCAGAGTTCGGACTCCACGTCGATCTTCTTGCGCGAGCTGGTTGCCACCGGAATCGGGACGTAGGTGAAGCGGTCGTTCCAGTGCCCGATTACCACGTCGGTACAACCGGCCATGGCGCAGTGTACCGCATGCTGGGCGAGCATTTCGCAGAACACCGCATCGGTTCCGTTGGAGGGAAGGCTGCGAATCAGATAGGAGGGGTCGAAGTATTTGACCGAGAGATCGATTTTTTTCTCTTTGGCCCACTTGGTGATCTTCTCCCGCAGGAATTCGCCGACGTTATGATGCTGAATGTTGCCGGACTGGTCGCGCTTGTCGGAGCCTTCGTCAAACAGATGCTGCCCGGCTCCTTCCGAAATGATGATAACCGCGTGCTTTCGCAACTTCAGGCGGCGCTCAAGACTGGGCAGCAGAGCGTGTTCCCCGTCGTAAAGCGAAAACGGATCTTCCGGAATCAGGCAGTAGTTCACATGAGTGTTGGCCAGCGTGGCATAAGCCGCGATAAAGCCGGAATCCCGCCCCATCACACGAATCAGGCCGATGCCGTTCGGGGTTCCTTTCGCCTCGTTGTGGGCGGCGGAGATGATCGGACCGGTTGCGTAGACGGCGGTTTCAAACCCGAACGTCTTATTGATGTAGTTGATGTCGTTGTCGATGGTCTTGGGAATGCCGATGACGCTGATGTTGAGCCCACGCCGTTCCACCTCTTTCGCAATGTCGTGCGCGCAACGCAACGTGCCGTCGCCGCCGATGCAGAAGAGGATCTTGATGTTCATGCGCTTGAGCGTTTCCACCATGATGCCTTCGTCCTGACGGCCACGTGAACTGCCGAGCACGGTTCCGCCGTCTTCGTGGATCGCGTCCACCGAATCGGGGGTCAGCAACAGCGGTTCATGGCCATAGGCCGGGTTCAAACCCTGATAGCCGTAGCGGATGCCGAAGACGATCGGCACGTTATAGCGCAGCATCAGCGTCCGTGTCAGCCCCTTGATCACATCGTTGAGGCCGGGGCAAAGGCCGCCGGCGGTCAAAATCGCCGCATGGGTCCAGGAGGGGTCGTGATAAATTTTCTCACGCGGGCCAGCTGCCTCGAATGCGTTGATTTTTCCGTTTTTCTTCAGCTCTGTTTCGACTTCAACGGTATCTTTTGCATAGATGACGGTCGCGTCGGGGGAGATGAACTTCACGCCGGTCAACGGCGACGGAATCGTCGGCGTTCCGAGGTGTTTGACAGTAAGATCGGGTGTTTCCATAGTCAATAGTCCGCAGAATTTCCGGCGCAGGGTGCGCCCAATATGTGTCCGAGTGATTAATATACTCTGTCTGAGTGTGAAATTCAATTCAAAATCCCTTGAAATTCACAAGAAGGGGGCTTATATTTCACTATCCGTATACCACGATGATACGTTAACCGGAGCATTCTGTCATGATGATGAAAAAAATTGCCGTCGTTCTGCTGCTTGTTTTCTCTGCTGTTCTGCCGCTTGCGGCCGCAACGCAGCCATTTCGCAGCGGTGAAATTCTTGCTGCGGAGCTTTCCACCGTGAAACCTCAGATCACGAATGAAGACCCGGAGGCGTTTCCGCTTGACTTCACTCGCCGCATTTATGCCGCGTTGGTGGTGAAGGCCGCCGAAGGGCGCGGACTCTCGATTCACGATTATGCGCTGGAGGCGTTCGGCCGCAGCTACCCCTGCATTGCGCTTCGCATCGGCGACGCGGGATATGACGCTGAAACGTGGAAGGTCGAACGCGCGGCGGGCAATGAAAAATACACGCTTCTCTTTGTGCTTGACGCCACCATGGTCGGCTTTGCACAGACGGAAACGCTTCAGCTTCGTTCACTCTTCCCGCCCAAGGCCCGCTCCGGGCAGCCGGTGGTGTTCAGCAATCTGAACGGCCGGAGCTTTACGTCGCCGCGCTCGATTCCGGCGGATGGAATCCTGAAGAAAGCCGGAGAGCGATGAATAAACGCATCCAGCCGGTTTTCCTGCCCACCACGCGACGCGAGATGGAACGGGCCGGCTACGAGGAGCTTGATATTCTTCTCGTGACCGGCGACTGTTATGTCGACCACCCGTCTTTCGGAGTTTCGATCATCGGGAGGCAATTGACTGATTGCGGTTATCGGGTCGGCATTGTCGCTCAACCCGATTGGCGCGATCCCGAAGCGTTGAAAGTGATGGGGCGTCCGCGCATCGGCGTGGGGGTCACTTCGGGCAATATGGATTCGATGGTCAATCTCTATACCGTCGGCCGCCGCTTCCGCAAAGACGATTGTTTCAGTGAAAATGGAGAACCGGGCAAGCGTCCGGCTCACGCATTGATTGTGTATGCGCAACTGGTGAAGCAGGCGTTTCCGGGAATTCCGGTTCAGCTTGGCGGGTTGGAGGCGAGCTTCCGGCGCATTGCCCATTATGATTATTGGCAGGATAAAATCCGGCCGTCGGTATTGTTGGATTCCAAATCCGAGATCCTCGTTTACGGTATGGGCGAGCGCCCGACGCCGGAGATTTATCGTCGGCTTGCCGAGGGGCTGCCGCTGGATGGAATCCGTGGAACCGCACGCCTGCTTGGTAAAAAGGCGGCGGAAGCGTTCGAGCCGGGGGATCATTTTGTCTATCTGCCGGATTACGATGAGATGCTCTCCAGCCGCGACGCGCTGATGACGGCGACGGTTCTGGTGGAGCGTGAGATGAATTTTCAGACCGGCCGCGGGCTTCTTCAGCGTTACGGCGACCGGTTGCTGGTGATCGAGCCCCCCCCGGAACCGTTGAATGCGGAGGAGCTGGATCGGGTTCATGAATTGCCTTATGCCCGTATCCCGCACCCGAAATACAAAGGGCGGATTCCTGCGTTCGATACCATCAAAGATTCGATTCAGGCGGTGCGCGGCTGCCCCGGCGGCTGTGCGTTTTGCGGGTTGGTCGTGCACCAGGGACGGCACGTGATGAGCCGCAGCGAAGACTCGATTATGCGTGAGCTTGACGCCATTACCGAGCAGCCATTTTTCAAAGGAACGATCAGCGATGTGGGCGGCGCGGCGGGGAACATTTATGAGAGCCGCTACGATCTGGAGCGTTGCAAAAAATGCAAGCGTTCCAGCTGCCTTTACCCGGTTCCCTGTTCCAGCTATGTTTGCACCGGGCGAGAAACGGTTCAGTTGCTCCGGCGGATGCGGAAGCACCCGAAAGTGAAGAATCTTTACATCAATTCCGGAATCCGGCTCGATCTGGCGCTGCGCCAGCCGGAGCTGCTGGAGGAAATCATCAAATACCATGTGTCGGGACATATGAAAGTCGCGCCCGAGCACCTTGACCCGAAGGTGTTGGCACTGATGCGAAAAAGCCCGGCGGAGGATTTCTACAAGTTCATGGAAGTCTTCGACCAGATCAGCAGAGAGTGTGGGAAAGAACAGTATTTGATTCCGCTTTTCATCTCGAACTTTCCGGGTTGCTCCGAGAAGGAGATGAAGACGGTGGACGACTTTTTGAACAAGCAACGTTGGAGTCTTCAACAGGTTCAAGACTATATCCCGCTGCCGATGACCATGGGCGGCGCGATGTATTATACCGGAAAGGCTCCGGATGGGACGCCGATCACAGTTAACCGTGGTCTTGCCGAACGCCGCCAGCAGATCGGAGTGCTCAAAAAGCGTCGCTCCGGAGGTGCGCAGGAGAGCGATCCCACCCGGCGTTGCTGGGAGAAGAAAAGAAGAAAGAGGTAGCCGCATGACAACGAAGCCGGGTCGAGCGCGATGGTTCCTGCGCGGAATCGGTTGCGGGATGTTTCTGATTCCGCTGCTGATTGCCGCATTGATTACCTATATGCGTTACGAGGCGGGGCTTCTGACGACCAGTACGGTGGAGGTGCGTTCCGGCGAGTGGACGCTTCCGCCACTGAAGATCGCCGTTGTGGCGGACTTTCATGTCAAGCCGGAGCAGGATGCGCTGGAGCGTTTGCGAAAGAGCGTCGCGATGACCAATGCCGTGGCGGCCGACCTGATCTTGCTTCCCGGCGACTTCGCCGCCGGACATCGTCCGGTTCAGGGGGCTCCGCCGGAGCTGGTCGCCAAAGAGCTGGCACAACTGAAAGCGCCGCTTGGCGTGTACGCTATTCTCGGGAACCATGACCGCTGGCATGGCGCCGCGAGCTGGATCAATGCGCTGACCGAGGCCGGGATTCCGCTGTTGGAGAATCGCAGCGTTACGCTGGGATTTCATGGGCAACGTTTTCATCTGGTCGGCGCCTCCGACGCGTGGGCTCGATCGGAAGAAGAGTGGAACTCCCTGTTGCCGGACGACTCACTGCCGCGTATCATCATGACGCATACGCCCGATATTTACTCGACGCTCCCAGAGGGCGGAAACGCGCTGGCGGTGGCGGGGCATACCCACGGCGGGCAGATCGTCATCCCCTTTTACGGCGCTCCGTTTGTCCCGTCCCGCTTCGATCAGCGTTACGCGTCGGGCGTGGTGAGGGAGGGGCGCAATACCATCTACATCACTCGTGGCGTCGGAACGAGCGTTCTGCCGCTGCGCTTTCGCTGCAAGCCGGAAATCTCCATTCTGATGCTTCAAGGAGAGAAACCCACGGTTCCGGAACCGGCTCTGCCTTAAGGAAGGAGGAGGACGACGATGGAACAATCTTCGGCAAAAACGGCGGAGGTTTACCGGCGGGTCTGTTTTTTCTCAGATGAGTTCCCGTTCCGTATTCACCGGGAAATCGATCGGCCGGAGGAGTTCAACGAATCGAAGCGCTTCCGGCGTGAATTCTGGAAGATCGTCTGTGTGGTGAGCGGAGAAGGCGAATACATCGTCAACGAGGCGCGTCATCCGCTCGAAGCCGGAACCATTTTTCTGGTACATCCCGATGACGCCACCACGTTCAGGATCGACTCCGGGGCGCTGGAGATTTATAACATCTTGTTTATGCCGGAACTGCTTGGCGAGGGGTTGCGTGAATTACGCGACGACTTCGACTTCTTCTCCATCATGCGTCGCGGAGGGCGTTCTCGCGACAACGGGCCGGGGAGTCTTTATGTTGCCGAGAGCGATGGTGAAATCCGGCGGCTCGTCCGCACATTGGAGCGTGAGTTCGATGATATGCCGCCCAATTATCGGGTGCGAATCCGCCTGCTGTTATTGGAGCTTCTGATCTTGCTGGCACGCAAAGCGGGTGCGCGTTTCCGCCGTCGCGGCTCCGAAGCGATTCGCGAATATGTGGATCATCTGATCGAATGCTATTTCCGGGAAGATTTTAAACTAGATTTTCTGGCGCGTAAAATCGGTGTCGACAAGAGCCGACTCTGTCGCCTCTATCGGGCAGGCGCGGGCAAGACGATTATGGAGTCGCTTCGCCTTCGTCGCCTTCAGGAAGCGGCGGAATTGCTTGCGCACACCGATCGCACCGCCTCCGAAATCTGTTTTCATTGCGGTTTCAACGATCTGAGCTATTTTTACCGTGCCTTCCGCGACCGATACGGCCGCAACCCCGGCTCCCTGCGCCCTGAAAAACTCTCCCTGAAAAACTCTCCCTGAAAAACTCTCCTTAAAAAAACTCTCCCTAAAAAAACTCAGCGTTTCTTCTTTTGTCGACGACAAAAGAAGAAACGCCATACGCGCCACCGGGTGCTACCCGGTCCGGGGAGGTTCGGAGGGGGCGAAGCGCCCCTCCGACCGCCGGAGGCATCTTAGAATAAGAGTTCGAGCTGGCCGGAAGCTGGCTCCGGTCTGGTTTCTTCGCCGAGCTCGCGGAGGAAATCTTCCAATGAAGCGATGCGGACGCCGAGTTTCGCTGCTTTTTTAAGTTTGCTGCTACTGTCATTGATATCGGCCGCGACCAATACGGAGAGGGTGCTTGTCACATCGTCCGCCGCGGCATAGCCGTTGGCTTCGGCGAGTTTCTCATAATAGCTGCGTTTCTCCGGCATTTTTCCGGTGAAGCAGACGGTCTGGCGCTCGTCGGTTGCTCCGGTGTGAATGAGGCGTACTGCGTCGAGAAGCTCATCGAGATATTCAGACTGGGCGGCAAGCTCGCGAACCAGAGCTTGGGCGCGTTCTGGCCCGATTCCTGGAATCGCGCTCAACTCCTCCACACTCATTTTGCGTAGTCCGGTAAAATCAGTGTGGGAGAAGATCACCTTGGCGACGTTTGCGCCGATGTTCGGGATGTTCAGCGCGGCGAGAAGCTGGTAGTCGTTGACGATTCGCGCTTTTTGAATTTCCTCCAACAAGTTCGTTGCGGATTTTGCGGCGAATCCGTCGAGCCGCAAAATGTCCATCACCTTCAATTCAAAGAGGTCGGAGAGGTGGCGAACACCGGAATTCTCCATCAGTTTTCGCAGCGTCGGTTCCCCGAGCCGTTCGATTCCGAGGTTGCGGACGGCGGCGGCGAGGCGTTGAAGTTCGGTCTCGAAACACTCCGGGTTCGGGCAGCAAAGCTCCGGGCCGCGCCGGATGAGTTCGGTTTTGCAGCAGGGGCATATGTCGATCAGTGGCGACCGGCGTGTTTCCCCCGGTTCCGCGGCGACGATATAGGGGATGACGTCGCCTGCGCGTTCGACGGTTACGGTATCGCCGATTTCGATATTCAGATCGATCAGGTTCTGCACGTTGTGAAGTGTGGCGCGTTTGATGGTGGTTCCTGAAATCTCGACCGGTTCCAGATGCGCCACCGGGGTCAGGCAGTTTTTGCCGAAGCTCCATTCCACGTCGAGAAGTTTCGTGGTACGGCGGATGTTGGTGAATTTGTAGGCGATCTGTCCGCGCGGGTGGTGTGCGGTGTTGCCGAGCGATTTCTCGTAAGCGGCGTCGGCGAACTTGACGACCACGCCGTCTTGCGGATAGGGGAGGGTGGCAAGCTCCGTCAGCAGGGAATCCCACTTTGCCGACAGTTCGGAAAGCGCGACCCGGTGTGAGATCATATTGTAATCGACCAGCGTGATCTTGGCTTTTTGCGCCAACATGTCGTCGATCTCCTTCAGCCCCATGATTCCGGCGACGGCGTTGCGGGAGTTTTTGTAGGTGCCGCCGTCTTTTTTACGGATGCGGCTGTAAAGGGTCTGGAAATCGTCGTCGCGGATGACCAGTTCGCCGCGCACCGGACGATCGAGGGGGCCTTTGTAATCGATGCTTTCCAATTCAATCAGCGGGCGTTTGGCGGTGATGTCTTCGCCCAGTTCCCCGTCGCCGCGCGTGGAGAGGACACGGCCGTCATACCCGGCGGAAATGCCATCGTATTTCGGCTCGATCAGAAGCGGTTCATCATCGGAGCGTTTGTACTTGTTCGCCCATTTCATCACATCCTCGAGTGAGTAGGCTTTGTCGAGTGAAAGCATGGGGGTTTTGTGCCGCACTTTGCCGCTACCGGTAACGGCGGCTTCGTAGACTTGCGTGAGCAGGGGGTGGGCGGGGGCGACTTTCTGCAGAGCGCGCATCAATTCGTCATAACGCGTATCCGGAATTTCCGGATCGCCGAGATTCCAGTACCGGTGATTGTGGTAGTCGATCAGCTTCACCAGTTCCGGCAACGTAAGTTGGTCGGCGACGAAATTCCGTGTATCCATGAGGCGTTTTCCTGCGAATTTATTTGAAAATAGTCATTGCAGAATATACTCATGGTATTGTAATTTTTCAAGGGAAGTGGTATATTGGTTTGATGTATGTATCAATGATCCATGGAGGGATGACAATATGGCGAACGGTTTCAACGTTGTAGTCGCGGGAGCGACCGGCGCAGTCGGCGTCGAAATGGTTAAGACGCTTGAGAAGCGTAATTTTCCGGTGAAGAACCTCAGACTTCTGGCTTCAGCCCGTTCTGCTGGCAAGACGATGAAATTCAAGGGCGAGGATATCGTCATCGAAGAGATGACCCACGACTCGTTCAAGGGTACGGATATTGCGCTGTTCAGCGCGGGTGGCGATATTTCGCGTGAATACCGTCCGTTTGTGACCGGCGCCGGTGCGGTGATGGTCGACAATTCGAGCGCGTTCCGTATGGAAGACGACGTTCCGCTGATCGTTCCTGAAGTCAACGGCGAAGATATCAAATGGCACAAAGGCGTCATTGCGAACCCGAACTGCACGACGGCGATCATGTTGGTGGCGGTCGCTCCGTTGCACCGCGTGAAAGGGTTGAAACGTATCGTCGCGGCGACCTACCAGTCTGCCAGCGGCGCCGGCGCGAAGGGGATGGATGAGTTGGTCACGCAGACTCGCGATGTTCTGGATGGCAAAGCGGCCAATCCGAAAGCATTTGCGCACCAGATCGCGTTCAACTTGATTCCGCACATCGACGTGTTTCAGGAAAACGGATATACCAAAGAAGAGCTGAAGATGCTCAACGAATCGCGCAAGATGCTGCATTTGCCGACGTTGAAAGTTTCCTGCACCTGCATCCGCGTTCCGGTAATGCGTGCCCACTCCGAGGCGTTGAACCTTGAGTTTGAAAACGACATTACGCCGGAAGAAGCGCGTGCGATTCTGATGGCGGCTCCGGGCGTTACGCTGGTGGATGATCCGTCCGCGAAGCGTTACCCGATGCCGATTGATGCGACCGAGAAGTATGATGTGCTCTGCGGCCGCATTCGTCAGGACATTTCTCGCGACGACAAACGCGGCCTCGACATCTTCGTCTCCGGCGATCAGGTGTTGAAGGGTGCGGCGTTGAATGCGGTTCAGATTGCGGAACTTCTGTAATCAGCCACGAATTCCGACACCGGGAGGAGTAAACAAACTTCTCCCGGTGTTTTTTTGTCTATGGATTCAGAACAGTAAGCTCGTATCTGGAGGAATAATCCGCATCCGCTCCGGAGTATTTGATCTGATAGCCATTGTGCCGGACGATTTCATTGCCGTGTTTGACTTCCAACTCGCCTGATTCATACAGGAACGGGAGTCCATTCAGGCGATCCGCCGGAATTTTCGGGAGAAATTTCGGAACAAGGGAGTCGAGCGATTCCGGGAGTGTTCCATGTTTGCGGCGGTAGCGCTCGACCGCGATTGCCAGCTCTGCCGCCGTCGCCTGATCGAGGTTTATGATGCTGCGTTGTTTGATTTGATCCAGCGCAGGGAGAAACATCCCGCAAATCAACATTGATTTCGATGGCGTGGTGAAGAGATCTTTGTCCACGCGATGAATCGGCTCCTGAATGGGGAGAGGCGAGGATGCGTCGTGTAGAGGCACCGGTTGAAGTTGCAGGAAGTAAACCGTCGCCTCCAACAGCTCCCAGCGAGGCCAGATACTGAACAAGGTTGCCATTTTATGGCGAAACAATGCGATGTTTTTATTCGGGAGAACTGGTTTCCAGAATTCAGAATCAGTGTCCGGCTTGAATATAGTCCGCATGAGATTACGGAACATGATAAACTCTCCGCCGACCGAACGTTGCATCCAGTAAGTGTTGATTTCACTTCTCTCGTGAATACGTTTGGCGAATTCCTGCAAGTCGGCATCCGTCCATGCCGGATTAGGTAAGGTGTAAGCAATTGCACTGCGCTGGGTTGCGTCGCACGCGATCCCCACCAGGCCGCCAATCAAAGTCTGGCTTTCATATAGTCCCGCATTCAGGTTTTCCATACGACGTATGGCGTCCAGCATGGCGTCCCGGTCACCCGCAGCGGCGGCCAGTTGCAATTTGGTAGCATAAATGCGAATCAGACTACGGAATAAATTGAGATCTGGCAGTAATACCCCGCTCAGCATTTCGATCCGTTCATGCTGAACCGGAGAAATTGCGTTTTGCGTCCATTGTTCGATCGTCGGCATTAATTCGGGGATGCTGGCGGTGAATTCTTTGATCAGTTTCCGGTTTTCTTCCAGTTGTGAGCCGTCTTGTGTCAGGTCACGACTCAGATCTCTCAACGCATCGGAGTGCTCTTGCAGAAGTGGCCAGGGCGCTTGTGACAACGGTTCTCGAACGGCTTCTCGTTGCCAGAAAGCCTCTTCGCTTAATTCAATTCCAAATCTTCTTTCCAACTCGGCGATGTTTCGATCGATTCGGGTATCGAGAGAGAAAGTATAAAACTCCATGCCGATGAGTGCAGCAATCCCAACCCCGGTCATCACGAAAATGCGCCGCTGAAGACGGAATCCCGGCAACGCCATCATCATCGCACCAAGGAAAAACACCAGAGTGATCAAAAAGTACGCCTGTTTGAAATAAGATGGAAGAGAAGAAGCATACAATGACAACAGTAAATTCACCCCAAACAAAACAGCAAGGCATGACCAGACAATCGCTTTTTTATCGCGTCGCCGTATGGCAGCCGGGAGAAAAATCAGCAGTCCGGCGGTCATGGGCACGAAAAAAGCAACGACCATAGCCCCGAATTCAAGCAACGATTTGGGCCATTGCGGGAATCCGTTTTGCAGGATTGCGGAAAAACCGTATGTCAGCAGGATAATGCCATATAGATACGCCAGAATAAGAAAGACGACGACCAGAAAGCCCCAAAAACTACCGTAGTGCGCGAAACATAGAAACGTGGCAGGCAACATAAGCGGGAATACGATGGCGTGAAGAGTCAGCAGCAACATCCCAAAGACTCCACTGGAGAGCGGAGATTCCCAGACAAATAGCGATCGGAAGAATTTTTTCATGGTTTCCTCGGTGTTATGCTGTCATGTCGACATAACATAAGACCTGAATCCGTGAAAGAAACACCGTGTTTCTCTCATTATTGTTATTATGCTAT